>JBGPOP010000004.1:0-151270 GCA_041488095.1 Planctomycetota bacterium
GCACACCCTTCCACAGGATCAGCCCGGTGCCGCGCGTGCCCCCGTAGAGAGGCATCGTCGCGCGCGGCCCGACCGGGCGCTGCCAGGCATTCGCGTCGTCGCCGCCCTCGAAGTGGCACGAGCCGCACGAGTTGTTGAAGTTGCCCGAGGTCTGCGGGCGGGACGCGTCCTCGAACAGCTCCTCGCCGCGCCGCTCGGAGCGCGTGAACGCGTCGGGGCCTGTGTGGGTGGGAATCTGGTTCTTGAGCCGGTGAAGGGTCCCGGTCGCCCAGTCGACACGCAGCACCGAGAGCGTCCGCGTCGCCTCGTTCAGGATGTAGAGCCGCGCATCGTCGTTGTTCGGCGTCGTGGTGTCGGGGGCGAGCGCCATGCCAAGGGGCAGGTCGCCCATCGGCGTCGTCGTGTCGAGCGGCGCGCGGGGCACGAAGCCGTGCCGCGGCGGGAAGACGCACTGCAGCTCCATGCTGCTCCCGGTCAACTTGTACAGGAACACGTCCTCCGAGCCGCGATTCAGGAGCAGCGCGTGGTCGCCTGCGGGGCTGAAGAGCACGCGCGAGGGATGCCCGGCGCGATACCCCATCTTGTTCGCGCCGAAGCCTTGCGTGCCGATGACGAAACGCAGGCCCGTGCTGTAGGTCTTCTCTCCCGTCCCGGGGTGCGTGATCAGCGCCTGCGCGAGGCCGACGAAACCGTCGTAGCTCGGCACGCCCGGAATCGGCAGGCTGGCCGTGTTGCCCACCATCGGGATGGTGAAGCGCGGCCTGAGGAGGAGCGCTCCGGCCGAGGTTCCCGGGCCGGTCTCCTCGACCTGGCCGATCAGGACCACGCCCGTGTCACCCGGCTGCATCCCGTCGACGACGAACGTGGCGCTGCCGCCCAGCAAGGGTGAACCGAGACCACCGAGGGTGACGATGTTGCCGGCGCTGCTGCGCTTGGCACGCCCGTAGGGAACGTACTCGGCCGGGTTCGGCGGGTCGGACAGCTCGTGGTGCAGGCGGTTCGACGCGTCGCCGCTCGCCCCGAAGGAGTTCAGGACCGTATCGATCAGGGTCAACGCGGGGTACACACGATTGGCGAACGCGCCGGGCAGCGCCGGGCCGAAATTGAAGTTGACGTCATGATCGACGTTGTGGAGCAGGTGCGGAACGAGGGCGCGGGTACCGTCCGGCGAGAGGGCGATGTCCTCGAGGAAGCGCGGCTTGCCCTGGCTCTTGATCACCTGGACCAGAACGGGGTTGAAGACCGGGTCGAACGGATAGTCGTCGACCTTGATCTTGCCGCCCAGAACGACCGAGATCGGAAGGCCGCTCGCGTCCAGGGTGAGGTCCAGGTACGAGATGAACGGCGACTTGTCGTGCGTGACGTAGAGTCGCCGGCTGTCGGAGCGGATGACGAATCCGCGAGGCTCGTCGAGGTCGGCGATGCCGTCGCGGTTGGAGTCGACGTCGGCGATCGTGAACGGCGGGGGGATGTCGTTGACGTTGCGGAGATACTGGAACGAGGCCATCTGGGACAGACTCGCGGTGTCGTAGAACTTGACCGTCCCGGAACGGAAGCCGCTGACCGCGAAGTAGGCCCCGTTCGGCGCCACCGCCACGCCGTAGGGTTCGACGCCGACGTTCGTCAGGGTCGTCGTGACCGCATGAGACGCGGTGCTGATCACGCTGAGCGAGCCGCGCAGCTCGGTGCCGCTGAAGGGCGTGACGAAGTTGACGTCGAGCGGCACGGTGCCGCGCTGGTTGGCGACGAACACTCGCGAGCCGTCCGCGCTGAAGGCGAGGGAGCGAGGATGGACGCCGACCGGGATCTCGGCCACGAGCGTCGAGGTCGGAACGTCGATCACCGCGACGGTCCCGTTGTCGCGGTTGCAGACCCACACGCGGTCGGGGTTGCCGGGCTGGACGGCGACCGAGGAGACCTGCGCGTGCTGGGCGAGGGCGGGCGCGGAGAGGAGGGCCGTCGTCCCGAGGAGAGAGAGGAGGGGGAAGGAGTTCATGAGCTGTGTCGACAAGGGAGACGCTGGGGAGGTGACGATCCTCCGCGGCCGTCCGACGAGCATAACTTGATTCTCGAGGAGCTGCCCAGGGGCCGAATGGCGTAGCCTGGCCGCGACGGCCGGGCGGTCACCCGGTTCGCGCAGCCCGCTCCGCCGCTCAGATTGCGGCGTAGTTCCCGGGGAAGATCTCGCGCTCTACGGCCTCGATCACGGCGTGGATGACCTTGATGTGGATCTCCTGGATACGGTCCGAGGTGGTCGCGAGCGGCACGACGATGGGGATGTCGACCAGGCCCCTGGCCTTGCCGCCGCCCCGGCCGAGCAGGCCGACGGTCAGGATGCCCTTCGCGTGCGCGACCTGGAGCGCGCGCAAGATGTTCTTCGAGTCGCCGCTCGTCGACAGGGCGACGAGGAGATCGCCCTTCTTGCCGTAGGCCTCCACCGAGCGCGCGAAGACCTCGTCGTAGCCGAAGTCGTTCGCGATGCAGGAGAGCTGGCTCGGGTCGGAGAAGGCGATCGCAGGGAGCGCCGAGCGGTTCTTGCGGAAGCGGCCGGTCCATTCCTCGGCGAAGTGCATCGCGTCGCACAGACTCCCGCCGTTTCCGCAGGACATGAGCAGGCCGCCGCCCCTCAACGTCTTTACGGCCGCCTGGACGAAGCCGCGCACGTTCTCGAGGCAAGCGGGATCCGCGAGGAATGCTGCCAGCACGCTGGAGGCCTCCTCGAACGCGGCGCGAACGGGATCCCTCGGGCTCATGGAGGGGATTGTGGCCGGGCGGATCACGCGCGACAACTCTTCGACCGGGACGCGCGGGAAACGGATCTTGACGGGATCGGCCCGACCCTGGTTATCCTCTCGATCAGGCGATCGGCCGGCACACGATAAAGATCCTCCCCCTGGCAGCGCTCGGCCTCGCGGGTCTCGCCCTCGCGTTCGTCGCCCTGCGCGCCCCGGCGCGGGACTACGTCGCTCCCACGGCGAAGGACATCGAGGCGCACCGGCCGGCCCCGCAGGCTCTGACCGGCGAGATCCCGCCGGGCTGCGTCGTGCGCACGATCGAGGTGAAGGGAATGTGCTGCACGGGTTGCACGGGGAAACTCTATGAGAGGCTCAAGGAGAAGCCCGGCTTCGTGGCGGCCGCGGTCAATTTCGAGGCAGGCCTCGCGCAGGTCGTGATCCCGAAGGACGCCGATCCGGAGGCGTTCGTCGCCGCGCTGCGGTTCGAGAAGTACGACGCGAAGCTGCGGCCGTAGGGGATTCGACCCGTTCGGCTCGCCCGCGGGCACGCCCGCGGCCCAGTCGCGCGCTGCGGCTCCGATCCCGGACTCGGGCCCCCGATCCGGGGACTTCAGATCGAACAGAGACTCTCTCGTGCCGCGCGAATGACCTTCTCGATCACCATCTCGTCGTGAGCGCTCGACACGAACCACGCCTCGAAGGGCGAGGGCGGAAGCAGCACGCCGCGTTCGAGCATCGCGTGGAAGAAGCGCGACCAGCGCTCGCGGTCGGTGCGCATCACTTGCCCGAAGGTCGTCACCGGCTCGGGCCAGAGGTAGGGGCACAGCATCGAACCCTGGCGGCCGATCCACAGTGAAACCCTGGCGTCGCGCGCACCGTGCTCGAGGCCGTCCTGGAGCTGCGCGGAGCGCTCCTCGAGCCCTTCGTAGAAGCCGGGTGCTTCCGTCGCCTCGAGCGTGGCGATCCCCGCCGCGACCGCGAGCGGATTTCCCGACAACGTCCCGGCCTGGTACACGTCACCCGACGGTGAGACGCGCTTCATCAGATCCGCCCGCCCGCCGTAGGCTCCGATCGGCAGGCCGCCGCCGATCACCTTGCCGAGCGTCACGAGGTCGGGCCGCACCCCGCAGATCTCCAGGTAGCCGCCGCGCGCGACGCGGAAGCCGGTCATCACCTCGTCGAAGATCAGCAGCGCGCCGTGGTGGTCGCAGAGCGCGCGCAGGCCCTCGAGAAAGCCCTTCGCGGGCAGCACGCAGCCCATGTTTCCCGCGACGGGCTCGACGATGATGCACGCGACCTTCCCGCTATGGTTCTCGAGCAGCCCGCGCACGCCGTCGAGGTCATTGTATTCCGCGACGAGTGTCAGCTCCGCGAGCGCGCGCGGCACGCCGGGCGAGTCGGGTGCCCCGTGCGTCAGCGCGCCCGAGCCGGCCTTGACGAGGAAGCTGTCCCCGTGACCGTGGTAGCAGCCGTTGAACTTGACCAGCAGGTCGCGCCCGGTCGCGGCGCGCGCAAGCCTCAGCGCGCTCATCGTGGCCTCGGTGCCGGAGCTCACGAGCCGCACCATCTCGAACACGGGCTTCGCCGCGGGCCCGGACGGCTGCATGCGGTCGACGATCTTGCGCGCGAGCGCCAGCTCGCCCTCGGTCGGCGCGCCGAACGTCGTCCCGCGGCGGACTGCCCGCTCGAGCGCCTCCGTCACGCGCGGGTGCGCATGGCCGAGGATCAGCGGACCGTAGCTCATCACCAGGTCGACGTACTCGTTTCCGTCGAGGTCCGTGACGACCGCGCCCTTGCCGCTCGCGATGTGCACCGGCGTGCCGCCGACCGAGCGATACGCGCGCACGGGGCTGTTGACACCGCCGGGGATCAGACGCTGAGCAGCGTCGAAGACGCTCCTGGACCGGTCGAGCTTCACACTCCCGCAGTGTAGCGGGCCTGCCGGCGCGAGAGCAGGTCGGCGGTGGAGCGCTGGATCGAACCTGCGTCTACATGGCGAGCGGAGGGTCCACGCCCTCTTCGCCCTTGGCTTCCATGAGCCGGAAGAGCAGGCTCGCCTGGCGACGACGCAGCGTGCCGAGCTTCTGGAAGGAGGTCTGCTCCAGAGCCTTCTGCTCGTCGGTCTGCGGGTGGCCGCCCCAGGCGGCGATCTCGCGCTCGGTCTCGGTCTTCACACGCGCGATCTCGGCGAGCACATCGTTCAACCCGTGCTCCAGGGTGTGCGCCTCGCCGTCGACGGGGGCCGAGGGTTGCACCGGGGCGTCCTTCTCGTCGCGCGCGACCTCCTTCTCGACGCGATCCAGACGCTCGTCCATGCGCTCGAGCACCTGGGCGAGCCGCGAGAGCGTTCCGGCCAGCTCCGTCGCGGCCTCCGGCCCGATCCCGTGGCGCATGCGCCGGTGGGGGGTGATGCCGCGCGCGTCGAAGGTTTCGCCGCACTCGGGACATTCGATGGGCCTGGGGAACCGGCCCGGGGTGACTTGCGCGTCGGACATGGCTCTCGTGCGCAACGTCTCCTATCGTCGGGGGGCGCTCCCGGACTGAAGCGTTCGCTCGAGCGCCCGCCCGGCGATTCCGCCGGAGGGACCCGCAGGCGAGGGCAACATGAAAAGGACCGATCCGCTTCGGAAACTCGTGCTCGATCTGCTCCGGGGGGGCGGGGCGCACGCGCGCGCCGAGGAGGCCCTGACGAATTTCCGGCCCTCCTTGCGAGGCGCGAAGCCTCGGGGTTCGCCGCACACCCCCTGGGAGATCCTCGAGCACATGCGGATCGCCCATTGGGACCTCCTTCAGTACAGCCGGGTGCCCGGCTTCCGCTCGCCGAAGTGGCCCGAGGGCTACTGGCCGGCGACGTCCGCTCCGCCCGATTCACGCGCGTGGGCTCGCAGCGCGCGCGCGTTCCTCGCCGACCGTCGCGCGCTCATGCGTCTCGCGGCCGATCCGAGGCGCGACCTGCTCGTACCCTTGCGCCACGCGCCCGAAGCGACGCTGCTCCTCGAGCTGTTCCTGGCGGCGAGCCACAACAGCTACCACCTCGGGCAGCTCGTGCTGCTGCTCAGGATGATGGAGAAGAGAGGAGCCGGGAAGCGGCGCGCCTAGCGCAGCGTCTTCGCCATCTCCCGTGCGTAGTACGTCAGGATGAAGTCCGCCCCCGCGCGCTTGATGCACGTCAGCGACTCCGTCATCACCCGCTGCTCGTCGATCCACTTCTTCGCCGCCGCAGCCTTGATCATCGCGTACTCGCCGCTGACCTGGTAGGCGCACAGCGGCACGCCGAAGCGCTCGCGCACCCGCCGGACGATGTCGAGGCAGGGCATCGCGGGCTTCACCATGATTATGTCGGCGCCCTGCTTCAGGTCGAGCTCCACCTCGCGGATCGCTTCGTCGCTGTTCGCGGGGTCCATCTGGTACGTGTTCCGGTCCCCGAACGCCGGCGCCGAGTCGGCCGCGTCGCGGAACGGCCCGTAGAACGCGCTCGCGTACTTGGCTGCGTAGGCGAGGATCGCGACGTTCAGGTGCCCGGCCTCGTCGAGCGCGGCTCGGATCGAGCCGACCTGCCCGTCCATCATCCCGCTCGGCGCGATCACCTGCGCACCGGCGTCGGCCAGCGACGAGGCCTGCAGCTCCAGGTTCTCGAGCGTCGCGTCGTTGTCGACGTCCCCCTCGGGCGTCAGCACGCCGCAGTGGCCGTGGTCGGTGTACTCGCAGAAGCACAGGTCGGCGATCCGCAGGAGCGACGGCGCGGCGCTCGCGATGCGCTCCAGCGCGCGCTGCACGATGCCCTCGGGCGACCAGGCCAGCCTTCCCTCCGCGTCCTTCTTGTCCGGCACCCCGAAGAGGATCACGGCCGGGATCCCGAGCTGCTCCGCCTCGCGGCAGGTCTCGGACAGGCGGTCGACCGACTCGCGATGGACGCCCGGCATCGACGTCACCGCGGATCGCACGCCCTTGCCCTCGACGACGAACAGCGGCAGCACGAGGTCGTCCTTCGTGACCTGCGTCTCGCGCACGAGCCGGCGCAGCGCCGGATGCGATCGCAGGCGGCGCGGGCGCTGCACGAGGAACTCGGGCGGCAGCGGCGGCGGCTCCTCGCCCGGGCCCGGGGTCATCGCCTGGCCCATGCCGGTCGTGGGGGAGTAGCTCATGGCGGTGTCTCGAGATCGAGGTGCGCGAGGACGAAGCCCAAGGCTTCGGGGGTCGGTTGCGGAAGGGAGATCGTATCGAAGAAACGCGCCTCTGTCTCCTGCAGCAGCGCGTCGAAGGTCGTGCGGCCGATCGCGATCGCGATCCGCCGCTGGCTCTCGCCGACGCGCTCGTGCCAGGCCCGGACAGCCGATGGGCTGGCGAAGAACACGGCCTCGGCCGGTGGCAGCGGTTCCCCGCCCTCGACGGCGTGAGTCGTGTACGCGAGCGGGTCTTCGACCTCGAGCCCACCTTCGCGCAGCGCCCGCGCGAAGTCGTCGGAAAGGTTTCCGCGCGGCCACAGGATGCGGGCACCCTGCGGGGATCGCGCCAGGAGAGCGCGGACGAGAGTGGATGCGTCCGCAGCCGGCTCGAGGCCGAGCTTCAGGCCGAGCGCCACGGCGCGTTCAGCTGTGCGCTCGCCGACGGCCGCGAGGGAGGCCGAGCGCAGGTCCGGGCGCGAGGCGAGCGCCAACTCGAGGAAGGGGAGCGCGCTGGCGCTGGTGAGGCAGATCCAGTCGCATGCGCCCGCGCGCAGGCTCGCGGACGCGAAGGGCCTGGGCTCGATCCGGAGCAGCGCCGCCTCGATCGCCTCCCATCCGGCGGAGCGCGCAGCCTGCGCGTAGTCGGCGAGTCGCTCGGCGGGGCCGGTGACGAGCACGCGCTTCATCGCAAGCGCGCCGCCTCGACGAGCTTCGCCGCCCCGCGCGCGGCCAGGTCCTCGGCCAGGCTCCGCCCGATCCTCTCCGCCTCGCCGATCGGGCCCGAACGGTCGCCCTCGATGCTCTGCGCCCCGTCCGCGGCAAGGACGCAGGCGCGGATCGAGATCGCGTTCTCGACCGCTCGCGCCCGCGCGCCGATCGGGGCGTTGCAGCCGCCGTGCAGGGCGTGCAGCAAGGCCCGCTCGGCCAACGCCTCGGCCCAGGTCTCGCGGTCCGTGATCGCCGAGAGGACCCGGGCGACCCGATCGTCGTCCGTGCGGCAGGTCAGGCCGACGATGCCCTGGCCGACGGCGGGCAGGAAGCGCGGCGGCCCCAGGATCTCGGCGATGCGCTCCGAGTATCCGAGCCGCTCGAGCCCGGCGCATGCCATGACGAGGGCCTCGGCCTCGCCGAGCTCGAGCTTCTCGAGGCGTGTGTCGACATTGCCTCGGATTGCAGCGATCTCCAGGTCGGGTCTCGCGCGCTTCAACATCGCCACGCGTCGCGCCGATCCCGTGGCAACGCGTGCGCGCGGCGGAAGATCCGCGAGCGTCTTCCCGTCCCGCGATACCAGCGCATCCTCGGCGCTCCCGCGCGCGAGCGTTCCTCCGAGCACGAGGCCGACCGGAAAGCTCGTGGTCATGTCCTTCAGGCTGTGCACGCCCGCGTCCGCCTCGCCCTCGAGGACGGCTCGGTCGATCTCCGCGGTGAAGACCCCGATGCGTCCGAGGCTGGCGAGGTCGAGGCGGCCGTCGCGGTCACCCGTGGAGTGGATGATCTTCAGCTCCACGGCGGCCTCGGGGTGCGCGATGCGCAGCAGGCGCCGCACCGCCTCGGCCTGCCACAGCGCGAGCGGGCTCCCGCGCGTCGCGAGAACGATCTTCACGGACGCTCTCCGGACGAGAGGCTCTCCAGGAAACGCTGGTACTCGCGGTCGAGCGCCTCCTCCGAGCTCGTCGCCCGCGCACCCGCCTTCATCTGATCGAGCGCGACGTCGAGCAGCCGCCGCGAGAGCTCGTGCGCGATCTGGAGGTCCTTCTTGTCGCTGCGCGCGCCCGCCACCGAATCGAGCACCGCGTCGCGCACGGTCTCGAAGCGCTCGCGCATCGCCGCGATCGCCGGCGTGAAGGAGGCGTAGGCGCGCAGCGCGAGGAACTTGTGCAGCTCGGAGACCAGGATCTCGGCCGAGCCCTCGATCGCCTCGGCGCGGCCCTCGCGGTTCTCCCGGACGACCCTCTGGAGGTCGTCGAGGTCGTAGAGCAGGACGTTCGGGAGCCGCGCGAGCAGTTCATCGATCGCGCGCGGCACGGAGAGGTCGAGCGCGAGCAGCGGTCGGTCGCGCTTCCGCAAGGCGCGCGGATCGAAAGCCTCGGCATCGAGCTGCACCGCGGTCCCCTCCACGCAGGTGACCACGATGTCCGCCTCCGCCGCGAGGGCGCGGACGTCCTCGAGCCCGAACGCGCGCCCGCCGAGCTCGGCCGCCGCCTCCTGGGCCCGCTCGAGCGTGCGGTTGGCGAAGGTGAGCGCCCGGAGCCCGCGGTCGACGAGGTGACGCGCGACCAGGATGCCGGTCTCGCCCGCGCCGACGACGAGCGCGCGGCAGCCGTCGAAGCGCCCGAAGGCGTGCGCCGCGACGTCGACCGCGACGCGCGCGACCGAGAGGGTGCCCTGGCCGACCTCGGTCTCGCTGCGCACGCGCTTGCCGACGTGCAGAGCCTGCTGGAGCAGCGGCTTGAGCGTCGGCCCGAGTGTCCGCGCCAGCTGCGCGGCCTCGAGACCGCGCTTCATCTGTCCCAGCACCTCGCTCTCGCCGACGACCACGCTGTCGAGCCCGCCGGCCACGCGGAAGACGTGGATCAGCGCCTGGACGCCGCGCCAGACGTAGATCTGCCCGTCCGGAAGGTTGCGGAAGATCTGCGCGCGCACGCCCGGCACGAGATCCGTGCCGGGATCGCCGACGACGAGCGCTTCCGTGCGGTTGCAAGTCGAAAGGACGAAGGCCTCCTTCACTCCTTCGATTCCCGCCATCGCCACGAGGCACGCGGGAAGGTCGGCCTGGCTGACCACGTAGCGCTCGCGAACCTGGAGGGGCGCGGTGCGGTGCGAGGTGCCGACGAGGGTCAGGCCGAGGTCCATGCGGCTAGAGCCCGGAGTGGAACGAATGCCCCGGGAAGAGGATCAGGACCAGCGAGAGCAGGAGCGCGATCAGCCCCCCCGCCGCCGCGAAGGAGGCGCGACGCGCGCTGAAGCCCTGGATGTACCGGCTGAAGGCGATCACGCCGAAGTGGATCCACAGGAGGATCGAGAACAGCACCTCGGGCGCGGCATAGCGGAAGCCGGGCGAGTTCTGGGAGTGCGCCATGGCGATGCCGACGTTGACGCCGACGGTCAGGAACACGAATCCCGCGAGCGCCGCCGAGCGCGTCATCCGCGCCAGCACGTCGAGATCGGGAAGGTGCGCGAACACGGGGCCGAAGCGCCGCTCCCGCATCTGGCGGAAGAGCACCAGGTAGAGGATCCCGTGCACGCCCGAGAGAACCAGCGCAGCCGCAGCCAGGACACTCGTGGCGACGTGGAGGATCTGGAACGGCCCCATGCCGCCCGTTCGCGGGACGATCTCCGCCGGCCCGAAAGCCGACGAGATCAGCTGCAGGAGGAACACGAACCCGAGGACCACCCCGCCCGTGCCCGCCCCTGCGGACCTGCGCGCGATGATGCTGTACAACGCGGCCGCGCACAGCGCGACCGCAGAGACCGTCGACCACACGTCGCTGACCGGGAAGTGTCCGAGCGCTCGAGCGCGCAGGAGAAAGTAGGCGAGGTGGACGAGGAGCGTCGTCCGCAGCGCGGCGCGGCGCAGGCCGTCGACCCGCGGAGCGCCCGGACCGCCGAAGGCCATCCCATGGAGGAAGGCCGCCAGCATGTAGCCGGTCGGAAGAAGGACCGACAGGGCCCGGAGCGCCTCCTTCATCGCAGGATCTCCGCGGCCACGGCGCGGCCCCGCGCGACGACCTGCTCCACGGAGACGCCGGCGACGTAGCTCCCCGCCAGGTGCAGGCCGGGGAGATGCTCGCGTGCGGTGCGCTCGATCTCGTCCATCCGTTCCAGGTGGCCCGGCGCGTAGCGCGGGATCACGTCCCTCCAGCGGCGAATGTCGGCGACGCGGGTGCGGGGGACGCGCGGCTCCCCGAGTGCGCGCGAGAGATCCTCGCACGCGAGCGCGCTCTGCGCCCGCTCGTCCAGGCCATCGACGTCACCGCTCTGGTAGAAGCTCGACACCGCGACGCAGCCCTCCGGAGCGCGCCCCGGGAACAGGTTCGAGGTGAAGATCGTACCCAGCGCGCGCGGCTCGCCCCTCACCGCGCGGTTCCTCCCGGCGGTCGGGGGAGCGGCCGCACGCGGCGGGACGAGATAGCCGAAGCCGCGGGGGAGGCGCGGGAGCTCGACGCCCGCGAGGCCGAGGTGGACGAGCGTGACGCTGGCGTGACGGACGCGTCGCAGGTGATCGAGCGGGAACTCGCGCGGAGCGACGGGCGCAAGGAGCCGCGCCGCCACGGGAGCTGGGACGGCGAGCACGAGGTGAGGGGCCTCGATCGCGTCGCCCGCCGCGGTGCTCGCGCGCCAACCCGAGGCCGAGCGCTCCAGCCGCTCGACCGGAGTGCGCGTCCGCAGTCGGTTCCCCAACGACCGTGCGAGCGCGTCGACGATCTCCCGGAGGCCTTCGGGGAACGAAAGCAGCGCCGTGCGGGGCACTTGGGGGCCGGGGAGCTCGGGCATCGCCTTGCGCATCGACGCGCGCAGGCCGCGCACGAGGCCGCCGTGCTCCTCGCAGGCCTTCCACATGCGCGGGAACGCGCTCTTCGCGCCGAGGTCGGAGAGGTCGGCCGCGTACACCCCGCGCACGAACGCGCCGGCGAGGACGCGCGCCGCTTCCGGGCCGAGCCGCTCGGAGATGAACGTGGCGAAATCGGGCTCGGGCGCGCCGTCGGGTGGCGGCTTCCAGCGGCGCAGGATCTCGGTGCACACGAACAGGCGCGCGCGCAGCGAGAGCACAGGCGAGAGGAGGAACGAGGCCGGCGAGGTCGGAAGAAGACGAAGCCTGCCGTCGAGGAAGAGGTAGCGCTCGTCGGCCGCGGGGGAGGACGCGATCAGCCTGCCGGCGAGGCCGAGGTCGCCGCACAGCCGGCGGAACTGCTCCGACGAGGCTGGGATCGTGTTCGGGCCCAGCTCGAATCGGAACCCCTCGCGCTCGACCGTGCCGACGACGCCTCCGGATCGCTCGCCCGCCTCGAGGACCGTGACGTCGGCGCCTCCGCGGACGAGGTCGAACGCGCACGCGAGTCCCGAGAGCCCGGCTCCGGCGACGATCACCCGCGGCGGGGTCACTTGTTCCCCGGCCGCGGCGGCGCCGCGCCTTCGCCGGCGTAGCCCAGGACACCCAGCCTGCGCTTCAGCTCCGCGGGGACCTCGAAGGTCGCCGCCGGGCGGCCGTGCGCGAAGGCGGCGGCCTCCTCTGCCGCGCGGTCGAGCTCGGCCGACGCCTTCTCGAGCCTCGGGGATGCCTCGGCGAGCGGCTGCTCCTCGCGCGGGTCGCGCACGAGGTCGTAGAGGCAGGTCACGCCGGCGTGGCGCCACGAGATCGTCTTCGCCTCCGCCGTGCGCAGGCCGCGGATGTCGTTCTTGTCGACGTGCAGCTCCATCAGCGCGGGCGCGGGGTCCATCGCCTCGCCGCGCAGCAGCGGGCCGATGTCGCGCCCCTGCATCGACGGTCGCTCGGCGACGCCGGCCAGCGCGAGGATCGTGGGCATCAGGTCGACGATCCGCACCGGGTCCTTCACCACACGGCCGGCAGTCAAGTGCCCAGGCCAGCGCAGCACCATGGGAACCCGCACGACCTCGTCGAAGAGCGTCTTCTGGTGTCCCTTGCCCCCGTGCTCGAAGAATTCCTCGCCGTGGTCGGCGGTGACGATCACGAGCGCGTCCTTCAACCGCCCGCGGCGCTCGATCCCGGCCAGGATCCGACCGAGGTTCTCGTCGGTGAAGCGGATCTCGCCGTCGTAGAGCGCGACGAGGTGAGCGAAGTCCCGCGGGGACATCCGCGGCTCGATCGCCGGATTGTCGGGCAGGTCGCTCGCGTCGAGGCTCCCGGCGTAGTCGGGATCGAAGCGTTCCGCGTACCCGGGTGGAGGCCTGTAGTCGTAGTGGACGTCCCACAGGTGGAGGAAGAGGAAGATGGGCCCTGCCTCCGGCTGGTCCATCTCTGCATCCAGCCAGCGCGTCGCCGCCTCCACCGTGCGCGGCCCCGTGACGTCGAGACGGGAGGATTCCGCGGTCGGGCTCATGCAGCTCTCGTAGCGGTCGAAGCCTCGCCCGAATCCGTAGCTCGGATCGAGGTACGGCCCGCCGAAGAACCCTGCCGTCCTCCACCCTGAATCGTGGAGCACCTCAGCCAAAGTGCGCACGGCATCCGGGAGCCGCATCCCGTTGTCGACGACCCCGTGCGCGGAATCGAACAGGCCTGTGAGCATCGCCGCGTGCGCCGGCAGCGTCCACGAGGTCGTGCTGACGGCCGTCTCGCAGCGCACTCCCTCCCGCGCGAGCCGGTCGATCGTCGGGCTGGTCGGATTCCGGTAGCCGTAGCAGCCGAGGTGGTCGGGGCGCAGGGAGTCGATCGAGACCAGGACGATGTCGGGGCGGCGGGATGGGCCGCCGTCCGGGTGGCCGCCCGCGCCGCAGCCGGTCAGGAGGCCCGCCGTCACGACGAGCCAGGCCCGGCAGGCAACCGAGATCCCCATGGGAAGGATCCTATCTACCTCCGCTCCTCCGGCCCGCGGCCACCCCGCACGGGCTTTTTGCGACTTACATACCCCCCAAATCGGGGCGGAACCTTTAGACTTTCATCGAGGGAGAACTCCTCCCGCCCCCCCGGTTTGCTCCGCTGGATCTGGTGACGATCGTCGCCGGATCGTCGGGTGCCGTGGGGTGCTCGCTCATCCGCCCCCCCCGTTTCACCCAGGGGTGCTCGCCACCCAGAAACCCACACTCGGAAAGAGTCCTAGCCATGAAGCATCTCAGTATCGCAGCCGCTGTGCTGCTGGGTTCGGCCTTGAGCACGGCCAGCGCCCAGATCACATCGACTCGCCCGCCCCTCCCCACCACCAAGCAGGTGCCTGATCCCAAGGCTGTCCCCAAGAAGGGGGATGGCGCGAACTACATGGGCCCGAAGAGCGTTCCGGGCCCGAGCAATCAGTCCGTCGGGACCAAGGGGAATGGCGTGAACAGCCGGGCCCCGAAGAGCGGCCCGGGCAATCAGTTCGTCGGAACCAACGACAGCTGCGCGACACCCATCACCGTCGTGGGCCTCGGCACCTTCCCCTTCGACAACGTAGGCGCCACCACGGATGGCACCGCTTGCGCGTTTATCGGCGCAGACATCTGGTACACCTGGGTGGCGCCCTCGACCGGATCCGTCGTCGTCAGTCTTTGCGGCGGAACGACGTTCGACACCGTTCTCGCGGTGTACAACGGCGTCGGGTGTCCCACTCCGGGCACGTGGATCGCCTGCAATGATACTTTCTGCGGCTCGGACCAATCGCAGGTGACGTTCGCTGCGACGTTGGGCAACAGCTACACGATTCAACTCGCGGGCTATGCCGGACTCACAGGCACTGGGACGTTCTCGATCTCCGGTCCCCCGCCGCCCCCGCCCAACGACAGCTGTTCGGCGCCTAGCACCGTCGTGGGCTACGGGTCCTTCCCCTTCAGCGACGTCGGGGCGACCACGGACGGCACCAATTGCTCGCTTGGCACTGGAGACGTCTGGTTCACCTGGGTGGCGCCGGGGACCGGATCCTCGACCGTCAGCCTTTGCGGCGGGTCGACCCTCGACTCCGTCCTCGCGGTGTACAACGGTGTGGGGTGCCCCGTTCCCGGCTCGTGGATCACCTGCAACGACGACTTCTGCGGCCTTCAATCGCAGATCTCGTTCGCCGCGACCGCGGGCAACAGCTACACGATTCAGCTCTGCGGCTGGAACGGAGGCACAGGCAGCGGGACGTTCGCGATCTCCGGCCCCCCGCCGCCCGTGCTCAACGACAGCTGCTCGTCACCGACCACCGTCGTGGGCGGCGGCCCATTCCCTTGGACGACCGTCGGGGCGACCACGGATGGTGGCGCGGAAAGCTGCGGCAGCGCCAATCACGACGTCTGGTACAACTGGATGGCGCCGTCGACTGGGAGCGTGGTCTTCAGCCTTTGCGGCGGTGGTGGCGGGGACACGGTCATCGCCGTATACAACGGAGCCGGGTGTCCCACTCCCGGCACGGCGATCGCCTGCAACGACGACTCCTGCGGTCTCGTCTCGCAGACGAGCTTCAGCGCGGTGATAGGCAACATCTACACCCTACGCATCGGGGGCTTCAGCGCATCGACAGGCTCCGGGACCTTCACTCTCGCAGCCCCGCCGCCGCCGCCCGCCAATGACCTCTGCGGTACTCCGACCGTGATCGCCGGCCTGGGCTCGTTCCCCTTCAACAACTCAAGCGCGACGACGGGAACGCAAGGCCAGGCCGAAAGCATCTGTTTCTTCTTCGGCTCGACGGTCATCGACCACGACACCTGGTACACCTGGAACGCGCCGACCTCCGGAACCGCCTGCATCTTCCTGTGTGGGCAGACCGGGGTCGACACGAAGCTGGCCGTGTACAACGGCGCCGGATGCCCGACGGGATCGGCGGTCGCCTGCAACGACGATACGTGCAACTTCCAATCACAGGTGTCGTTCACCGCGACCGCGGGTAACGACTACACGATCCAGCTCGGCACCTTCCCCGGCGCCGCCGGTGGATCGGGCACGTTCACGATCGGCCTCAGCCCGGTCCTGACCGGCTGTGCCTATGACGACGGTTCCACGGAAAACCTGGTCGGCATCAACGCCAACGGCGAGATCGCTTGGCTGCACAAATTCGGCGCAGCCGGCGAGCTCAAGAAGATCACATCGATCTCGACGGCGTGGGGAGGCCTGGCGTTCCCGGGTCTCACGCCGCCCAACGGGTCGCCGGCCTCGATCGCAGTCTGGGACGACCCCAACGATGACGGAAATCCGACCGACGCCGTGCTCCTGGAGCTCGTCGCCACCACCGTGCAGAACGTCGACACCGACATCCTGAACACGGTGAACCTCCCGACCCCGGTCTGGGTGAGCGGCGTCTACTTCGTCGGCGCGGGCGTCGTAACCGTCCCGGGCCAGTTCCCTGCTCCGCTGGACCAGACCTGTGTCTCCTCCGGTGGCCGCGCTTGGGCAGTCGCCCAGACGCCCGGTACGTTGAACTACGGCAACCTGGGCGCCAACAACGTCCCGCCGCTCGAGCTCGACTCGATCGGTCTCCCGGGCGTGTGGCTGCTGCGGGCCGACTGCGGTCCCGCGTTCACCATCACTCCCTTCTGCTTCGGCGACGGGACAGGACATGCCTGCCCGTGCGGCAACACCGGCCTGCCCGGCTACGGCTGCGACAACTCGATCGGCACCGGCGGCGGGCTCCTGGCCGCCACCGGCAATGCCCTCATCTCGGCCGATACGGTGGTGCTGACGGCTTCGAACGAGCGTCCGGCAGCGTTCTCCATGTTCTGGCAGGGCCATCTGGCCGCCGCTCGCGTCTTCGGCGACGGCGTCGGCTGCATGGGCCCGGCCCTGAAGCGCATGTACTTCGGGAACGCCGTCGCCGGTTCGATTTCGAAGCCGGGGGGTGGCGATCTCTCGATCTCGGCCCGCTCGGCCGCGCTCGGGGATCCGCTCGCACCGGGCACCACGCGCGTGTACCACGTGATCTATCGCGACCCCGATCCCCTCTTCTGCCCCTTCCCGTTGGGCGCCACGTTCAACATTACGGGCGGCATGGAGATCGAATGGGGTCCGTGACATGGACGAGCCTGTCAACCCCCGGTTGACGGGTTCTTCATGAGCTTCAGCGCGGGGTCGGCCTCAGGCCGGCCCCGCGCTCGTTTCCCTGCTACACTGCGCCCGATCCTCGCGCGACCGGGGTCCCGTCGTCGCGGAGAAGGCGCCGTGTCCGTTCCCCTGATCCAGGTCGATGCATTCACCGACAAGCCGTTCGGCGGCAATCCGGCGGCGGTGTGCCTGCTCGACTCGCGCCGCGACGAGCGCTGGATGCAGAACGTCGCGCGCGAGATGAACCTGTCCGAGACGGCGTTCCTGTCGCCGCGCGCGGACGGCTACGACCTGCGCTGGTTCACGCCGACGGTCGAGGTCGACCTGTGCGGCCACGCGACGCTCGCGAGCGCACACGCGCTGTGGGAGACGGGGCGGCTCGCGAAGGACGCGACCGCGCGCTTCCACACGAAGAGCGGCCTGCTCACGTGCTCGCGCAAGGGCTTCTGGATCGAGATGGACTTCCCCAGCAAGCCTGCGAACGACGCCGCCGCGCCGCCCGGGCTCGTCGAGGCGCTGCGCGCGAAGCCGAGGAACACGGCGAGGAGCCACTACGACTGGCTGGTCGAAGTCGGGTCGGAGGAGGAGGTGCGGTCGCTCGCGCCCGACTTCGCCCTCCTGCGGACCGTCGACGCGCGCGGAGTGATCGTGACGAGCCGGGCGCGGGGAGGCTTCGACTTCGTCAGCCGATTCTTCGCGCCCGCGGCGGGCGTCGACGAGGATCCGGTCACGGGTTCGGCGCACTGCTGCCTCGCCCCGTACTGGCGCCAGCGCCTGGGCAAGGACGAGATGGTCGGCTGGCAGGCGTCGGCGCGCGGCGGAGAGGTGCGCATGCGCGTGGTGAAGGATCGCGTGCTGCTCTCGGGCCAGGCGGTGACGGTGCTGCGGGGAGAGCTGCTCTAGGGTCTGGCACATCGGTCGGCCCAGCCTCCGAGCGTTTTCCGGGGCACAATGAGGTCGATTCCCGGACCGCGGCATCGGATCCGGTGAGCCATGACCCCGCCCGCAGGCCCCGACCTCCAAGCGCTCCTCGCCCACGCGGGCCGGATCCGATCCCTCGCGCGCAGCCTCGTCGCCGATTCCAACCGGGTCGACGATCTCGTCCAGCAGACCTGGGTTGCGGCGCTCGAGCATCCTCCCGGGCCGGCGACGCCGCTCAAGCGCTGGCTCGCGGCCGTGTTGCGCAACTTCGCGCGACAGGAGCGGCGCGGCGAGCAGCGGCGCGCGGAGCGGGAGTCGTCGACGGCGCGGCCGGAGGCGACGAAGTCGGCGCACGACACGGTCGAAGGGATCGCGATCCAACGCGCGCTCTTCGAGGTCGTGCTCGCGCTCGACGAGCCGTACCGGAGCGCGATCTACCGGCGTTACTACGAAGGCCTTCCGCCGCGCGAGATCGCGCGACGGGACGGCGTTCCGGTGAAGACGGTCAAGACGCGGCTCTCGCGCGGCCTCGAGAAGCTTCGCGCCGAGCTGGATCGCAGGAACGGAGGCGATCGTCAGGCATGGCTCCCCGCGTTGATTCCACTCGCCGGCTGGCCGGGACTCCCGGCCGCCATTCTGGGAGCCGCACTCGTGAACACGAAGATCAAGATCGCGGTCGTCGCCGTCGTCCTGGCCGGCGCGACGACGATTGCTTGGAGAGTCATCGAGCGATCGGAATCGACGCCCATGACGTCGATAGCGACATCCGCGCCCGATCTGCAACCGCTCGAGACCCAAGCTGCGACGCTCGCCGCCACGCCGACGGCCGGAGAGCGCGTCGGAGCGTCGGCTCCTTCGGTCGAGAAACGTCCCGCATCGAGTACCGGTGACGCAGCGGAGGCCCACCCCCTCGCGCGCGGCCGCGTGATCGACGTCGAAGGTAGGCCGGTCGGAGGAGTTCCGCTCGCATTCGTGCCGATTCAAGAGGCCGCTCGGCGCCGCTTGGGTTCAGAGGCCACCTCATCGTCCATGATCAGTCGGGCGGATGGGACCTTCGAGATCCCGATTCCGAAATCGGCCGAGGCGCTCGTCGCGGCGAGCCCCGAATTCGCAACCGTTC
This sequence comes from Planctomycetota bacterium, assembly GCA_041488095.1. GTDB lineage: Bacteria > Planctomycetota > UBA1135 > UBA1135 > DASYPQ01. The sequence continues at coordinate 18,607 of JBGPOP010000004.1, forward strand.
TTGGCGTCGACATATGGAGCAGCATCCCGCAGGAAGGCCTGACCGTCGTCGTCGCTCCGGCCATCGACATCGCCGGAGTCGTGGTCGACGCCGACGGGCAGCCCGTGCCCGAGGCCGAGATCGAAGTCCGAGCGGAGCGCGTGTTCTTGCGGTCGATCGGCGGCGCATCGGACGCGTCGTTCGAGGTTCCTTTCCGAACGAAGTCCGGACCGGACGGTCGCTTCGAGCTCGAGGACGCACCCGCCGTACCCGCGAGAAAAGGAGCGACTCTCGATGCTCATGCTCCCGGCTACCAGCCCTGGAGCCAACCATCTCCTGAACGTCCGGTCCACGATCTGCGCATCGTCCTGGCTCACGGCGAGCATCTTGTGCTGCGCGGTGAAGTAGTCGATCCCGCCGACAAGCCTGTCGCACGCGCCTACGTCGAGTGCGGAGACAAGACGACGCTCACCGACGAGCGGGGACGCTTCGAGTTCGAGCCCGGAGATAACGTCCTCGTCGGGCCGAATGGAGTGGCCGACGGCTCCCGTCGCGACGAGGTGCTCTCGGTGAAGGCGGGATTCCTGCCTGGCCGCGTGCACAAGCCCGAGGGGGGCTGGCCGGCGTTCCTCACGGTCCGACTGGGCGGCACTCCGCTCTCGACCCGCGGACGCGTCGTCGACCCCGAGAGCAAGCCCGTCGCGGGCGCAGAGGTCTCCGCCATCGACGAGCATCCCTTCGGACCGATCGAGGAGGAGGTGGGCCACATCGCTTGGCTCCGATCGATCGAGGGGTTGCTGCGCGGCGATCGTTTCGAGGACAAGGCCCGGGCGGACGCCGAGGGGAAGTTCGAGATCGGCGGTCTGATGCCCGGCAGCTACCGCTTCGCGGCGTTCGACGGGCGCACGCTGCGCTCGGTCTCGAGCGAGCCGATCGCGGCCGGGAGCCGCGACGTCGTCCTCACGCTGCCGCGCTCGGACGCGTGCAAGCAAGTCGCGGGACGCGTCGTTTCCCTGACAGGGAAGTCCGTTCCGGGCGTGCTCGTGTTCCCCGGAAAACCGCTCGAGCAGTGGGCGTTCGCGATGAGCAAGGATCTGATGAATGTCCATCCACTGCCGCCGACATTCGGCAGGTCGGCAACCACCGACCCCGACGGTCGCTTCCACTTCGACGCACTCGCTACAGACGGCCTGTGCTTCCAGGTCTCGGGGCGGACGATCGACATCATGTTCCGTTGGGATCCACCGTCCGGGGCCGCGCTCGACCAGCTCGAGATCGTGGTCTCGATGCGATGCCACCTCCAGGTGGATCTGGGCGGACGCGCGGGAGAAGCGGATGCGTTCTTCGTGCTCGATGGAGAAGGGAAGAAGCTCACCTTGAACCGATGGCGCGGTCCGACGTCGAGCAGCGGCCAGAATGTCCCGGTAGTCGACGGCCGCTCCGACGTGGTCTCGACGACCGAGGCGGCGCGGACGGTCGTGTTGACGAAGGCCGGACAGGAAGTCTCGCGGATCCCGATCACGCCCGTTCCCGGCGAAGTCGTCGTCGCGCGGCTGTAGATCCGTCGACGGGCCGCGGTTCTGGCCGCTACAGCGTCTTCGAGAACGTCGGCTTCTTGTCGTCGCCCTTGGCCTTGCGCTCACGGAAGTACCGGTCGAACGGCAGCGCGACGTTGCGCATGAACATCTGACCGAGCGTCGTCAGGCGGATCGCATCCGGCTCTAGTCTGACGAGACCGTCGTCCTGGAGGGGCTCGAGCTCGGCCAGCTCCACCGCGAACGTCTGATCGAAGACGATCCCGTTGCGCGCCTCGACATCGCCCTTTCGCAGGATCCCGTTGCACATCAGCCCCAAAATCACGTCGCGGCGCAGCCGGTCCTCGGCCGAGAGCTCGTGGCCGCGCAGGACGGCGTGACCCTTCTCCTTCACGCTGGCCTCGTACTCGAACTCCTTCGGAGCGTTCTGCACGTAGCAGCCGGCCACGTCGCCGATGCTCGACACGCCCAGCGCCACGAGGTCGTCCCCGCGGCGCGTCGTGTAGCCCATGAAGTTGCGCTGCAGCTTCTCCTCCTTCAGCGCGACCGCGAGCTCGTCCTCGGGCACCGCGAAGTGGTCGAGGCCGATGTACACGTAGCCGGCGTCCTCGAACTGCTCGACGGCGCGGCAGAAGATCGTGAACTTCGTGTCGAGCTGCGGGGCGTCGTCGGTCTCGAGAGCAGTCTGGTGGCGCTTGAGCCACGGAACGTGTGCGTAGTGGAACAGCGCCACCCGCTCGGGGCGGATGGCGATGACGCGCTCGACCGTCCTCTCGAAGCTCCGCGGCGTCTGGAGCGGCAAACCGTAGATCAGGTCGATGTTCACCGACGGGATCTTGTGCTCGCGCGCGGCGTCGACGACCTCGCGGGTCTTCTCCTCGCTCTGGACGCGCTTGATCGCCTTCTGGACCGTCGGCTCGAAGTCCTGGACGCCCATCGAGACGCGGTTGAATCCGTGCGCAGCCAGGAACGCGATCTGATCGCGCGTCGTCACGCGCGGGTCGACCTCGATCGCAACCTCGGCGTCCTCGTCGAGACGGAACGTCTTCTCGAAGGCGCCCTGCACGCGCTCGAGCCGCGCGAGGTCGAGCTGCGTCGGCGTGCCGCCTCCCCAGTGGTACTGGCGCACTGGCCGCGCGCCGATCCCGCTCGCGCGAACGGTGTCGAATTCGGCCTCGAGCCGGTCGAGGTACGCGTCGTAGCGGCTCGTGTTGCGCGAGATCACCACGTTGCAACCGCAGAACAGGCACAGCTCGCGGCAGAACGGCAGGTGGACGTACACCGAGAGCGGCCCGGTCCCCTGCGCGGCCTGCTCGAGGAGCTTCGGATAGCGCGAGCCGTCGAAGTCCTTCTCCCAGTCGACCGCCGTCGGGTACGACGTGTAGCGCGGCGCGGAGGTCGCGTACTTCTCCAGCAACGCGCGGGAGACCGCGGGCATCGCGCTCATGGCCTCACGCCTTCCCTCGCCGCGCGCGCACCGTGCGGAACACGGCGTCCATGCTCTCGACCGGCGTGCCGGGGAGGATCCCGCTCCCCAGGTTGAAGACGTAGCCCTCCTGCGGCGCGAATTCGTCGAGCACGCGATTCGTCTCGCGTTCGACCACCTCGACCGGGGCGAAGAGCGCGCACGGATCGAGGTTTCCCTGCAGCGCCGCACGCGCGCCGACGTGGCGGATCGCCTCCGACGGGGCGACGCGCCAGTCGAGACCGATCACGTTCGCGCCGGCGCCGGCCATCGCCTGCAGAAGGTGGCTCGCGCCGTTGACGAACAGGATCACAGGAACCCCGTGCCTCTTCGCGCCCGCAACGAGCCGGCTCGTGTGCGGCAGGATCGCACGGCGCCACGTGGCCGCGTCGAGCGCGCCGCCCCACGAGTCGAAGATCTGCACCGCGTCCGCGCCCGCCTCGACCTGCATCCCGAGGTAGGGGATCAGGTTGTCGACCAGGCGCGAGCACAAGCGATCGAACGTCTTGGGCTCCCCGTACAGCATGCGCTTGGCATTCTCGAAGTCGCGGCTCGACCCGCCCTCGATCATGTAGCTCGCGGTCGTCCACGGCGCGCCGCAGAAGCCGAGGATCGCCTTCTCGCTCCCGAGCTCCGCGCGCACCCTGCGGATCGCCTCGCCGACGAAGGCAGTCGCCTCCCCGGGGACGAAATCGCGCAGCCTCTCGACGTCCTCCGCGGTGCGCACGGGCGGCGCGAGCGTCGGACCCTCGCCCTCGCGGAACTGGACGTCGAGCCCCATCGCGGCAGCCGGCACGAGGATGTCGGAGAAGATCACCGCGACGTCCATGCCGAAGCGCCGCACGGGCTGGCAGGTCACCTCGGCCGCGATCTCGGGCGTGCGGACCATGGAGAGGAAGTCGTTGCGCGCGCGCACCTCGCGGTACTCGGGGAGGTAGCGCCCGGCCTGGCGCATCACCCAGGCCGGCGGCGCGGCGAGCTTCTCGCGGGCGCAGGCTGCGAGGAAGCGATCGCGCGAAGAGAGGTCGGGAGGCATGGCGCGGCCGGAACGGGACGGAGGTGCAGTGTACCCGGCTCGGCCGGGTGCTCTAGACTTCGGGCGTGGCGAGCGAGACGGAGCCGGAAGCGACCCCGGAAAGACGGGCGAAGGGCAGCGGCCTCACCGGTGCGATCGCGAGGATGTCCGGTCGCGAGCGCTGGGGCTGGATCGTCACCGGGCTCGGTTTCGTCGTGATCCTGTGGGGCGTCCTGCACCTGACGAGCGCGACGATCGGCGGGCCGATCCACGAGTTCAAGGACCGGCGCACCTACAACGAGGTCAAGATCGCGGCGCACCGGGCCTTTCCGGTCACGCTCCTCCTGGGCTTCACGGGCATGGGGCTCGTCGCGCTCGGCGGGCGATTGCGAGCCTCGGGGCGAAGGCCGGAGCGGGGAGTCTGATCAGCGCGGGCCGCAGGCGGGGCTTGGAATCCTCCCCGCACTTGGAATCATGTCGCCGCCCCGCGCTCGGCGAACGCGCGAGAGGAGACCATGGACGACTGGGAAGCACGCCTCGCGGCGCTCGACGGGCGCCTGCGCGACTGGAACCGCCGCTTCGAGGTGGAGCTGGAGCGCGTCTGCCGGGAGCGCAAGCTGCGCGGATGGTTCAGGAAGCCGCGGCCCGAGGAGCTGCAGTCCGCCGCCGAAGAGGCCCGCCGCCGGGCGGGCACGGAGATCCTGGTCGAGCTCGCGACGTTTCTTGACGGGCTCTGCGACCTCTACCCGAAGTCGTCGCCGCAGGACCGCGCCAAGATCCGCGCGCGCGTCGGCGCGGCGGAGGGGGTCTTCGACCTCTTCTGGGGCTACGTCGAGCAGGGGCCCGAGCGGATCCGCGGTCCGCAGGACGGGCCGCAGCTCGCGCGCGGGCTCGTGGCGGTCGTCATCGACGACATGCGCGCTGAGCTCGGCCTCGTGAACGGAGTCATCGGGCGTCTGCTCGTCGCGGCCGCGGCGGCGGGCATCGACTGGAAGCCGAACCTTGCGGAAGCAGCCAAGGTGGCCAACCCAGGAGCGGGTGGCGGCGGGACGTGCATGCGCGAGCACCTCGAGGGGTTCGAGAGATCGGACTACTTCCGGCGCGAGGTCGACGCGAAGCTGCGCGAGGCCGCACGCAAGTCGGTGGTGAATTCGGCGGGCGGCTGATCCAAGACCGTCAACGGCCCTTGAGAGCACCGAGGTCCTCTCCAGTCAAGGCGCGCAGGAGTCTGCCGTCCGCGCCGGAGAGGATCTCCAGGCGTCCGCGATCCCACACGCTCTCGACGACCGCATCACGCTCCTTGGCGAAGATGTTGCGCGTGATCATCAGGTCCGCGTGGCCATCGCCGTCCAGGTCTCCGTGCCCGTACGCCATGCAGGCGTCTGCGATGTTGCGGATCTCCTCTCCGGTCCGGCCCGAGAAGACGAGAACCAGGTCCCACGTTCCCGCGACGATGTCGTCAGCGCCGTCCCCGTCCACGTCGCCCGTGTTGCTGTAGAGCATCCCGAAGTTGGGCAGGTTGCGACGCCATTCGTGGAGAAGTGCGCCGGTCCTGCCCGAGTACGCGCGAATGCAGCCGCCTGTGCCGCCCACGAGAATGTCCGGGAAGCCGTCCGCGTCAATGTCGCCTCCCGGCTCGACGGTGCAGTCCCGGGTTTCGGGTGCAGCGGGGAGCTCGCGGAGACGGGAAAAGTTTCTTCCCGACACGACGATCACGGCGTGTCGCGCCTTCTCGTCGTTGTTTACTGTGATCGCGAAGTCCTTCCGGCCGTCGCCGTCGACGTCGCCGACTCCACACACGCTCCACCCGAATTGCTCTCCAGGCTCCACTCCGTAGTCCTCCCAAAGCGTGGAGCCGTCCCGGCCGGAGACCAGACGAACCCTGCCCGCCTGCTTCCCCCGATGATCGTCCAGCGGATCTGCGATCAGCACGTCGTCATGTCCATCCTGGTCGATGTCGCCGGCCGACGCGAAGGACCAGCCCCAATCGTCCTCGACACACCGGATTTCATCGGACGTGCGACCCGAGACGACGCACATGCGGTCGCATCGGCTCACGAGCAGGTCGAGGCTTCCATCGCCATCACAGTCTCCCCCCGGTCGCACCAGACGCTCCCAGGGTGTTCTCGTGGACAGACCCGAGAGCGTCATCAAGCAGGCACCGTCAGCGCCGGAGCAGATCCGCACCCGCCCCATGGTCCAGAGGTCAGCCGGCTCGAACCCGGTCGCGAGCATGTAGTCGGGCGCTCCGTCTCCGTCGACGTCTCCGGCCCATTGCGCAAACCACCCCGAGTGCGGTCTGCCGCGCGGAAGCAGGGCTTCAAGGAGGTCGCCCCTCTCGAAACTCCTCCAGAGTCCGGGTCCCAACACGACGGCCAAGCTGAGAGCACCCAACATGACGAGGGCGGCGAGGGCCAGCGCCACGATCAGGATTCGAAATCCGACGGAAGATCTCGGATAACGAGAGATGCTTTCGAGAGAAGGAGGATCTTTCACCGCTTGGCCGCGATCAGCTCGTCGAGCGCCGCCCCCAGCTTCGCCAGGATCTCGTCGTAGCCGAACGACCCCAGCTCCGCGCTGCCGCGCTTGAGGTTGACCGTCTTCGGCCCGCACCAGAGGCCGAGATCCGCGTCGTCGGTCTCGCCCGGCCCGTTCACGCGGCAGCCCATGACCGCGATCGTCAGATCGTGCTCCTTGGCGTAGGCCGTCATGCGCTTCACTTCCTCCGCGAGCTCGATGAACTTCTCGTTCTCGACCCGCGAGCACGATGGGCACGCGATGATGTTGAGGCCCTCGAAGAAGCTCGGCGGCACCGAGCGGAAGCGGCCGTTCTCGATGTCGCGCAGGATCTCGCGGCCGACCTCGATCTCCTTGCCCTTGTCGTCGAAGGGCACGGTCAGCGAGACCCGGATCGTGTCGCCGATGCCTCGCGAGAGGCACTGCTCGAAGGCGATCCGCGTCTTGATGATCCCCTCGGGCGGCATCCCGGCCTCGGTGACCCCCAGGTGGATCGGCACGTCCGGCCGCTCTTCCGCGAAGCGCACGTTGGCGTCGATCACCAGGCGCGGATCGGAGTCCTTGATCGACACGAGGTAGTCCACGAACCCGAGCCCGTCGAGGATGGCGCAGTGATCGACCGCGCACCGCACGATCGCGCCGACGGGATCCTCCGCGTGCCGATCCTTGTACTCGGGCGCGATCGATCCGGCGTTGATGCCGATCCGGATCGCGCAGCCGTGCCTCTTCGCGGCGTCGGCGACGCACGCGACCTTGTGCTCGACGCTCTTGTGCTTCTCGTGGTGATGGAGATGCCCGGGGTTGTAGCGGATCTTGTCGACGAACGGTGCGACCTCGGCCGCGAGGCGATAGCTCTCCTGCAAGTCGACCGACAACCGCGCGCTCGTCCCTTCGCGCAGCTTCGCCAGCGCCTCGACGTCCGCCCGGCTGTCGACCGCGATGCGGACGAGGTCCGCGCCCGCGGCTTCCAGGATTCGAATCTGCCTCGACGTCGCCTCGATGTCGCGCGTGCTCGTCGCGGCCATGCTCTGCACGGCGATGGGGGCCCGGCCGCCGACCTCGAGGTCGCGGATCCGGATCGTGCGCGTCTGGCGAGGGGGAATCATCGTTTCGAGCCCGCCATTGTACGTTTTGGGGCCTTTCCCGCCCCGGCCGGCGCGGGGGGAGCGGACTAGGCCGGGGGAGTCGATTCGCGTCTCCGGCGACGCACGGTCGCGCACGTGTTCCCCTCACAACGTGTGCTCGGGCGCAGCCGCCGCGATAGGCTCCCCTTCCGCTCAGCCTCGCCGGTCCGTTGTACGGGCCGGCGGGGCTGTCTCTCTCTCCGGATCCATCGGACCCGTGGGGTCCGTCCCTACAATCGGTCCGCAGGCGGCAGCATGTTCGCCAGGCGGGAGGAGAGTTGAAGGCCAGAGTCGTGATCGTGGGCGGCGGCGTGATGGGCGTGTCGATCGCCTGGCACGCGGCCGCGCGCGCGGATCCGGTCGAGGAGCCGGTCGTGCTGCTCGAGAAGAAGGCGCTCGCCGCCGGATCCTCGGGCCGCTCGGGCGCGATCCTGCGCCAGCACTACTCGCAGCGCGAGGTCGCCGCGATGGCGCGCGATTCGCTCGAGGTCTACGGAGCTTTCGAACGGCGCACCGGTCGCCCGATCGGATTCCAGAGGACGGGAGTGCTCACGCTCGCCGGGCCCGACCGACCCGAGGACATCGCGCTGATCGAGCGCAACATCGCCATGCAGGTCGGGATCGGGATCGATACGCGCCGGGTCGAAGAGGCCGAGATCCGACGCCTCGTGCCGGGGATCTCCGTCCGCGAGGGATCGGTGGGCGCCTACGAGCCCGGTGGGGGAGGTGTCGATCCGGTGGCGACGGTCGAGGCCTTCGCCGCGCTGGCGCGCGAGAAGGGAGCCGTGACGCGCGTCGGGACGGCGATGAGCGACCTGATCCTCGACGGCGGGGCGGTCGTCGGCGTCCGGACGAGCGACGGGCCGATTCAGACCGACGCGGTCGTCGTCGCGGCGGGGCCGTGGACGAAGAAGCTCCTTCTCCGCGCGGGCCTCGACCTGCCGCTGCGCGCGGTGAGGCCCGAGCAGCACTTCCTGGCGATGCCGAAGGCTCCGCCGGGATCTCGCCTCGCGGCAAGAACCGTCGGCGAGGAGGGCGTCGAGCCCCTCGAGCCCGCCGCGCACCCGGTGATCCTCGACCTCGAGCACGGTTTCTACGCGCGCTGCGAGTCGCACCCGTCCCGCGAGGGCCTGGCGACCCCGCGCACGCGCGTCGGGCGGATGGACTACGCACACGACGCGGACATCGAGGACCCCGACGCGCTGCCCGAGGACGTCGGCGCCGAGTTCCGCGACTGGGCGCGCGCCCGCCTGGAGAGCCGGATGCCCGTCTACCGGGAGCGCGCCGACGTCGGGTCCTTCGCCGGGATGTACACGCTCTCGCCCGACGCGCAAGCGCTGATCGGACCCGTGCGGGGCCTGCCCGGGCTCCTCGTCGTCAGCGGCTTCTCGGGCCACGGCTTCAAGCTCGCGCCGTCGATCGGCGAGGGCGTCGCGCAGATGCTGTGGGGCGAGCCCGTGAGCGCCTTCGACGCCGAGTTCTTCTCGCCCGAGCGCTTCCGCGGGAGGACGGGCGAGACGTGGAGCCGGGCCTTCGGGCTGTGAGGGCTGCGGACCTAGGCGACCAACCCTGCGGCGCGCCAGGTCTTCATCTTGTTGCTCAGCGTGCGCGCGGTGAGACCCAGGCGCCGGGCGGCTTCGGTCTTGTTCCCTCCGGTGGCCTGCAGCGTCGCAAGGATCGCCACGCGCTCGATCTCCTCCATCGGGCGATTGGCGAGCGAAGGTCCGAGCTCGGCGGTGGAGAGCTGCGCGTCCTGGCGCGGGAGGACCTCCGAGACCGCGACGGTCGACGAGCCGAGCCCGAGGTCCGAGGCGCTGATCAACGTCCTGCGCAGCGCGACCACCGCGCGATGCACGGCCGTTTCCAATTCGCGCACGTTGCCGGGCCAGGTCCAGGACGCCATCCGGTCGAGGGCGTCCTGCGTGAAGCGCGGGGATCCGACGCCGCTGCTCCGTCCGTAATGGTCGGCAAAATGACGAGCCAGGGGCACGATGTCCTCGGGGCGCTCGCGCAGCGAAGGCACGCGGACTTCCATCGCCTTGAGCCGTGCGCACAGGTCCTCCCGGAACCGGCCCTCGCGCGCGAGCTCGAACAGGTCGCGGCCGCAGGTCACCAGCACGCGCACGTCGATCGTGATCGGGCGAGTCCCGCCGACGCGCTTGATCTCCTGCTGGTCGATCGCGAGCAGGAGCTTCTGCTGCATGTCCGCGGAGATCTCCGAGATCCCTTGCAGCAGGATGGTCCCGCCATCGGCGAGCTCGAAGCGCCCGGTTCGCAGCCGGTAGGGACCGGCGAACGGGCCCTGCTCGCGCCCGAACAGCTCGGACTCGAGCACCTGGCCCGGGAACTGCGCGCACTTGATGCGGATGAACGGGCGCTCGGACCGCGGGCTGTTCTGGTGGAGGTACAGAGCCATGCGCTCTTTCCCTGCGCCCGTCTCGCCGGTGATGAGCACGGTGCCCTTCGAGCGGGCCAGGCGCGAGGCCGAGCGCAGCGCGAGCATCATCGCCGGGCTCTTGGCGATCATGTCCGGCGGCGCGCCTCCCGCCATCTCCTGCCGCAGGTACTGGTTCTCGCGCTCGAGCCGCGCGACGCGCTCGAGGCGATCGATCACGAACTCGATCCCGTCCGGCGTCCAGGGCTTCATCAGCACGTCCGCGGCGCCGCTGCGCATGGCCTGGACGGCGGACTCGACCGCGTCCTCGGCCGCCACGGCGATGGAGAGCATCTCGGGGTAGCGCGCCCTCAAGCCGCGGACGAGATCGATCCCGTCGAGCCCGCTCCCGTTCTTGTGCACGTCGATCATGACCACGTCCGGGCTGGATGCCCCGGTCCGCTCGAGCGCTTCGGCCGCGGTCGCGGCCTGGAGGACGTCGTACCCCAGCTCGGCGACCGCTTCCACGAGGCACTTGAGGCTGAGCGGATCGTCGTCGACAACCAGGATGCGTTCGGTGGACATGTTGGACCTCGACGTGGAGTTACCGGGAAGCTGCGGACATCTCAGGTGAGGGGGTCCCTCATCGCAGACCTCCCGAGGGAGCGCGACATGGGCTCGGGACCGGCGAGCAGGCGGCCCAGGACGACCGCGAGGGCCGGCGAGATCCCCGACACATCCGGGGTCTCGCCGTCCATCAAGGCGGACAGGACGTCCCGCGCGAGCTCCGGCGTCAGGAAGTCCGCTTCCGAGAGGTCGACCTGTCCTTCGGCGAAGGCGGCCGTGGTGGTGCAGAAGCGCAGCTCGACCGATGTGCCCGTCCCCGCCGCGGTCTCGACGCTCATCGCCTCGGAGAGCGCCATGGCGCGGGAGAGTCCTTTGAGCGCCGGTCCGGGTGGCGGCGTCGCGCGCGCCGACGAGGAATCGAATCCGACGCCTTCGTCGCGGATGCGCAGGAGCAGGGATCGATCGTCGACCTGAGCGCGCACGCGAATGCGCCCACCCGGGCGCGAGCGCCCATGGCGATGAGCGTTGTGGACGATCTCGCTCGCGGCGCTGGCGATGCGCGCGCGCGCCGACGGCGGGATGCCGAGGCGCAGGGCGAAGGCCGCGAGGTCTCGCGCGCAGCGCTCGACGCTGTCGGGCGAGGCGGGATAGGAGCGCTCGAACACGCCTCGCTCCTCCTCCGCGCAGGGCGCGACCATCCGGCTCCCGCCCTCGACCGCACGGATGAGATCCGCGAGCCGGAAGGGCTTGGTCAGGAGCGCGGTCGCGCCGAGCTGCAGGGCGCGCAGGCAGTCCTCGACCGTGGGGTGGGCGAGCAGCAGCACCGCGCGCGCTCGATCGCCGCGCTCCTGCATCGCCGTGAGCAGGTCGAGACCGCACGCGCCGGAGAGCAGCGCCTCGCACACGAGGACGTCCGGGGCGGGCAGCTCGAGAGCCCTTTCCGCGCTCCGGGCGGTGGCGACATGGTGCCCCCGCCGGTCGAGGGCGCTCGCGAGCGCGGCCGTGATCGGCTCCTCACCCTCGACGATCAGGACCTCGAGAGATGCGGGGATCAAGCCGGCTCCACCGATCCGGCCGGCTCGCCGGGAAACCGGATCTCGGACACCATGCGGCCGTCGGCGCTGCTCCGCAGCGAGAAGCGCCCGCCCATGCGCTCGACGTCACGGCGCGCGAGCACGGCGCCGAGCGTGGACACGGCCGATCTCAACCGGAACTCCGTGTCCGCGCGCACGGGCGGGGGCGCACCCTGGACCAGGGCGAACACGGCCTCGGTGCCGTCGATTCGCGCGCGCAGGAGAGCTGGGCTATGTGCGTCGGCCATGGCGGACTCGAGCAGGCGAGCGATCGACCGCGAGAGCAGCGGCCCGTCGACGGTCAGGCGGGTCCGGCGGTCCTCGATCGCGACCAGGACCTCGGCGCGACGCTCGGCGCTGAGCGCGTCCATCGCCGAGCAGACGATCTCGCGCAGAGAGCAGGAGGACGGCTGCGCGGGTTGAGGCAGGGCGTAGTCGAGCAGCGCCTGCATCTCGCGACCGAGGCGCACCACCTCATCGAGCGCGCCGCGCACGGTGAGGCAGCGCGGATCCTCTGCGGCGAACCCGTGGGCGAGCGATTCCATCGAAGCGCGCAGAGCGGCGAGGGGGGCACGGACCCCGTGCGCCACCGCCGCGGAGATTTCCTTGCCCGTGGGGCTGTGCGTGTCCTGTTCGAACGGGGCCTGCATGGGGTGGAAAGCCTTGTCCGTCTCGGGCGGACAGGCAGAAGACCTTTCGTCCACCGGTGGTCGGGCGCTTGATCCCCGGGAAGGCGATTCCGGCGCTTCTTTTCCGGGTGGCCTTCGGGCGTCCCCCCGGCCGGAAAGCACGGCGGCCGGACCTCCGGAAACGGCGACTCACCGAAGAGGCACGGCCCTGCGCCCTTGCCGGCCTCAGCCGGGCCATTCATCATCGATCCCCATGGCCGGGCTCGTGCTTCGCCGACCCTCGACGGACCGGTCCCGGGGGCGCCGTGGATCGAGGACCTGGTGCCGGTGCGCGATCCTCGCGCTCGTGCTCCCTTCAGCCGGTCTGGCACAGTCCGGTGAGGAGCGGTCCTGCCGCGCCGACTACCGCATCCGCGCGAGCGTCGACGTGCCCGCGCACGGACTCGCAGGCGAGGAGACCATCGTGTGGCGGAACGACAGCCGCGACGACGTCCCCGATTTGTGGTTCCACCTCTACTGGAACGCCTTCGCGAACAATCGCTCGACGCACCTGCGCGAAGCGGGATACGACCTCGGCGGCGTCGCGGAGAACGACGAATGGGGCTGGCAGCGCGTCACGTCGATCCAGGCCGGCGGCGTCGAGCTGCTCCCGATGTTGCGCTGGCGGGCACCCGAGGACCTCAACGAGGAGGACCGGACCGTCTTCAGCGTCCAGCTGCCCAAGCCCGTGAAGGCGGGCGAGAGCCTCCCCGTGACCCTGCGCTGGGAGGCGCGCATCCCGCGCGTGCGGCGCCGGACGGGATACAAGGGCGACTTCCTGTTCATCGCGCAGTGGTTCCCCAAGCTCGGCGTGTACGAGGCGGGCAACGGCTGGAACTGCCACCAGTTCCACGCCAGCACGGAGTTCTTCTCCGACTACGGCGTGTACGACGTGACCCTCGACCTCCCGGCCGGGTACGAGGGCAAGATCGGCGCATCGGGAGTGCTCGCCGAGCCCGAGCGGGCCGTCGAGGGTCGCGTGACCGCGCGGTTCGTGGCTCCGTCCCCGAAGGACCAGGTCCAGCCCGACCGCACCGGCAAGCTCCCGGTCGTTCACGACTTCGCCTGGACCGCGGACCCCGACTACGTGGTTCACGAGAGGACCTTCCGGTTCGACGAGTGGGCCGCGCGCTACCCCGACGAGGTGCCGCGCGTCGCGCTTGCGCTGGGCCGAGCCATCGACGAGGTGCGCCTGCGCGACGTCGACGTCACCGTGCTCGTGCAACCCGAGCACGCGGACCAGGCCGAGCGCCACTTCGAGGCCGCCTGCACCTCGCTCTTTTTCTACGGCCTGTGGTTCGGCGAGTACCCCTACCAGCACCTCACCGTCGTCGACCCCGCCTGGGGCGGCGGAGCGGCGGGGGGGATGGAATACCCGACGCTCTTCACTGCAGGCTCGCGCATGTTCGCGACCGAGCGCATGTTCACGCCCGAGAGCGTGACGGTGCACGAGTGCGGCCACCAGTTCTGGTACGGCCTCGTCGGCAACAACGAGTTCGAGGCGGCCTGGCTCGACGAGGGCTTCAACACCTTCACGCAGAGCGAGGCCATGCTGCGGCGCTACGGGTTCTCCCAGCGCACGACCGACTTCGCGAGCCTGCCCTTCGACGGCGTCGCGCTGGCCCGAGAGCCCGGGGGCGGCGCGATCGCCCAGGTCCTCGCGCTGAAGAGCTGGAATCTGCCGCTCGGGGCGAGTCTCGAGCCGCTGAAGAGCTCGGGCTTCCTGGATTGGTGGAAGCTCCAGCCGATGCTCTCCTTCGGCCGGATGCGCGACGATCCGCGTGCCGGCGACCGCAGCGGATACCTGGCCGACCCCGACACCGATCCGGTCGACACGCCCGGCTGGCGCTACGCCGACCGCGCCAGCTATCGCACGAACAGCTATCGGCGCACGGCGACGGCGCTGCGCTCGCTCGCGGGGATGGTCGGATGGGAGCGATTCCTGCGCGGCATGCGCCTCTACTCCGAGCGCTGGCGCTACGCCCACCCCTATCCGCAGGACTTCTTCCAGGCCTTCGACGAAGGAGCGAAAGTCGACTTCTCGTGGTTCTTCGAGGCCGCGTTCCGCAGCACGGCGACCGTCGATTGGAGCGTCGAGGTGAGCCAGAAGCGGGAGCCGCGGCCCGGCGGATGGTTCCAGGATGCGGCGGGAGAGTGGAAGCTGCGCGAGAAGACGGCGGAGGAGAAGGAGCAGGAGCGGAAGGAGAAGCAGGACGCGTCCGCGAGCAGCGACGGGCGAGCGGAGGGAGCGCCCCAGGATTCGCAGGGGCCGTGGCGGATCGACCTCATGGTGCGCAGGAAGGGCGCGCTGCTCCTGCCGCTGAAGCTGCAGCTGAAGTACGCGGACGGCGCCGCGGAGTCCCTGGTGTGGTCGCGCGAGGAGCAGGCGCGGTCGACGTGGTGGAAGCCGCTCGATGGCCGCGAGGTCTCGGCAAGGAAGCTCGTCTCCGCGGTGCTCGACCCCGAGCGCGTCTACGGCTTCGACAAGGACATGTCGGACAACCAGTGGTACGACGCGACCGACGAGCGCACGCCGCTGCGCTGGGCGGAGCGCGCCTTCACGCAGTACGCGCACCTCCTGCACTGGTTCGGAGGGATCGGTGGCTGAGGCGCCGGTGATGGCGGTCCCCGGGCGCGCGCGGCCGCGCACGGTGTGGGTCGAAGCGCTGAGGATCGCGCTCGGGCGTCCGCCCGTGTGGCTCGTCGCGTGGGTCATGGAGGCGCTGCTCGCCCTGGCCCCGGCGTTCCTCCTCCAGGCCTGGATGAGGGACGCGATCGCACACCGCTACGAGCCCGGGAGCCTGTTCGGGAACCTCGACTCGATGTTCCGCTTCGATCACCGCCGCGGGACGGGAGAGCTCGATGCGGCGACGGGGATGCTCGGGGCGGTGCTCGCGCTGCTGGCCGTGCTCGTCGGGGCGTTCTCCGCGGGCGGATGGCTGCAGGTTTTCCTCGAGCGCACGCACGGACATTCGTTGCAGCGCTTCTTCCTCGGCGGCGCGCGCTACTTCTGGCGTTTCTTCCGGCTGATGATCGTGACGATCCTGGCGCTCTCGCTGCTCACGTGGCTGGTGCACGGGCCGGTGTGGAACACCCTCGTGCTGAAGTGGCTCTCGGGCGTGCCCCCCGGCGACTTCGAGCGCCTCGAGACGCTCCCCTCCGAGCGCACCGCGTTCCACCTGCACGGGCTCCAGCAGGGTGTCTACGCGCTGTTCTTCTCGCTCCTGCTGGTGTGGGGCGACTTCAGCCGCACGCGCCTCGCCCTGCACGACACGTCCTCGGTGGTGTGGGCCGGTCTGTGCACCGCGTTCACGATGCTGCGGCATCCGGTGAAGACGCTGCGGCCCATGGCCGGCTTGTTGTTCGTCGAAGTCTCGCTGATCGTGGGCGCGGGCTTCCTGGCTCGCGCCGTCGAATGGGAAGTCGGCCGCGGGTCCGGTCTGTCGGGCGTCGCCGCGCTCTTCGCCGTCGGACAGATCGTCCTGATGTGGCGCGTCGTGCTGCGCGGATCGCGATACCACGCCGCGGTGCAGGTCAGCCGCGAGGTCGTGCGGCCGATCGCGCGGCCGGACCCGTGGAAGACGAGCCTCGGGCCCGAGGGAGGTCCGCACTATCCGATCGGCGGCGACGAGTACGGGATGTCGCTCTGAAGTGGCGTACAATGACGGCGGTGCCTGACGAACGGGAAAACGCGAGGCGACCGACTCTGAGGCGCGTGCGCTTCGGCGAGGAGGAGCGCGAGTCCGATCGGGAGTTCTGGCGTGCACTCACACCCGAGCAGCGGGTCGAGTGCCTCTGGGACATGGTGCTCGAGGTGAGAGCGATCAAAGGCTTCCAAGGTGACGAACCGCGACTTCAGAGATCTGTTCTCCGCGTTGAACACCGCTGAGGTCCGCTACCTCATCGTCGGTGCGTACGCGGTCACCTATCTCTCCCGAGAGGATCTGATCCGCAACGAGCGGATGACGGGCCGGCAGCAGGATCTCGAGGACGTGAAGGCGCTCGAGGGAGAGTAGCGTGCAGGTCGGATAAGCTGGGAGGCCCTCGAACCTGGAGTTTGTCCGTTGCACACAAAGACCCTCCTTGCCCTCCTTCTCTCGACCTGCATCGGCCTGCCCGCGGCCCGAGCCCTTCCAGGTGAACAGGCTGTCCGTCCCAACGGACAACCCCAGGCCCAGACCGATCGCTCGCACAAATGCGGCCTCGGAGCCGCATTCCACGCCGGACGCCGCGCGGCGTTGCTCGCCAAGCTCGGCGAGGGCGTCGTGCTCGTGCGCGGCATGCCGCCGACGCGCGACTACTCGCCGTTCCGGCAGGACAAGACCTTCTGGTACCTGACCGGCGTCGAGAGCCCCGACGCGGCGCTCCTCATGGACGCGAAGAGCGGCAAGCAAGTCCTTTTCCTCCCCAAGCAGAACAAGTTCGCCGAGATCTGGGAGGGAGAGATCTGGGACACGGGCGATGCATGGCTGAAGGAGGTCACCGGTTTCGAGGACGTGCGGCCGATCGGCGACCTCGTGACCGTCCTGAAGGAGCTGACCCTGTCGCAGAAGGTCGCCTGGATCTCGACGGAGCCTCACGTCGAGCTCGCCGGCTGCGCCGACCGCGCCGAGCCGTACGATCACCGCGTCGCGACGGATCCCCTCGACGGCCGCACGAGCCGCGAGAAGGCGCTGCGGGAGAAGTTGGAGAAGGACCTTCACCTCGAGGTCCGCGATCTCTCCAAGGTCCTCAACGAGATGCGCCGCGTGAAGACGCCCGAGGAAATCGACGCCCTGCGCCGTGCCGCGCACGCAGGCGCGGCCGCGATGGCCGAGGCGATGCGCTCCACCCGGCCCGGGATCGGCGAGTGGCAGATCGACGCGCTGATGACCTTCATCCAACGGCGCGAGGGCGCCGACGGGCCGGCCTACCAGGCGATCGTGGGATCCGGGCCGAACTCGCTCGTCCTCCACTATTCGGCCTGCTCGCGGGTCATGAACGCGGGTGAGATGCTCCTCGTCGACTACGCGCCCGAGTTCGACCACTACACCAGCGACATCACCCGCAGCTGGCCGGTCGACGGGAAGCTCACGCCGCGGATGGAGGAGATCTACGACGCCGTGTTCGCGGCGCAGCAGGCGGGCATCGCCGCCGTGAAGCCCGGGAAGACGATCGGCGACGTGGAGAAAGCCTGCCGCGACGTCCTCGAGTCGCGCGGGCTCCTGAAGCTCATGCCGCACGGCACCTGCCACTACGTGGGCATGGAGGTGCACGACGTGGGCGACTCGCGCAAGCCGTTCGAGCCCGGCGTCGTCTTCACCGTCGAGCCGGGCGTCTACGAGCCCGCGACCGGCATCGGCGTGCGCATCGAGGACGTGGTCGCGGTCACCTCGGATGGCTGCGAGGTCCTCAGCGCGGGCGTGCCCAAGGACAAGAAGGGCGTGCTCGAGCTGTGCGGCGCGGAGGGGATCCTCGACCGCGAAGGGAAGTGACCCCTTCCAGCGGCATCGAACCGACCGGGTGGGTCGATTCGAGGGGGACCCCGGCGCGGTGCTAGCCCTTCGGCACGAGCTCGATCGTCTGCTCCGAGGCGTGCCCGGGATCCACGCGCACATCGAAGGGCGGCACGGATTCGTAGCCCGAGATCTCGGGCAGGGTGACGATCCACTTCCCGGGGTGATCGAAGACGACGAGGAAGGCCGCGCCGCCGCCGGAATCCCAGAAGCTCTGCTCCTCTCCACCTTCCTTGGGCCGCAGCTTGACCTGGACGATCTTCGGCCAGGGAACCGGAGTCCCCGCTTGCACGAGCTTCAGGCGCACGCTGTACTGGCGCTGGACCTCGAGCACGACCTCGTTCGTGCCCTCGCGCAGATCGACCAGCTTGTCCAGCTCCTTGTAGTCGCCGCCCCGCGTGTGCAGCTCGACCTCGCCGCGCGGCGCGCGCAGTCTCCAGCTGCGCGCGTCCGCATCCCATTCGGCTGGGCTGCAGCCGCCGCCATGGACCCATTCGGGCCGGCGGCAGTTCCAAATGACCATCTCCACGTCCGCGTCGGCCCCGCTCTGCGCGTCGACGACGCGCACACGGGCTTCGCACGGCTTCGGCACCTCGATGCGCACATCCTCGAGGCCGGTCTCTGGGACGAGCAGAGAGACGCTGTAGTAGAACCGGAACACCTCGAGCTCGTACCGACCGGCTTGCAATCCCTCGAGGCGCCAGTGCCAGACTCCCGCGCGCTCGGCGTCGGGGCGCATCTCCCCCGCGGCGAGGCGCCGGATCCCCTCTCGCCCGCCGAGCGGCGGGTCGAGCAGCTTGACGACCAGCAGGAGGAAGTCTTTCGTCCCCCACTCCTCGGGGATCACGACCTCGCCTCCCAGCGCGACGGACGTGTCGGCCGGAGCCGTGCCGAGCCCGAGCACGAGGTGCGCGCGCTCGCCGGCGCGGACCTCCACCTCGCCCTGGCCGCACACGATCGGGCTCTTCCACCAGTTTCCGATCTCCGCGCTCACGCCCAGCTTCCCCGTCGGCAGTCCCTCGAACGCCAGTTTGCGTCGATCGCGAACGTCGACTTCGGCTGCGACGCGTAGGAGCGGGTCACGCACGCGCACGACCGTGCTCGCGTCGATGTGCTCGGCGACAAGATCCAGATCGAGGTCGCCGCCCGGACCGAGCATGACGAAACGCTCGCCGCCCTCGGCTGCGTCGAGCTGCAGTCGTTCCCAGGCATGCCCGGGGCTGCCCACGTGCAGCGACAGGTAGCGATTGGCCTGCGGCGCGATCGGAATCGGCGACGGTTTCGAGGCCACGAGGACGCGCTCCGGCGTGATCTCGCCCGGGTGCGGGTAGTCCATCCGCGGCCAACCCTCGGCCCGGATCAACGTCACGTCGGCGAGATCGACGTTGGAATCGCGGTCGCGCACGAAGAGCCGCAGCGGGCGCAGCCAGCGCACGCGCAGCGCGACCACGCCGTCGGCCGGGATCGGTAGGCGTAGCGGCTGGCCCGCGACTTCCTGCTCCGGCACGGCATCGCGCCCGCCGAGCCTCGCCCACCCGCAGCCGAGCAGGACTCCGAGCGGCACACGCGCGCTCCATGCACCGCTCCGCACCGCGACGGTTTGGCCCCCGCCGCCCTGCCCCTTCCAGGCGACGAGCTGGAACTCCCCGTCCTCGCGCGGATGCTCCACTCCTCTCTCGTCGATCGCGACGATCGTGCCTCGCAACGCGACTCCGTCGACAGTCGCGTCCGTGTTCGGAGCCGGCGTCGACTTCTCCGGCACAGCGGAGGGCTCGACCTGACGCGCGCCCTTGGCTGGCTCTTCCGACAGCGGATCGAGCGCGTGAGAGGCTTCCGCGTGCGCGGCCGGTAGCGCCGCGGGTGGTGCGAGCGACTCCACGCCGCTCTGGCTCCGCCTCAGAGCGAACCAGCCCAGCGTCACTGCAAGGAGCAGCGCGATGACGACCAGGGCCTTGCGCATGCTACCTCCGGATCGGAGGCGATCCTACGGGCTCGGCCGCTGAGCGTCGCTACGTCAAAGTACGGTGCCAATCCTCCTTCTCGCCAAACCTGTGATCTGTGCATGGGAACTCCGAGCGCATGAGTCCGGCGCAGCGTTGCACGGCGGATAGCCGGGCCCGGCCTTCCGCTCGAGCCGTGCGCCGCGGAGGGGATCCTCGACCGCGAAGGCAAGTGACCCCTTCCACCCGTGCGGCGGATCCCTACAATCTCCGCCCCATGACTTCCGTCAAAGACCTCCGCGAGCACGTCGAGCTCCTCCTGACCCGCTTCGAGCAGCTCAAGGAGAGCCTTTGACTTCGCTTCCCACGAGAAGCGCCTGAAGGAGATCGAGGAGCTCCAGTCCTCGCCCGACTTCTGGAGCAACCCCGAGCGCGCCCAGAAGGTCGTGGCCGAGATGAAGTCCGCCCGCTCGGTCGTCGAGCCGGTGAAAGGGCTCCACCACCTGATCGAGGAATTCGACGTCCTGCGCCAGATGGGCGAAGAGTCGGGCGAGGAGCACGTCCTCGCCGACATGGAGGCGCTTCTCCCGAAGATCCAGAGCGCGCTCCACGAGCTCGATTTCCGGGTCATGCTCGGCGGCCACAACGACCGCTGCGGCGCGTTCGTCCAGTTCTCGCCCGGAGCGGGCGGCGTCGACTCCTGCGACTGGGCGGCGATGCTCCTGCGCCTGTACGTGCGCTGGGCCGAGCGCAAGGGCTACAAGGTCAGCGAGATCGAGCGCATCGACGAGCCCGAGGGCGGCATTCGAACGGCGACGCTGCAGATCGACGGGGACTACGCCTTCGGCCGCCTGAAGGCCGAGACCGGCGTGCACCGCCTCGTGCGGATCAGCCCCTTCGACGCGCAGGCCCGGCGACACACGGCCTTCGCGTCGGTCGACGTCACGCCGGAGATCGAGGATGCGGGGGAGGTCGAGATCAACGAGGCCGATATCCGGATCGAGACCATGCGCGCGGGCGGCGCGGGCGGCCAGAACGTCAACAAGGTCGAATCCGCCGTGCGCATGACGCACATCCCGACCGGCATCGTCGTGCGCTGCCAGAGCCAGAGGAGCCAGCACAAGAATCGCGAGCTCGCCTTCAAGCTCATGCAGGCGAAGCTCAACCGGCTGCAGGAGGCCGATCGCGACGAGGAGCTCTCCAAGCTCTACGGCCAGAAGGGGGAGATCGCCTTCGGCAGCCAGATCCGCTCCTACGTCCTGCATCCCTACCAGATGGTGAAGGACCACCGCACCGGCCACGAGACGGGCAACATCCAGGCCGTGCTCGACGGCGAGATCGACGGGTTCATCGAGGCCTACTTGCGCACGCACAAGACGGCGAAGTAAGGAATGAAGGCAATGACCGAGATCCGAAGACACCCGCACTTCGACGACCAGGGCACGCTCTCCTGGCACACCCGGTGGGCGGACGCCCTGGCCCAGGCGAAGGCCGAGAAGAAGCTCCTCTTCATCGAGATGGGGCGGGAGGCCTGAGGGCAATGCCGCTCCCTCGTGCAGGGAGTCGTCCCGCGGCCGGACGTGGCTCCGCTCCTGAAGGAGCACTTCGTCGCGCTGGCCTCGGACGCGGACGACACGGAGGACGAGGTGCTGCGCCTCGCGTACAACCTCCAGGACGCCATGATGCTGCCGTTCGTGATCTTCGCGGACGACCACGGCCGCTTCCTGTCCGGCTCGTCGGGTTTCGTGAACCCGGCGACGTTCAAGGCGACGCTCGAGAAGCTGACGAAGGAGTAGAGGAGGAGGCGTGACCCACCGCATCGTGCGTGCGCTGATCAGCGTCTCGGACAAAGCCGGCGTCGAGAACTTCGCCCGCGCGCTCTCGCAGCTCGGCGTCGAGATCCTCTCGACCGGCGGCACGTCTGCGGCCCTGCGCAAGGCCGGCGTCCCGGTGATCGAGGTTTCCGACTACACCGGCTTCCCCGAGATGCTGGACGGACGCGTGAAGACGCTCCACCCCAAGGTCCACGGCGGGATTCTGGCCCTGCGCGACGTCGAGTCGCATCGCGGCGCGATGGCCGAGCACGGGATCCTGCCGATCGACCTCGTCGTCGTGAACCTCTACCCCTTCGAGGCCACCGTCGCGCGGAAGGGCGTCTCGCGCGCGGAAGCCGTCGAGCAGATCGACATCGGCGGGCCGTCGATGCTGCGTTCGGCGGCGAAGAACCACCGCTTCGTGGCGGTGGTGACCGATCCGGCCGACTACGGGCGCGTGCTCGACGAGATGCAGAAGGGCGGCGGCGCGCTCTCCGAGGGATTCCGGCGCGAGCTCGCGGTCAAGGCCTTCGGCGCGACCACACGCTACGACGCGGCGATCTCGCGATGGCTGTTCGAGCAGGAGAGGAAGGAGGGCCGCGCGACCTCGCCCTTCCCGGAGAGCTTCACGCTCGCGGGCGTCAAGGTCGCCGACCTGCGCTATGGCGAGAATCCCCACCAGGTCGCGGCCCTCTACCGCACCGGCGGCTTCGACGAGCCGAGCGTCGCGGGCGCGCGCGTCCTGGCCGGCAAGGTGCTCTCCTACAACAACCTGGTCGACCTCGACAGCGCGCTCGCGCTCGCCAAGGAGTTTTCCGGGCCATTCGCGTGCGTGATCAAGCACAACAACCCCTGCGGCGCGGCGCAGGCGCAGACCCTCGCGGGTGCGCTCCAGCAGGCCTGGGAGGGCGACCCGGTGTCGGCCTTCGGCTCGGTGCTCGCCTTCACGCGGTCGCTCGACCTCGCGTGCGCCGAGTTCCTGGTCTCGGGCAACCGCTTCGTCGAGGCCATCGTCGCGCCGGCGTTCGAGGAGGCCGCTCTCGAGCTCTTGACCCGCAAGCCGAAGTGGGGGAAGAGCGTGCGCCTGCTCGAATGCGGCGAGTTCGCCGCTTCGACGCGCGACCCGCGCGACGTCGAGGTCAAGAAGCTCGTCGGAGGAATTCTGCTGCAAGACCGCGACCTCGCTTCGGTCGGGCAGGCGGACTGCAAGACCGTGACGAAGCGCGCGCCGACGGCGGCCGAGATCGAAGGGCTGCTCTTCGCGAACAGGGTCGCCAAGCACGTGAAATCCAACGCGATCGTGCTCGCCAGCGGCACGCGCGTCCTCGGCGTCGGAGCGGGGCAGATGAGCCGCGTCGATTCGGTCCGCCTGGCCGTCGCGAAGGCGGGCGATCGGACGAAAGGCGCCGTGCTCGGCTCGGACGCGTTCTTCCCGTTCGCCGACGGCGCCATCACCGCGATCGACGCCGGGGTGACCGCGATCCTGCAGCCCGGCGGCTCCGTGCGCGACCCGGAGGTCATCGCCGCCTGCGACGCACGCGGGGCGGCGATGGTCTTCACCGCGACGCGGCACTTCAGGCACTGACAGCGCGGCCTCGACCCCGAGGGTGCGCCGCGCGCCGGATCAACGCTTCACTGCGGCCGCGGCCTTTACCTGCGCGACCTCTTCCTTCGCCTCGAGCTGCGCGTATCCGACCTTGTCGAGCCAGTCGTAGATGGTCGTGAGCGACGTGACCAGGCCCATGTGCGGGATCACCGTCGGCCGCAGCGTCCCGTGCGTGTAGATCTTGGAGAAGATCCCGAGCAGCTCGTGCGTCTGCGCGTCGAAGATCCCGCCGCCCGAGTTCCCGATGTACGTCGGGGCGCTGATCATCCAGTAGCACGAACCGTCGACCACATGGTGCGTGTCCGCGATCTCTCCGAAGGTCGGGATGGGCTCGTTGCCGAGCGGGCAACCGACGGCGTACAGGCGGTCGAACGTGCGCACGCGCTCCAGCCTGGAACGCGGAGCGAGCTTGGCCCCGCACTCGATCTCGCGCGTCGTGTTCAAGACCAGCAGGGCCACGTCGACCCCCGAGTCGTACTTGAGGACGGTCGCGGTCTCGGGAGAGATGCGCCGGTCCTGGCCGTAGAGCGTCACCGGCACGGAGAAGGAGAGGTCCTCGGGCGTCGTCTGCAGGTCGCGGATGACGTGCCACGCCGTCAGCGCGTACGTGCGGAAATCCTGCGTGCCCGCCACCGACTCGGAGCGCAGCAGCACGCCGCTGCCTACCGACTCCTCGCCCATGATCTGCACGCTCGGAGCGACGAGATCGCGCCACATGCGCTCCTCGTCGCGCCCGATGTCCTTCTCGATCTGCCCGACGTCTGCTCGCGTCGACTCGGCCAACTCGCGCGCGATGCGGGCCGCCTCGTCGACACGATGCCATTGCTCCTCCGCGCCGCGCCGGTACTCCTCCATGCGCGCGTCGAGCGCCCGCGGACCGATCTGGTCCTTGAGGCTGTCCCAGTCCTCGATCTTCTTGCGCTGCTCGGCGAGCGTCCCGGCCGCGCTCTGGAGACCGCCCTGCAGCTGATCGAGCCTGCGGTCGATCTCGGCCGTGTGCTCCCCCTTGCGGCGGAGCTCGTCGATCCCTCTGAGCGATCCCGCGATGTGATCTTCGACCTCCCGGAGATCACCGGCGAGCTTGGCGACCTCGGCCGGATCGGCGCGCGGGGTGCTCTCGACGCGCACGACCCGCGCTTCGATCTCGTGGACCCGCAGCGCGGCGAAGCCAGCGCTGGCGCCGACGAGGGCGAGGATCCCGACTCGGATGACGCGGTCAGCAGTTTCCATGGAGAGTGTGCGGGACGTGGACGGTCGCAGACCGGCCGCGCCTGCACGAGCCTTCATCGGCGCGCCGCGCGCGCAGAATGAAATCCAAGGCCCGAACGTGCGCGAGCCAGCGCGAACCCCCCTGTCCCGGCGGATCCTAGGCCAGGATGGGGCCGACCCCCAAGCCGCCGGCCACACGCCTCAGCGCGGGGCGACGTCGCCGAGGATGCGCACCTTCCGGATCGTGTCGCCGACCTCGATCGCGTCGAGCACGTCGAAGCCTTCCCTCAACTCGCCGAACAGGGTGTAGCGCCCGTCGAGGTGCGGCGTCTCGCGATGCGTGACGAAGATCTGGCAGCCCCCGCTGTCGGGATCGTCGTTGCGCGGCATCCCCAGCGATCCGCGCGAGAACTTGCGTGGCGTGAATTCGCCGCGCAGCGAAACTCCCCGCCACGTGGTCCCTCCGTTGCCGTCGCCGCGCGGGTCGCCGCCCTGGATCACGAAGTCGGGCACGACGCGGTGGAAGGTCAAGCCGTCGTAGAAGCCGCGCCGGGCGAGCGCGAGGAAGTTGAAGACGTGGACCGGCGTCTCGTCGCGCAAGAGCTCGAACACCAGCGAGCCGCGGTTCGTGACGATCTCGACGCGCGGGTTCGGGCCACCGGCCGGGTAGTCGATGCCGGGGAGCGGGACCCGGCTCGGCCTGTTCTCCGGCAGCCTCGCGCTCGTGACGCGGGAGCCGGGGAAGCTCTTCGCGAGCAGCGCCTCCGCCTTGCGGCGCACGAAGGGGTCGGAGTGGGAGGTCCCGCGCTCGAGGATCCCCCGCGCGGTCTCCCCGCCGATCCGCGCCGCCGCGTCGAGGACGTTGGAGGCGATCTCGCCCGAGATGTCGCCTCGGCTCGTGGCCAGGCAGCGGCCGAGGCGCTCGAGGTCCTCGGGCCCGCCGATCTCCTTCAGCGTCTCGGCCGCGGCCAGGCGCAGTCCGTTGTCGCCGTCCTCGAGCAACGCTGCGATCCGCGCGCGCGCCTCCGGCGTGGGATGGTCTTTCAGGCCGCGCGCAGCGATGTCGGCGACGCGCAGGATCTTGTCCTTCGAGAGGCGGACGAGCAGAGGCACCGCCTTCCCGTCCGGGAGGAGCGCAGCTGCGGTGGCGGCCCCGGCGCGCAGCCTGGGATCCTCGCGGTCCGCGAGGGCCTCGACCTCGCTCGCGACCTCGTCGCCCTGAAGGCGCACCTGCGAAACGAGCGCAGCTCCGCGGACGTTGGCCGAGACGTCGACTCGCGCACGCTCGAGGAGCGGGCGGACCGCGTCCTTCGACGCGGCGAAGTGGCCCAGGGCCTCTGCAACACAGCGGCGGACGTGCGCCGAAGCGTGTTCCATCGCTCGAGACAGCTCGGGGACCGCCTCGGGATCAGGGTGCTCGCCGAGCGCCAGAGCAGCCTCGCAGACGACGCGCCAATCGGCATCCGAGAGCGCCGCGCGCAGCGCGTCGTCGCTCGACCTCTTGTGCGGGAGGCTCTTCAGGCCCTGGGCCGCGAAGATCCTGGCGCGGGCATCGGAGCACGAGAGTCCTGCCTCGAACGCCCCGCGGGCCAGCTCGCACTTCCGGCGCGCCAGGGAGAACAGCGCGCGCCAAGTCTCTCCGGCCCGAGTCGCCTCTCGGGTCAAGTCGAGCAACGCCTCGTCCACCTCGTCCGCATCCGGCGCGTCGGGCTTCCAGCGGTGGGGTCCGATCGCGGCCTCTGCACGGACGACCTCGGAGGGATCCTCGAGGGCGTTGAGCACCAGGGCGCGCAGACGCCCGTCGTCGATGCGGCTGGCGGCCTCGACGACGCGTGCGCGCACCGCGGACTCGGCGTCGCTTTGGCGCAAGAGCAGGGCATCCGCCGCGCCGGGGTCGGCGCGCAAGCCCAGGGCGAACGCCGCCGCGGCGCGTACGCGCGGGGATTCGTCCACGAGAGCGCTGCAGAGGGCTGCCGTGACCGTCGCTCCGCTCCCGGGGAACGGCAGCCGACCGAGCGCGAAGGCGGCCCGCTCGCGCGTCGGCTCGGAACCGCTGGCGAGCAGGGTCTCGAGCAGCCCGTCTCCGTCGTCCCGCGCATCTTCGTATCGGGCGATCGTCTGGACAGGGAATTGCGCGGACCTGTGCGTGCCGCGCAGGCTGCCGCAGGCCCCTGCGAAGAGGAGCAGGACAGCCAGCGCGAGGCGCGGCGGTCGCAGGGATTCCGAGGCTCTCACGAGAGGAATGGCCGGGTCCGGATCGAGCCGATACTATGAGGGGTCGCCGCACCCCCGGCCAGAGCCCTTCCATGCCCATCAGCGACATCCCCGAGATCCTGGAAGAGCTGCGCGCGGGTCGCATGGTCATCCTCGTCGACGACCCCGGCCGCGAGAACGAGGGCGACCTCGCCATGCTCGCCGAGCACGCCACGCCCGAGGCGATCAACTTCATGGCGCGCGAGGGCCGCGGCCTGATCTGCATGCCCATGGCCTCCGAACTGTGCGACCGGCTCGACCTCGAGCCGCAGGTCCAGCACAACACGAGCAAGCTCGGCACGGGCTTCACCGTCTCGATCGAGGCCGCGCACGGGGTCACGACGGGCATCAGCGCCAAGGACCGCGCGCACACCATCCGCGTCGCGAGCTCCCTGACCTGCAGGCCCGAAGACCTCGCGCGGCCGGGCCACGTCTTCCCTCTGCGCGCGCGCGAGGGAGGCGTCCTCGTCCGCGGCGGGCAGACGGAGGGCATGGTCGACCTCGCGCGTCTCGCCGGCACGTCTCCCGCGGGCGTGATCTGCGAGATCATGAAGGACGACGGGACGATGGCGCGGATGCCCGATCTCGAGGTTTTCGCGGCCCGGCACGGCCTGAAGATCTGTGCGATCGAGAGCCTGATCGCATGGCGACGCCGGAACGAGCGCCTGATCGAGCCGCTCGAGATGGACGTGCCCCTGCCGACGCGCTTCGGGTCGTTCATGGCGCACCTCTTCCGCTCCAAGATCGACGACAAGGACCACATCGCGCTGACGATCGGGATGCCCGGGCCCGGCCTCGACGGCCCGCGCGCCGGGGTCGACGAGCCGGTCTTCGTCCGCGTGCACTCGGAGTGCCTGACGGGAGACGTGTTCCACTCGCTGCGCTGCGATTGCGGGCCGCAGCTCGATAAGGCGCTCGAGATCCTCGGCAAGCAGGGACGCGGCGTGCTCGTCTACATGCGCCAGGAAGGGCGGGGGATCGGGCTGGAGAACAAGCTGAAGGCCTACCGCCTCCAGGACGAGGGCCTCGACACGGTGGAAGCCAACCAGGCCCTGGGCTTCCCCGCCGACCTGCGCGAGTACGGCCTCGGCGCCCAGATCCTCCACTACCTCGGGGTCCGCCGGATGCGAATCCTGACCAACAACCCCAAGAAGATCGCCGGATTGCACGGCTACGGGCTGGACGTGGTCGATCAGGTCCCGCTTTCGACGCCCCCCAACTCCAACAACCTCAGATACTTGCGTACCAAGCGCGACAAGCTGGGACACACCCTTCACGGGGTCGAGGGGCCCCTCCCGGGACATGGACCGCGGGAATAGACCCCCGCCCGAAGGCGTCCGAGTGCCCCGCTTGGAAGCCACCTTGATGGAGCCGGCGCAAGCCGAGGACGAAAACCTCGTGCAGGAGACCCTGGCGGGGGGCCAGACCTCCTTCCAGCTCCTGGTCGAACGCTACCAGGACCGGATCTTCGCTCTCGCGCGGCACTACACGCGCAACCCGGTCGAGGTGGAGGATCTCGTCCAGGACACCTTCCTCAAGGCTTTCAGCCACCTCGACACTTTCCAGGGCCAGTCCTCCTTCTTCACCTGGCTCTACCGCATCGCGGTCAACACGATCCTCGACGGGATGAAGCGCCGCGGCCGCTCGCCGGTCCGGGCGGTCGAGGATCCCGAGGCGCTCGCGACCCCGGGACCGACGCGGATGTCCGGCCCGAGCGCCGACATGGAACGCGAGGAGATCGCACGGATCACGCACGCCGTGCTGGCCGAGCTTCCGGAAATCTTCCGCGCCGTGCTGGTCATGCGCGAGTTCGAGGAGCTTTCCTATCAGCAGATGGCGGACGTGCTGCAGATCTCGATCGGGACGGTCGAGTCCCGGCTCTTCCGCGCGCGCGCGAAGTTCAAGGACAAGCTGCTCCAGAGGCACCCGGAGTTCGGGCAGGAGTGAGGAGCGCGAACATGGAATGCAACCAGGCCCGACCGCTGATCCCGAGCTACCTCGACGGTGAGCTGTCCGAGGCGCGCGCCGCCCCGTTGCGGCGGCACCTGCTCGATTGCCAGCCTTGCCGCGCGGGGGCGCAGGGCGAGAAGAACCTCAAGCGCTGGTTCGCCGCGGGCGTCCCGGTCGAGGTGCCCAAGGGTTTCGCCGCGCGAGTCGCGCGCCGCGCCTTCGCGGGAGACACCGGTGAAGCCGTGGTCGAGATCGTTCCGGCCGTCGGCGCCGCTCTCGGCGCGAGGCCCCTCCCCGTCCGGGGGGAGGACCGCCTCTTGCGTTTCGTGCTCCAGGCCACCGCCGCCGCCGCGCTCGTCGTGATCGCGCTCTCGGTCGCGCTGCGCAGCCTCAGCCTGCCCTCCGGGACGAGCCTGCAAGCCGCGGACAGCCGGAACGAGATCAGCGTCGACCGGGCGCTCGAGCGCCTCGACCAGCTGAACCGGCAGGAGGCGCGAGGAGACCGCACCCATCCCGAGACAACCCCGGTGAAGGGTCGCAGGCCGTGAGCAGCCTGCGATTGTGGATCGTCCTTCTGGCTTTGGTGAGCTTCGCTGCCGGTGCCGCAGCGGGAGCGCTCGCGTCCGCCGCGACCTTCCGGCCCGCGCCCGAGCGTGGACCCTTCGCCCAGTACGAGCGCGACCTGGTGCGGACCTTCGACCTCTCGCCCGAGCGGACAGGACTCCTGCACGCGCTGCTCGCGGGCTACCAGCACGAGATCGACCGGATCAAGTCCGGTCGCATGGCCGAGACCCTGTCCGCGATGGAGCCCGAGCTCGCCGCCCGCGGGCGGTGGTACAAGGAGCAGATCCGGGATAAGGTCTTGCCCCCCAGCCGGCGGGCCGATTTCGACGGCCCGGCCTTCGTCTCGAGCTGGATCCCGGCGCGCTAGCAGCTTTCCATGGCCCGTTCCTGCGGACTTCGCGTCGGCCCCCGCCGTTTCGAGCTGGTCGTGCTCGAGGGGAGCCCGAAGAAGAGCCGGATCGCGGCCTGGGCGGTCGGCGATCTGCCGCGTCCGGCGGCTGAGCCCGTGGCCGAGGGCGGCGATCCCACGGCGGAAGCCTCCGCGGTCCTTCAGCGCGCGGTCAAGGAGCACTCGATCCCGACGGACAATGTCGGTCTCGCCATCGACACGGGGCTCGCCGCCTTCCGCAATCTCAAGATGCCCTTCGCCGACAAGGCGAAGATCGAGCAGGTCCTCAAGTTCGAGGTCGAGAGCCTCCTCCCTCAATGGAGCATCGACGACGTCGTCGTCGACTTTCATACGCTCGAAGCGACCAACGACTCGAGCGAGCTGCTGATCACCGCCGTGCGCAAGGCGGACTTGCGCCGGATCCTCGACGTGTGCGGGAAGGCCGGGGTCGAACCGCAGGA
The DNA here is from genome assembly GCA_041488095.1 of Planctomycetota bacterium. Lineage (GTDB taxonomy): Bacteria > Planctomycetota > UBA1135 > UBA1135 > DASYPQ01. Next base: position 48,604 of record JBGPOP010000004.1, read on the forward strand.
GGCCGAGATCGAGGCGACCGCGATGGTCAACGCCGCGCTCGCCTCCGGGATCTGCAAGGTCGACAACGCGCAGATCCTCGCGCACGTCGGCGAGCTCTCGACTTCCGTCGTCATCATGGACGGGGCCAAGGTGCGCGAGATGCGCGCGATCCACCTGGGCGCGTTCAGCCACGAGCTCCCGGCAACCCAGGTCGCGGCCGAGGGCGACTCCCCCGCGGCCGCTCCCGCCGAAGGCGCGGAGCCGGAGCCGGAGGCTCCCGTCGCCGCCACCGACCCGGCCGAGGCGGAACGGCGGCTCGAGCAGGCGATCCGCCGCATCCGGCGCGAGCTGGGACGCTCCGTGTCGGCCGCGCGCACGCTTCACCCGATCGAGGCCATCTACGTCTGCGGCCTGGACGTTCCCGGCCTCGTCGACGGTCAGGTGCTCGACGTTCCCGTGCGCGCCCTCGACGTGTTCGGTCCCGAGGGCGGCCAGCCGGAAAAGGGAGCCGGCGAGCTGGTCGTCGCCTACGGCGCGGCGCTTCGACAGATGGGCGGGGGCGAACTGCGTCCCTCCCTGCGCCGGGAAGAGCTGCGCTACACCGGCGCGTTCGAGCGCCTGGAGCTTCCGCTCGCGGTGGTCTCGCTCCTGCTCGTCACTCTGCTGGGCGTGTGGAACATTTTCCTCTTCAAGGACATGACCTTCGTCGATGCGAAGCTCGGCGTATGGCGCGACCAGACCAAGGCCTTCCTGATCGGGGACATCAAGAAGGGCCGGGCCGGGGTCCTCAAGAGCCCCTCGGAAGATCTCAAACGCTACCTCGCGAACCTGGACGCGGACGCGAACAGGACGAAATTCGAGCAGCTCCAGCACGTGCGAGGGCTCTTGCAAGGCGAGGTCAAGAAGCTCGAGAAGGACCTCGGTCAGGACACCGAGATCACGCAGCCGCAGTCGGCGCTCACGGCGCTGACGCTCGTGCTCGACGTGCTCGAGAAGCAGGGGAGCGCGACCGCGCGCCCCTCGCTGCGCAAGGTGACCTCGGTCTACCAGCGCGCGCGGTCCAACAAGGCCGACAACGTCAAGGTCACGTTCGACGTCACGTTCTTCGCCGACAGCCCTGCGCTGGCGACGAACTACTACGAGGCCTTCGTCCGCGAGCTGCGCAGCCGGCCGTGGTTCGTGAGCTTCGAGGAGCGACCGAACCAGGCGCTCGACGACAGCAAGGGCATCTCCCTCATCGGCATCGGCGTCACCGTCGACGTCACGAAGGCCCCGGCGGCACCTCAATGAGAGCCTTCTTCAAGTCGCTGAACCTGCCGCGGGCGATGATCCTGCTCTCGCTGCTCGGTTCCGCCGTGCTCCTGTGGATGGGCTGGCGTAACGGAGCCCAGTTCTCCGAGCTGAACCGGAACCTCCAGGTGGACATGCCCAAGCTGGCCCAGCAGGTCGTCGAAGTGGCGCGCAGCCACTCGCGGCTCTCCGAAAATCTCAAGGGCGAGAACCTGCAGGGCGAGGCCGACCTGCAGTCCTTCATCTACAAGGTGGCGGGGATGGACCGTGTCGAGGTAGGCAACCTCGACCAGAATCCCACGAACGATCCCTTCGCGAAGGGCGTGATCGACAAGAAGATCCTGATCCGACCCGACAACCGCGAGCGCACCTTCCATCGCACGACGATCGCCAACTTCCTCTACACGCTCGAGCAGCAGAGCCGACGCGTGAAGGTCACCGTGATCAAGATCGAGGCGGCGGACAAGCGTCTCAAGCCCCACGAGATCCCCGAGGATCTGTGGACCTTCGAGGCCGAGCTGACGTCGCGCCAGCGCGCCGAGTAAGGAAGAGGATCCCGCATTCCGCTCAGGCGCGGCGGATCCCCGCGGCCGTCATCGCCCCGCGGAACGACAGGTGCTCCTGCAGGGAGCTCACCTCGTAGTCGCCGCGGTGCATCGCGGCCAGCGCGCTGATCACGGCCGAGATGCCGGCCCGCGTCGTGATGCAGCCGATGCCCGCGGTCACCGCCGCGGCACGGATCGAGCTGTCGTCGACGCGTTGCTGCTTGCCGTAGGGCGTGTTCAGGATCAGGTCGATCTCGCGGTTCTTGATCATGTCCACGATGTGCGGGCGACCCTCGTGGACCTTGTTGACCCGCGAGACGGCGATCCCGTTCGACTTGAGGGCGCGCCAGGTGCCGTCCGTGGCGAAGATCTCGTAGCCCAGGGACGCCAGCATGCGCGCCTCGGGGATGATCGCGCGCTTGTCGCTGTTCTTGACCGAGACGAACACCCGGCCCGACTTCGGCAGCTTCAGGCCCGCAGCCTGATAAGCCTTGACGAAGGCGCGTCCGAGGTCGGCGTCGATGCCCATCACCTCTCCGGTCGAGCGCATCTCGGGGCCCAGGAGGATGTCGACGCCCGGAAACTTGCTGAACGGGAACACCGGCACCTTGACCGAGAAATAGGGCGGAAGGATCTCCTCGGTGAACGAGAGCTCCTCGAGCGTCATCCCGCACATCACCTTGGCGGCGAGCTTGGCGAGCGGCACGCCGATCGCCTTGCTGACGAAGGGCACGGTGCGCGACGCGCGCGGGTTGACCTCGAGCACGTACACGCGATCGTCCTTGACCGCGAACTGCACGTTCATCAGGCCGACCACCTCGAGCTCCTTCGCCAGGGCCTTCGTCGCGCGGCGGATCTCGTCCTGGGTCCCGGGCGCGAGTGTGTGCGCGGGCAGCACGCAGGTCGAGTCGCCGGAGTGGATCCCGGCCTCCTCGATGTGCTCCATCACGCCGCCGATGACCACGATCCGCCCGTCGGAGATCGCGTCGACGTCGACCTCGATCGCCTCCTCGAGGAACTTGTCCACCAGGATCGGACGGCCGGGGGAGGCCTGGACGGCGGTCTCCATGTAGCGGTCGAGCGATTCGTCGTCGTAGACGATCTCCATGGCGCGCCCGCCCAGCACGTAGCTCGGACGGACGAGCACGGGATAGCCGATCCTGCGCGCGATCTCGAAGGCCTGGGCCGCATCGGACGCCATCCCGCTCTCGGGCTGGTTCAGGCCGAGCTTCTTGATGCACTGGTTGAACAGGTTGCGGTCCTCGGCGCGGTCGATCGACTCGACCGACGTGCCGATCAGCGGGGCTCCGGCCTTCTTCAGGCCCGCGGCGAGGTTCAAAGGGGTCTGCCCTCCGAACTGCACGATGATCCCCTCGGGCTCGATCGCCTTGACGATATTCATCACGTCCTCGTGCGTGAGCGGCTCGAAGAACAGGTCGTCGGAGGTGTCGTAGTCGGTCGAGACGGTCTCCGGGTTCGAGTTCACCATGACCGCCTCGCAGCCGATCTCGCGCGCAGCGAAGGCCGCGTGGACGCAGCAGTAGTCGAACTCGATCCCCTGTCCGATGCGGTTGGGCCCGCCGCCGAGGATCACGATCTTGCGCTTCTTCGAAGGCCTCAGCTCGTCCTCGTCCTCCCAGCTCGAATAGTAGTAGGGCGTCGCCGCCTCGAACTCGGCCGCGCACGTGTCGACGAGCTTGTAGACGGCCTTGATCCCGAACTCCTCGCGCAGCACCTCGACATCCCTCTCGGTCGCGCCGGTCGCCAGCGCGATCTGGCGGTCGCTGTAGCCGAGCTTCTTGGCCTCGGACAAGAGCTCCCGCGTCAGAACCGCGCCGGACAGCTCCTGCTCGAATTCGACCAGCTCGCGGATGTTCTCGAGGAACCAGGGGTCGATCTTCGTGGCCTCGTGGATGTCGGCGGTGCTCCACCCGGCGCGGTAGGCCACGCGGATCGCGAGCACACGATTCTCGTTCGGCACCCGCAAGGCGCGCGTCAGCGCGGCTTCGTCCTCCGCCAGGATCTCGGCCGGGTCGCTCGGGTCGAGGCCGAGGCCGGGGCGGCCCGTCTCGAGCCCGCGCAGAGCCTTCTGCAGGGACTCCTTGAACGTGCGTCCGATCGCCATCGTCTCGCCGACGCTCTTCATCTGCGTGGTGAGCGTGCGGTCGGCGCCGCGGAACTTCTCGAAGGCGAATCGCGGCACCTTGACCACGCAGTAGTCGATCGTGGGCTCGAAGCAGGCCGGCGTCTGCTGGGTGATGTCGTTCTTCAGCTCGTCCAGCGTGTAGCCGACCGCGAGCTTGGCCGCGAACTTGGCGATGGGGAATCCGGTGGCCTTCGAGGCCAGCGCCGAGGAGCGCGACACGCGCGGGTTCATCTCGATGACGATCATGCGCCCGGTCTTCGGGTCGATCGCGAACTGCACGTTCGACCCGCCGCATTCGATCCCGATCTCGCGCATGATGCGGATCGAGGCGTTGCGCATGTTCTGGTATTCGCGGTCGGTCAGCGTCTGGGCCGGCGCGACCGTGATCGAGTCGCCCGTGTGCACGCCCATCGGGTCGAAGTTCTCGATCGAGCAGATGATGACGACGTTGTCGGCCTTGTCGCGCATCACCTCCATCTCGAATTCCTTCCAGCCGATCAGGCTCTCCTCGACGAGCACCTCGCTGTTCATCGAGGCCAAGAGCCCGCGCGCCACGATCTCCTCGAACTCGTCGACGTTGTACGCAATCCCGCCACCCGTGCCGCCCAGGGTGAACCCCGGCCGGATGACGCACGGGAGCCCGATCTCGGCCAGCACGCGCCGCGCGTCCTCCATCGAGTGGGCGATGCCGGAGCGCGCGCACTCGAGGCCGCAGCTCGCCATCGCGCTGCGGAAGAGGTCGCGGTCCTCGGCCTTGCGGATGACCTCCGCGCGCGCGCCGATCATCTCGACGCCCAAGCGGTCGAGCACGCCGGCGTCGTAGAGCCCCATCGCCGTGTTGAGGCCGGTCTGACCGCCGAGCGTCGGCAGGAGCGCGTCGGGGCGCTCCTTCTCGAGGATCTTGGTCACCGCCTCGACCGTGATCGGCTCGATGTAGGTCGCGTCGGCCGTCTCCGGATCGGTCATGATCGTGGCCGGGTTCGAGTTGACCAGCACGACCCGGTAGCCCTCCTCGCGCAGGGCCTTGCAGGCCTGCGTGCCGGAGTAGTCGAATTCGCAGGCTTGGCCGATCACGATCGGCCCGCTCCCGATGATCAGGATGGACTTCAGATCGTCGCGACGGGGCATCGAGGGGGGCGCGGCGAGGCGCTCTAACGGCGGCGTGCCTCCCCGGCCGGGGGCTCCAGCGGCGGCGAAGGCGCAGGATTGAACCAAACCGGGGTGCGGCTGTCGACCCGGTCCCGCTCGCGCGGGAGCGCCTCGCGCACCCCGCGCGGCACCTGCTATGCTCTTCCAAGAGGAAGGCACCTCGTCCCGGGTCCTTCCGGAGGATCGACCATGAAGCTCAACTCCGCATTCGCCGCGCTCGGACTCGCCTCCATCGGCTTGGCATTCAAGGCCACGAGGCCGTCGAGCGAGGGGCCCGAGATCGGCAAGCCGGCACCCGAGATCAAGGGCAAGGCCTGGTTGAATCACATCGGCACGAGCCCGAGCCTCGCCTCCCTGCGCGGGCAGGCTGTGCTGATCGAGTTCTGGGCCACCTGGTGAGGCCCCTGCCGTGGGGCGTGGCCTCACCTCAAGGAAGTAGACGCGGATTACGGAAGCCAGGGCCTCAAAGTCCTCGCGATCAGCGACGAGCCGCTCGATCTGGTCGAGCCGTACGTCGAGCAGCTCGACCTGCCCTTCACCGTCATCGCCGGCTCGTCCTCGAACGGAGACTACGGCGTCAGCGGGATCCCGCACTCGGTCCTGATCGACGCCCAGGGAAACGTGGCCTGGCAAGGGTACCCCGGCGACCTGTCGAAAAAGGTGATCAAGGATGCGCTCAAGGGCGCCAAGCACCCCAAGGCCGACTTCCTCGCGGTGCGCTATGAATCCCAGGTCGACGCGCGTGTCGCCAAGGCGCACGATCTCGCCGGGGACGGCGCTCTCTCGGGTGCGCTGAAAGAGATCGACGCGATCCTCGCCGACGCCAAGGCCAGCGACGAGCAGAAGAAGGATGCGACCGCGATCAAGGATGCGGTCGACGCACACGTGAAGGCGCTCTCCGGTCAGGCGGAGCAGTTCGTGAAGTCGCGCGACGTGGAGCGTGCGGTCAAGGTGCTGGAGGCGCTGTCCAAGGAATTCGGTTCGGCGGAGGCCGGGGAGAAGGCCAAGAAGCGCCTCGACGAGATCAGCGCCGATCCCAAGCTCAAGACCGAGCTGGACGCGGCCAAGGCATTGCAGCGGCTCAAGGACCAGATCCGCGAGCTCAAGCGCGACAAGTCGACGCCCAAGATCGCGGAGTTCGTCAAGAAGAACCAAGGCACCCGGGCCGCCGAGCGGGCGAGCCTGCTGCTGCGGACGATCAAGACCAAGAGCTGAGCTCGCCTCAGCCGAGCAGGCGTTCCAGGAGCCCGCGGAACCGCGGGTGATCGACCTCGACGTCGACCTCGATCCGTCCCGCGGCCCGAGGCAGCACGAGACGCGCGCCGCTGGAGGTCCCCTTCTTGTCGTGACGCGCTCCTGCGAGCATCTCCGCGGCGCCGAGCTTCGCGGGATGGGCGTTCTGGAACGCGGCCAGATCGTGAGGCAGGCCGAGGTTGCGCAGGATCCGCTCGACACGACCGGGGAGCGCCGCATCGGCGAGGAGCCCGAGCTCGCGGCTCGTGTGCAGCGCGAGGATCAGGCCGACCGCCACGGCGATCCCGTGCGGGATCGTTCCGTAGCCGGTCGAGCGCTCGATCGCGTGAGCGAAGGTGTGGCCCAGGTTCAGGACTTTCCGTTCCCGCTTCTCCGTCGGATCCCGCGCGACGATCGCAGCCTTGAGCCGCACGCAGCGCTCGACGACGCCGGCGAGAACCTCGGGATCGCGCGCGACGATCGCCGCGGTCCCTCGCTCGAGCACTTGCAGCGCCTCTTCCCCGTCGATCAGCGCCGACTTGACCACTTCGCCCAGGCCCGAGCGGTACTCTCGTTCGGGTAGCGTCGCGAGGGTGTCGGTGTCGGCGAGCACGAGAGCGGGCTGGTGGAAGGTGCCCGCGAGGTTCTTCCCCGCCGCGAGGTCGACGGCCGTCTTGCCGCCGACCGAGGCGTCGACCTGCGCGAGGAGCGTCGTCGGCACCTGCACGAAGGCGATCCCGCGCATGTAGAGCGACGCGGCGAGGCCCGCGAGGTCGCCGACGACGCCGCCGCCGAGCGCGACGAGGCACGAGCCGCGATCGAGGTCGGCCTCGGCCATGAAGTCGAGCACGCGCTCGAGCGTGGCCATGCTCTTGCTCGCTTCTCCCGCGGGCACGGCCATCGAGGGGGCGTCGAGTCCCTTCAGGCGATCGAGGTAGAGCGACGCGACGATGTCGTCGGAAAGCACCGCGCGGCGCGTGAAGCGCGCCGTGCCCGCGGCGACCTCGCGCAGCAGCCCGCGGCCGATGCGGACCTCGTAGGGCGGTTCGGTCGCGACGCGGACGGTCTTCACGATCGTCGCGATTCTACGCTTGGCGAGGCGCGGTCAGTGCGTCACGACGCGCAGCACCCAGGGATATCGATAATTCTCACCCACCGCGGCGGCGCGCGCGGCGATCAGGCTGAAGATCGCCGCGACGAGCCAGACGATCGGCACGAGAGGCGCTGCGAGGCAGGTGAGCCCGAGAATCGCCGTGACGACGGCAACGTTGATCTGGAAGTTGAGCGCCTCGCGCCCCTGGTCCTCGACCTGGGGATCCTTGCGACCGAAGAGCTGCCACACGAAGAACGTGATCACCCCGCCGAGGAACACGGTCGGGATCGCGAGGAAGAGCAGCAGATGGCACAGCGCCGCCCAGGCGTGCTCGCGCCAGTCCCGCCGCGGCTTCTGCGCGAGAGGGATGATCGGTGGGGGCGGCGGACCGCCCGGGGAAGCCGGTTCGCGCGGCGGCGGAGGAACGTCGATCGTCGGGCCGGTCGCCTCGGCAGCGGAGATCGGGGTCGCTTCGACCTCTTGGGGGGGATTCGGATCTTCGGTCATCGAGGCGCCTGAGAGCCGCCGCTTACGAGGGCTCCACGGCGACATTTCCGGCGAACGACCGCGCTTTTCCGCTCCGCCTATCCGCCCGCGACCGCCGCCCCGATCAGCCGGTAGAGCAACCTCGCCCCGACGATCGCATCCCAGCTGTCCTCCTCGGGGCTGGTCTCTCCCGGGCTGACCTCGTTCAGGTCCAGGCCGACGACCCTGCGCCCCGACCGCGAGAGCTCCTCGATCCACAGCATCGCCTCGTGCCAGGAGAGCCCGCCCGGAACGGGCGTCCCCGTGTTCGGGCACAGGGTCGGATCGAGCCCGTCGACGTCGAACGACACGTACACGTTCTCCGGAAGGACCTCGAGGCGCTTCTTCACGAGCTCGCGCAGGTTGAAGCCCTCGACGCGCGCGCGCGCCCATTCCGTGTCGAAGAGCGTCCGGATCCTGCCCTTGGAGCCGAGGATCCGCTCGTGCTCGCGCTCGCCGAGGTCGCGGATGCCGACCTGCGCGAGCACGGCCACGCCCGCGAGCCGCGAGACGACGTTGTGCATGATCGACGCGTGCGACCACTCGAAGCCCTCGTAGGCCTCGCGCAGATCGGCGTGCGCGTCGAAGTGCAGGACGCCCAGGCCCGGATGACGCTCGCTCGCCGCCTCGATCGCCCCGAAGGGTGCCGAGTGATCGCCCCCGACGACGAAGGGCAGCTTGCCCGCGTCGAGGACGGCCTGTGTCGCGCGGCGGACGATCGCGTTCACCTCCGCGCCGATCTCGTTCACGCGCGCGAGGTCGCGCGCGAGCGAGCGGTCGCTCCCGATCGATCCCCCGACGGCGATGATCCTCTCGGCCTTGGCGCTGGCCTCCTCGTTGAGCTTCGCGATCTTCGGGTCGGCCGCGAGCATGCAGATGCCTTGGAGATAGGGCTTGCCGGTCATCAGGTCGAAGAGGTCGACCTGGCGGCTGGCTTGCAGGATCGCCGCGGGCCCGCGTGCCGCCCCCTTGCGGTACGACGTCGTGGCATCGAAGGGCACCGGGATCACGTGGACGCGGGCGCCTGCGGGGTCCTCGGGCAGGCCGAAGATGCCGCTGCCGGGCTGGGACGCGTCGTCGGGGTCGAAGGTCGTGCTCACGGGGAGGAAGGCCGGAATCGCCGTCTTGTACGGCGGTAACCAGTCAGGGCACAACGTCTATCTCCCACCCCTTCGAGAGGGCAGGATCCACGGCGGCCGAGAATCCCGCCAAGAACCCTCATCCCGGCGCCGTTCGAGACGCCGAAGACTCGCCAGGCCATGACCTGCCCATCCGACGGCGAACTCCTGCTCGCGTTCCGGAACGGCGACGCCGCTGCGTTCGCCGAGCTCGTGAACCTGCATCAGGGTGTGCTCCTGCGCCACGCGCGGGCGCTGCTCGGTCCGGGCAGCCTCTACGAGGACGCGGTCCAGGAGGTCTTCCTCAAGCTGGCGCAGAGTCCGCCGGAGCTTCCGCCGGAAGCAGCGGGCGATGCGCGGCTGGAGCGTGTGCACCTCCTTTCCTGGCTGCACAGGGTCACGAGGAACTGCTGTATGGACACGATGCGAGCGGAGAAGCGGAGGCGGCGGCGCGAGCAGGACGTCGCTTCGGGCGAGGCTCACGAGGGCGGGATCGGATTGGTCGAGGCGACCGAGACGCGCGCGGTCGTCGAGCTGGAGATCAACAAGCTACCGGTCGAGCAGCGCGAGGTGCTGGTGCTGCGGCTGCTGTCGGAGCGCAGCTACAAGGAGATCGCCGAGATCACGGGGCGGCCGATCGGGACGGTGGGGTGGCTCGTGAGCGTCGGGCTGAAGGCTCTGGCGCAGGGGCTCGCGCCCAGGCTGGGCGAGGGAGTCGCGGTCGAGGCAGTCGCCGCGACAAGAAACGAGCGCGGCGCGCCGTCTGTGCGGCTGGACGTGGTCCGAGGAGAGCTGTCATGACGAATGAAATCGAACAAGGGCTGCACGAGAAGTTGTGCGCCGCCATCCTGGGCGAGGCGAGCGAAGAAGTGCGCGCGGAGGTCGCGCGCGCTCTGGAGCAGAGCCCCGAGCTGCGCGCGGAGCGCGATCGGCTCGAGAAGACGATCGGGCTGGTGAGGGTGGCGATGGCGGGGAGCGAGTCGCTGGCGCCGTCGGCGGTCTCGGAGATCCTGGCCAACGCGCGGGCGCCGAGAATTCCAGCCTGGCACGTGCAACGGACGTTCCGGATCGCGGCGGGCATCGCGGCGGCGGCAATCGTCGGAGTCGTCGGGTTCCGCGTGCTGCAGGTGAGGCGCACGATCCAAGGGGACCAGCTCGCGATGGTGCCGTCCGGCGACGTGAAGACGCCGGTCGAGCGCCGAATGGGCCTGGAAGCGGAGAGCAAGCCCGCGCCTGCGCAGGAGCCGGCTTTGCTCGCGAACGCCGACAAGAAGGCGGACGAGGCGGCTGCGAACGCTCCGATGGACGCCACGAACAGCGTCGCATCGGCTCCGGCCACGAACCTGACCGTAGCGAGCCTCGAACGCCTCGACGCCTATGACCGCGATTCGGATGAGGCCGGGAAGAAGATCGCGGATCTCGTCGCCGAGCAGGAGAGCAACGACCGCCTGCGGCTCCTGGGATACACAAGAGAGAGTGGAGCCGGTAAGTCCGTTCTCATCCCACCCGTGGGCGCGTCCGTGACCCCATCGACGGAGGCCGGAACGGCCATCGGGATCGGCAGTGGCGGGAACGCCGTCTCGTTCGGAGGAAGGAAACTCGGGCCGGGGCCCTCTCCAGTGGCAGGACAAGCGGGTAGCACACCGACGGGACCCGGCGGGGCAAGTGTACCGTCGATCGGTGATAACTTCCAGCTGAACAAATGCCAGGTGGGCGAGCCTTACTACAGTTGGCGCGACACCTCGCTCGTCTTGAATAGCGAGGCGAAGTACGGTCGGGCCGTTGACCAGACCCAGGACGCGCGGAGGCTCGAACTCGAGGAGAGGATCCGAGGTTTCCTCCAGAAGTCCCCCGAAGACCGCGAGAGGTGGATCGATTCCGAATGCCAAAGGATCATCACCGGCTGCCGTCGCTTCCCGAACGAGCGTCCGCGCGACATGTTCTTCCGCTTCTGGGGCGACAACCCCTTCGAGCTCGCCGCCCTCGACCCGCTCTCGACCTTCTCGGTCGACGTCGACACGGCGAGCTACACGCTCGCGCGCCGCTACCTGAACGAAGGCCACATCCCCGAGAAGGCCCAGGTCCGCACCGAGGAGTTCGTCAACTACTTCAAGGCCGACGTCCCCGCGCCGACCGAGGGCACCTTCGCGATCCACACCGACCTCACTCCCAGCCGTTTCAGCTCGGACAAGGCGCGCTGGATGCTGCGCGTCGTCGTCCGCGGCCGCGAGGTCACCAAGCAGGAGCGCAAGCCGCTCAACCTGACCTTCGTGATCGACGTCTCGGGCTCGATGCGCGAGCAGAACCGCCTCGAGATGGTCAAGCACGCCGTCCGGCTGCTCGTCGGCGAGCTCGATGCCCGCGACAACCTGGCGATCGTCGTCTTCAGCAACGACGCGCGACTCGTCCTGCCGATGACCTCGGCGAAGAGCCGCGGCGTCATCGAATCGGCCCTCTTCCCGCTCCAGCCCGAGAACAGCACGAACTCCGAAGCCGGGCTCAAGATGGGCTACGAGGTCGCCCTCGCCTCGCTCAGCTCGATCGCCGACAACCGCGTCGTGTTCCTCTCCGACGGCGTCGCCAACGTCGGCGAGACCGACCCCGCGAAGCTCAGCGACGGCGTCAAGGCGATCCGCGAGAAGGGCGTCTACCTGAACACGATCGGCGTGGGCATGAACAACCACAACGACGTGCTCCTCGAGCAGCTCGCCGACAAGGGCGACGGAGTGTGCAACTACGTCGACACGCCCGCCGAGGCGCGCCGGACGATCGTCGACAACTTCACCGGTGCATTCCAGACGATCGCGCGCGACGTCAAGGTCCAGGTCGAGTTCGACCCGGCGCAGGTCGACCGCTACCGCCTGCTCGGCTACGAGGACCGCGCGATCGCCGACAAGGACTTCCGCAACGACAAGATCGACGCGGGCGAGATCGGCGCGGGACACCAGGTGACTGCGCTCTACGAGATCGAGCGCACCGCCACGGCCTCCGAGAAGTCGCTCGCGACCGTGCGCCTGCGCTGGAAAGCGCCGCGCAACGTCAACACCCCGGCGTCGAACGAGGAGGCGACCGAGATCTCGAAGCCCGTTCTCGCGAGCCAGCAGACGAGCTTCGAGGGCGCGGGTCCCGGATACCGCCGCGCCGCGATCGTGGCGCAGTTCGCCGAGTTCCTGCGTCGCAGCGTCCACGCGCGCGGCGACCCGCTCGACGACCTCATCGCCGAGGCGGAGAAGCTCGAGAAGGAGACCCAGGACCCCGAGCTCGGCGAGCTGGTCGTGCTGATGCACAAGAGCAAGCAGCTCATCCTCCAGTCCCTGCCGGATTGCGACGAGCTCTGCCAGGCGATCGACGCGGTGCGCCGCAACCAGATCCTGCGCTGCGAGCGCGAGCTGGTCGTCAAGGAGCTGGACGCGAAGTGGGTCCAGGACCTCGAGAGCGACAACGCGAGGCTCGAGAAGCAGATCAAGGACCTGCTGCGCCGCAAGCTCGAGCAGAACGCCAGGTAGTCTCCGCGGAAGAGAGACACGACCGCCGGCCAGCGCGAGCCGGCCGCCGTCTTTCGGTCCGGAAACCCTCCGGAAGCCCCCCTGCTCGAGCGCGAACTGTGGAAAGGATGGTCCGCCTCCGTACCATCGTGCCCGTGGTCGATGTCCTTGCGAATCCGCGCTCGATGGCGGGTCTCCGCGTGCTCCTCGTCGCAGGCTCCGCGCTCCTCGCCGTGGCGGTCGCCGTGCGCGCGATCCCTCCCGCGCGGGCGACGCTGCCCCAGGACGTCGTCGAGGAGAGGCCGCGCCTTCCCGAGCCGATGCAGCTCCTCGCGCGCGGCTCCCGCCTGCGCGCCGCCGAGCTCGACCGCTGGGTCTCCGAGGGCCACCGCGCCGCGTTCAAGGCGAGCCGGCAGATCCTCTTCTCGCTCGACGGCTGTCCGCCTCTCCTCGACTGGATCGACGGAACGGAGGGCCAGAGCACCGAACGCCTGCTCGCCGACCTGCGCGCGGGCTCGCGCGAGGACGCTCTCGCCGCGCTGGTCCTCGTTTTCCAGATCGGGCGAGCGTGCAAGTGGTCGCCGGGAATGCTCGCCCGCACGCAGAACGCCGAGCGCCTGGGCGGCCTCCTCCAGGACTGGCTGCGTGTGTGGGGCGAGAAAGGCGCGAAGGACCCGCTGCTCGCCCAACCCGCGCTCTCCGCCGCGCTCGTCTACGGCCGCGTCATGCGCACCGCCTGGAAGGCGCCGTTCTTCTCCTACAACCGCGCGACCTACGAGCGCGCGTCCGCGTTCCTCTCCGACCTGACCGGCATCCCTTCCGGGCGCCGCACGGACTTCGGCGAGGCGTTGCGGGCGCGATACGCTCGTGCGGCGGAGAAGCTCCTCTCGCCGAACGATGCGCTGCTCGGGCTCGAGGAGGAGGCCGCCGTCTCGTTCCCGGACCTGATCGGGACGTGCCCGTGATGGCGGATCTCGATCGGCCGGCGCGCTCTCCTCGCGCGGCAAAATGGCACATCGCGATCGCGGGCCTGCTCGTCGGAGCCGGAGGCGCGCTGCTCGGCCTCCAGGTCGATGCGAACGGCCGCTTCTCGGGCACCGGTCTCACCCCGCTCGGCATCGGCGCCCTGCTCGCGCTCGTCGCGAGCCTCTCGCAGGTCCGCTCCGCGGGCGGGCTGCCCCGCGACGGGATCGGGGCCTTCGCCGCCCTCTCGGCCTTTCTGGGTCTCGCCTTCGTCGTGGCGGGCGCTCTCGCCCCGGGCGGGCCGTGGATGTTCTTCGAGGTCTTCCTGCTGTTCGCGCTGATGGCCGCGCGGCGCCGCAGCGCGGGAGAGGGTCCGCGCTGGATCGGCGGCGCGACGCTCGTCGCCCTCGGGCTGATGCTGCTCTTCCGACTGTGGATCAGCTACCAGGGCAGCGAGCACCGCTGGCAAGTGCTCTCCATCGGGATTCCCGTGCTCTCGTGGATCCCGCTCGACTTCCTCGAGCCGATCCAGAGCGTGTCCCTCGGCTCGTTCACGCCGCGCGAGCTGGGCTTCCCGCCGGCGGGCCTCTCTTTCGCCGCCTCGATGGCGCTGTGGGCGGTCGGCTTCTGCCTCGCCACGTGCGGGATCGCGCTCGCGCAGGGCGCCGCGCTCGAGCACGAGAATGACCGCATCCACGACCTGATCCACACGCTGCCGCCGCCGCTCGCGCAGCTCGTCGAACGGCTTCTTCCCGAGGAGGAGTGGCAGGCGTTCGGCCTGCACGGCTTGCCCGAGCGACGCCTCGCCAAACGCATCGAGGCGCTCGCCTCCGAACGCTTCCAGCGCCAGCGCGAGATCCAGGCGGCATTCCAGGCGAGCGCGCTGACGGCGCTGCCTCCCGCGGGCGGCTTCGCCGGCGGGATCTGGCAGGCGCTGTCGAAGCCGGTGGCTCCGGTCGTCGACGACCCGATCGCGCAACCCGTGGCCGAGAGAGCGACGGGCGAGGAGGACCGCGGTTGAGACCGAACTGGATCGCGCTCGGCGCACTCTCCGGTGCTCTCGCCGTGATCCTGGGTGCCTTCGGTGCGCACGGCCTGAAGGATCGGATCTCCTCGGAGGACCTGGATATCTGGAGGACGGGGGTGCTCTACGAAGCGCTGCATGCTGCGGCCCTCGTGCTCTTCGGTCTCTTCCAGGATCGCCGCCGCACGGGCTCGGGACCCGGTTGGGCCTTCCTGTCGGGCAGCCTCGTCTTCAGCGGCACCCTGTACGCGATCGCGCTCGGCGGCCCGCGCGCGCTGGGCGCGATCACGCCGGTCGGCGGGCTCCTCCTCATCGCCGGCTGGCTGGGATTCGCCGTCCAGGCGCTCCGGAGCGGGAAGGCTTCCGGAAGCTCGGGCGAAAGCTGAGAAAGCCTCCACCGTCTCGAGTCCGGGTCTCGGAGATTCCGAACGAGAACTCCGAATGACCCGCCGGTGCGTCCTCTCCGCGATCCTGGCCGCGCTCGCGCTCGCCGCGAGCGGTTGCCGGGCTGCCGGCGCGAGGGTCCTGGCCAACGAGTACGGTCCTCCTCCCGCCTCTCCGGCGGCCCTCGGATCGATGCGCAACGTCTCGGTGAGCGGCGCGGTCTGGATCGGCAGCCATCCTTCGGCCAGCGATCTCGATCTCGCGCACCGGCGCGGCATCGCGACGGTGATCGACCTCTCGCTCCCCGAGGAAGGACAAGGCTACGACGTCGCAGCCACCTGCGAGGGGCTCGGCATCGCCTACGTGCCGCTCGGGATCCAGAGCGCCTGTCCGATCCCCGAGGAGGCCGTCGACCGCGCGCTCTCGGAGCTGCGCAGCGCCCAGCGGGGCCCGGTGCTGATGTTCTGCGGGAACGGCGGCCGCGCGGCGATGGTGTTCGCGATCTGGCGAGCGCTCGACGGCGGGATCGGAGTCGAGGAGGCGCTCGTCGAGGCGCGCCGCTCGGGGATGAAGCCCGGCGCCCCGGAGGACTTCGTGCGCGCGCAGATCGTGCGTCTGTCCGGGCGAGCCTGAGCGTCGCGCGGCGGCCTGAGCGACACGCGGCCGCTCCCCGGCGAACGGCGGTGGAGGATCGCGATGGAGGCGCGGGCCGCGATCGCTATGCTCGGACACGATGCCCACGCGTCCGGTCAGCTACTGGGAGTACCTTCGGCTGGAGGAGCTGCTCGCCCTGCAAGGCGGAGTCGAGCGCGAAGAGAAGGCGCTCTCGAACGACGAGGTGCTCTTCATCTCCGTCCACCAGGTCTACGAGCTGTGGTTCAAGCTGATCCTGCGCGAGCTCACGGCCGCGCGCGACCTGTTCACCGCGGATCCCGTGGCCGAGCAGCAGCTCTCCGGCGCGGTGCGCAGCCTGAAGCGCGCGATCGCGATCCTGCGCGTGGCGATCGGCCACTGGGAGGTGATGGAGACGTTGACGACGCGCGAGTTCCTGGCCTTCCGCGACAAGCTCCTGCCCGCGAGCGGCTTCCAGAGCGCGCAGATGAGGCAGATCGAGGTCCTGATGGGCTTGCTGGCCGCCGAGCGCGCTCCGGTGGGGCTCGAGGAGGGCTGGATGGACGCCCTGCGCGGACGGGACGGCGCGAGCACGCCGGCTTTCGCTCGTGTCGAGGCCCAGCTCGCCGATCGTCCGACGCTCAAGGAGGCGATCGACGAGTGGCTCCACCGCACGCCGATCGATGGTTGCGACTCCCACCGAGCGGACGCGCCGGAGCGCCTCTCCGAGTTCCTCGAGGCCTTCCTCGCCGCGCATGCGCACGAGACGGACGCGACCGCTGCGCGCTCCGTGTCGATCGCGAAGAGCTCCGCGGACGCGAAGAGCATCCGTGCGCGCTATGAGTCGGAGAAGACGGCGGTCCGGAGCTTCTTCGCCCCGAGCGAAGCCGAGGGCGGCGCCCGCCGCGCAAGGATCCGCGCGGCGATGCTCTTCATCGAGACCTACCGCGAGCTCCCGCTGCTCGCCTGGCCGCGCGAGGTGCTCGACGGGCTGGTCGAGCTCGAGGAGCTGTTCGTCGTGTTCCGCCAGCGACACGCGCGCATGGTCGAGCGCGTGATCGGCAGGCGGACCGGCACGGGCGGGAGCAGCGGCGTCGACTACCTCGACGCGACCGCTCGGTACCGCATCTTCCGCGACCTGTGGGCGATCCGCACGCTGCAGATCCGTCGCGCGGCGGCGCCGGCGCTGAAGAGCGCGGGGTTCTACGGCTTCCGCAGCGGGTAGCCCTACTTGCGCTCGTTCAGCCTCCAGGAGTAGTCGAGGTACTCGATCTTCAAGTCCATCGCCGACTCGAGCCACTCCCTTTCTTCCTCCGGCGCCCGCGCGGCGATCCAGGCCTGCACGCTGCCTGCGTCGCGCACGAAGTCGTCCTTGAACCAGTCGAAGATCTTCGAGACGAGGAGCCGGTTGCCCTTCCGGTCGAAGAGGTTCCGTTCGGAATCGGCGAGCCAGCGCTCGACCTGCGTATCGAGCTGGGTGTCGAGGCGGTCGGCGACGAAGGCCTCCTCGAGCAGGGGCGGACAGCTGCGCGAGGCGCAGTTGACCGCGGCGTGGATGCGCGCGTCCTTGAACCTGGGTCGCAGGATCTTGTTCTCGACCTCGTTCAGAGTGAGCTTGCGATCCCCGGCCTCGGGCCACAGGCGCCCGAGGGGGATGAACTCCTGGTCCCAGATGCTCTTCTTGTCGTCGCCGAGGTCCTTGATGCTCGCGATCGGGTAGGCGTCGACGACGCGCTTGACGGTGTAGGCGTTGTAGGCGTCGATCCAGAACGCGAACCGCTGCTTGCGCTTCCAGGAGGCGAACTCCTCGGGCATCACGGCTTCCAGCGAGCCCAGGTAGGTGTCGAGCTTGGCGTGGTCCTCTTTCAGCGACTTGTAGTCGAACGCGTCCTCGCGGACGTGGGCCGCGAGGACTTCGGTCCAGAGCTTGTGCGAGTGGTCGAAGTCGGAGCGTGGGCAGGCGAGCCCGACGATGGACGACGCTAGAAGCGCTTGGAGGGTGATCATGACGCCCGATTGCGGCGCGCTGGGCCGGGTTGGGACGAACTGAGGAGGAGATCCTAGTCCAGGCTCGCCCGGTCGGAATCACCCATCTCGACCTTGCCCCCCGGGAAGTACTCCTTCCAACGCCCGTCGACCTTCTTCGCGGTCTCCTCGTCGCAGAAGAGCTCTTCGGGATAGCCCGGCTTCATCCGCGCATCGATCGCAATCGGTGGCGTGAACGAAGCGTGGTTCGCGACGAGCTCGATCTTCGCCGCGTGGATGTCGCTCGCCGGGTTGAACCGCGTGAACGTCTTCCACAGGAAGTTCATCGGGCTCTTGGCGTGCCGCTCGGCGTCGTCGCTGACCACGATCAACGGCCATTCCGAGAACGCAGGATCGCGCGCGATCCGGCTCGCGGCGCCGGGCTCGTCGGCGAACTTCGGACCCTCGACCACCAGGCAGCCGGGCGAGAACACCTTCACTTTGCGCGCGCCGGCTCCGGGTGTCCCGCGAAACTCCGAGGGCAGTTTCCGCACCGGCTCCCCGACCCCGAGCAGCACCCCCTTGCTGCCCTCGTTGATCCGCGGGCCGGCGTAGTCGAGCGAGTCCATCGACAGGTCCGAGAACACGAACAGGTCCGTTCGGAAGTCCGCGCGCTCGAGAACGTGCGTCAGGACCTCCCGGAAGTCGCGCAAGTCGACCGGCTGGTTCACGAGGAGCAGGAACTTCGTCAGCGAGAGCTGGCCCTCCCCCAGGATCCGGAACGCGCTCGCCATCGCCTCGCGCTTGTAGCGCTCGTGCACGACCGCGGCCGACAGCGAGTGGAATCCGGTCTCCCCGTAGCTCCACAGCGCCCTCACCGACGGCATCACGATCGGGAAGAGCGGCGAGAGCAGCTCCTGCACGTAGTCGCCGAGGAAGAAGTCCTCCTGCCGCGGCTTGCCGACGACCGTCGCGGCGAACACCGCGCCGCGCCGGTGCAGGATCGCTCTCACCTTCATCACGGGGTAGTCGTGCTTCTCCGAGTAATAGCCGTAGTGGTCGCCGAACGGCCCTTCGGCATGGCGTTCACCCGCCGGGATCTCCCCGACGATCGCGAACTCGGCGTCGGCGACGAGCGGCAGCGGACCGGCCGGATTCCGCGCCATCGCGAGCTTCTTCCCGAGCATCAGGCTCGCGAGCAGGACCTCCGGCATGTTCTCCGGCAGCGGCGCGACCGCGGCGAGCATCAAGGCCGGCGGCCCGCCGACGTACACGTTCGCGGCGAGCGGCCTTCCGAGCTTCTCCGCCGCGGCGAGGTGGAACCCGCCGCCCTTGCCGATCTGCATGTGCACCCCGCACTCGCGCTCGCCGTGCACCTGGATGCGGTACACGCCGAGGTTCGACACCGACGTCTCGGGGTGCTCCGTGTAGACGAGCCCGAGCGTGATGAAGCGTCCGCCGTCGCGCGGCCAGGTCTTGAGCGCCGGCAGGCTCGAGAGCCGCGGCGGATCCTGCGCGATCTCCACGACCGGCCCGTTCGCGCGCCGCGCCAGGCCGACTCGCGAGAGCGAGGCGAGCAGGCTCCGCTTCCTCCACAGGTTCTTGACGGAGGGCGGCATCATCTCGCCCGGAAGCCTCGCGATCTCGCGCACGAGGCGCGCGGGCTGCGAGCCGAAGGCGAGATCGATGCGCTTGCGCGAGCCGAAGAGGTTCGTCGCGACAGGAAAGGACGAACCCTTCACCCGCTCGAAGAGGAGAGCCGGTCCTCCCCCCGCGATCACGCGGCGATGGATCTCGGCGATCTCGAGGTCGGGGTCGACCTCGGTCTCGATCTCGATGAGCTCGTCTTCGCCGCGCAGCCGCTCGAGGAACCCGCGCAGGTCGCGCGGAGGCTCGCGATCGGGGGCGGCCGCGGCAACCGGAAGAAATGGCCGGGTCCGGTCGAGATTCGGCGCCGGAGGGCCGATGCAGTCCCCTCCGACGGAGATCCTCGACCTCACGGGCTCGTTCGCCGGCTTCGGATGAGGCTGGGTCAAGGCTGGCCGCTTCCCCGCATGGTACGGACGCCTCGAAGGCACCCGCCAGCCGGACGGCACGAAGCCGGGCCTCCTCGCGCAACCTGGACAGGTTTCCCGGGTTGAGCGAGCATCTTCCGGAGCGCTCGAGGTGCTCCGGCATCATTCCGAGCATGGAAGCGGGGCGGCGCATGGCAGGGAACAACGTGAGGGCGATCATCGGGGCGCTTGCGGCGATCGTCCTCGGAGCGGCAGCTCCCGCGACTTCCCAGGTTGTCGTCTGGAACGCGCGCGCCGTCGAGCACCTCTACAACCGGGCCGGCTTCGGCGCGCGTCCCTCCGAGATCGACGAGGGCGTCGCGATGGGGCAGGCGGCTCTCGTCGAGAGGCTCGTCACGAAGCGCGTCGACGTCGAGCCGTTCTTCTACGAGAGGATCGAGCTGCCGGAGCCGCGCGAGATGCGCACGCTTCCTCCCGAAGAGCTGGCGGAGAAGGCCCGCCAGATCCGCGAGCGGGACCGCCGGCAGCTCCTCGAGTACACCGGCTGGTGGCTCGACCGCATGGCGAGCGGCGAGGATCCGTTGCTCGAGCGCATGGTCCTCTTCTGGCACGGCTTCTTCACGAGCTCCGTCGAGGACGTCAAGCGGAGCTGGCCCCTGATCCAGCAGAACCACCTCGTGCGCGAGAAGGCGCTCGGCAGCTACAGACAGCTGCTCTTCGCGATGGCCAAGGACCCGGCCATGCTCACCTACCTCGACAACCAGGTGAACCGGAAGGGAAACCCCAACGAGAACCTGGCGCGCGAGATGATGGAGCTCTTCAGCCTGGGCGTGGGCAACTACACCGAGAAGGATGTCAAGGAAGCCGCGCGCGCGCTGACCGGCCGCGGCGTCTCGCGCGAGGGCAACTACGAATCCCACCCCCGGCAGCACGACGGCGGGGTGAAGACCATCCTCGGCGCCACGGGCAAGTTCGACGGGGATGACCTGGTCGAGATCATCCTCGACCAGGACGCCTGCCCGCGCTGGGTGGCAAGGAAGCTGCTCGCGTACTTCGAGGGCGTCGAGCCGAGCCCGCAGCGCTCGGCGGACTACGCGGCGTTCCTGAAAAGGAACGACTATCAGATCCAGCCTTTCCTGCGGCGGCTCTTCCTGGATCCCGCCTTCTATCGGGACGAGGTCGTCGGCGCTCGCGTGCAGGGTCCGGTCGATTACATGGTCGGCATCTCGCGACGTCTCGGAATCCGCGTGCCCGCGGTCGTCCTGGGCGGCGGCGCGGCGTTGCTCGGCCAGCGCCTGTTCTTCCCCCCGAACGTGAAGGGCTGGGACGAGGGCGAAGCGTGGATCACCACCGCGAGCCTGATGCAGCGCGGCAACCTGGCCGGCTTCGTTCTGGGCCTCGTCAAAGTCGAGGATGTGATGTCGGCGTCCGACCTGGAGGACGCACCGCCGGCGCCCGTCGAGCCCCCCATGCAATCGGGAACCCCGGAGGACACGGGTGCCACGGACGACGGACACCCGATGAGCGGCGGCTCCGAGAAACCCGCCGCCGGCGAGGAGCGGCCCGCCGAGCGCCGCAAGTCCGGGGCGGGCAAGTTCAAGGGCGGAGGCAAAGGCGGCGGCATCGCACTCCAGGCCCTGCGGCGCGCCGAGGCCTTCGGCTGGACCGCGACGATCAACTTCAGCGCACGCCTCTCCAAGGCCGGTGCCCGCACCGACGCGGAGATCGCCGACCGGATGCTCGACGATCTCCTGGCGATCCAGGCTCCCGCCGACACTCGAGCCCGCATCCGCGAGTTCCTGGCTCGCGAGCGCGCGGGCTTGAAGGTCGAGGACGGCAGGCTGCTCGACGCGGGAGGCGAGGCCGAACGCCTGCTGCGGCGTCTCGCGCACCTGATCCTGTCGCTGCCGGAGGCGCAGCTCGAATGAGCACCCGAGACGAGGTGAAGATCATGAGCGACTCCGTCCGATCGACCCTCGACCGCCGCCAGGTCCTCCTCGGAGGCTCGGCAGCGATCGGCGGCGTCTGCCTGTGCTCCTCCGCGGTTCGCCCGAGCTTGCGGCTGTTCGTGCCGTTCCCCGGCACGCCCGAGGACACGGCTCCGCGCACGCTGGTCCTCCTGCAGCTCTCGGGAGGCAACGACGGCCTCTCGACCGTCGTGCCCTTCGGCGACGACGTCTACAACCGCAGCCGCACGACCATCCGCATCGACGGCAAGGACGTGCTCAAGATCGACGGCTACCGCGGCCTGCATCCGGAGCTGAAGAGGCTCAAGTCGATCTACGACGACGGGCGTCTCGCGATCGTCGAGGGCTGTGGCTACCCGAACCCGATCCGCTCTCACTTCAAGTCGATGGAGATCTGGCAGACTGCACAGGCCCGGGGCCGGATGGCCGGCGAAGGCTGGATCGGCAGGCTCTGCGACGCCGCCTGGAGCCAGGACGGGGCCGCCGAGCTCGTCGTGCACGTCGGTGCGAGCGCGCCCTATTCCGTGTACTCGACCACGCATCCGGCGATCGCGTTCGCGACGCCCGAGGGCTACAAGTGGGTCGCGACCGGGCGCGACGACCTGGAAGCCTATCGCCAGGCCGGCGAGAGGGACGACGCGAAGGCCGCGAACCGCGGCGTGCTCGGCCGCCTTCGCGGCGTGCTCGCGGACGCACAGGAGTCGTCGGTGAAGATCCGCCGCGCGGCCGCCAGCTATCGACCCAGGGTCGCCTACCCCGAGGACGAGTTCGGGAACTCGCTGCGCGCGGCCGCGGCGATGATCGACGCGCGGATCGGCTCGCGCGTGATCTCGGTCGAGCTCGCCGGCTTCGACTCCCACAACAACCAGAAGAACCAGCACGACGACCGGATGCGCCGCCTCGACGCGGGGCTGGGCACCTTCCTGCAGGACCTGCACGGCACGCCCGCGGGCGACAACGTGGTGGTGATCGTCTTCTCCGAGTTCGGACGGAGGGTCAAGGAGAACGGATCGGGCGGCACCGACCACGGCGTCGCTGCGCCGATGTTCGTCGCGGGGACGAGGGTGAAGGGCGGCTTGCACGGGAAGCACCCGTCGATGACGGACCTCGACGACGGCGACCTCGTGCACACGACCGATTTCCGCTCGGTGTACGGGACGGTGATCGAGAAGTGGTTCGGCGCCGACCACGCGAAGGCGCTGGACGCGCGCTACCCGCTGCTGCCGCTGCTGAAGGTCTGAACCGGGTGCCGCACTAGCGCAGCAACGCGTGCAGCCGCAGGAACGCCGCGCGGTCGGCCTCGAATTCGAGCAGAGGGTAGCCCTCCGAGAACTCCGCCCAGCGGAACTCCGCCCAGCGTGGATCCAGACGCAGGGGCGAGCGCACGGGCTGGGTCTTGAACCCGAAGTTCCAGTCGATCACCTCCTCGTCCCCGACGACCTGGCGGCTGGGCATCTCCAGGTCGATCAGATCGAGCGGCCGCAGGATGCCGATGTCGTCGAGGACCTCGCGACGGATCGCGGACTCGAGCTTCTCCCCGTACCGGATCCCTCCCTGGATCGGACCCCAGAGGCCTTCGAGGCCCTGGTTCGCCCGCAAGAGCAGGTAGCAGGGCTCGGGGCCCCTCTGCTCGAAGACGAAGACCTTGATCCTGTGGAGTAGCTCGACCATCCGACGGCCCCGGGGCTCTGCCGCGCGCTAGCCGATACCGCATCGGGCAACGAACGGCACGCGCTTCAATCTTTTCCTTATCCTACCCGGCTCCTAGGACACGGGAGGGCGTGTTGGAGGCTCACGAATGAGGCACGGCCGACTCGAGCAGGCGCTCGCACGCCTGGACGCGCTCGTGGACTGGGAGCGGCGCGACCGTGACGCCTCGATGCGGTGCGGGATCGACCCAGTAGCCGACGTCCTCGAACGACTCGGCAACCCGCACGCGCGCTTCCGCGCGGTTCACGTCGCGGGGACCAAGGGCAAGGGATCGACCTCCTCGCTCGTGGCCGCAGGGCTCGCGAAGGCGGGCCTTCGCGCCGGCCTCTACACCTCTCCGCACGTCGACCGCATCCACGACCGCATCCGGATCGACGGCCGCGACGTCGAGGACGAGACGCTCGCCTCCGCTCTCGAGCGCACCCTCGCGGTCCGCGAACGCGCGCTCTCCGAAGGAACCTCCGGATCCAAGGCGACCTGGTTCGATCTCATCACCGCCACGGGATTCCTGGTCTTCGCCGAGGCCGAGATCGAGTGGGCGGTCGTCGAGTGCGGGCTGGGAGGCCGCCTGGACTCGACCAACGTGGTCCGCGGCGAGGTCTGCGTCGTGACGAACATCGAACTCGAGCACACGGCCGTGCTCGGCGCGACCCGCACTGCGATCGCGCGGGAGAAGGGCGGGATCCTGAAGCGCGGGTCGACGCTCGTGACCGGGGTCCTCGCGGATTCCTCGCTGCCGCCGGGAGAGGATCCGGCACGCGTGCTCGACGACCTGGCGCGCGAGCTGCGCTGTCCGGTCCTGCGCCCGGCGGCCCTTGCGCCCACGATGCTCGGCCGCAACCTGGACCTCGCACGCCTGGTCCTGGACGAGCTCGGTGCGCGCGAAGTGCACGACCGCGGGGGATGGCCGGTCGGCGGGAGGCTCCTGGATCCGCCGACGATCCGGGACGCGCACCTTCCCGGAAGGCTCGAGAAGCACCGCCACGGCAGGGTCCCCGTCGTGATCGACGGAGCGCACGTGCCCTCGAGCGTGCGCATGGTCCTCGAGGAACTCTCCGCCGACCCCGATCTCGCCGGCGCGCCCATCGTGGTGCTGGCGCTGGGACGCGACAAGAATGCCTTGGAGATCTTCAAGGTCCTGTCCGCGCGCGCCGATAGGGTGATCTGCACTACCGTTCCGTCCGGGCCGCTATCCGCAGCGGAAACCCTGGCGGCGCAGGCGGAGCACGTTGGATTGGGGGCTGAAACGGCAGCCGACCCGCGTGCGGCCTACGCCAGGGCGCTGGAGCTGGCGGAGGACGGACGGTGGGTGCTTGTGATCGGGTCCTTCTACCTCGCCGGCGCGGTCCGAAAAGAGATCCACGCCGCTCCTTCCCAGCACCCCGCATGAGCCGAGCCGCAGGATCCCCGGTTTCCACGATCGTCACGGACCTCCTGCTCACGGATTCGTTCCTGATCAAGGGCAATGTCGAGGGCAAGTACACACGCCTCTCGCAGGTTCTCGACGAGCAGCGCAAGTACTTCGTCAAGGTGCACGACGCGACGCTCGTCGACTTGAACTCCTGCGAGCGCATCCAGACGCCGCTCGTCCACGTCAACGTCGACGAGATCCTGCTCGCGCACGAATTCCTCGACAGCGGGGGCGACCAGCACATGCGCGATCTGGCCAAGGACCAGCGGCTGATCCGCGTGAGGGTGTTCTACACCGGGGCGCTGAACGTCGAGTTCGCGGGCGAGGTCCGGCCGGGGTGCTACGAGGCCGACGACCGCTCGACGCGGCGGTTCTTCACGATGCGCAACCCGATGGTGCGCGGCTTCAACGAGCGCGGCGACGAGGACCTGAAGCTGGTGACGAAGCTCCCCTACGCGATCCTGAACAAGCTGCGGCTGTCGTACATCTACGACTTCAACTGAAAGCCTCCGTCCTGGATCTCGCCAGGGGGCGCGGGCCACAATGGACGTGCCATGGTGGAGGATAGGCGAGGACCGGGAACCACGCCGGAGATCCAGGTCGATGATCCGCCCAGGCTCGAGCGAGAGGGCGCAGGTCGCCAGGCCGAGCACTGGCTCGTGCTCCTCGGTGCGTTCTCGGGGATCGTGCTGCTGGCCGTCTTCGCCTTCCTCGTCGAGCCGGATCAGCGCGGCTTCGGGACGCACGAGAAGCTCGGGCTGCCCTCGTGCAAGATGATGGAGTGGTTCCACGTGCCCTGCCCGGGGTGCGGGGTCACGACGTCCGTGGCGCTGGCTGCACGGGGGCGGGTGTGGGACTCGATCCGCAACCAGCCCTTCGGTCTGATCGTCGCGCTGTCGATCCCGCTCGCGGTGGCGTGGGCCGTGCGCGGGCACTTCAGGGGCCGCGATCTGTACCGTGACCTGAATGCGGTTCGACTCGGACCCTGGGCGATCTGGCTGGGCGCCGCGCTCGCGATCTCGTGGGCGTACAAGATCGCGCTCGTGCTCGGCGCGTTCGGCCGGCCAGCGGTCTAGGCGTCCGCCTCTTCCTCGTCGGGCGGCGGGCTTCCGCGCATCTCGTCGAGCATCTCGACGTAGCTCGCGTAGCGGCTCGCGGCCAGCTCGCCGCGGTCCACCGCGTCGAATACCGCGCAGTCGGGCTCGTGGTCGTGCAGGCATCCGGTGAACTTGCACTTCCCGTGGTACGGCGCGAAGTCCGGGAACAGATCGGGAAGGTTGCGGATCGTCACTCCGTGCAGGCGGAACACGCGGATCCCGGGCGTGTCGATCAGGAGGGCACCCGAGTCGAGGCGGTACATCTGCGAGAAGTTCGTGGTGTGCCTCCCCGCATCCCAGAAGCGGCTGATGTTGCCCTCCTTGAGCTTCAAGCCGGGCTGAAGGCGGTTCAGGAGGCTCGACTTCCCTGCGCCCGAGCTGCCGTAGAAGACCGACACCTTGCCCTCGAGCATCGCGCGCAGCTCTTCGATGCCGCGTCCCTCGATCGCGCAGGTCGGGAGCACGGGCACCGGAATCCGCTCGTAGGTCTCGCGGATCCTCTCGACCTCGTCCTCCTCGGCCAGGTCGATCTTGTTCAACACGAGCGTCGCCGGGAGCTCGTGCCAGGCGCAGGCGGCGAGGATGCGGTCGGTGCGGCTCGAGCTGAAGAGCGGCTTCTTCACCGACGCGATCACGAAGAGCTGGTCGACGTTCGCGGCCAGCACCTGCTCGCGCGGATCGTGCGACGAGGCAATGCGCGAGATCCAGCTCTTGCGCGGCAGCACCCGCTCGAGACTGGCGGGTGAGCTCGAAGGGTCGATCTCGACGAGGTCGCCGACGGCGACGGGGTTCTTCGGCTCCTCGCCGGTGCGCTCGCCGCCCGTGGCGTACAGGATCCCCCGCGGTGCGGCCTGGATCACGCGCCCTTCGATCTCCACGTGGCAGACCTTGGCATCGGTGCGGATGACTCGGCCGGTCTTGAGCATGCGGAATACGGTACCGCGACAGTTCTTCCTTCTTCCATTCTGTGCCGGCGAGCCGCGCTTTCGACGTGGCCTGCACTCAGGAAGAATGGACGCGGTACCGTATTCCGCGATGACCGCGGACAGCACGATCCGCTCGCGCGCGAATCCGCTCCTCAAGCGGGCTGGCGCGGTGCTCGCGGGGCTCGAGCCCGAGACGATCGCGCTCGAGGGCGACCGGCTCGTCGACGACGCGCTGAAAGCCGGAATCGTGCTCGAGGCCGTGCTCCTCGCCGAGGAACGCGCGGACCGCGCGGTGGAGCTCCTCCGGCGCGGACAGCCGGTACGACTCGTCGAAGGGGCTCTCCTCGGCCGCGTGAGCCACCTGAAGACGTCCCCGGGGATCCTCGCGCTCGCCCCGGCGCCCGCGGCGTTCGATCTCTCGCGCCTCTCGCTCGACGAGCGCTCGCTCGTGCTCGTCGCCTCGGGCGTCGCCGACCCGGGCAACCTCGGTGCGCTCGCCCGTTCAGCCGAGGCCTTCGGCGCGCAGGCGCTGCTCGTGGCGCGCGGCGGCGCGAGCCCGTGGAGCGACAAGGCGCTGCGCGGATCGATGGGGAGCCTGTTGCGGCTGCGTGTCGGCTACGGCGTCGAGCCCGAAGCGCTCGCGACGTCGCTCGAGCGCCGCAGCGTGCGCCAGGTGTGCGCGGCGACGCGAGGCGGGAAGGACCCGCGCGACTTCGATTGGCGCGGGCCGATCGCGCTGTGGATGGGTTCCGAGACCGGATCGCTGCCGGAGGCCGCGCGCAGGTTCGAGCCGGTGACGATCCCGATGGCGGGCGAGGTCGAATCGCTCAACGTGACCGTGGCGGCCTCGCTCCTGCTCTACGCGAGCGGACGCGCGAGGGAGGACGGACGCCGTGGCTGACGGCTTCTTCGCCAACCCGGCGTCGGCTCGGGAGGATCTGCTGCGGCCTCCGCAGCCGGGAGCGCCGCTCGCCGAACGGATGCGGCCCAGGACGGTCGAGGAGTTCGTCGGGCAGGAGCACCTGGTCGGCCCCGGCCACGTGCTCGAGCGCGCGCTGGCGGGCGACGCGGGGCAGAGCCTCGTGCTGTGGGGCCCGCCCGGGACGGGCAAGACCACGCTGGCGCGATTGATCGCGGCGAAGAGCGACATGCGCTTCGTTCCGTACTCGGCGGTGCTCTCGGGGATCAAGGAGATCAAGGTGGTCATGGCCGCGGCCGAGGCGGAGCGGGCGAGGAAGGGCAGGCGAACGCTGCTCTTCGTCGACGAGTTCCACCGCTTCAACAAGGCGCAGCAGGACGCGTTCCTGCCCTACGTCGAGCGCGGGGACATCCTGCTGATCGGCGCGACCACGGAGAATCCGTCGTTCGAGATCATCGGGGCGCTGCTCTCGCGGATGAAGACGCTCGTGCTGAAGCCGCTCGGGGTGCCGGAGATCGTGAGGATCCTGCGGCGGGCGATGGAGGACGGCGAGCGAGGGCTCGGCGGACGCGTTCGCGCGAGCGACACCGTTCTCGAGCGGATCGCGCACGCCTCGGACGGCGACGCGCGGCGTGCGCTGACCGCGCTGGAGACGGCCGCGGAGCTCCTGCGCGGCGGCGGGGAGATCGACGAGGGGACGCTGAAGGAGGCGCTGCAGAGGAAATCGCTCCTCTACGACAAGTCGGGCGAGGAGCACTACAACGTGATCTCCGCGCTGCACAAGAGCGTGCGCAACTCCGACGCGGACGCGGCCCTGTACTGGATCTCGCGGATGATGGAGGCGGGAGAGGACGGGATGTACATCGCGCGGCGGCTGGTGCGGATGGCGAGCGAGGACATCGGGCTCGCGGATCCGGCGGCGCTCGGCGTCGCGATGGACGCGGCGCGCGCGTTCGAGCTCCTCGGCTACCCCGAGGGCAAGTTGATGCTCGCGCAGGCCGCCGTGTACCTCGCGCGCGCGCCGAAGAGCAACGCGCTCTACGTTGCGCTCGGCAAGGCCGAGGAGGACGTCGCGAAGACCGCCGCCGATCCGGTGCCGCTGCACCTGCGCAATGCCGTCACCTCGTTGATGAAGGAAGCGGGCTACGGAACGGGCTACCGCTACGCACACGACGACCCGAAGGCGACGGAGGAGATGAAGTGCCTGCCGCCTTCACTCCGGGACCGGCGATACTTCAGGCCACAGGCTCGGGACTGAGGACTCGGAGCACGTTCAGGGGCGCGCCATCTCCCGGCGCAGCCGCTCCGCCAGCGCGCTCTCCCGCCGGCTCTGCTCGGCGTTCTCGATCGCCATCCGCAGCGCGCGCGGAGAGCCGACGAGCACCACGAGCCTCTTCGCGCGCGTCACGGCCGTGTAGAGGAGCTGGCGCTGGAGCATCATCCAGTGCTGCGTCACGAGCGGCACGACGACCGCCGGGAACTCCCCGCCCTGCGAGCGGTGCACCGTGATCGCGAACGCGGGCTGGAGGTCCGACAGCTGCCCGTCCGCGTACGCCACCTCCCGCTCGGGGAACCGCACGAGCAGGCTTCTCTCGTCGAACACCCGCTCGATCCGCCCCATGTCCCCGTTGAAGACCTCCTTCTCGTAGTCGTTCCTCGTGTGGATCACGCGATCGCCCTCTCGCCATGTCCGCGATCCCTGCACGATCTCCCTCCCGCCCTGCCCGAGCTTCTCGCGCAGCCGCTCGTTCAGCGCGTCGACCCCGCACTCACCCCGGTACATCGGCGCGATGACTTGCACCTCGTCGATCCACTTCATGCCGAACGTCTCGCCGATCCTCCGCGTCACCACATCGACCAGCAGATCGGCGCATTTCGCCGGCTCCTCCGCCGGGAAGAAGTAGAAGTCGGAATGCTTGTCGCCCCGCTCGGGGAGGAGCGGCTGGCGGCCCTCGAGGATCCTGTGCGCGTTCTCGACGATCAGGCTGTCCTCCGCTTGCCGGTAGATCTGCGTCAGGCGGTACATCGGCACGACGCCCGACTCGATCAGGTCGTGCAGCACGTTCCCCGGTCCGACGGACGGCAGCTGGTTCGGATCGCCGACGAAGACGACTCGCGTCGGCGGCTGGATCGCCTTGGCGAGATGGTGCGCGAGCGCGACGTCGAGCATCGAGATCTCGTCGACGACGACCAGGTCGGCCTCGAGCGGGTTCTTGTCGTTGTGGAGGAAGCCTTCCGTCGGCGGGTCCCAGCCGAGGAGCCGGTGGATCGTCTGCGCGTCGCGCCCGGTCGCCTCGGCGAGGCGCTTCGCCGCCCTGCCTGTCGGCGAGGCGAGCAGGACCCGCGCGCGCTGGGCCAGAGCAAGCTCGACCAGGAGGCGCACGATCGTCGTCTTGCCGACGCCCGGCCCTCCGGTCAGCAGGGCCACCGGATGCGAGAGCAGCCCGATCACCGCTTCGCGCTGCTTCTCGTGCAGCTCGATTCCCGCATGCCGCTCGGCCTCACCCAGGCTATCCGCGCTGGCCCACGGGCGCGCGGGCCCGGCGCGCAGCAGGTGCGCGAGATTCCTGGCGAGGTCGCCCTCGCAACGCGCGAGATGGGGGAGATAGACCCTGTCCGAGTCCGTGCCATCTCCTTCGGCGACGACGTCCCTCGATCGCTCCGCCTCGCCGAGCGCCTGGCGCAGCACCGGCTCGGGCATCGATCCCGAGAGGATCTCCCCGCTCTCGTGCACGAGGCGGCCGCGCGAGAGCAGCGTGTGCCCCTCGTCCGCGGCGAGCTTGAGCGCGTGGACGAGGCCCGCGCGCGCTCGGCGCGGATCGTCCGGCGCGAATCCCAGCGCGGCCGCGATCTTGTCCGCGGTCGCGAAGCCGATCCCGCGGATGCCCGCGGCGAGGACGAACGGATCCTCGCGGACCTTGCGCTCGCACTCGGGACCGAGGGCGCGCAAGACCGCGGAGGCCTGCCAGGGTCCGAGGCCGAGCCCGCGCAGGAAGATCTGGGCGCGGTGCGCGCCCTGCTCGGTCATCACCGCCGCGATCAGGCCCTCGCGCACGGCCGGACGCAGACCGTGGACCTGCGCGAGCTTCTCGGGGTGCTCGAGCATCGCGTCGAGCGCGTTCTCGCCGAGCGCTTCGACGATCCTCTCGGCGAGCTTCGGCCCGATGCCCTGGAAGCGATCCGACGCGAGGTACTTGACGAGACCTGCGCGGTCGGCGGGAGCGAGCACCTCGAGCAGCTCGAACTCGAACTGGAGGCCGTGGGTTTTGTGCTCGCCCCAGCGGCCGGTCAGGCGCACGCGCGCGCCCGGGCTCGGCGCGTCGGCCCGACCGACCGCAGTCAGCCGGGCTGCGCGAAAGGGACTCCGTTCGGCAGGCGGCCCATAACCCTTTTCTGGAGCCATCCTTAGGACGCAGTAAAGCGTTCCCGGATCGGCGTAGGTCACGCGCTCGACCGTACCCTGGAGGACCTGCTCGGACCCTCGCGCCTCCCGCTCCACGCGCGCGAGCATCGCAGCCGCGCCGCTTCGATTCCAGAAGGGTCTTGGAGGGTGGCTGGAGGCAAGCTAGCCTGTTCGCCCCACTTGCGGAGAAAAGCGCGCGCTTGATCAAGGTCCTGGTCCGTCCGAACGAGTCCCTCGAGGCCGCGCTGCGCCGTTTCAAGCGCCAGTGCAACTACGGCGGGGTTTTCCGCATGGCCAAGGCCCACGCCTGGCACGAGAAGCGCTCGGACAAGCGCCGGCGCGAGCGGCGCGAGCGGCTGCGGACGATCCAGAAGGCGACCCGCAAGAACGATCCCAAGCGCAAGAGGGGGCGCAAGCGCACGATGCGCTCACCGCGCTTCAGTCGCGACAGCCGCGAGTCACGGCCGAGCGCGGTTTGAGCGACGTCGCTCGCGCGGCGCGGCTCCCGGCGGCGCGGCGGAGATAAGATCGGCGCCGGCGGCCCCGGGTCCCGTCTCGTGTCATGGGCCTGTTCCCCAAGGATCGCGATCTCACGCAGGCTCCGAAGGAAGTCGAGCTGCGCGTCGACGCGAGCGACCTCCGGATGCGCGCCGAGGACGTCGAGATCCGCTTGGACGCGTTCCTCGTCGGGCAACTGACCTGGCGCTCCCGCACGTCGATCCAGGAGCTGATCAAGAGCGGCCAGGTCCTCGTCGACCCGAGCACGCCCGACCATCCGCACGGCTCCGGGACGCCCGTGGTCGAGGAGCGGCCGAGCCGGCGCCTGCGCCACGGCTCGCGCGTGGTCGTCCTGATCCCCGAGCATCTGCGCTTGCCCATGATCGGACCCTGCACGGACGAGCTCGTGGTCCTCTATGACGACGACGGGATCCTCGCGGTCGACAAGCCGCCCTTCCTCGCGGTGCATCCCGGCGGCCGCCATCTGACCGACACGCTGATCCAGCGCGTCCACGCGCGCTACGGAGCCGGGCACGAGCTCGAGCGGGGCGGCGCACCCCGGCTGTGTCACCGACTCGACCGCGAGACGAGCGGGATCGTGCTCATCGGCAAGAACCCCGAGGCGCACTGCCACGTGATGAAGCAGTTCGAGCGCCGCGAGGTCGAGAAGGAGTACCTCGCGATCGTGCGCGGCGCGCCCGAGCAGGAGGGCGGGGTGATCGACTATCCGATCGCGAGCGCGCGCGCGAGCAGGATCGAGCTGAAGATGGCGGTGGTGGCCGACGGGCAGGCGTCGCGGACGGAGTGGAGGGTCGTCGAGAGGGGGCGCGCGTGCGCGCTGCTCTCGTGCGTGCCGCTGACCGGACGCCAGCACCAGATCCGCGTGCACCTTGCGGCGATCGGACATCCGGTCGTCGGCGACAAGCTCTACGGGCACGACGAGGAGCTGTTCGAGAAGGACCTCGAGGGCCGGCTCTCGCGCGAGGATCTGCGCGCGCTGGGCATGAAGCGACACGCACTGCACAATCATCGCGTGGCGTTCGTGTCGCCGGCGAGCGGCGAGCGAGTCGAGATCCGGAGCGCGCTTCCTCCGGACATGGCGGCGTTCCTCGAAGAGCAGACCGGCTGAGAGGCTCAAGCCGGGAGCGTGGCTTTGCGGTCGAGCCTCCACTCGATCGCGAGGAGCGCGCCCGCGAGCGCAAGGCCCGCGGCGAGGCTCGTCACGAAGTTCGCTGCGAGGATCGCCACCACGGTCAGCCCGACTCCGAGCCCGGCGAGCACCCCGGTCCAATCGAGCTTGGCTTCGATCTCGCTCGGCGCGACGGAGAGCGGAGGATCGTGCACGAACATCCGGTAGAGCTTGCGCGAGAGGATCATCGAGAGCAGCGCAGCCGGCAGCGCCAAACGCAGGGCGAAGGAGAGGCCCACCTGCGACCAGGCCAGCAGGAACAGCATCGCGTACAGGGGAACCAGGAACCGCACCGCGACGGCCTTGATCGCTCCGCCGGCGTGCGCCTCGGGCGGCAGCGGAGCCGTGTCGAAGAGCCAGCGCGCTGCGTGGCTCGCCGACGCGGGCACGTGCACGAGCAGGATCGGCAGGTACGCCGCGGGGGTGAAGAGCAGCACCGCGAGCAGTCCCTCGCGCATCGCTTCCGAATCGCCGCGCGAGCCCGCGATCAGGAAGGCGAGCGGGATCCCGATCAGCGGGTAGGTGCGCAGGACGAACTCGCGCTCGAGGGGCAGCGCGTCGAACACGAGGTCGAAGCTCGCGCGCTCGGCCGGCCGCACCCAGGCACGCGTCGCCAGGGCACGCAGCGGCGAGAGAACACGGGCCATCCAGCCTCCGCTCGTGCGTGCGCGCGGAGCCCCCGGCAAGGGGCAGGCCGCGAGGGTTGCGAACGCGGCTGCGGTCGCGAGCCAAGGGCTGGCGTGCCATGGCCAGAACGGGGTCGCCTTCCATGGCGCGAGCACGGACGCGAACCACGCGGGCGGGTACAGCGCCAGGCTCGCGCCGGCGTCCGCGGGCGATTCGAGGTGCGCGATCCTCGGCAACCATCGCAACCCGACCGTGAATCCCAGCACGATCCCGACGACGAGCGCGGTCTGCAGGAGCACGAGCAGCGCCTCGGCGCGCTCGCCGAACACCGACTGCAGGCCGATCAGGATGGCCGCGAGGAACAGTGCCTGACCCAGACCCGCGGCGATCAACACCAGGCGCGCCCCCCAACCGGCCGCATCGGGCGCGAACCACGCGACGGGAAGGAGCGCCGCGAGCGAGAGCGCCGCGATCAGGAGGAGGATCAACATCGTCCGCGCGAGGCGCAGCTCGAACCGCGTGACCGGAAGCGCCTCGACCCACTCGGCCGCCGGATCTGAGCGCAAGAGCGCCCCGAAGTCTCCGAGGAGAGGGAGCGCGATCAACGCACCGCACACCGAGAGCGCGAAGACTCCGTATGCGAACGGGGGCAGCGCGTCGCTCGCGAGACCGCACAGGATCGCCGCGATCGTGCCGTGCGCGACGAGCGGGGCTGCGGGCCACGTGCCGGCGCCCCACTGAGCTGCGAATCCCGCCCTGAAGACGGTGAGCACCCGATCCCACACGGCGCGTGCGAGACTACAGTACGCGGCCTCATGGATCTCCTGATCCCTGGACCCGCCGGGGTGATCGAGGCGAAGCTCTGGATGCCGCGCGACGGCGCGAAACCCCGCGCCGCCTGCGCCGTCTGCCATCCGCACCCGCTCCACGGCGGCACGATGAACAACACCGTCGTCTTCCGCGCTGCGCGCGGCCTCCAGCAGGCGGGGCTCGCCGTCCTGCGCTTCCATTTCCGGGGAGTAGGCAAGAGTCAGGGCGTGCACGACGGTCACGGCGGCGAGGAGAAGGACCTCGAGGTCGCCCTCGACCACCTCGCGTCCGAGATGCCGGGCCTCGAGCTGTGGGCGGCCGGCTTCTCCTTCGGCTCGCGGATCGCTGCCTCGCAGGCCCGGTCCGACGCGCGGATCGCACGCGTGATCCTGATCGCCTTGCCGGTCGCCGCGTTCGAGGCCTCGGTTCTCCGCGAGGTCCGGAAGCCGGGCCTGATCCTGATGGCCGGGAAGGACGAGTTCGGCACCCTCGAGACCCTCAAACAGCGCTTCCCCGATCTGTACCCTGGTCTCGAGACCGACAAGATCCCCGACGCCGACCACTTCTTCGAGGGCGCGACCGGCGAGCTGCAGAGCCGCGTGCGCGCCTACGCCGAGCGCGCGCTCGCGAGGCAGGCATGACCGACACCCCTTCCGCTCCCGTCTATCCCGCCGACAAGATGCCCTCGATCCGGCAGGTCATGATGCCGCGCGATACGAACGCGCTCGGCACGATCTTCGGCGGCGTGATCCTGTCGCAGGTCGACCTCGCGGCTGCGATCGAGGCGCACAAGTCGCATCCGAGCCGCATCGTGACGGTCTCGATGGACAAGGTCGTCTTCAAGCAGCCGGTGTTCGTCGGCGACCTCGTCTCGTTCTTCACCGACACCGTGCGCATCGGACGAACGTCGATCACCGCGCACGTCTCGGTGTGGGCGCAGCGTCGGTTCGGCGGCGGTCAGGTCGTCCACGTGACCGAAGCCGACGTGACCATGGTGGCCGTCGACGACGACTTCCGGCCCACGCCGATCCTGAAGCCGAAGGCTTGAGGGGCCAGAGCCGGCGACGGACGTCAGTTGCCCGGCACCGTATCGCCGATCAACCTGTCCGCAGCCGCGCGCGGGTCCTCGCTCCTCGTCAGCGCGCCGAACACCTGCTCGAGCGTGCCGTCGCGGCCCGCCAGCGCGCGCAGCTCGTCGAGCGTGCCCACCCCGACCAGGCGGCCGCCGTCGAGGATCGCGATCCGGTCGCACAGTCGCTCGGCGACGTCGAGCAGGTGCGAGGTGTAGAGCACTGCGCCGCCGCGCGCGGCCCAGCGCCGAAGAACCTCCTTGAACACCGCCGTCGTCGGCGCGTCGAGCCCCGTCAGCGGCTCGTCGAGGACGAGCAGCCTCGGCCTGGGCAGGATCGCGCACGCGAGGGCCGTTTTCTGGCGCATGCCACGCGAGAACACCCCGACCGGGTCGTCCGCGCGGTCGGCCAAGTCGAGAGCGGCGAGCAGCCGCAGGCCCTCGGCCGCGATGCGCTCCTCCGCGAGCCCGTGCAACCGACCGACGAGCGCCAGATGCTGCCGCGGACTCAGATTCGCATAGAGCGGGGCCCCATCGGGTACGAAGGAGAGCAGGCGCCGCGCGAGGAGGGGCTCGCGCACCGTGTCGTGTCCGCCGATCCTCACCGCACCCGAGCTCGGCACGAGCAGCCCGCACAGGATCCGCAGGGCGGTCGTCTTGCCGGCGCCATTGGGACCGAGCAGGCCCAGGACCTCGCCTTCCCGCACTTCGAGCCGCAGATCGGAGAGCGCCGGGCGCTCGCCGAAGTTGTGCGTCACGGCGAGGAACTGGACGAGGGGCATGAAACTGGAATCTGGCTCACACTACTGTGCAACCCCTCACCATCGGGCCGCAGGAATTTCCGGGATCGGAGGCAACCCGGCAGTCGAGGCGAGGTCGATGGCGACTTCGGGATCAGCGACCGACCGTGTCGCCCTCATCGCCGATCGGCCGCGCAAGGGACCCCGGCCCTCGGATCTCGTTCAGCCGGCTTTCGCAGCGGTTTGAACGCGATCTCGCCCGTCCGACGGAGCCCGGGCACGAAGCGGGCCCCGCTCGAAGGGAAGGCCGGCCAGGAGAGATCCAAAGCCTCTCCATACCGCGCCCCGGGAGCAGGGCGGGCGCCGCGATTTCCCGTCTGACCTCGGCCAGCCGGACCGGGTGGCGGGGTTTCCCGGGAAATCTCGCCGACTCAGGCGGCTCGAGGCACAGCGACGTGGGCCAGATTCCCCTCAGCCCAGGACCGATTCCGCGCCGCAGAACGCGACCGGGATCCCAGTCTTCTCCGTCACCTCGGCCGCGATCTGGGAGAGGCGTGCCTTGGGGGCGAGCTTGAGCTTCTTGCTGGCGAGCTTGGCGTCGGGCCCGAGGATGTGGACCTCGCGCGGCCGGAACTCGCCCAGACGCTTGATCCAGGCGCGGACCTCTGTGTCGGAGCTGTTGTCGGCGCCATCGCTCTTCCCGAAACGCGCCTGCACGACCAGCGATTCCAGGTGGGTCAGGTTCGCCTGCAGGGCGGCGAGGTCCGTGCTCTTTCGGCCCGTCATCGAGCTGTAGACCTTGACCGTGCCCCACTCGAAGCGCACCAGCACGCGGTCGAACACGCCGAGGGTGTGGCGGGTCGAGGGCGTCTCGAAGTGCGGATCGTCGGCTTGGAGCCAGAGCTTGGCCTTGGGGAACCACTTGTTGCGCAAGTCCCTCAAGTTGCTGGTGATTTCCCGGAAGTCGGGGTGCAACGTGGGGTCGGCCGCCGAGCCGACTGCGACGATGCTCTCGACCTTCTCCCCACCCTTCGAGAGCCGGATGATCGCCCGGGCGGCGGTGGTGATGACCACCGAAGCGCGGGGCATCCGGTTGTCGCGGCTGACCGAGAGAGCGCTCTCCTCGTATCCGAGGTCGATCCCCAGGGTGGCGCCTAGGCGCTCGCTCCGAAGAGGGCCACGCAGGATCGGGGACGCGATGTCCGCCGCGTGGATCGGGGGCCTCTCGGTCTTGGCTGAAGGATCGGGCACGCGCGTCGGTCGAGCGGCCCTCGGGCCGGCCGCTGTGGCGACCATGATAGTGTGCTGTCGTGGCGGTTCCTAGGATCGAGAGGATCCACCCCCGTCATCGCCGGATTCCGGCCGCGAGAAGGCGAAGAGGAGCAGGGTCGCCGCAAGGCACACCCGGATCGGGTGATCGGCGAGCGTCCTGAGCCATCGCATCCAAGCGAGCTCCGCGGGCGCGGGCGGGCTCGTGTTGCAGACGATCACCACGGCCATGGCGATCGCCGCGCCCCAGGCCATTCGACGCAGGTGCAAGCCTGCACGAACCCCGCCGGCTCTCGGCGCTCGCTCCGGGCGTTCGCCCTCTGCGGGTGTCGGCGGGCTCGTCTCCATGGGCAACGCGAGGTGTCTGTCTCCACCCCGAGAGACGGCCGTCCAACCGC
Source organism: Planctomycetota bacterium (assembly GCA_041488095.1). Lineage (GTDB taxonomy): Bacteria > Planctomycetota > UBA1135 > UBA1135 > DASYPQ01. The sequence continues at coordinate 86,164 of JBGPOP010000004.1, forward strand.
ATGGTTTCCAACCCGATCGGAGCCTGCCGCTCGCCTTGACACCCTTCTCCACGCGGCCATAGACTCTCGCGACCCAGTCAACGGAGCACCCCTTCTCCGCAGGGGGTACCCCGGGGCTCGGTGGTCTTGCCGGGTGGCCTGGAAGCGGCCGAGCGGGCCTCGCCACAGGGGGGGGCGCTCGACCGGGTCCGGGACGGTTCCTGACGGCCGCCGGGTCCGCCCTCCGGCGCTTCATCTGCCCTTCCTGATTCACCGGGTGGGGCTACAGGGCCGGGCGCGGCGGTCGAGAGCCATGTACTTCGACTACCTCAACCTCCTGGTCTTCGCCTGCGTGGGCCTCGTGTTCGTCTTCGCGAACATGATCGTGGGCTCGTTGATCCGCCCCCGGCGCAAGACGACGGAAGGTCGCGAGATCTACGAGTGCGGCGAGTCGACGATCGGAGAGGCCTGGATCCAGTTCGACATCCGCTATTACACGGTCGCGCTGGTCTACGTGATCTTCGCCGTCGAGATCGCGTTCCTGTTCCCGTGGGCGCTCGTGCTGAAAGAATCCCTCTCCGGGACCGGGGCGGCATCGGGAGCGGGGATCGGGATCTTCGCCCTGGTCGAGGGCGCGATCTTCATCGTCGTCCTGTTCCTCGGCCTGGCCTACGTCTGGGCCAAGGGCGATCTCGACTGGGTGCTCTCCTACCAGAAGCGCAAGTACGAGCCCCGGCAGCCGCGCGTGCGGATCACGATCCCGTCCGTCGAGGAGATCACGGCGAGCCAGGCGGCGCACGCCGGGGATGCAGCTGTCAGCGCACCCGGGAATCCCGGGGAGGCGGCCTGACCCCGCGCGAGCGGGAGCAACCATGGGCCAGCTCGAACATCAATTCGAGGAGAACGTCCTCACGACCCGGATCGACTGGCTGCTCAATTGGGCGCGACTCAACAGCATCTGGCCCATGACCTTCGGCCTGGCGTGCTGCGCGATCGAGATGATGGCGGTCGGCGCGGCTCACCACGACATCGACCGCTTCGGCGCGGGCGCGTTCCGCGCCAGCCCCAGGCAAGCCGACCTCATGATCGTGGCCGGTACGGTGAACTTCAAGATGGGCGAGCGCGTCAAGCGCCTCTACGACCAGATGCCCTCGCCCAAGTACGTCATCGCGATGGGGGCGTGTGCGACCGGTGGCGGGCCGTACTTCAAGTTCGGCTACACGGTGATGAAGGGCGTCGACCGCTGCGTACCCGTCGACGTCTACATCGCCGGGTGCCCGCCGCGGCCCGAGGCCCTGCTCGAGGGCCTGATGAAGCTGCAGGAAAAGATCCGCCGCTCTTCCGTGGTGCGCAAGCCCGCGCGCACGGCTTGAGGAAGAGCCCGCCCGAAACCCGAGCATGAACTTCGAAGGCATCCACGACCGCCTGCGCGTGATCCGCGTCCCCGGACTGCTCGGGGCGGACTTGCCGCGTCCGCCCATCCCCGGGGAGAAGCACGGCAAGGACAAGGATCCCGGCCGCAGCGGCGATCCTTTCGTCCTCGTCGATCCCCAGCGGATCGTCGAGTTCCTGCACGTGTGCCGCGACGAGGATCGGCTGCGCTTCGAGGTGCTCGTCGATCTCACCGCGACCGATCCGAAGGCGGAGGACCCGAACCTGTGGATCGGCATGAACCTGCTGTCGATCGAGCGGCGGCAGCGGCTTGCGATCAAGGCGCTCCTGCCGAAATCCGAGCTGCGGATGCCCTCCTCGACGTCGATCTACCGCGCCGCGCAGTGGCACGAGCGCGAGTGCGCGGAGATGTTCGGCATCACGTTCATCGGCCATCCTGATCCGCGTCACATCCTGCTGCCCGACGACTGGGTCGGGTTCCCGCTGCGCAAGGACTACGTCTTCCCCAAGGAGTACCACGGCATCTCGTGCGAGTAGCACGGGAGACATCGAGGAGGATGAGGACGGCGATGGCGGCGGAGCAACACGGGAGCATGACGCTCGAGAAGGAGGCGCGAGTGCTCCCCTCGGGCGAGAAGGAGTTCTTCCTCGACGTCCACACCCAGGACATGGAGGTCAACTTCGGCCCGCAGCATCCGGCGACGCACGGCGTGATGCGGATCCTGATCCGCGCGGACGGCGAGATCGTCACCGGCGCGCAGCCGCACCTCGGATACCTCCACCGCTGCGCCGAGAAGATCGGCGAGAGCGTCGAGTGGCTCCAGTACCTGCCCTACACCGACCGGTACGACTACCTGTCGGCGATGAACAACAACCTGGGCTACAGCATGGCGGTCGAGGCGCTGATGCCCGGTCTCGAGATCCCGCGCCGCTCGCACATGATCCGCACGATCTGCGCCGAGCTGAATCGCATCGGCAGCCACCTGATCGCCTTCGGCACCTACGGCCTCGACATCGGCGCGTTCACGCCCTTCTTCTACGCCTTCCGCGAGCGCGAGTGGATCATGTCGCTGTTCGAGAAGATCTGCGGCGCGCGCCTGACCTACAGCTTCATCCGCATCGGCGGGGTGTTCAACGACGCGCCCCCGGGCTGGCTCCAGGAGATCGAGCGCTTCTGCGACGTCTTCGAGGAGAAGTGGAAGGAGTACGTCGATCTCCTGGTGTTGAACCAGATCTTCGTCAAGCGCACCGCGAACGTCGGGGTGATCCCCAAGGAGATGGCGCTCGACTTCGGGCTGACCGGGCCGATGCTGCGCGGCTCGGGCGTCGACTTCGACCTGCGCCGCGACATGCCCTACTCGCTCTACGGCGAGATGGTGAAGCAGGGCGTGTTCGACGTGGTCCTCGGCCGAGGCGAGAAGGGGACCGTCGGCGACTGCTGGGACCGCACCTACTGCCGCGTTTACGAGATGATCGAGTGCATCAAGATCGTGCGCTGGTGCCTCGACAACATCGCGCCGGGGCCTGTGCTCGGGGACGTCCCCAAGGTGCTGCGCATCCCGCCCGGCGAGGCCTACGTCGGCATCGAGAATCCGCGCGGGGAGCTGGGGCACTACGTGGTGTCGGACGGCGGCAAGATCGCCGTGCGCGTGCGCGTGCGCGGGCCCTCGTTCACCAACGTGGCCATCCTCGAGGAGATCCTGCCCGGAGCGCTGATCGCCGACGCGATCGCGATCATCGGGTCGACCGACGTCGTCATCGGGGAGACGGACCGCTAACGGCATGGAGGGAGGGAACGCATTCCTGACGCTCCTCCAGAAGCTCGCGCCCGCCGGCGTGCCGCCCTGGGTCCTGGTCCTTTCCGCCGCGCTGGTCGGCATCGTCGTGCTGATCGGCCTCGTGTCCGTGTTCGTGATGTTCTCGGTCTGGCTCGAGCGCAAGGTCTCCGGCCACATCCAGTGTCGTTACGGGCCGATGTACGCGGGCGGATGGCACGGCTGGGCCCAGTCGCTCGCCGACACGGTCAAGCTTCTCGCCAAGGAGGACCTGATCCCGCTCGGATCCGACAAGCCGCTCTTCGTCCTGGCGCCCGCGATCATGCTGGCCTCGATCTTCGGTGCGCTGGCCGTGATGCCGCTGGCGCCGAGCCTGTACTTCACCAACCTGAACCTGGGCCTCTTCGCCATCCTGGCGATGTCCTCGATGACGACGATCGGGGTGGTCATGGCCGGCTGGGCGTCCAATTCCAAGTGGGCGCTGTACGGCTCGATGCGCGAGGCGGCCCAGGTCGTCGCCTACGAGATCCCCCTGGGCATCTCCCTGCTCGTGCCGCTGATGGTCGTCGGCACGTTCAACCTGCGCGAGGCCAGCTCGCAGCAGGCGGTCTGGCTCGGGATGCACTGGGTGATCTTCCAGAATCCGTTCGTGATCCCGGCCTTCGTCCTGTTCTTCATCGCGGCGCTCGCCGAGACCAAGCGCGCGCCCTTCGACCTGCCCGAGGCGGAGTCGGAGCTCGTCGCCGGTTTCATGACCGAGTACTCGGGCCTGCGCTGGTCGTTCTTCTTCCTCGAGGAGTACGCCGCGATGTTCCTGATGTCGGTCGTCGCGGCCGTGTTCTTCCTGGGCGGATTCGAGAGCCCGCTCACGCACCTCGCGCGGAGGTCCTTCGGCGAGGGGAGCGCGATCCATGAGCTCGTCGCGGCCGGGACCCTGCTGGCCAAGGCCATGTTCGGTGTGTTCCTGATGATGTGGTTGCGCTGGACCTTGCCGCGCGTTCGCATCGACCAGGTGATGGGCATGGGGTACAAGTACCTCACGCCCCTTGCGCTCGTGTGCGTCCTGGGCGCGGGGGTGTGGGAGGCGATCTTCTGAGGCGCGATCGCGCCGCAGGCCACGCATGAGTGCCGCCAAGACCTACTTCAAGAACGTCTGGGACAGCGTGGCGACGACGCTCGTCGGCATGAAGATCACGGGCAAGTACCTGCTCCAGAAACCGATCACGGTGCAGTACCCCGACGAGCGCCTGCCGATCCCCGAGCGCTACCGCGGGATCCACTACCTCGAACAGGAGAAGTGCATCGACTGCCTGGCGTGCGCGCGCGCGTGCCCCATCGACTGCATCGAGATGGACGCGGTGCGGCACGGCAAGGAGCTCGAGTGGATCTCGTTCACGCTCGACTACCAGAAATGCATGTTCTGCGAGCTGTGCGTCTATCCCTGCCCGAAGGACTGCATCCACATGGGCACGGAGTTCGCCTTCGTGACCTACGACCGCAGCGAGTTGAAGCACGACCTCCTCTCCTTCAAGGGCATGGCCAAGGAGGCGCGCATCCGCATGAAGGACGCGGAGGTGAAGAAGAAGGAGAAGGAGGCCGCCAAGGCCGCCAAGGGCGCAGGCGAGACCGCCGCGTCGGCGCCGCCGGCCGGACCTCAGGCGGAAGGCCACGCCTGAGATGGAGCGCTCTTCCAAGGTCTTCTACGCGCTTCTCGCGTTGCTCGCGCTGGCGTTGATCGGGGGCGGCCTCGGTGCCGCCGGGGGCGAGGGCCTCGCGTTCGGGCTCTTCGCCTTCCTCACGGTCGGTGGCGGCCTGATGTGCGTCTTCGAGCGTTCCGTCGTGCGCAGCGCCTTCTCGCTGCTCGCCACCTTCTCGGGCACGGCCGGACTGTTCCTGCTGCTCGGCGCGGACTTCCTGGCGATGGCCCAGATCCTGATCTACGTGGGTGGAATCCTGGCGCTGATCCTGTTCGGGGTCATGTTGACCCCGCCGGACCTCACGGAGCGGAGGCTGCCGCGTGTCGTGACGGGACTCGTGCTCGTCGGCGGAGCGGTCGCGTGGATCGGCTTCCAGGTGCGCGCGAGCGTCGTGTGGGCGACCGCGGAGACGCTGCCGCCGCTCGAGAGCAATGCGCGCCGGATCGGCGTGGGATTCCTGGCGGCCGGGCAATACGTCGTGCCCTTCGAGCTGGCGGCGGTCGTGCTGACCGTCGCGCTCGTCGCGGCGGTCTACATCGCGCGGCGCAAGAAGTCCGACCTCGAGCCGGATGCGGTAGAAGGCGACCCCGCGCCGCGGACGGGAGAACCGTGATGGGAGTGGGAGCCTACCTGGCCGTCTCGGCCGCGCTGTTCGCGCTCGGGATCGTGGCCATCGTCGTGCGGCGCAACGTGCTGTACGTGCTCATGGGGATCGAGATGATCCTGAACGCCGCCAACATCAACTTCGTGGCCTTCAGCCGCCACAACGGAGGCCGCCTCGACGGCCAGATGTTCGCGATCTTCGTGATCATCCTGGCTGCGGCCGAGGCCGCGGTGGCGCTGGCGATCGTGCTCAACGTCGTCCAGCTGTTCGACTCGGTCAATCCAGGCGGCGTCGACCAGCTCCGCGACTGACCCGGCGAACCCTCCCATGCCGCGCTTCGACCCCGCCACCGACTGGAAGCTCCTGCTCGCCGTGCCGGCGATCCCGCTGGCCGGGTTCGTCGTGAACCTTTTCCTCGAGCGCAGCCTGCCGCGCAAGGGCGACTGGCTCCTGACGGGCGGCATGTTCGTCGTGATGGCGATCGCGCTGTGGATGGCCGCCAAGGCGATCGCGGCCGGCTTCGCGGGCGAGGAATTCTTCCACCAGTCCCGACAGGACGGCTTCGCCTGGTCCTGGCTCTATCAGACCGGCAAGAGCCCCGATTCGCCGCTCAACCTGACCGCCGGGATCCTCTACGACAACCTCGGCGCCGCGATGCTCGCGGTCGTCGGCGTCGTGTCGTTCTTCGTGCACCTGTTCTCGATCGGCTACATGAAGGGCGACCGCCGCTACCACATCTTCTTCGCGAACATCAGCCTGTTCACGTTCGCGATGCTCGGGCTCGTCCTCTCGGACAACCTGCTCATCTTCTTCGTGTTCTGGGAGCTGATGGGGCTGATGTCCTACCTGCTCATCGGACACTTCGCCCACGATCCCGGCCACCCGCGCAACCTCTTCGCCACGTCGGCCTGCAAGAAGGCCTTCCTGACCACGCGCGTCGGGGACACGTGCCTCCTGGTGGGCATGATGATCTTCTACTGGAAGTTCCAGACGCTGCAGTTCACGGAGCTCTGGCGCCTCGCGCAGGAGGAGGTCGCGCGCCACGGCGGATACTACCCGACCTGGATGACCGTCGCGGGCCTGTTCATCTTCGGCGGCACGGTCGGCAAGTCGGCGCAGTTCCCGCTGCACATCTGGCTGCCGGACGCGATGGAAGGACCGACGCCCGTGTCGGCGATGATCCACGCGGCGACCATGGTCGCGGCGGGCGTCTTCCTGCTCGGACGGACCTTTCCGTTGATGAGCCCGGAGGTCCTCGCGGTCGTGACCGTGGTCGGCTCGTTCACCGCTCTCTTCGCGGCGACGATCGGCACGACGGTCAACGACATCAAGGGCGTGCTCGCCTACTCGACGATCTCGCAGCTCGGCTTCATGGTCGCGGCCTGTGGCCTGGGCGGCGTCGTGTTCGGCATGTTCCACATGGTCACGCACGCCTTCTTCAAGGCCTGCCTGTTCCTGTGCGCCGGCTCGGTGATCCACGGCTGCCACCACGAGCAGGACATGCGCCGGATGGGAGGGCTCAGGAAGTTCATGCCGGTGACCTTCGCCTGCATGCTCGCCTCGACGCTCGCGATCGCCGGCATCCCGCTGTTCTCGGGCTTCTATTCCAAGGACGAGATCATCAAGACGGCGTTCGAGAGGAGCCTGACGCACTTCGAGGGGGCGAGCTTCTTCGCCGCGCTGGCGCTGCCCGCGGCGGCGCTCCTGACCGCGTTCTACATGTTCCGGCTGATGTTCATGACCTTCTTCGGCGCCTACCGCGGAGCCGAGGCGCACGGGCACGGTCACGAAGACCACGGGCACGCCCACGTCCCGCACGAGTCTCCCTGGCCGATCACGGTGGCGCTCTGCGGCTTGGCGCTCCTGGGCATCCTGGGCGGACATTTCTGGCTCGCAGCGCCGGGCGATCCGCTCGCGAGCCACACGCCGCCGTGGTTCCTGAGGATGGTGAGCCTCGAGCGCCTCTACGGAGGCCTCGTCGCCGAGCCGCACGTCTCCGAGCACGTCGAGCACCAGGCGCACGGTCTCGCGCTCTCGATCTCGCTCGGAGTCGCGCTTGCCGGCCTCTTGATCGCCTTCCTCCTGTACCAGGCGCGGAAGATCGATCCAGCCAGGATCGTCCGCGCCCTCGGCGGCGTCTACCACACGGTCGCGAACAAGTACTGGATCGACGAGATCGTGAACGCGACCGTCGTCCGCCCCACGATCGGGCTCGCCCTGGCGCAGAAGTGGTTCGACGAGAACGTCGTCGACGGCATCGTCAACGGCCTCGGGATCCTGAACCGGACCCTGGGGTTCGTCAGCGCCTGGTTCGACCTGAAGGGCGTCGACGGCGCCGTCAACGGCGTCGGAGCGACGACCCAGGCCTTCGGATCGGTCGCGCGCCTGTTCCAGACCGGACGGATCCAGCAGTACGTCACCTTCGCCGTGGCAGGCGGCCTCCTCCTTGCCGCCTGGCTGATCCTGAGCTGACCGAGCACCCGACCACGACACCGGACGCTTCATGCACACCCACATCCTCACCTGGATCACCTTCGTCCCTCTGATCGGGATGGCGGTCATCCTGTGCCTACCCCGCAACGCGACGGCAGCGATCAAGGGCGTGAGCCTGGTCGCGACGTTCATCCCGCTCGTGCTCGCGACGCAGGTCTACTTCGGGATGTTCGACAAGACCGCGTCGGGGTTCCAGCTGGTCGAGCGCGCGAGCTGGATCGCGGGGATCAAGGCCCAGTACTTCATGGGCATCGACGGGATCTCGCTGTCCCTCGTGTGGCTGACGACGCTCCTGCTCTTCATCGCCGTGCCGGCGAGCTTCAACATCGAGAAGGCGCAGAAATCCTATTACGCCCTGCTCATGCTCCTCGAGGTCGGCATCACGGGCGTGTTCGTTTCGCTGGACTTCTTCCTCTTCTACGTGTTCTGGGAAATCATGCTCCTGCCGATGTACTTCCTCATCGGCATCTGGGGCGGCCCGCGGCGCGAGTACGCGGCCATCAAGTTCTTCCTGTACACGCTGGCGGGCTCGGTGCTGATGCTCGTCGCGGTCGTCGCGTTGCGGATCGATAGCGGGAGCTTCTCGATCCCCGACCTGATCTCGATGGCCCACGCCGGGAGGTTGACCGGGGAGCACCTGCCCTACGGCGGGATGCTGGTGGGGATGAAGTTCGCGACCTGGGTGTTCTGGTTCCTGTTCGTGGCCTTCGCGATCAAGGTGCCGGTCGTGCCTTTCCACACCTGGCTGCCCGATGCGCACGTGCAGGCGCCGACGCCGATCTCGGTGATCCTGGCAGGCATCCTGCTGAAGCTCGGGGGCTACGGGATGATGCGAGCGTGCTTCCCGATCGTCCCGGGCGCCTTCCACGAGTTCGCGTTCGTGCTGGGAGTGCTCGGCGTCACCAGCATCGTGTACGGCTCCTTCGTCGCGCTGGGCCAGACGGACTTCAAGCGGATGATCGCGTACAGCTCGGTGGGCCACATGGGATACGTGCTGCTCGGGTTCGCCGCGCTCACGGAACAAGGGATGAACGGCGCCGCCCTCCAGATGTTCAACCACGGCACGTCCTCGGCCGCGTGCTTCCTCGTGGTCGGCGTTCTCTACGACCGCGCCCACCACCGCGACCTGAACGGCTTCGGCGGGATATCGCAGGTGATGCCGCGCTACTGGGCGCTGAGCACGGTCGCGTTCTTCGCCTCGATCGGGTTGCCCGGCATGGGCGGCTTCATCTCGGAGTGGATGACGCTCGTCGGCGCCTTCCAGTCGGGCGACCCGCGCTTCCGGATCCTGGTGCTCATCTCGACCATAGGGATCGTGATCACCGCGGCGTACCTCTTGTGGGCGATGCAGCGCGTGTTCCTGGGCAAGCTCAACGAGAAGTACAAGGATCTCCCGGACATCAGCTTCCGCGAGGTCTTCAGCCAGGCGCCTCTGCTGTTCCTGTGCATCCTGCTCGGCGTGTTCCCCTTCCTGCTGCTCGACTGGATGAGCGTGAGCGTCAGAGGTCTCGTCAGCATGCTGGGCGGGATCTTGCAGGGGTGAGCCCGAGGAACCTCGGTCCGTGGACGCCTACCTAGACCAGCTCGGCTCGATCGCGCCGGAGATCACGTTGACCGTGTTCTCCCTGATCGTGCTCGTCCAGGACCTGATCCAGAAGGGGAGGAACTCGGACGCGGTCGGAGGCGTGACCCTGCTCGGGCTCTCGATCGCTTTCTTCCAGCTCCTCAGCCACGCGGGCGATCCCTCGCGAACCGTCTTCGGCATGGTCGTGGTCGACCACTTCGCCGGCTTCTTCAAGCTGTTCACGCTGGCTGCGGTCGCCGCGGTGGTCTTCTTCGTCATGAGCGACCGTCGCGAGCGCAAGCACGGCGTCGGCGAGTACTACTTCCTCATCCTCGGAGCGGCGGTCGGCATCTTCTTCATGGTCGGCACGAACAACCTGCTGCTTTTGATGCTCGGGCTCGAGCTGCTCTCGCTCGCGAGCTACTCGCTCGCGGGCTTCCACAAGGGCAGCCGGAAGTCGGCCGAAGCCTCGATGAAGTACGTGATCTTCGGCGGGATGAGCACGGGCGTCATGCTGTACGGGATCAGCCTGCTCTACGGCCTCACCGGGACGCTCGACCTCACGGCGATGGGCGCGAGCGCGGGGAGCGGTCTCGCCTCCAGCCTCGCAGCGCAGCTCCACGCGAGCCCCGTGCCGGTCGCGATCGCGGTCGTGCTCGTGCTCGCCGGCTTCGCCTACAAGGTCTCGGCCGTGCCGTTCCACTTCTGGACGCCCGACGTCTACGAGGGCGCGCCGACCCCGGTCACGACCTTCCTCGCTGTCGCCTCCAAGGCGGCCGGCTTCGGCGCGCTGCTGCGCTTCCTCGGCGGGTTGTTCATGCGGAGCGGCGTGGGCGCGGACGTCCTGCAATACGGCGCGCGGATCGGCCTGCTCGTCGCGATCCTCTCCGCCATCACGATGACGCTCGGCAACTTTGCCGCGTTGAGGCAGCAGAGCCTGAAGCGGATGCTGGCCTACTCCTCGATCGCGCACGCGGGCTACGTGCTGCTCGGAGTGGCCACCATGACCGGCGCGGGGTTCAGCGCGGCGATGTACTACCTCGCGGCCTACTACCTGATGAACCTCGGCGCGTTCGGGTTCCTGCTCTATTTCGAGGGGATCACCGGCTCCGAAGACGTCGACAGCCTGAAGGGCATGGGTTGGAAGGCGCCAGCCGTGTCGGTCGCGATGGTGGCCTTCCTGATCAGCCTGACGGGTCTGCCGCCGACGGTCGGCTTCTACGGCAAGTACCTGCTCTTCGTCGCGGGCTGGAACGCGAACCTCGGCTGGCTGGTGCTCGTCGCGGCTCTGAACAGCGTCGTCAGCCTGTTCTACTACTTGCGCGTCGCCAAGGCGTTGTTCCTGACCGACGAGTCGTCGAAGAGCGCCGCACCACAGCCCCTGTTCGTCGGCTTCCTGGTCCTGCTCGGCGCCGCGACCGTGGCTCTGGGCATCTACATACAGCCGCTGCAGTCCTGGGCGGAGCGGAGCCTGGACATCCTCGCGAGGACCTGAGCGCGGCCCTCGGCGCTCCGCCTCGCCCGACTACATGAGGATCGTGGCGCGAGCCGGCGGAGCCTCGCTCGTGCCGCCGGCGCACCGCTCCAGCATCTCGTCGAGGGGCTGGAACACGACTTCCCAGTCGTAGTGCTCCTCGACGAAGCGCCGCCCGCGCAGGCCCTGCTCCTGCGCCGCATCGGGGTCGTGCAGGAGCTTGCACACCGCATCGGCGAATCCCTTCGCATCGTCGCCGACGAGGTAGTCCCGTCCAGGGAGGCCGTCGACACCCTGCACGGCCGAGGTCGTCCCGACGACCGGCACGCCCATCGCCATCGCCTCGAGGACCTTGTTCTGGATTCCGCGCGCGATGCGCAGGGGCGCGACCGAGACCGCCGCGGTGCGCAGGATCTTGCGCGTGTCGTTGACGTACCCGGTCACGCTGACGCCGATCGTCCGGCCCAGGCGACGGATCTCGGAAGTCGGGTGCGCCCCGACGATCGTGAAGCGAGCGCGAGGGAACTCCTTGCACACGCGCGGGAAGACCTCCTTCACGAAGAACCTGCACCCGTCGACGTTCGGGTAGTAGTTCATGACACCCGTGAACACGATGTGTCCGGCCCAGGGTTCCGTGCCCGCCGGCTTGTAATAGCCGAGATCGACGCCGTTCCGCAGCACGGTCGAGGTCGCGCCGGGGATCCGTTCCTCGAAGATCTTCTGCTCGAGGGGCGTGCACAGGACGTTCTCGGTGAACGCGGTGGCGATCCGTCGCTCGAATTGGAGCAGGGTGCGGGACTCGCGCAGGTAGACCTGGCGCAACGGAAAGCCCGTGAGCTCGCTGTACTGCCGCCACTTGTCCGAATCGAGCTCACCGAAGTGCATGATCCTGGGCTTGTCGCGATGGGGCTCGAGGAAGGCGCCCATCGAGGAGGAGTAGGCGTAGGCGAGGTCCATCTGCGGCATGAGCCGGTCGACGACCACCTGCAACTTGCGAGAACCGTAGACCCCGAGCGTCAACGGGCGGCTCGACATCAGGAGCGGCATGGACACGAGGCGCTTCCAGCCGTCGCGATGGCGGATCGGGAGCGTCGGAATGCCCATCGCGTCCAGCTCGCGCGCGGCCTGGAGGTCCTGACGGTCGTGCGCGAAGGCGACGCACGTGACCTCGTGGGAGCGCCGCATGCGGTCGACCAGGCGCCAGGTCGTGATCTTGTCCCCGCGGTTGGGCGGATAGGGGACGCGCTGCGATAGGAAGAGGATTCTCACCGCTGGAAGCCGGGCAGCCTTACGGAATCATCCTCGGCTCCCGGCGCGGATGCAAATCGGGTGATCCCTTCGAACGCGAGCCGACGAACGTGTGCCAGCGGCCGCACACACGCTCCTCCTCGACGCACAAGCCCGACCCGGAAAGGGTTTCCCGCAGGAGCGCCGCGCGCGGCTCGGCGCAGCCGCTGAAGACGAACCATCCGCCGGGCCTCAGCGCGAGAGTCAGGCGCGAGACCCCGGCGCCGATGACGTCGGCGCAGAGATTCGCGAGCACCGCGTCGAAGCGCCCGTCCGCAGGCGCCATGACCTCGAACCCTCCCGTGCGGAACTCACAGCGCGCGGCGACGCCATTGTCGCGTGCGAGCGCATCGGCGTACGGCTTCGCGTCGGGGTCGATGTCGAATCCGAGCGCATCCTCCGCTCCCAGGAGGACCGCGGCGACGGACAGGATCCCGCTGCCCGAGCCGGCGTCGAGCACGCTCTCGCCCGGACTCACACGCTCCTGCGCGACGCGCAGGCACTCGCGCGTGGTGACGTGTCGGCCCGACCCGAAGGCCCCGCCCGGCTCGAGCTGGAGCGGGAGGTCTCCCTCGCGCAGAGCTCGCGTGCTCCCGGGGAGCAGGACGCACAGGCGACCGACGCGGAAGGGCTTCCAGCTCTTCCTCCAGGAGGTGGCGTAGTCCTCCGGCGGCAGCGCGCGGAACTCGATCCGCAGGCCGACCAGCTCGGGCGCGCCGGTCCGTTCGGAGAGGCCCGCGACCTCCCGCTCGAGCGCCGCGCGCAACGCGGGCGAGTCCATGCGGTCGGGGATGAACACCCGCACGAAGTCCCGGCCTTCCGGCGCTGCGTCGGTCGCCAGGGAAGGACGGCCGAAGGCGGCACCCCCGCAGGGCGCGAGCGAGAGCGCCTCGGCGACGAGCTCGAGCCAGCCCTCGGGCGCGAGGACGCGCGCCTCGGTCCAGCGCACGGGCTCGCTCAAGGGCCGGCGGGCTCCTGGGTGGCGAATTCGATCGCGAGGCCGCGACGCCGCAGCTCCGCGAGGAGCCCCATGTGGGCCAGCGCTTCCCGCAGGCAACGGTCGGTGTCGCCGCGGACGAAGCGCGCGCTGGTGGTCTCCGCGCCGCCTTCCGCGGAATCCGCGTCGGCCCCGATCGGCAGCTCCCTCAGAAACGCCCGGTGCTTCGGCTCGAGGGCGCGCCCGTCGAGCACGAACACGCAGCCGCGGTCGCTCTCCCGTCGCATCAGGCGCCCGAAGCCCTGGCGGAACTTGGCGAGCGCGCGCGGCATGTAGATGCGCCGCCATTGTTCGCTCGTGCCGAGTGCCGCGCACTGGGCGTGGTGGTAGCGGTCGGGGACGCCGTAGGGCAGGCGGACGATCACCAGGTACTCGAGGGTCTCCCCGGGGAAGTCGGCGCCGAACCAGAACGTGTCGACGCCCAGGAGCACCGAGTCGATTCGCGAGCGGAAGAGATCCGACAGCTCTTCCTTCGTGGCGCTCTCCATGTTCTGGAACCACAGCGGGATGCTGCGCGCGCGGAAGAATCCGGTGAGCTCCTCGCCGACACGCCTGGCGTCCAGGGCGTTCGTGAAGAGGACCAGCATGCGCCCGCGCGTGCGCTCGCCAAGGTGCCCGACGAAGCGGCGGACGTAGTCGAGGTAGGCGTCCTTGTCCCGCCCGATGGGCGGGGCGTCGCGCGGCACCGCCACGAGCACACGCGAGTAGTCGAAGACTTCCGGTGCGCGGAACGTGCGCACCACGCGCGGCGGCCGGTCCTCGTCCGGAGCGGGCTCGGCCGCGCGGTCGAGGCCCAGGTAGCCGAGCGCCGGCTCGAAGCTGCCCCGCAACCAGGTCGTGGCCGAGACGAACACGCCGGTCGAGAGCTGCGGGTAGTAGTTGCGTCCGAGGACCTCGTTGGGCAGCAGCACGCGCGCCGCGAGTGCGCGATCGCCGCGCGCATCGACCTCGAGGTCGTAGAAGAAGCTCGCCCGGAAGGCCGGCCGTCCCTCCTCGAGCGGGAGCCAGGCCTCGACCGCCTCGAGCATCCCGGAGAGCTCGGTGCGGGCGAGGTCGAGGGAGCGACGCAAGCTCGGGATACCGCGCCAGGGCGTCGCCTCCAGGCGCTCGATGACCTCGGCCAGCGCCGACTCGAGCTCGTTCAGGCCTCGGCACAGATCGCGGCGGCTCTCCACGAGGCCGGCTGCCTCGGGCCGCTCGACGTATTCGCGCAAGAGGGAGTGGCTCTCGCGCTCGCTGCGCTCGCGGATGGATTCTCCGCGCCAGATCTCGAAGCCCTCGAGCGCGGCATCCAGCCGGAGAAGCGCCTCGGCGACGCCTTCCCAGCACGAGAGCGCCCTCCCGATCGCGCGGGCGGTGGGCGTTCCGTCGATCACCGAGCGCTGCATGCGGTCGAGGGCGGCGCTGGACGTACCGCGTTCGGGAGCGTGGAGCCGCGCCAGCGTCCCGCGCATCTGGCGGAAGGTCAGGATGTGGCTCCACGCGCCGTGCGCCTGATCGTGGAGGTGCTCGCACTCGTCGAAGACGATGTGCTTGAAGAACTCCTGCCGCGCGAGCGCGAAGGCCTGGTTGGTGACCACGACGTGGCTGCGTTCGGCCCGCCTGCGCGCGATCTCGGCCGCGCACGTGCGCTTGTCCTCATCGTGCGCGCAACAAGCGCTCCGGCCGCGGACCTGCCGCAGCAGCTCGGAGAACCGCCTGCGCCAGGGCCCGACAGCCTCGAGCGGGATCGGTGGCCGGAGCGGCAGCCGGTCGAGGTCTCCCTCGGCGTCACGGAGAGCGAACAAGACCAGCACGGTCCACGCGAGCCAGGACTCGCCGTCGTCCTCTTCGTCGGGGGCGGCGAGCTTCAGCGCGCGCCAGCACAGGTAGTTCTCGCGGCCCTTGAGCACGGCCACGCGCGGCAAGGGATCGACGCCCGCCCGCGCGAGTGCCGCGAGAGCGCGCGGCATCTCGCGGTCCATCGCCTGTTGTTGGAGGGCACGCGTGTACGTCGCGATCCCGATCCGGATGTCGTGACGGCGCGCCCACAGGAGGGCCGGCACGAGGTAGGCGAGCGTCTTCCCCGTGCCGGTCGGCGCGTGGACGAGGAGCAGCTCGCCCGAGCCCAGCGCAGCGGCCACGGCGCAGGCCACCTCGTGCTGCCCTTCGCGGTAGGAAGCGAGCGCGCCCCCGCCTGCGTCCGCCGCGAAAGATTCGGGCAGGTGCGTGCGAAAGATCTCGTCGAGCCGAGCGCGGTCCTCGACGTCGAAGGGCGCGGGCTCCCCGCCCTGGACGGGAACCGTTTCGAGCGCCTCCCAGCGCCTCGCGTCGCGCTCGCAGCCTGGCGACACGTCCGCGATCAGGTCGGCCGGCGTCGCGCTGTTCTCGGCGCAGCGGGAAAGAAATCCCTCGCCTGCGTTTCCGGAGCACGGCGCGCCGCCGCACCACTCTCCCGGGCGATCGACCAGGGCCAGCGCGAGCCGCAGGATCCGCGCCGCGCCCGGCGAGCCCGCCTCCAGGCCTCGCCATGCGCGCAGGTAGCCCGAAGCAGCCAGCGCGATCCCTTCCGGAGGTTGGCCCAGGAACCGCGCGACGATTTCAGCCGCCAGCCTGCGCACATCCTCGGGCTCGAGCGCCCGCGCGCGCCGGCCCTTCCCGATCATCTCCAGACGAATGGGCTGCGAGCCAGGGAGCAGGATCGCACCGAGCTCCACGAGACCGATGACGTCGGCCCGAGGTCCAACCGGTCCGCTCGCGCCACCCGCGACGTGCGCGCGCCAGCCTTCGAACTCCGCGAGATCGGGAACGAGGATCGGTCCGTCCCCGAGGAACTTCTCGAACTCGGGCCAGACCTCCCCGATCGAAGGGCACGGCTCGAGCTGCTGACGGTCGAGCCCGAACTCCGAACCGAGGCAGTCCTCCGACGGCCAGAGGTCGTGGCCCTCCGGGAAGGGGTTGCAGAGGCGGTCGAAGCGCTCGAGCTCTCCCGAACCCGCGCCGACTCGGAGCGCCATGATGCGCACGACCCCATCGACGGCCGTGTCGGGTCCCGTCGCCCAGAGGCCGCAGAAGACGGCATCGCGGAGAGGCAATCCCTCCCAGGGCACGGCTTCGTGCCGCTTCTGGCGTGCGCGGTCTTGGGCGTGGAGGATCACTGGAGGGATTCAGATTCGTTGAGGCCTCTCGGTCCGGACCAAGCCCGCGGACCCGCCGACTTCGGCCCCGAGATCGAAAAAACAGGGCGGGTGCGCACTCCGCGGTCGAAGCCCTTGGAAGGCAAGGGCTTAGCGTCCAGGTGATCATGATCTCGGGCCGGTCCGTGGAGCGTGCCCGGGGATCAATCGGTAAGTCTTTCAATCACAATTACTTACGAGATCACCTCAGACGGGCCCCCCCGACCTGCCGAAGGCCTTGACCGGCGTGTCCCCTTCCTTGACATCCCCAGGCACTCCCCTATTTGTGGCCCGCCTACCTTGGGGGACTCGTCGACTTCCCCGGGTCCCATCGACATGAGCAAGGCAGCCAAGAAGAGGCCCGGGCGAGCGGCGCGTGCAGGGCCCGCGGCGCCCGCCGAGACCAAGTCCGGAAGGAACGGCAAGGCCCTGGTCATCGTCGAGAGCCCGGCCAAGGCGAAGACCATCAACAAGTATCTGGGCAAGGGCTTCGTCGTGAAGGCCTCGATGGGGCACGTCCGCGACCTGCCCAAAGGCAAGTTCGGGGTCGACGTCGAGAACGATTTCGAGCCTTCCTACACGGCGATCCGAGGCAAGACTCAGGTGATCACCGAGCTGCGGCGCCTGGCCAAGGCAGCCTCGTCGGTCTACCTCGCCCCCGACCCCGACCGAGAGGGCGAAGCGATCGCCTGGCACCTGTCCGAGTCCCTCGACGTGCCCGCGGAGCGCGTCTTCCGGGTCGTCTTCAACGAGATCACGAAGAAGGCGATCCTCGAGGCCTTCCGCCACCCCGGCAAGGTCGACATGGACAAGGTCGACGCGCAGCAGGCGCGACGCGTGCTCGACCGGATCGTGGGGTACAAGCTCTCGCCGCTCCTGTGGAAGAAGATCGCGCGCGGGCTCTCGGCCGGTCGCGTGCAGTCGGTGGCCGTGCGCTTGATCGTCGAGCGCGAGAAGGAGATCCGCGCCTTCGTCCAAGAGGAGTACTGGCGTGTCGGAGCGCACTTCCGCTCCGACGGCGAGGAATTCCACGCCGAGCTGCGGCGCGTCGGCGAGGATCGGATCGACAAGAACCTCGACGAGAAGCGCGCACGGGAGATCGTCTCGCGGATCGGCTCGGATCCTCTGCGCCTCGCCGAGCTCGAGAGCAAGCCCAAGACCCGCCGCCCCACGCCGCCTTTCACGACGAGCCAGTTGCAACAGAAGGCCTCGACCTTGCTGCGCTTCTCGGCCAAGAAGACCATGGTGCTCGCGCAGCAGCTCTACGAAGGCGTCGATGTGCCCGGCGAGGGCTCGGTCGGCCTGATCACCTACATGCGCACGGATTCGGTGCGGGTGTCGGACGACGCGCTGGCGCAGGTCCGCGATCTCATCGGAACGAAGTACGGGCCGAAGTACCTGCCCGAGAAGCCGAACTTCTTCACGCACAAGGCGCTGGGGGCCCAGGAGGCGCACGAAGCCATCCGTCCAACCGAGGCGTCGCGAACGCCCGAGGCTCTCCTCGATTCGCTCACCGAGGACCAGCTCAAGCTCTACAGGCTGATCTGGCAGAAGTTCGTCGCCAGCCAGATGCCACCCGAGGTCTCGACCGTCACCACGGCGACCTTCGAGCACGGGGATGCGCGCTTCGTCGCGCAGGGCGAGGTCGAGGTGTTCGACGGCCACCTGCACGTGTTCGAGGCCGGCAAGGGTGAGCGGGAGTTGCAGGCGCTCCCCCTGGGCTTGCAAGTCAACGTGGACTATCGCCCCGAGCGGATCGAGGCCAGCCAGCACTTCACCCAGCCGGCGCCGCGGTACACCGAGGCGACCCTGGTGAAGGAGCTCGAGAAGCGCGGCATCGGCCGACCCTCGACCTACGCCGCGATCATCTCCACGATCCAGGACCGCGGCTACGTGACCCTCAAGGAGCGCCGCTTCGAGGCGACCGAGCTCGGGGAGATCGTCACCGACCAGCTCGTCCAGCACTTCAAGGACATCCTCGACACCGACTTCACCGCCGGAATGGAGGCGGATCTCGACCGCATCGAGAGCGGCCAAAGGAAGTGGCGGAGGGTCGTGAAGAGTTTCCACGACGTGTTCTCCGTCGATCTCGCGAAGGCCGAGAGGGACATGAAGAACATCAAGCTCGAGCCCAAGCTCAGCGAGCGCACGTGCGAGAAGTGCGGCGCGCCGATGGCCGAGAAGTTCAACAAGCGCGGCAAGTTCCTGGGCTGCTCGCGCTACCCCGAATGCAAGAGCACGATGCCCATGGAGGGTCCCCGCGCGAAGAGCGAGGCCATCCCGACCGACAAGGTGTGCGAGAAATGCGGCAAACCCATGGTGATCCGCATGGGCAGGCGAGGCCGGTTCATCGCCTGCACGGGATTCCCGGACTGCAAGAACACGGCTTCGGTCGACGAGCAGGGCAACGTCATCCAGCCCAAGGAAACCGGCATCGCGTGCGACAAGTGCGGCAAGCCGATGGTGGTCAAGGGCTCGCGGCGCGGGCCTTTCCTGGCGTGCACGGGCTTCCCCAAGTGCCGCAACGCGAAGAACCTGCCGCCCGAGCTGCGCGAGGCGCCCCAGGTGACCGGCGAGAAGTGCGACAAGTGCGGCGAGCCGATGATCGTCAAGACCAGCCGCTGGGGGAAGGAATTCCTCGCCTGCTCGGCATACCCCAAGTGCAAGAACGCGCGCAACGTCGGGTCTGCTGCTGCGCCCGCCGCTCCCGAGGGCGCTGCCGAAGCGGGCGCGGAGCTGGCGACGCAGGCCGAGGACTGACGTCCGGCGAGCGGGCAGTCTCGACGGGCACGGGCACGCCCCGTAGGATGACGGTCGCCTTCTCCTTCCGGCGGGTGGCCCGACTCGACGCGGGCCTCCCTCGAGCCTCCTACCCCTTCCGAAGCTCCTGATCGAGAGCCCCCGATGGAGATCTCCGAGATCGAGGTCGACGGCTACGAAAGAGTCGCGCGATGCCGAGACCAGGGGTCGGGCCTGCACGCGCTGATCGCCGTCCACGACACGACACTCGGCCCTGCGCTCGGTGGGATGCGCATGCTGTCCTACCCCTCGGAAGACGAGGCCCTGTTCGACGTGCTGCGGCTCTCGCGCGGAATGACGTACAAGTCGGCCGTCGCGGAGACGGGACTCGGCGGCGGCAAGTCGGTTGTCATCGGGGATCCCAGAACCGCCAAATCGCCGGACCTCTTCCGTGCCATGGGCCGGTTCGTCGAGAGCCTGGGCGGGAGGTACATCACCGCCCAGGACATGAACATCGGCATCCCCGACCTGGAGATCGTGCGCCAGGAGACGCGCTGGGTCACGGGATTGAAGCGCGAGTCGGGCAGCTCCGGGAACCCGAGCCCCTACACGGCCAAGGGGTGCCTGGTCGGGATGCGCGCCGTGCTGGAGGAGGTGTATGGGAAGGCCGATTTCCACGGCAAGAAGGTGTTGATCCAGGGCGTCGGAGCGGTCGGCGGGCGACTCGCCGAGATGCTCGCGGAGCAGGGCGCCAAGGTCCTGATCTGCGACATCAACGAGGCGCGGGTCGAGGATCTGCGGCGCAAGAACGGATTCGAGACCGTGCCCGATACCCGGCACCTCGACGTCGAGTGCGACATCTACTCGCCTTGCGCTCGAGGCGCAACCCTGAACGACGAGACGATCCCGCGGCTCAAGTGCAAGGCGGTCGCCGGCTGCGCCAACAACCAGCTCCTCGAGCCGCGGCACGCGCGGGACCTGATGGCGCGCGGGATCCTCTACGCTCCGGACTACGTGATCAATGCCGGCGGGATCATCAACGTGTCGGTCGAGCTGTTGCCCGGCGGCTACGACGAGGCCGCGTCGCGGCGCAAGATCGAAAGGATCTACGAGAACCTCCGGAAGGTGTTCGAGATCTCACGCCGGGAGTGCATCCCGACCAACGAGGCCGCGGCACGCCTGGCCGAGCAGCGCCTCGCCGCGGGCCGCGAGTCCAAGGTCCGTCCGTCGAGGAGGATCTGAGCCGCCGGCCCGGCGACCTCAGTCCTTGCGCAGAAAGTCGACCAGGTCCTTCTCGAGCGCCTCGAGCCCGTACTCGTTGACCGTCAGACTGCGGTACACGATCCGAGCCAGGGCGTCGGGCGTGTTGGGGTTGAGGTCCTTGGGCGGCGGGTAGCTCAGGAAGTACGAGAGCGAGAGCCGCTCGACTTCGCCTCCCTGCTCGCGGCCCGCGTACTGCCAGGGCACTTCGTCGAAGGGCAGCACTCCGGTCAGGATCTCGTAGAGCATGATCCCCATGCCCATCACGTCGGCCTTGGGGTCGCGCAGCAGCAGCGGGTTGTAGTGCGGGGTCGTCGTGATCACGCCGCGCTCGTCCATGCGCATGGCGGGATCGAGCATGACGACCGAGCCCGAGGGCTTGATCAGGATGTTCTCGGGCTTCAGGTCTCCGTGATAGGGCAGCGTGCCCGTGCGGGAGAGCTTCTGAAGGGTCCGCACCATGGTCAGGAACCAGTTCAGGCGGATGCCCTCGAGCGCACGGATCTTCTCGCGCAGCGTCTTGCCGCGCGCGTGCTCCATGACGAGCACCGGCCGCCCCTCGTGGATGAACGTCTCGCGAAGCCCGATCATGTTGGGATGCTTGACCCGCGACATGATCTCGGCCTCGCCGCGCAGGAGATCGTCGATCTCGTGGACGTCGAGGAAGTCGATGCGCACGCCGTCCTTGCGGAAGAAGATCGCCTCGGCCGGGGTCTCGTCCGGACTGATCCCCTCGGGACGACGCTGGTTCGTGATCTCGAGGAAGCGCGTGACGTACCGACCGCCGCCGGCCACGTCGCCCATCTTGAGCGCCACGCGGTTGCCCTCCGTGTCCTCCGCGAGGTAGACGAGCGAGAAACCGCCGCGAGCCAGGAACTCGACAACGCGGTAGGCGCCGATGCACTCGCCAGCTTCCAGCTTGATCATGGGGAGGACTCGGGGTTACCGGGAGGACGAAGACAGGGTCGTGGGCGCCGGAGCGTCCGCACACCTCTTCTTTTCGAGTGTCCCGGGCCGGGGATTGAGCCAATCCCGGGTGTCGGGGCTCGTTCTCCGCAGGAACTCCTCGAGGCGGAGCAGGAGCGGCGGGAATCTCGCGGCCAGACTCGATTCCCAGATTCGGAAGGGCTGCGGGAGGAGCCTCCTGCGCGCCGGCCCTCACCGTGCGCCTGCGGCGGTCTATCGGAGCCGGCCGAGCACGTCCTGCAGGCGCCGCAGGTCGACCTCGACGAGATCGGCGGAGGGAGTTCCATCGAGGATGCGTCGCGCGCCCTCGATCACCGTGCCCGTGCCGAGCCATTCAGGCTCGCTCTCTCGCGCGCGATAGCGCCAAGCCCGTCCCTGCAGGTCGACCATGCCGATCTCCTGGCCCTCGCGATTGCGCACGCTGTAGAACGCCCGCGCAGCATTCCCGGTTTCCTCGAAGCGCACCATCGAACCCAGACAGCGGCCCGATTCCCATAGCTCCCAGGCGCGCACGGGGGCCGCGCGCGTGATCGCGACGCTGTCCGGGCCGGGCGCGTGGCTCGTCGACGTCGTCCGACAGGCGGCGATCGGAACGAGGAGGAAGAGGACGGCGCGCATGCTGTGCTGCTAACGTATCGCGCGTGGATCGACAAGCCCTCGAGAGCTACCGCAAGGCCGGCCGGATCGCGTCCGAGTGCCGGGAATGGGCCAAGGAGAACATCCGTCCCGGCGTGACGATCCGGCACGTCCTCGAGACGGTCGAGGCGATGATCCGCGAGCGCGGAGCGCAGCCCGGTTTCCCGGCCCAATCGAGCCGCAATTCCGTGGCTGCGCACTACTGCTCCAGCCCCGAGGACGAACAGGGCTACGAGGAAGGCGATTGCGTCAAGGTCGACATCGGCGTCCACGTCGATGGCTACGTGGCCGACACGGCCGCTTCGGTCGATCTCAGCCGCGACGGCCGCTGGACCCCGCTCGTCGAGGCGGCGGGGAGCGCACTCGCGGCCGCGATCGCGAGCGTGCGCGATGGTGTCTCTCTCTCGGAGGTCGGCGGCGCGATCGAGCGCACGATCCTCGCGGCCGGATACCAGCCCGTGCGCAACCTGACGGGCCACGGCCTGGGCCGCTGGAAGGTGCACACGCCGCCACAGATCCCGAATTATGCCGAGCGCGGCTCAGGGCACCTGAAACAGGACATGGTGTTCGCGATCGAGCCTTTCGCCACCACCGGCCGCGGTTGGATCCACGAGGCCGGCAAGGCCGAGGTGTTCATGATGGTGCGCCCGCCTGTCAAGGCGAAGGGACTCGACCGCGAGGTGCTGCGGGCGATCGAAAGCTGGCGCGGACTGCCGATCGCGCGTCGCTACTTCGCGCATCTCGACCGCGAGGCGGTGGAGGACGCGCTCTCGAAGCTCGTGCGCCAGGGATCTCTCGTGCGCTACCCGCCGTTGTGCGAGGACGAAGGAACGATGGTCGCGCAGGCGGAGCACTCGATCTACCTCGGGCCGGAGGGAGTCGAGGTGCTGACGGCGTAGGGGGATACGTCAGCGGATCTTCTGCCTGAGCTCGCGCAGGACGAGGAGCGCTTCGATCGGCGTCAGGCGGTCGAGATCGAGCTTCTCGATCTCGAGTTCGATCTCGCTGCGCGCGTGCTCGAACAGGCCAAGCTGCTGAAGGCCATCCCGGTTCGATCCTCCGCGCCCTGAGGCCCGCGCGATGCGCGGAGCGAGGTCCTCGGCGTCCTCCTCGATGTCGGACAGGATCTGCCGGGCGCGGTCGATCAGCTCCTGCGGCACTCCCGCGAGCCTGGCGACGTGGATCCCGTACGAGCGGTCCGTGCCCCCGTCGACGATCTTGTGCAGGAACACGATCTGATCGTTCCACTCGCGTACGGCGACGTTCATGTTGCACACGCCCTTCAGCCGCGAGGCCAGCTCCGTGAGCTGGTGGTAGTGCGTCGCGAACAGCGTGCGAGCACGGATCCTGTCGTGGACGTGCTCGACGATCGCCCAGGCGAGCGCGAGGCCGTCGAAGGTGCTCGTGCCGCGCCCGACCTCGTCGAGAACGATCAACGAGCGCGGGCCCGCATGGTTCAGGATGTTCGCGATCTCGAGCATCTCGACCATGAACGTCGAGGCCGCCCGACCGATGTCGTCGGCCGAGCCGATCCGTGTGAAGATGCGGTCGACGACGCCGATCCGGGCCTCGCTCGCGGGGACGAACGATCCGGTCTGCGCCATGAGCACGATCAGCGCACACTGGCGGATCCAAGTCGACTTGCCCGCCATGTTCGGCCCGGTGAGGATCGTCAGCAGGCGATCGGAACGGTTCATCCGCGTGTCGTTGGGCACGAAAGGCTCGCTCGTGAGCGCACGCTCCACGGCGGGATGTCGGCCATCGATGATCCGGATGACATCACCCTCGTCCACTTCGGGAGCGACGTAGCGGTTCTCGGCCGCCTTCTGCGCCAGCCCGGCGAGCACGTCGATCTGGGCCAGCGCCTCGGCCGTTCCGAGGATCCGAGGGATCTCCCTCGCGAGGGCCTCCCGCAGCTCCTCGAAGATGCGGTACTCCAGCTCGCGCGAGCGTTCCTCCGCGCCGAGGACCTTGCCCTCGAACTCCTTGAGCTCCGGCGTGACGTAGCGCTCGGCGTTCTTGACGGTCTGGCGGCGGATGTAGCTCTCGGGCACGCGCCCGACCTGCCCGCGCGGAACCTCGATGAAGTACCCGAACACGGAGTTGAAACCGACCTTGAGCCCGGGGATCCCCGTGCGCTTGGACTCCTCGGCCTGCAGGCGCGCCATCCACGACTTGCCGTCGCCCGAGATCGAGTGCAGCTCGTCCAGCTCCGTGGAAACTCCCGGACGGACGAGCCCCCCGTCCTTCACGGCGAGAGGCGGGGCATCGACGAGCGTCGTGCGGACGCGCACCACGACGTCCTCCAGGGGATCGAGCTTCTCGCGCAGCTCCGCGAGGCGCGCCGAGTAGACGCCGGCGAGCTTCTCGCGCAGGGGTCCGACCTGCTCGAGCGAGCCGGCGATCGCGGCGAGATCGCGGGCGTGCGCCCTGGAGGTCGAGACCTTGGCCGTCAGCCGCTCGAGGTCGAGCACGCTGGCGAGCATCCCGCGAACCTCCTCGCGCAGGAAGGGCTGCTCGACGAGCTCCGCGACGGCGCGCTGGCGTGCCAGGATCGACTCGACCTCGCGCAGCGGCGCCTCGAGCCATTCGCGCAGCATGCGCCCTCCCATCGGGGTCGCCGTCGCGTCCAGCGTGTCGATCAGCGTTCCCTCGCGGCGTCCGTCGCGCTGCGTCTTGAAGATCTCCAGACACGCGCGCGTGGCGCGGTCGAGCACGACGTGCCTGGCCCGGTCGACGACCTCGAGCCTGCAGATGTGCTCGCAAGCGCTCTTCTGCGTCTCCTCGGCGTACCCGAGGACTGCGCCCGCCGCGCCGACCACGGGCGAGGCCTCGTCCACGCCGAAGCCCTCGAGGCTCGCGATCTTGAAGTGTCGCAGGAGCGCGCGCAGTCCCGACTCGCGGTCGAAGCACCAGGGATCGCGCTCGGTGAGGCGCGGCCCGAGCTGCTCGCGGATCGCTGAAACGATCGCGGGCCGCGCTTCCAGTCCCGCGGCGCAGAACAGAAGCTCGGCGGGCGCGAGCCACGCGATCTCGTCGGTGACCTGGGCTCCGGGGATCTCGAGCACCTGCAGGCGTCCGGTCGAGAGGTCCACCCAGGCGAGGCCCGCCTTCTCCCCGTCGAGGTGCAGGCCGGCGAGGAAGTTGGGCTCTCGCGCCTGGAGCGCATCCTCCTCGGTGATCGTCCCGGCGGTGACGACGCGCACGATGGCACGGTCGACCAGGCCCTTGGCCAGGCGCGGATCCTCCATCTGTTCGCAGATCGCGACCTTGAAGCCCTTCGCGACGAGCTTCATCAGGTACCCTTCGACCGCGCGCGCCGGCACGCCCGCCATGGGTATGGCGTCCTCGCCTTTGGACCGGGAAGTCAGCGCGATCCCGAGCTCGCGCGAGGCGACGAGCGCGTCTTCGTGGAACAGCTCGTAGAAGTCGCCCATGCGGAAGAAGAGCAGGGCCTGAGGCTGCTCCTTCTTCGCGCGCCAGTACTGCGTCATCATCGGCGTGGCCGATCCCGCCGAGGCGCTCGAGGAAACAGGCGGTCGAGCGCCCTTCGCAACGTAAGTGCTTCGCATCGGAGGAGACGGCCGCACGCAGGCGGGTCGAAGTCTATCCAATGATGGCTCGCTCGCGCCGAGCCAAGCCTCGCGGAGCCCCTGACCTTGGCCCCGCTCTTGCACGGGCGCGCCGCCCCGCCGAGCATGGCCGCCCCATCCCTCCCCGGAATGTCCGAGAAGAGCCCGAGAATCCCCGTCGCGGCGGCCCTGGCCGTCCTCTCCCTCGCCTGCGCCTCGTACCCCCAGCGCACGGCGCGGGCGCTCGGCGACTTCCAGAGAGGACAGCTTTCGCGGGCGATGGACGCCTACGAGGATCCGCGCACGACCCGCTCGCCTTTCCTGGCCGGAGCGGAGGCAGGGACCGTGGCGCTCACGGCGGGCAATTGGAGCGCGGCGATCGAGAGCCTCTCGCACGCAGCGAAGGAAGTCGAGGAGGCCGAGCGCAGCGCGCTCATCTCCCCCGAGAGCCTGGGTCAGACCATCCTCTCCTGGACACTCAACGAGGGCGCGAAGAGCTACCGAGGCGAGGGCTACGAGCGCGTCATGATCCACGCCGGGCTCTCGATCGCCTACCTCGCCAAGGGCGACCTGGAAGGCGCGCGGGTCGAGGTGCGCCAGGGGAACGCTCTGCTCGAGAGCGAGGAGAAGCTCTACAAGAAGAAGTACAAGGCCGGCGGCCTCGGCCACTTCCTCTCGGCCGTCACCTACGAGCTGGACGGGCAGCCCGACGACGCCTGGATCGACTACCAACGGATGCGCGCGAAGGGAGTGGGCACGGAGCTCGCCGGGCGCGCTCTCGCCAGACTCGCCAGAAAAATGCACCGGGAGGAGGAGCTCGGGCCCGACGCGGCTCGCTTCGGGGAGGCGGAAGTGGCGGACGGCTCGGCCAGCATCGTCGTGATCGCCGGCGTGGGCTTGGGTCCCTACAAGCGCGAGGGTGTGCTCGATGTTCCGACCGAGAGCGGGCTCCTGCAGTGGGCCGTGCCGTCCTACGTCGAGCGTCCGCAGCCGGTCGGCGGGCTGGAGATCTCCGTCGCCGGCGGTGACAAGGGCGTGCGGACGGTCGTCGTCGAGGACGTCGGCCGCGTCGCCAAGGAGAACCTCGATGACCGGCTGGCTTGGCTGATCGCCAAGTCGACCGTGCGCGCCTTGCTGAAGCGCGAGCTGACCCGGAAGCTGCAGAAGGAGGCCGGAGCCCTCGGCTGGGTCGCGGGCGGCGTGTTCACGCTGGTCACCGAACACGCCGACCTGCGGGCGTGGGAAACCCTCCCCGACACCTGGCAGGCCGCGCGGGTGTTCCTGCCTCCGGGATCCCACGAGCTGCATCTGCGGGCCGAGGGAGGCGAGAGCCAGGTGCTCGGGACGTTCGAGCTGGAGAAGGGCGAGACGATGTTCGTGATCGCCCGCACCGTCGGAGCGAAGCTCTACGCGTATCCTGTCGGAGGCCGTCGGGTCGCGCCCGCCGCGGCCCAGGCTGCACCATGAAGATCACTCTCCCCGCCCTCGTCCTGGCCCTCGCGCTCGCCGGCTGCCGCTCGGGGCACAGCTCGGGCCGGCTGCCGCCGCCTCCGGATCCGATGCAGGAGCTGCGCGGCGATCCATCGGTCGAAGGCGATCTCGAGATGCTCCATACCCGTCCCTCGGATTCGAGCCGCGGCCGCGTGCTCCGATTCGACCTGCGCAACAAGTCTTCCTCTGCGCTGCGGTTCGCCTGGTCGGTCGAGTGGCACGACCGCGCGGGCAAGCTGCTCCCCGGCTCTGCGCGCGCGTGGACGCTGACGACGCTGGAGGCCGGCGCGACGAGCGCGATCGAGATCCCCATGCCTTTCCCGGACGTGACCCGATGGCGCCTGCGCGCCGTGCGTCCGGGCTAGAACACCCTCAGCCAAGGAGATTCAAGATGAAGACGTTCGCTCAGATCCTGGTCCTGTCCACGATCGCCGGGGCGGCGAGCTGCAGCTCGACGCGCTACAAAGACCCCAAGGAAGCCGAGACGATCAACGTCGACTGGGGCTCGACCGACCTGCAGACCTTCTCCGAGCAGATGACCAAGTCGCTCAAGGAGAGTCCGCACCTCGCCTACTTCGACCGGCCGAGCAAGGGCGAGGACAAGCGGGTGATCACCTACATGGGCGGAATCCGCAACGAGACGCCCGAGCACATCAACACGACGGCGGTCACGGACGCGATCCGGACCAACCTGATCCAGAGCGGACGTTTCCGCTTCGTGGCCGACAAGGCCGGCCAGGAAGAGATCGGCGAACAGGTGCGCTTCCAGCAGGAGTCGGGGCGGGTCAACTCCAAGATGGCGATGGAGTTCGGCAAGCAGCTCGGCGCCGAGGTCGTGATCTACGGCACGCTGAGTTCCATTGAGAAGCACAAAGGCCGTTCGATCGAGTCCGCCGGGCTCAAGACCGAGGACACCTACTACCAATTCGTTCTGAACGCCGCGAACGTCGAGAGCGGCGAGATCATCTGGTCGGACAAGGGCGAGATCCGGAAAACCCAGAAGACGGGCTTGTTCGGCGCGCGGTAGCGGCTCCGGAAAAACTTGCGGGTTCGGTCCGCGGGCGGATCCCGCTTGGGAGCCCGCCACCACGGTGCTGAGACACCACTCCTCGAAAGCCAGCCCGTCCGGTCGTACCGGGCGGGCTGGCTGCTTTCGGCCCCCCCCGGAAGCGAATCAGGGTCAGAAGCGCTCCGGAGAGGTCCCCGAAAAGTTCGAGCAGCCGCGTTCGTTCCCGGCGGCGACCCGGCTCCGACGCCCGCAGCCAATCGGCTGTGCTGGGGATCCAAACTCTTCTCGACGCGCAGGCCCGCGGGAGCAATCCGGCGGGTCTGCGTGTTTCCGGGGGGGTGTGATCGCCGGATAGCATGACGGCGATGTCCAGGTATCTCGTCAGCGGAGGCGCGGGCTTCATCGGCTCTCATCTCGTCGAGGCCTTGGTGCGCCGCGGCGACCGCGTCCGGGTGCTCGACGACCTCTCCACGGGTCTCGCCGAGAACCTCGCGATCCTCCCGGTCGGAGCTCTCGGGAGCGGAGCTCCGGTCGAGCTCGTGCGCGGCAGCATCACATCCACCGCCGCCTGTCGCACGGCGTGCGAGGGCGTCGAGGCCGTGCTCCACGAAGCCGCGCTGGTGTCCGTCCCGAAGAGCTTCGAAGATCCGCTGCTGAGCTACGAGGTCAACGTGATGGGGACGCTGCGCCTGCTCGAGGCCGCACGCAGGAGCGGCGTCGCGCGCTTCGTCCTGGCCTCGTCCTCGGCCACCTACGGCGATCCCCCGACGCTTCCCAAGGAGGAGGGCATGGCACCCCAGCCCCTCTCGCCCTACGCCTCGGGCAAGCTCGCCGGCGAGCACCTCCTGCGCGTCTGGGGGCGCGCTCACGGCCTGCGCACCGTCTCCCTGCGATACTTCAACGTCTTCGGACCGCGCCAACGCGACGACAGCCCCTACACCGGCGTCATCGCGCTCTTCGCGCGAGCTCTCCTCGAGGGCCGACCTCCGACCATCCAAGGCGACGGCGAGCAGACTCGCGACTTCACCTACGTCGAGAACGTGGTCCAGGCGAATCTGCTCGCGCTCGAGAAGGACCTCGAGCCCGGCGTCGTGATCAACATCGGCGCCGGTCAACGCATCTCGATCAACGCACTCTACCGCGCGATGGCACAGATCGCGGGCTGCGATCTCGAGCCGATTCACGCCCCGGCGCGCCTGGGGGATGTACGCGACAGCCTGGCTTCGCTCGACCGTGCTCGCAGGCTCCTCGGCTACGAGCCGCGGGTCCACTGGAGGGACGGACTCGCGACGACGATGGACTGGTATCGCGAACGACTCGCAACGGCCCGCGCCTGAGCGTTCTCGGGGCGATCCCGACTCGACCTCGTTTGCCGGCTCGGCCCAAGCCGGCTAATCTGTCTGGCTTCCCCCGATCCAGAACAGGGCGCTCCGATGCAGACCACGACGACGACGGACTTCCGCGCCGACCTCGAACGACTCCTGGGCCTCCGGGGCGTGACCTACCGCTACGGCCTCTCCAAGGAAGAGCTGTTCCAGCTCGCGATCGCGAACGACCGCGGGC
This sequence comes from Planctomycetota bacterium, assembly GCA_041488095.1. Lineage (GTDB taxonomy): Bacteria > Planctomycetota > UBA1135 > UBA1135 > DASYPQ01. The sequence continues at coordinate 115,817 of JBGPOP010000004.1, forward strand.
GCGTCCGGAAGGGAGGGGGGTTCGACGAGCCGAAAGCCTTCGCGACCAAGCTCGGCGCGAAGGGTCCGCTCGTCTACTACACCGATCCCGACTGCACCGGCCGCCCGGTCAAGGACACGTTCGCCGTCGCCTGGCCCGAGGTCGAGGGCGAGGTGTGGTGGAAGGCCGACGTGCAGAAGTACGACCCGGCCCAGTATGCCGGCCTCTTGAAGCGCGTCGTCGAGCACCTGAACGCCAGGAAGGCCACGCTCTACGTCAAGGACGTCTTCGCCGGCACCGACCCCTCCTACTCGGTGCCCTATCGCTTCGTCGGCGAGTACGCGACGCACGCGATGTTCGCCCACAACATGTTCCCGAAGAGCGTGGCGGGCGTGAAGAACGTCGAGGCGCGGCGTTGGACGATGCTCAACGCGCCCACCTTCCATTGCGTTCCCGAGCGCGACGGGAGCAAGTCGGACCGTGCGGTCGTCATCGACTTCAAGAACCGCATCTGCCTCGTCGTCGGCAAGGCCGATTACTGCGGCGTGGTCAAGAAGACGATCTTCACCGTGCTCAACTTCCTGCTGCCGAAGCAGGGCTTCCTGCCGATGCACTGCTCGGCCAACATCGGGGCGAAGGGCGACTCCGCGATCCTGTTCGGTCTCTCGGGCACGGGCAAGACGACCCTCTCGGCCGACCCCGACCGCCGGCTGATCGGCGACGACGAAACCGGCTGGACGCCTTCCGGCCTGTCGAACTTCGAGGACGGCTGCTACGCCAAGCTGATCGACCTGAGCAAGGAGGCCGAGCCCATCATCGCCGCGGCTCTCTCGATGCCCGGCACGATCATCGAGAACGTGCCGCCGCCCAAGGGAAGGCGTCTCGAGGACACCGATCCGCAGGACCTCGACCTCACCGACCGCTCGGTCACGGAGAACACGCGTTTCTCCTACCCGCTTTCCTGCAACCCCAACATCGCCGACGGGGCGCGCGGACCGCACCCGACGACGATCGTCCTGCTCACGGCCGACGCCTTCGGCGTGCTGCCGCCGGTCGCCGTGCTCGAGGGCCGTGAGGTCATGTACCACTTCGTATCGGGCTTCACGGCCAAGCTCGCCGGGACCGAGGTCGGCGTCACCGAACCCCAAGCCGCGTTCAGCGCCTGCTTCGGCGCGCCGTTCATGTCGCAGCGCCCGTCGGTCTACGCCAAGCTCCTGTGGGAGAAGATGGAGAGCCACCGGGCCCGCTGCGTGCTGCTGAACACGGGCTGGAGCGGCGGACCCTACGGAACCGGCAAGCGCATCTCGATCCGGGACACGCGAGCGCTCCTGAATGCGGCCCTGCGCGGCGATCTGCACGACGGGAAGGTGAGCCACGCGACCCACCCGGTTTTCAAGCTGAAGATGCCGACCGCCTGTCCCGGCGTCGAGGCCCGGATCCTCGACCCGCGCAACACCTGGGCCGACAAGCTGGCCTACGACGTGCAGGCCGGCAAGCTGCGCGACATGTTCCGCAAGAACTTCGAGGAGAAGGGCTTCGCGCAGCTCGGCATCGAGCCCGCGATGTAGGCGCTCCCGCGCCGGGTAGCCGGGTGATGACCACTCCCATCGAGCACTACAAGCAGGGCCTGGCGCTCTTCGGTCAGAAGAAGAACGAAGAGGCAGCCGAGCAATTCCGGGAGGCGCTCGAGCTGAAGCCCGACTGGCTCGACGCTCTCCACGCGCTCGCGACCGCGCAGAGCAAGCTCGGCCGCCACGACGAGGCCCTCTCCACGATCGCCAGGGTGATCGAGCTCGACCCCGACGACGCCTTCGCCTACACGAGCCAGTCGATCTTCCTGCAGCGCAAGGGGCTGATCCCCGAGGCCGAGGCGGCGTCCGCGAAGGCGCGCATGGCCGCCTGGAAGAAGGAGCTCAAGACCAACCCCAACGCCCCGCCGCCCGGGCCTGCGGGCGGGATGTCGGTCGTGCAGTAGGGCGACTACATCTCCTCTTCGCTTCCGATGCCGAGGATCGCCCGGCCCTCTACCGAGATCCGCTGCGGCGTCCACATCGGGTCCCAGACGATCTGGACCTCGGTGCCCTTGACGCCGGGGATCGAGTTCACTCGTCGCTTGACCACGTCCGGGATCGTCCGCGCTTCCGGGCACGCCTGGGAAGTCAGGGTCATGGTGACGTTGCAGACGCCGGTCTCCTGCAGCTTGACCTCGTAGACCAGGCCGAGGTCGACGATGTTGACCGGGATCTCGGGGTCGTAGACCTGCTTCAATTCCCTGTAGACGTCCTCGACGGTGGGCATATCGATCGTTCCTCGCGTGGGGACCGTCATCCTACTCCCGCCGCGACGCGCGCGCGAGCAGATCGAGGAGGTCTTCGGGCAGTGGCGCCTCGACATCGATCCTCCTTCCCGTGCGAGGGTGCGAGAACGCGAGGCGCCAGGCATGGAGCGCGACCCGACGGCTGCGGATGCGCACCGGCGAGTCCTTCCCGCGCGCGTACTTGCGCTCGCCGACGAGCGGAAACCCGGCGTGCGCGAAGTGGACCCTGATCTGGTTGTAGCGACCTGTGAGGAGGTCGATCTCGACGACCGTGGTCTCCGGCAGGCTCTGGAGCGTCCTGTAGCGCGTCTCCGATTCCTTTCCATGCACCGAGACGCGCGCGAAGGATCCCTGCTCCAGGATCGGAAAGCGCAAGCTCCCCTGCGCCGGCCGCACGCGACCTCGGGCGAGGGCCCAATAGGTCTTCTCGACGGAGCGCTCGCGGAAGGCCGATTCGAGACCGGCACGGGTCTCCTCGTCGAGCGCGAAGAGCACTGCGCCGGATACCTCGCGATCGAGCCGGTGCACGGGCAGGGCTCGAATTCCCTGGAGCTCGAGCGCCTGCGGAAGCGCACGGCCGATCGCCCCAGGCGTCGGGACGCTCAGCATGCCCGCGGGCTTGGAGACGACGAGCACGTGCTCGTCGCGATGGAGGATCGGGACAGGGTCGCGCGCTCGCGGCATGCGGCCATGAAGATGGCAGAAGCCGTGCGAACGGAAAAGGAATCGTCAGGGTCGCACCGGCCGCTGGCGGCGGCGGTGCCGGTGTGGAGAATGGCGCGGCCCGCAGGGACTCCCATGCGCTCCACCGCAGCCCGGCTCGCGCTCTCTCTCGCGCAGCTCGCGATCGTCGCAGCGGCCGCACGCGTCGCTTTCGCGCAGGCCGCTCCGCGCCCCCAGCTCTACGCCGTGCGCAACGTGCGCCTCGCCGCTCGGCCGGACGCGCCGAGGTCCACGCTGATCCTGCGCGACGGCCGCATCGAGAGCGTCCTCGACGCGGCCACCGAGCCGCCCGAAGGCGCGCGCGTCGTCGACGGGAACGGGATGCTCGCGCTGCCGGCCTTCCTCGACGCCTACACCCAGGTCGGCTGCACGACGCCGACGCCCCTGGCCGAGCGCGACATGCCGCCCAAGGCGAGCGCCGAAGCGCTGGTCGACATGCGCGAGGCGAACCGCAAGGGGATCCAGCCCGCCTTCCGCGCGGCAGAGACGTTCAAGCTGGAGCCGGACGTCGCCAAGCGCTGGCGCGGACTCGGGTTCGGGGTGCTCCTGTGCGCCCCCGCGGGGCAGTTCCTCTCCGGCCAGAGCGCGCTCGCCAGCACGCGCGAAGCGCCCTCGCGCGACGTCCTGATCGAGCCGATCACCTTCCACCACGCCGGCCTCCAGGCCCCAGGTCCTGGATACCCGGGCACGCTCATGGGCGCGGTCGCACAGCTGCGCCAGTTCTTCCTGGATGCACAGCGCAGCCGCGAGCTGCAGAGTCGCCGGGCCGCAGGCAAACCTGGCGGGCGCCCCTTCTACGACGCGGATCTCGAGGCGATCCTGCCCGCGCTGGACAAGAAGCGGCGCGTGGTGTGCGAGGCGGACACGCCGGGGGACATCGAGCGCTGGGTGAAGCTTTCGGACGAGTTCGGCTTCGAGATCGCGATCAGCGGCGGGCGCGAAGCCTGGAAGCGATCCGCGCTGCTGAAAGAGCGGGGAATCCCTGTCTTCCTGACGCTCGAGTGGGGGGAGGAGGTCGAGGACCCCCATGCCAAGGACCCGAAAAAGGAGGCGGAGGGCAAGCCGGACGCGAAGAAGGAGGAGGGCGAGAAGAAGCCCGAATCGGGAAAGACGGAGACCGAGTCGCCTCAGGGAGAGAAGAAGGCCTCGTCCGAGGGAACCGATCGGAACTACGAGGAGCCGCTGCGCGTGCGCGAGGAGAAGCGTCGGCTGTGGGAACAGACTCGCGACGGCTCGATCCGGCTCGCCGAGGCGGGGGTGCCGTTCGCGTTCGGAACCGGAAAGGGAGTTCCCAAGGACCTGCTCGACCGCGTCCGCACGCTGGTCGAGAAGGGGCTGCCGGCCGGCGCGGCCCTGACCGCCCTCACTTCGGGTTCGGCCTCGCTCCTCGGCGTGGAGAGGGAGTTCGGCAAGATCGAACCCGGCTTCACCGCCTCGATCGCCCTGTGGACGAAAGATCCGTTCGCAGCCAAGGACGCGAAGGTCGCCTGGCTCTTCGCGGACGGCTTTCCCTACGAATTCGACGTGAAGTCGGAAGCGCTCGAGGGCAAGCCGGACGAGGGCGTGGACGCGACGGGGACGTGGACCCTCGAGTTCGACAACCCACAGGCCAAGCCCGCGACGGCCGAGCTGAAGATGGAGAAGGGCGGCGACGTCAAGGGGACGGTCCGCTACCGCAGCCCGGACGACGAGTCGGAGAGGTCCGGCGACTTCGAAGGCCACGTGGCCGGCAAGAAGATGCGGCTCACCGGCAAGGTGAAGTTCGGGACCTTCGAGGCCGACGTCGTGATCGAAGGCGAGCTCGAGAAGGACGAGATGAAGGGAACGACATCGTGGAAGTTCTCGGGTGGCGAGGACTCGCGCCGCTTCAAGGCGACGCGCAAGCCGCAGCGCGAGGAGATGGATCGATGACGCTCGCGCGTTGCACCCTCTCCCTCCTGCTCGCCGGGTCCCGGCTCGCGAGCGTCCCGGCCCCGGGCGCCGAAGACCACGCCAGCGAGCTCGACGCGGATCGCAAGCCCGTGATCGTGACTCACGGCAGCTGCGTCATCCGCAACGTGACGATCCATTCCGCCGTCTCTCCGCCCTTCGGCGGCGACGTGCTCGTGCAGAACGGCGACATCGCCGAGGTCGGCCGGGTGACGGCGCCGCCCGGCACGCTCGAGATCGACGGCTCGGGCTGCCACCTCGCACCCGGGGTCGTCGACTGCCATTCGCACATCGCCGTCGAGGGCGACGTCAACGAGGGGACCGTGTCGATCAGCGCAGAGGTCCAGATCGCCGACGTGATCGACGCCGACGACATCTCGATCTGGCGTGCGCTGGCTGGGGGTGTCACGACCGCGCGCATCCTGCACGGCTCGGCCAACACGATCGGTGGCCGCCACGAGATCATCAAGCTCAAGTGGAAGCGCACGGCCGACGAGCTGCGCTTCCGCGGCGCCCCGCAGGGCATCAAGTTCGCGCTGGGCGAGAATCCCAAGCGCTCGAACTCGCCCTCGCGAACCGATCGCTTCCCCGCGAGCCGCATGGGCGTCGAGGCGGTCCTCTACCGGGCCTTCTCGCGCGCCGGCGAGTACGCGCGCGAGTGGGCGGATTACGAGGCCAGTCGCGCCCGTGGCGAGGATCCCGAGCCGCCGCGCCGGGACGTGCGCCTCGAAGTCCTCGCCGGAATTCTGCATAAGGACGTGCTCGTGCATTCGCACTGCTACCGCGCCGACGAGATCCTGATGCTCCTGCGCGCCTCGCAGCGCTTCGGCTTCAGGATCGCGACGCTCCAGCACGTGCTCGAGGGCTACAAGGTCGCCAAGGAGATGGCCGATCTCGGGGTGGGCGGCTCGACCTTCGGCGACTGGTGGGCCTACAAGGTCGAGGCCTACGACGCGATTCCCCAGAACGCGGCGCTGATGGACGAGGCGGGCGTGCTCGCCTCGCTGAACTCCGACTCCGCGGAGATGATGCGCCGGCTGTACGGCGAGGCGGCCAAGTCGGTCCGCTACGCCGGCCTGGATCCCGTGCGGGCGCTCGCGCTGGTCACGCTCAATCCCGCCCGGCAGCTCGGAATCGACGCGCGGGTAGGCTCGATCGAGAAGGGCAAGGACGCCGACCTTGTCCTGCTCACCGGCGATCCGCTGTCTTCGCTATCCCGTGTGCGTTGGACGATGGTCGACGGCGAGATCGAATTCGAGCGCCGCGACGCCTTCGGCCTGGACTCCCATCCGCCTTCCGTGACTCCGATCGAAGAGACGGCGCCGAAGGACGTCCCCAAGCTCGCAGGGGATGTGCTGGCGATCACGGGAGGCACGCTGCACCCGATCACTTCGCCCGACGTCGAGGGCGGCACCCTCCTGATCCAGGGCGGCAAGATCCTCGGGATGGGTCGGGACCTCGCGATCCCTGCAGGCGCGCGGACGATCCAGGCGCAGGGCCAGCACATCTGGCCCGGGATGATCGCGCTGGGCTCGAATACCGGGCTGCTCGAGATCGGCGCGGTCGCCTCGACCGACGATCAGGGCGACATCGGCGGCAACCAGCCGGACCTGCGCGTCTCGGCCTCGATCAACGCCGACTCGGCGCACATCGGGGTGACCCGTTCGAACGGTATCACCCGCGCGCAGACGACGCCGCAGCACGGCGGGCCCATGCTCGGCCAATCGGCGATCGTGCGCCTCCGGGGCGACACCTGGGAGGAGATGCTGGAGGTCGATCGCGACATGCTCCACGTGAACTTCCCGGCGACGGCGAACGACGCCAAAGAGAAGAAGGAGGGGGACGAGGTCAAGGCGTTGCGCCATCTCCTCGCGGAGGCCCGCGAGTACGGGCGGCTCTCGGATCTGGCCGGAAAGAGCGGCGTGGCACGCCCGGCCTTCGACCCGCGCCTGGAAGCTCTCGTGCCCTATGTCCGGGGCGAACGAAAGGTCGCTCTGCATGCCGACAACGCGCAGACGATCCTCTTCGCCCTGAAGTTCGCCGAGGAGGAGAAGCTCTCCGTCGTGATCTATGGCGCGCGCGAGGGCTGGAAGGTCGCCGGCGCCCTGGCCCAGGCCAAGGTGCCGGTCGTCGTGGGCCCGGTGCTCGCGCTGCCCTCCTCGCGCTTCGATCCCTACGATGCGCCCTTCGCCAATGCCGCCGTGCTCGCGCGGGCGGGCGTGCCCTTCGCCATCATGTCGGAGGACCGCGAGAACGAGCGCAACCTGCCCTTCCATGCAGCGATGGCGACGGCGTTCGGCCTGCCGCGAGAGGAGGCGCTGCGCGCGATCACGTACTATCCGGCGAGGATCCTCGGGATCGAGCGCGAGCTGGGGAGCCTCGCACCGGGCAAGATCGCGGACGTGGTCGTCACCGATGGCGACCTGCTCGAGATCCGGACCCGGGTCGAGTACCTCTTCATCGACGGCGTCCAGGTCGACCCTGCGAATCGCCAGACCGAGCTCTACGAGCGCTACCGCCAGAGGCTGCATCGCCTGCAGGCGGCGGGAGGAGGAGAGAAAGCGCGCTGAGGCCGAATCGGCCCACGGGACGCCTCGAAACGGGAGGTTTCTCTCAGTGAGTCGCGAAGCGCAGCAGAACCAGCAGGAGCCCGACCCAGAGGACGACGCCCAGAACGCGCTCTGCGCGGAACAGGTTTCGGGTCATGATCATGGGATCGTCTACCTTGGGACGGGCCCTAGGCTCTGGTCTAGGGGCGGTAACCTGAGCATCAGCCCGGGATCACTAGGACGTACAATGGTCCGCCTCGTGTTCCCTGCCCGGCCGCGCACGCGGCCCTGGAATGAGATGAGCGCCAAGCAGATCGACGTCACCTGCCCCTGCTGCTCCACCCGCCTGACCGTGGACGTGTTGACCGGCCAGGTCCTGCGCCGCTCGCAGCCCGCGGGAGCCGCCGAGGGCCCCGCCGGCAAGGACCAGTGGACCTCCGCACAGGAACGCGTGCGGGAGCGCACGAATTCCGGCGAGGACAAGCTCCGAAGCGCACTCGATCATGAGCGCGGCAAGGCGGCGCGCTTCGACGAGATTTTCCAGAAGGCCCGGGAAAAGCACTCTCCCAAGAAGGACGAGGACCTCGAGGGATGACGGACCCCGGAGCCGGGCACCGGCCCCCCGCACCCTCCGACCCCGGTTGCGAACCTCCGCCGGACCCCCGGCGCGCCCCACCCACCATGACCGAGAGCCGATTCCGCGCCGTCAAGGCGTACGAGAACGAAGGCTTCCTCAACGGCCCGGACGCACGGCCGTTGCGGATCCTCTCCGAGTACCTGGAGCCCGAGACCCGCTTCCGTGAATTGAAGGTCCGCGACACGATCGTGTTCTTCGGCTCGGCGCGCATCCCGCCGCGCGACCTCGCGGAGGCAGAGGTGGCCGCGGCGGAGCGCGGCGAGGGCGATCTCGCGCAGGCGAAAACGCGCCTCGCGATGTCGCGCTACTACGAGGAGGCGCGCGAGCTGGCGCGACGCCTGACGCTCTGGTCCAAGGGCTTGTCGGGAACCGAGCGGCGATTCGTGGTCTGCTCCGGCGGTGGCCCCGGGATCATGGAGGCTGCCAACCGCGGAGCCTCCGAAGCGCGCGGGGAGAACGTCGGCCTGAACATCCAGCTGCCCTTCGAGCAGGTGGAGAATCCCTACATCACCCGGCGCCTCGCGTTCGAGTTCCACTACTTCTTCATGCGCAAGTTCTGGTTCACCTACCTCGCCAAGGCCATGGTGATCATGCCGGGCGGCTACGGAACGCTCGACGAGTTCATGGAGATGGTGACGCTCGTCCAGACGAAGAGGGTGACGAAGCCCATGCCGATCATTCTCTACGGAACGGAGTACTGGAATGAGGTCCTCAACTTCGAGCCGATGATCCGGCACGGGATGATCAGCCCGGAAGATACGAGCCTCTTCTTCCGGACCAGTTCGGTCGACGAGGCCTTCGACCACCTCACGCACGAGCTGGAGGCCCACGCGCTCAAGAGGCAAGGGGCGGGAACAGGCGGTTGATCAGCGCCGCTCGCCGACGCTGGTGTGGTCGTGCACGATTCGCCAGCCCTGTGGGGTGCGCTGCATGACCAGCGTGAAAAGCCCACCGGTCTGGGTCGTCTTCTGGAAATCCAGGTGCCACCGCCCGCGGACGATGCCCCCGTCCGGACCGAGGAGCACGGTCTCGACGTCGCTGAAAGCGAGGTGCCCCATCTCCTTGCCGCCGTCCTTGTAGCTGCGACGGTAGTGGTCGAGAACGGTGTCGAAGCCGTGCTTCACGTCGCCCCCCGAGTAAAAGGTCAGCGCCGGCGAGCGCAGATAGCCCTCTCCCATGAAGGCATCGAGGTCGCCGCGGTTCCAGGCGGCCTCCTGGACGTGGAGGATGGCCTCCATCGCCTCGGACTGGTCGCGGTCGCGGTAGGCATGGGCGGTCCCCGCGCATCCGGCGAGGAAGAACAGGAGGAATGGAGCCGCAGGTCCGAAGACCGTCCTTGCCTTGACCATGCTTCCATCCCAGGGCCTGGTTCGCCCTCAGTCAACGTCCTCGTGGGGCTTCATCCGTCGCCGGCGTAGCCCAGGCCCTTGAGCTTCCGGAGCGCCTCGGGGTCGCTCGCCTTCCTGGCCGCGTCGCCGATCGTGTCGCGCAGGCTCTTCATGGCCGGCGACTCGGGGAACATCCTCATGCCCTCCTCGGCGATCGCCACAGCCGGCGCGATCGAACCGCGGCGGACGAGTTCCGTCGCCACGGCGGCGAAGTCCTGCTCGTGCACTCGCGCCGGCTGGGAGCGAGCCAGGGCGAGGAAGTCGTCCTTGGCGCGGCCCGGGTCGATCCGCGCGAGCGCCTGGCAGCGGCCGATCCAGGCGCGCAGATAATCGGGATGGCTCGGGTCCATGTGCTCGAGCGCACGGTCGAAGCTCGAGATCGCGCCCTTGGCATCGCCGGAGTTGAGGGCGGCTGAGCCGGCGTCGGTGAGGGCCTTGGGGTCGGAACGGCCGCAGGAGAATAGGAGGCAAGCGAGGAGGGGAGCCAGCGCGCGCATGGAGGGGGGGCCGTGAATCTCTGGATGCAAGTAGGTGATGGGCAAAGAGATAGGTTGCCTAGTAGATCCTCTCGGCGCCAGGACTCCTAGGCTGAGGCTCTGATGACACTCTGATTGGAGTATGTTGGGAGTATTATCAGAGCGTCGGGAAGGGGCTCCAGCCCGTCGCCGGCTGCCTGATACCGACCCCACCCGCCGTGCGCGAGACCAAAGTCACCGTCAAGATCCCCCGACCGCTGTATCGCAAGATCCAGCACGTCGTCGATGGTTCGGGCTTCAACTCGCCTACCGACTTCATCGTCTACGTCCTCCGCGACGTGATGGGCGAGGCGGAGGAGCACGGCAAGACCGAGTTCAGCAAGGATGAGATCGAGGATCTCAAGCGCAGGCTCAAGAAGCTTGGCTACCTCTGATCCGTCCGCCCCCAATCACCGCCATCGGCCTCCCTATCGCCTCATGACCCTGACATCCACTCTGAAGCCCATCCCCGTTCACGGCGGACTCGAGACGCCGGTCGACCGCGTCCTTCCCCGCGCGGAGGTGGAATCCGCTCGCTGGACGACGCTGCCGAGGATCGAAGTCAACGAGACCGACCGCACGACGCTCTACCGGATCGCCGACGGGACGCTCTCGCCGCTCCTCGGCCCGATGAGCCACGGGGACTACCGAGCCGTCATCGAGACCGGGGCGATCGAACGCTCAGGCCGGCACTATGCCTGGACGATCCCGATCGTTCTCCCCGTGACCGAGGACGAAGCCGCCTTGGCGCGCTCGCGCAGCGAGCTCGCGCTCATGCGCGCAGGCCAGGTCTTCGGTCGGATCCAAGTCGAGGACGTGTACGCCTGGAACAAGGCCGAGTTCGTGGAGACGGTCTACGGCACGAGCCGCACCGACCATCCCGGCGCGCGCTTGTGGCTCTCCGACCCGCGCACGAAGCTCCTCGGCGGAGCCATCCAGCTCGTGCCCTTCGAGGATCGGAGGCCCTTCGCTGGACGCGTGATGGGTCCCCGGGAAACGCGTGCCCTGGTCGCGCGGCGCGGTTTCGAGCAGACGGTGGCCTTCCAGACGCGCAATCCCCTGCACCGGGCGCACGAGTACGCGCTCGTGTACGGGGCCGAGAAGCTCCTGCGCGAAACCGGCCGGAGAACCGGCGTGATCCTCAACCCATTGGTCGGGCAGCTCAAGGGCGACGACGTGCCGGCGGACGTGCGCATGAAGACCTACGAAGCGCTCGTCGAAGGGCGCTTCCTGGGTCAGGGCGACCTGGACGAAGTCCTGTGGAGAGAACAGGGGCAGGGCCTGAACGAGCAGCTCGAGCTGATCGGCCTCGACATGCGCATGTACTACGGTGGGCCCAAGGAGGCGGTGATGCACTCGATCTACCGCCAGAACCTGGGATTCAGCCACTTCATCGTCGGCCGCAAGCACGCCGACGCTCCCTACGACGACAAGACGCCCATCTGGGGCGACTTCGACGCGCAGCAGATCTTCGGCAGGCTCGGCGGGGAGCTCGCGATCAAGACCGTGAACGTCGGCTTCGCCGCCTACTTCTCGGAGATCGGTCGCGTGGGCCTGGTCGAGGACAACCCCGGCCGCACGCAGGTGACCATCTCGGGCACGAGGATGCGCGAGCTGCTCGACCAGGGCGAGATGCCCGACGAGCGCGTGATGCGGCCCTCGACCGCCAAGGTGCTCGCCGCCTATTACCAGGGCCAGCGCAAGGCCTGAGCGGAGACGACGTGGGCCTCCTCGACCTGTTCAAGAAGAAGGAAGCACCCCAGAGTGCTTCGCGACCCGCACTGCGTCCCGGTCCGGGGGCTGGCATTCCCGCGCCCAGACCCGATCCGAAGGCCGAGAACAACTTCGTGATCGTGATCCTCGACTCGTGCCGCTTCGACACGTTCATGCAGGCCGATCCGAAGACGCTCCTGAAGCTCGGCAAGCCCGAGAAGCGCTACAGCTACGCATCCTGGACGGCGCCCTCGCATTACAACCTCCTCACCGGGCTCCTGCCGCACACGACGCCGCCGAACGTCTACGCCTCCGACTACTACAAGGAGGACTTCTACAACTACAACAAGCGTCTCGGCGCCAAGGGCATCGAGTTCGGCAAGATGGTCCCCGGCCTGTGGCTGCCCGGGTTCCTGCGCAACACGCTGGGCTACGCGACCCACGCGCGCGTGTCGCTGCCGGTCCTGAATCCCAAGACCGGCGTCAACCGCGACTTCGACAGCTTCCGGCTCATGGAGAAGCACAACGACATGCGGGCGATGCTGCCGACGATCCCCTGGTCGAGCGAGCGGCCGAGCTTCGTGCTCCTGAACGTGGGGGAGACGCACTACCCCTACGCCAAGCCCGACGAGGACGCGTCGATGTGGCCGCGGATCAGCGGTGTCAACGGGGTCTTCAAGAAGCTCGAGGGCCAGATCGACGCAGAGGGGAACCTGGTCAAGGACCCCGACGTGGCACAGTTCTTCGATCAGTCGAAGCTCGACGAGCTGCGGGCGCGCCAGGTCGAGACCGTGCGCTACCTCGACGGCGTGTTCGCCGAGCTGTTCGACCTCGTGCCGAAGAACACGTACGTGGTCGTGACCTCCGACCACGGCGAGCTGTTCGGGGAGGGCGGCTACTTCGGCCACGGGCCGATCATGCACGACAAGTGCTTCGAGGTGCCCTACCTCGAGGGCAAGATCCGCTGAGTTTTGCCATCCGGCGGAACGACGATCCCCGCGCACATTCCACCCATCCACCCGACGACGGACGACGACTTCATGAGCGACAAGGGTTTCATCCTCTGGTTCACGGGCCTCTCCGGGGCAGGCAAGAGCACGCTCGCGACCCATCTCACGCCGGTCCTGGTCGGGAAGGGCTGCCGGGTCGAGGTGCTCGACGGCGACGAGATCCGCGAGAACCTCTCCAAGGGCCTGGGCTTCTCCAAGGAGGACCGCGACACGAACATCCGCCGCATCGGCTTCGTCGCCAACATGCTCGCGCGCAACGGCGTCGCATCGATCACGGCCGCGATCTCGCCCTACCGCGATATCCGCGACGAGATCCGCAAGCGCAGCCAGGCGCCCTTCATCGAGGTCTTCGTCGAGGCTTCGCTCGAGGTGGTGGAGGCGCGCGACACGAAGGGCCTGTACAAGAAGGCGCGTGCGGGGATCATCAAGAACTTCACCGGCATCAGCGACCCCTACGAGCATCCCCTCGACCCCGAGGTCGCCGTCCACACCGGCCACGAGACCGTCGAGGAGTCGGCGGGCAAGATCCTGACGTACTTGAGGAAACGCGAACTGGTCTCCTGAACGCGATTCAGCGCGCGGCCGCCATCGAGCACCGGGGTGAGCTCCACCTCGAGCACGAGGGCGGGACCTTCCTCGGCGTCTCCGGGCGGGTGCCGTAGCAGAGTCGGTGTCGGCGTCGTCTGCGTCGCGCACCTGCTCGGCGCCCAGCCTCCAGCGCCGGCGACCGGCGGACGATAGGATCGAGCGGTATCCATGCTATGGAAGCCCCCTGCCCGGATGCGGGTCGGATTCCGTTGCGCCCCCCCTCTTCATGATCCTCCGTCACCGAGCGCTGCGTCTCCTGGTCGCAACGGCCTTGTGCTGCGTCATCGGTGCAGAGCCCGCCCTCGCCTACATCGGCCCCGGCGCGGGCTTCGCGTTTGCCGGCTCGGCCCTCGTCCTGGTCGGCACCTTCTTCCTCGCGATCGGCGTCATCCTCATCTGGCCGTTCAAGGCCGCCATCCGTCTCGTCACGATCCCGCGCCGCACGAACGCCAAGGTCAAGCGCGTCGTCGTCCTCGGCCTCGACGGCTTCGACCCCGGACTGGCGCGCAAGTACATGGACGAGGGCCTCCTTCAGAACCTCAGGAAGCTCGAGAACGACGGCTGCTTTCATTCGCTCGCCACCTCCTGCCCCTCGATCTCGCCCGTCGCGTGGTCCACCTTCGCGACCGGCGTCGACGCGTCCCGGCACAACATCTACGACTTCCTGACGCGCGATCCGTGCAGCTACGCGCCGGTGCTCTCCTCGAGCGACATCCGCTCCGTGCCGCGCACGCTCAACCTGGGCCTCGGCGAGATCCCGTTCGGCCGCCGGGCCGTCTACCGCCTGCTCCAGAAGAGCCAGCCGTTCTGGAAGCTCCTCGGCGCCTACCGCGTGTGGTCCTCGATCCTGCGTGTCCCGATCACGTTCCCGCCGCAGAAGTTCAAGAACGGCACCCTGCTCTCGGGCATGTGCGTGCCCGACATCCAGGGCACGCAGGGCTCGTTCTCCTTCTACTCGACCAAGCCGAGGGCCGCTGATCGTCACATCGGCGGGCAGCAGTACCTGATCGTCGTACGCAACGGGCGCGTTGACTCGAACCTCACCGGTCCGCGCGGCGGCGACGGGCACCCGATGAAGTGCCCCTTCACGGTCGAGATCGGCGACTCGAAGGTCACGCACCGCGACGTCAAGCGCAAGGCGCGCATCACGATCGGCGGCGAGACGGTCGAAATCGGCCCGAAGGAGTACACGCCCTGGCTGACGGTGCCCTTCGGCAGGATCACCGGCATCGTGCGCTTCTACGTCCAGAACTGGGACCAGCACGACTTCGAGCTGTACGCCACGCCGATTAATATCGACCCCGAGCGCCCGGCGATGCCGATCTCCCACCCGCTCGTGTACTCGATCTACCTCGCCAAGCTGCTGGGTCCCTTCGCGACGCTCGGACTCGCCGAGGACACCTGGGCCCTCAACGAGCGCGTGATCGACGAGCACGCGTTCCTGAAGCAGGCCTGGCTCTACTTCGAGGAGCGCAAGAAGCAGCTCTGGGACGCGCTCGACAAGACCCATCGCGGCTTCGTCAGCGTCGTCTTCGATACATCCGACCGCGTCAGCCACATGTTCTGGCGCACCCTCGAGCCCGGCCACCCGGCGAACAAGGACAAGGAGGTCGAGCCCTACAAGCGCGTGATCCCGGAGATGTACCAGAGGATGGACGCGCTGGTCGGCGAGCTGCGCGCCAAGCTCGGCGACGAGCAGGACACGGTCCTGATGGTGATCTCGGATCACGGCTTCACCAGCTTCCGCCGCGGCGTGAACCTCAACGCGTGGCTCAAGGAGAACGGATACCTGTTCCTGAAGGAGGGCGCCGAGACCTCGGGCGACTGGTTCGAGAAGGTCGACTGGTCGCGGACGAAGGCCTTCACGCTCGGCCTGACCGGCCTCTTCGTCAACCGCATCGGGCGCGAGCGCGAAGGGGTCGTGCGCGGCGGCGCCGAGCTGGACGAGCTGTGCCGCGAGCTCAAGCGCAAGCTCGAGGCGTTGCGCGATCCCGCCGACGGCTCGCCCGTGATCAAGGAGGTTTTCCTCACGCGCGAGATCCACACTGGCCCCTATGCCGATTCCGCGCCGGAGCTCCTGATCGGCTACCACAAGGGTTATCGCCACTCGTGGGACTGCGCGACGGGCGCGGTCACGAAGGCGGTCTTCACCGACAACACGCGGTCCTGGTCCGGGGATCACTGCGTCGATCCGCGCCTCGTTCCGGGCGTCTTCTGGTGCAACCGCAAGCTCAGCGCGCAGGACCCGGCCTTGATCGACCTCGCGCCGACCGTGCTCGACCTCTTCGGCGTGCCGATCCCCGCTTACATGCAGGGGCGGCCGCTCTTCGGGGCCGAGCTCGGTGATCGGCGGGTCCACCTCGGCCGCGAACCCGTTCTCGAGGTGCGCTCGTGAAGCTGCCGCGCTGGACGGTCTGGCCGGCGCTGGTCGTGCTGGCCATCTTCCTCGTCCCCGCTCTCCCGCGCCGCAGCGCGGGCCCGGACGAGGCACGCTCGACCAGGACGAAGTTCAAGCGGGTGGTCGTCCTCGGCATCGACGGGATGGACCCCAGGATCCTCGAGGAGACCGTCGCGAAATTCCCCGAGCGCATGAAGAGCTTCGCGCGCCTGATCGGCGAAGGCGGGATCCACGTTCTCGGCACGTCGACCCCTCCGCAGAGCCCGGTCGCCTGGTCGAGCTTCATCACCGGCATGGATCCCGGTGGCCACGGCGTCTTCGACTTCATCCACCGCGACCCGACGACGCGCGGAGTGGCGCCCCCGACGACGAAGGCCTCCGAGCCGAGGAACCTCGGGCTGTGGGGCGATTGGCAGATCCCGCTCTTCGGTGATCTCGAGAGCAATCGCAGCGGCGAGTCCTTCTGGCGGATCCTCTCCGAGCACGGCGTGCCTGCGGACATCTGGCGGATGCCGGCGAATTTCCCGGTCGAGCCGGCGAGGGGGCTGTCGTTCTCGGGGATGATGACGCCCGCGGTCGACTCGGCCTACGGCGAGTACAAGCTCTACACGACCGACCTGCTGGCTCGCGGCGCCGGGGAGGAAGACCGGACGATCCCGGTGCGCGAGGACGACGGGTGCATCGACACGTACATCCGCGGACCGGCGAACCCGTTCCGCAAGGACGGCGAGCACGCGACCGCGCCGCTCCGGATCCGCATCGACCGCTCGGCGGGCGCCGCGGCGATCGACACGGGATCGAAGGTCTTCGTGCTGCGGCCGGGTCAGTGGAGCGACTTCGCGCGGTTCTCCTTCCGCACCCTGCCCTCGGGCTTGTCGAGCGTCGGCGGGATCGCGCGCTTCTACCTGAAGAGCCTCCAGCCGTCGTTCGAGCTGTACGCGTCGCCCGTGAACATCGACCCGATCGATCCGGTGGCTCCCGTCTCCGCCCCGAAGAGCGCGAGCCGCGATCTCGCCGAGGCGGTCGGGCTCTACTACACGCAGGGCATGCCCGAGGACGTCAACGCGCTCAAGGACCGCGCGCTCGACGACCGCGAGTTCATGACGCAGTCGCAGCTCGTCCACGACGAGGGCGTGCGCATCATGGACCACGCGCTCGACCGGTGGCTCGCCAAGAAGGAGGGCGGCTTCCTGTTCTTCTATTTCTCGGGCGTCGACCTGTGCAGCCACATGATGTGGCGCCACTTCGACGGGGATCACCCGCACCACGACGCGAAGTTCGCCGAGGAGGACTCCTCGGCCTGGTCCAAGCGGCCGGGAAGCACGTGGAAGGACGTCGTCTACGACCTGTACCAGCGCATGGACCCCGTGCTCGGACGGCTGCGGGAGCGCCTGCCCGAGGACGCCCTGCTCGTCGTGATGAGCGATCACGGCTTCGAGACCTACCGGCGCAAGTTCAGCCTGAACACGTGGCTCCTGGAGCAGGGCTATCTGGCTCTGAAGCCCGGCCGATCGAAGGAGGCGCCACGCCGCGATCCCGGGTTCGCTCCGGTCTACATCACCACCGACTTCGGCGCGGTCGACTGGTCGAGGACGCGCGCCTACGGCGTGGGCTTCACCGGTCTGTACCTGAACCTGGCCGGGCGGGAGCGCGACGACCCGAAGACGCCCGAGGACGAGAGCGGGATCGTGAAGCCCGGTCCCGAGGGAGACGCGCTGCTCGTCGAGTTGAAGGCGAAGCTCGAAGCCCTGGTCGACGAGAAAACGGGCAAGAGGGTGGTCCTGCGCTGCGATCTCGCGCGCGAGGTGTACCACGGCCCGCGCGTCGCCGAGGCGCCCGACATCGTGGTCGGCTACGACGCGGGCTATGGAAACTCGGACCCCGCGGCGCTCGGCCGGATCCCGAACGCGGTCCTCGAGGACAATCTCGGCGGCACCTTCAATGGGAACCACCTCATGTCGCCCGACGTCGTGCCCGGCGTTCTGCTCACGAACGGGTCGGTGCTCCGCGGCGAGCACCGGCTCGAGGATCTGACGGTCGAGATCCTCAAGCAGTACGGCATCGCGCCTGCGGACGGGATGCGTGGGGCGCCCGTCCTGAGGTAGACTTCCGGGACGGAGGCCCGCGATGTTCGGAGGCAGCGGCAAGATCAAGCTCGACAAGGACCTTCTCGACCGGATCAAGAAGATCTCCGGGGTGGCGGGCTACGCGTCGCACGAGGAGTACATCGTCCACGTCCTCGAGAAGGAGATCGCCAAGTTCGAGGACGCCAAGAGCGACGCGGAGATCACCGAGAAGCTGCGCGGGCTTGGCTACATCAGCTAGATCGCGCGCCGCATCGAGGGCATGAACACGCTGAACCACGCCTTGACGCGGATCTTCGACCATCTCCTCGGGCCGCTCGAGATGCTCGGGCGCCCCTTCGCCCTGATCGTGACGAGCGCGGTGTTCGGCGTCCTGGCGCTCATCGCCTTCAAGCACGTCAGCTCCCAGAAGCGCATCAAGGCCGCCAAGGACAAGATCAAGGCGCACCTGATCGAGATCCGGATCTACCAGGACGACCTCGCGATCGTCGGCAAGGCGATCGGGAAGGTACTCGGCAGGAATTTCCAGTACTTGGCGCTCAACCTCGCGCCGTTCGTCCCGCTCTCGATCCCCTTCGTGCTCGTGCTCGCGCAGCTCGTGGTGCGCTACGGCTACGTTCCGATCCGGCTGCACGGTCCGGACGAGTCGCTGCTGCCCGGGCGCGGCGCGATGATCGAGGTCGAGCTGGCCCGCGGGCGAGCCGCCGACGTCGCGGGCCTGCGGATCGAGCTGCCGGACGGCGTGCGCGCTCTCTCGCCGCTCGTCCGCGTGCCCAGCGAAGGCCGCGCCTACCAGGAAGTCGTCGCCACCGAGGCGGGCGTGCGTGAGATCGGCTTCGTGCTCGCCGACGGTGCGCGTGCGGAGAAGACGCTCGTGGCCGGAGGTTGGAACGTCCCGATGCAGCCGGAGCGGGGCAAAGGCTTCTTCTCGGCGCTCTTGTGGCCGGCGGAGGGCACCCTCGCGAGCGATTCGCCCTTCGAGCGAGTGCGCCTGGAGTACCCCGAGAGCCGTCGGGGATGGCTGCCGGACGGCCCGACCGGCGTCCTGGTCGCGTTCCTCCTCGTGTCGATGGCGGCGGGGCTGCTGGTCCTCAAGCCGCTGAAGATCCAGATCTGATCGTCCGCGTGCGGACCACGGATCCCGGAATCTACTCGCGCAACGCTCCGCAGGCCTCCAGGGATCGGAGCACGCGGTCGCGCCAGGCCGGCCGGCACAGGACCAGCTCGTCGTTCCTCGGATCGGGCCGGTTGTACACGTGCTCCTGGCCGCGCAGCCTGCACACCGTCCACCCCAGCGCGCGCGCGACGGTCTCCGGCGCGCAGGTGTCCCATTCCTTGAGCTGCTTGCGGTGCACGTAGAGATCTGCCTCACCGAGCAGCAGCATGGCGACCTTGTTGCCGACGCTGCCCGCGTGGACGAGCCGGCCGCCGACCGCCTCCGCGAAGCGCTGCGTCCACGCCGGAGTGTGGCTGCGGCTGACCGCGATGCGCGGAGGGTCGCCGGAGGGACTGTCGCCGCGCGCGAGCGACCCGCTTCCCTCGATCCCCGCGCTCTCCAGGCCGGGCAGGCACACGCCCCACAGCACCTTGTCCTGCGCGGGCAGGGCGACCGCTCCGATCGCGCATCGCCCCTCGACCGTGAGCGCGACGTGCACCGCCCAATCCGCGCGCATCTGGCTGTACTCGCGCGTGCCGTCGAGGGGGTCGATGATCCACACGCGCGACTTGGCCAGGCGCGAACGCGAGTCGGCGGTCTCCTCGGAGAGGATCCCGTCGTCCGGGTAGCGCCCGCGCACGAGGCCCTGGAGGAACCCGTCGGCGGCTTGGTCGCCGACGTCGGCGAGCAGGTCGCCGCTCCAGCGTCCCGTCGCGCGCAGGGCGACCGCCCGCTCGCCCGCGGCTCGCGCAGCGAAGGTGGCGAACTCGAGGTCGCGCCGGACCTCGGGCGGGAAGGGCATGGGCATGCGCTCTGGATCGGCTCGGGAGCGGCGAGTCTAGCCTGGACCGGATCGGACGGCACGCGCTAAGCTCTGCGCTCCCAGGCCGCGAAGAAGGAGAACTACGCCATGCCCATCGATGTCGGAACGACCGCGCCCGAGTTCACGCTCAAGACCCAGGACGAGAAGGAGTGGAAGCTCTCCGCCCAGAAGGGCAAGAACGTGGTGCTCCTGTTCTACCCGCTCGACTGGAGCCCGACCTGCGAGAAGGAGAACTGCAAGATCAGCCGCGAACCGATCCTCGACGCGCCGAACACGGTCGTCGTCGGCATCAGCCGCGACTCGACCTGGTCGCACAAGGCCTGGAAGCAGAGCAAGGGGATCAAGCACGACCTGCTCGCCGACCCGATGCTCGACGTGACGAGGAAGTTCAGCCTCCAGCACCCGGCCGTCCCGTTCATCAGCCACCGGGCGACCGTCGTCGTCGACAAGGCCGGCAAGGTCGCGTTCGTCCAGGTGCAGGAGAACACCAAGGAAGAGCGCAACTGGGGCGAGCTCCAGGCGGCGCTGAAGAAGCTGGGCTAGTTCCCTCCTGCGGGAGGGTCCGGATCGGACGTCCGGCCCCAGGCGAAACACGGCTCCCGGCGGTATCCTTTGGGCCACGGTCAGGGGGCACCTCCCTCTCCCTCCTCCGGCCGCAAGGATCCCCCGTGAGAACCCAGCGTTTCCTCCTCCCTTCCCTTCTCGCCCTCGCCGCAAGCTCCGCGACCGCCGCAGCCCAGTCGCCCAGCTCCTTCGTCAACTGGGAGACGCCTCACGTCCACCCGCTCGACGTGACCCCGGACGGGTCGAAGCTGCTCGCGGTGAACACCGCCGACGACCGCCTGGAGGTGTTCGATGCGAGCGGTGCGACGCTCACGCGACTCTACAGCATCCCCGTCGGCCTCGACCCGGTTTCCGTGCGCGCGCGCACGAACGACGAGGTGTGGGTCGTCAACCACATCTCCGACAGCGTGAGCATCGTCAAGCTCTCCACCCGCAGCGTCACCCGCACCCTCAAGACCGACGACGAGCCGTGCGACGTCGTCTTCGCGGGCAGCCCGCAGCGCGCCTGGGTCTCCTGCTCGCAGGCGAACTCGGTGCTCGCCTTCGACCTCGCGAACCTCTCGAACTCCCCGGCGCGGATCGCGATCGACGGCGAGGACCCGCGAGCGATGGCGACGAGCGCCGACGGGAGCAAGGTCTACGTGGCGATCTTCGAGTCGGGGAACGCCTCGACCGAGCTCGCCGGAGGCGCGGTCAACAACATCGGCTTCCCGCCCAACGTCGTCAGCGACCCGGCCGGACCCTACGGCGGGCTGAACCCGCCCCCGAACAGCGGCGCCCTGTTCAATCCTCCGATGAATCCGGCCAATCCGCTTCCGCCCAGGGTCGGCCTCATCGTCAAGAAGGACGCGTCCGGGCAGTGGATGGACGACAACAGCGGCGACTGGACGAGCCTCGTCAGCGGGCCCAATGCGGCCCTGTCCGGCCGTCCGGTCGGCTGGGATCTCACCGACAACGACGTGGCGATCATCGACACGGCGAGCAGCTCCGTCGTCTACGCGCGGCATCTCATGAACCTGTGCATGGCGATCGCGGTCAACCCCGCGAATGGCCAGATCGCAGTGGTCGGCACGGACGCCACGAACCAGATCCGCTTCGAGCCCAACGTCCAGGGCCGGTTCACACGGGTCGAGGTCGCGCGCGTGAACCCGACCGGGCCCGCGACGCTCGGGATCACCGACCTGAACCCGCACCTCACCTACGCCGTGCCGACCATTCCCCAGTCGGAACGGGACAAGTCCCTCGGCGACCCGCGCGGCATCGTCTGGAACAGCACCGGGACGAGGGGCTACGTGACGGGCATGGGCTCGAACAACGTGGTCGTGATCGACGCGAACGGCAACCGCGCCGGGATCGCGCCCACGATCATCGTCGGCGAGGGGCCGACCGGCATCGTTCTCGACGAGCCGCACGGGCGGCTCTTCGTCATGGACAAGTTCGAGGCCAAGATCTCGGTGGTCGACACGGCGACCGAGGTCGAGATCCGGCGCGTCGCCTTCCACGACCCGTCTCCGGCAGCGATCAAGGTCGGCCGCAAGCACCTCTACGACACGCACAAGAACTCGGGCCTCGGCCAGATCGCCTGCGGCTCGTGCCACATCGACGCGCGCATGGACCGTCTGGCGTGGGACCTCGGCAACCCCGCGGGGATCGTGAAGTCGGTCGCCGGGCAGAACCTCGGCGCGAACATCCCGATCCTGAACGCCGGCTTCCAGGACTGGCACCCGATGAAGGGGCCGATGTCCACGCAGACGCTGCAGGACATCATCGGCAAGGAGCCGCTGCACTGGCGCGGCGACCGCGACGGCCTGGAGGAGTTCAACGGCGCGTTCATCAGCCTCCAGGGCGACGACACGAACCTCACGCCCACGGAAATGCAGGAGTACGAGGACTTCCTGGCGACGATCACGTTCCCGCCGAACCCATTCCGCAACTTCAACAACACCCTGCCGACGAACCTGCCGCTGCCCGGGCACTACACGACCGGCCGGTTCGGCCCCGCCGGCCAACCGCTGCCGAACGGGAACGCTGTGCAGGGCCTCTCCACCTACCGGCCGCCGCGGCTGCTCGACAACAACGTGTTCGCGTGCGTGACCTGCCACACGCTGCCCACCGGGGGCGGGACCGATTACACGCTGCAGGGCATCACGCTCGTGCCGATCCCGCCGGGACCGAACGGCGAGCACCACCACATGCTCGTCTCGGTCGATGGCTCGACGAACATCACCGTGAAGGTGCCTCAGCTGAGGAACCTCTACGAGAAGGTCGGCTTCGATCTCACCCAGGCCGTGAACCGCGCCGGCTTCGGTCTCCTCCACGACGGCAGCGTCGACTCGATCGCGCGCTTCGTGGACGAGCCGGTGTTCGTGCTCCAGAGCGACCAGGAGACGGCCGACCTGGTCGCATTCCTGCTGTCCTTCTCCGGCTCCGACCTGCCCCAGGGATCGACGAACGTCTTCGCCCTCGAGCCGCCGGGCACGCCCAGCAAGGACTCGTACGCCGCCGTGGGAGTGCAGACCACGCTCGTCGACGTGAACAACCCCGACCCCGGACAGCTCGCGCTGATCGCCAGCATGATCGGGCAGGCCGACACGAAGAAGGTCGGGCTGGTGGTCAAGGGGGTGCAGGGCGGCATCCCGCGCGGCTACGCCTACATCGGCGCGGGCCAGTTCCAGTCCGACCGCGCCGGCGAGATCGTGACCGCGGCAGCGCTCCAGGCGGCTGCGATGCCCGGCAGCGAGCTGACCTACACGGTCGTCCCGCGCGGCACGGCGACGAGGATCGGCATCGACCGCGACCTCGACGGCTGCCTCGACCGGGACGAGCTCGACGGGGGCACCGATCCCGCCGATCCGTCCAGCCACGCGTGCGGCCCGGGTGATCCGTTCTGCTTCGGCGACGGCTCGCTCGCGACGGCGTGCCCGTGCGGCAACACCGGCGTCGCCGGCCGCGGCTGCGCGAACTCGCAAGCCGGCAGCATGGGCTCGTGGCTGTACGCGACGGGCTCGACCAGTCCCGATTCGGTCGTCTTCACGGCTTCGGCCGAGCTGCCGAGCGCGCTCTCGATCATCCTGCAGGGCACGGTCAACCTCAGCGCGGGCGTCTCCTATGGCGACGGCCTGCGCTGCGTCGGCGGCACGCTGAAGCGGCTCTACACCAAGAACGCCGTCAGCGGAGTGGTGTCGGCACCGACGGGCGGCGACCCTTCGGTCACGGCGCGCTCGGCCACGCTCGGCGATCCGATCGCGCCGGGCGCGACGCGCTACTACCAGACCTACCACCGCGATCCGGCTCCGGCGTTCTGCCCGGGCCCCCAAGGCGGCACGTTCAACGTCTCGAACGGGTACCGGATCGTCTGGTAGCGCGGGGCAGAGCCCCAGCTAGCGCTGTGCCTGCGCCTTGCGCAGGTGGGCCAGCACGAGCGCGTTCTCGGCGTCCTGCCGCCAGCTCGCGTCGGCGGGCGCGAGCGAGAGTGCGCTCTCGAGCTCTGCGGCGGCGCCCTCGGCGTCGCCCAGCTGGAGCAGGGCGTAACCGATGCCGTAGTGCGCCTCGGCCATCGCGGGAGCGAGATCGACGGCCTTGCGGTAGGCCTCGACCGCACCGTGCAGATCCTTGGAGTCATGCAGGAGGTCGTTGCCGCGCGCGTACCACTCGTCCGCGCTGTGCGTATCGCGACCCGTCGCGGGCGTCGCTCCCGCAGCGCCCCCCCGAGGCCTTTCGAGAATCCTCGGACCGCAGACCACGACGAAACCGCCGAGCACCACGAGGCCGAGCGCAACCCCCGTCCGGATCTTCCCCGCGCGCGCCATGGTCTCCATCCATCCTAGTCGAGCGCGGAATACGGTACCGCGACCATTCTTCCGCGATCGTCGAGCCAAGCAGTGGAAGGATTGACGCGGTACCGTATTCCGCCGTGTCCGAGGACCTGCGCTTCGAGGTCGACGCGATGCTCGTCAAGCTCGCGCACTACCTGCGCGTGCTCGGGTACGACGCCGAGTACGACCTCGACGCATCGCTCGCCACGCGGATGGAGCGCGCCGACGCGCAGGGAAGGGTGTTCCTGACGCGCAGCCGGCGCATCGGGCACCAGGAGCGCGCGCCGGAGAGGTTGCTCGTGCTCGAATCGCAGGATCCCGTCGAGCAGGTGCGCGAGGTGGCGTCGGCGCTCGGGATCGATCTCGCCGAGAGGCTCTTCTCGCGCTGCATCCGCTGCAATGTCGCGCTGGTGGAGATCGCCAAGGACGAGACGGTCGCCGCGCGCGTGCCGGAGGGGGTGTTCGCGAAGTACCGGCGGTTCTGGACTTGTCCGGGCTGCGGAACGGTATTCTGGAAGGGCAGCCACGTCCGGAACACCTGCCGCAAGCTGGGGCTGCCGGACGCATCGGAGGTGTCGTCGTGAGCTCGGTGCGCAGGATGAAGGCTCTCTTCGAAGGCCTGCGGAGTCGAGAGACTCGCAGGAGAGTCCTCGCGACCCTGGGGTTCCTGCTCCTCTTTCGCTTCGGCTTCCAGGTTCCTGCCCCGGGGATGAGTCCGGAGTTCCTTCGGGGCGGCAGGCACGTGACACCGACCCTCGGCTGGCTCGGACTGCTGTCCGGATCCACGCTCGGGTCCACGACCGTCCTGGCGCTAGGACTCTTGCCCTACCTCGGCGGATGCGCGATTGCGTGGGTGGCCGGACGGAGGAGGTGGAAGGCTCCCGCAGTGATCGCGGTCGGCGCGTCGACGGTGTTCCTCGTGTACGGCAAGGCCTGGACCGACAGCCCGGAGATCTTCGACGCGAGCTTCCGCTCGAACCCGGCCGTCTTCTTCCCGATCGCCACCCTGTCTCTCCTCGCCGGATCCGCTCTCGCCGCGTGGATCGCGCGACGGATCGACGAGGTCGGTGTCGGCTACGGCATCCCGATCCTCCTCGGTTCGGGCGTGATCGCGCGCTTGCCCCACGCACTCGTGTTCCTGAGCGGCACGGAGGACGGAATCTCTGCCGGTCTCCTCCTGCTGCCCGGCCTGATCCTCAGCGCTTGGTGGATCGCCCTCACGGTGCTGGCTGCGCGCTGGCGCCGCCGCCACCCGACACCGGGTCCGCTCGCCTAGCCCGGCTTCGCCTTCGGCCCGCTCCAGGACAGGAAGCCGCCGCCCAGGTTGTAGAGGGCCTGGTACCCCTGCCGCGACAGGAACTCGCACGCCGCCGCGGAGCGCTCGCCGCCCGCGCAGTAGACGAGCGTCGTCTTCCCGTCCTTCGGGATCTCCTTCCACCGCGCTTCGATCTCCTGCACGGGGATCAGCAGCGCGCCCGGGATGATCCCCGCCGCCGTTTCCTGCGGCGTGCGCACGTCGATCACGCGCGCTCCGCCACCCGCGATCATCCGCTTGCCTTCGTCCGGCGATGCCTCGCGCCACAGCCGTCCCTCGAGCACCATCTCCGGCGTGAGCTTCTCGCCGGCGGCGATGCGGCTCACGGCCCGCCTCAGGGTCTCGATCTCCTCGCCGGTCTCCTCCTTCACGTTCTCGGCGCGGCGGCGCGCATCGGTCTTTCCATCCTCGATCCCCGGCCGCAGCTTCGAGGCGGTGCTCCTCGCGACGAGCGCCACGATCAGCGCGAGCAGGGCAATTCCAAGGGCTGCGTACTCCACGGCGAAGATGCTAACCGTCCTCGCCGCGACCGCGAAGCCTGCCCCCGCCGGCTACCGCCCCAGCGGTCCGACGCTCACGTCGCCGCTCGTGCAACGGATCTCGACCACCCCGCCCCCGCCGTTCAGCTTGCCCTTCACCGACTGCGTCCCCTTCTTCAGCACGCCCGGCGCGACCTCGATCGGGAACCCGAGAGCGACCGCTCCGTACTCCGTATTCGCGTCGAGATCGCAAGCGAAGCTTTCGGCCGCGGCGAGCTTCACGCTGCCGTAGGATGACGAGAGCTTCCATCCCTTCTCGATCTTGCTCCCCGACAGCGCCCGAGCCGTTACGTCGCCCGAGCTCGAGTCGAGCGTCAGCTCCGCGAACACCCCCTCGACGTCGACGGCTCCGTAGCTCGAGTGCGCCTGCAGCGTGCCTTCGAAGCCCTTGACCCGCACGTCCCCGCTCGAGCTGTGCGCTTCGAGGATTCCCGAGGCCTTCTCGACGTTCACCTCCCCATAGTCGGTGGAGATCGAGGCCCGCGGTCCGGTCAGGCCCACCGCGTGCACGCTTCCCGAGGAGAGCTTCGCTTCGATGTCGCCGCTCACGCGCAGGAGCCGCACGTCGCCGTAGTCGCTCCCGACACGGAGGCGCTCGCCGCGGACGTCCTGGAGCCGCACGTCCCCCGAGCTGCTCCGCGCTTCGATCCCGGCCGACTCGCAGTCGACGACCTCGACCTTCCCGTAGCTCGACTTCGCGACGAAGCTCTTGCCGCGCACTCCGGCGACCGACACGTCGCCTGAATCGGACGTGGCTTCCAGCTCGCCCTCGACGCTCTTGATCCGCACCGAGCCGTAGGAGGAGTGCACCTTCGAGGCAGCGAACGGACCCTCGGCCTCGACGTCGCCCGATTCGGTCTTGATCTCGAGGCGTACCCCCGCCGGAACGCGGATCTCGAGGTCCGCCTGGGCCGTGGACCGCGCGTGGCCGCCCGTGATCTCCTTCTCCGTCGTCGCATCGACCAGCGTCACCCGCAAGCCGTCGCCGTTCTTCGAGATCTCCAATTTGGCCCGTGCGAGCGCCTTGTCGGCCTCCTCCCTCGAGCCGGCCCACGTGGTGACCGTGGCCGAGAGGCTGGGCGCATCCTCCGAGGTCTTCACCCGGACATCTCCGCCCGCGAGGTCGACCTCGAGGGTCCCGCCCTTCGCGATCTCGAGCGCGTGCGTCTCCGCCCGCGTCGACTTCTCGCCGAGGCCGAAGCTGAAGCTCCGAGCACCGTGGACCACGCAGCCGACGGCGAAGATCCCGATGGAGAGGATGAAGAGGACGAAGATCCCGGCGGCGACGAGCAAGAGCTTCTTCACGAGGACACCTTTCTGGGGCGGTGGATGCGCCTTGCGGAACGGGGGCGCCGCTGTGCGCCCTCCTCCGCCCGGTATTTCTATCGCCGGGCCCGGAACACCGCCACGCTGGCCGTGAACCCGTGGAGGAAGTTCCTCCCCCCGACCGGACCGATCTCGCCCATGGCGAAGAACCCGGACGCCGGCACCACCTTCTCGAACGCCGACTGGATGCAGCCGATGTCGTGGTCGGGCTTCGGGAACATCCGCGTTCCCCTGCCGTTGCACGTGAAGACGAGCGCCCCCTGCGAGGAAGTGTTCCCGATCCCCGGTCCGACCCGCTCGCGCATCAGTGCGACCAGATCCTCTCCCGCCGAGGCCGCGTCCCGCACGAGGAACTGCACGGTCTGGCCGGCGTGTAGCCCGCTCTCCCCGACCGCGATCGCCCCTTGCTGGGGCTCGATGCCGATCAACATCCTGACGATGAAGTCCCCGCGCTCGAAGCTGCTCTTGGTCGGGTCGAGGGCGAGTCCAAGGAAGGGCCGGCTCTGCAGGAGATTGCGGTCCGCCTCCGGGACGCCCTGCAAGGTCTCCATGAGCACCTGCACCGCAGCCTTGCCGCCGAGCTTCTGGATCAGGTTGTCCTTGCAGGCCGTGACCACCCACGGCTTGCCCACCGGCCGGCAGCCCTGGCTGACGACCGAGCGGACCTCGACCGCGCCTTCGACGACGACTCCGACCGCGCCGCTCTCGACGACGCCCTCCCCGGTGACGAGCAGGTTCTGGCCCGGACCGTTGCCTCCGCTCGCCATGCCTCCGACGACGGGGACCCCCGGCATCTCGCGGTTCAGGGCCTCCAGGTACTCGGCGGCCGGGAACGAGAACGGATCGGCGAAGAGCAGGACGCTCGCGCGCGCCCGGTCGTGCACCTCGGGCATCCTGGTGAAGCCGATCCGACCCTCGTCCTCCTGCCGCGCCTCCACGACGAACGGCCGGAGCTCGGTCTCCGGCAGCGCGCCACCGAACAGCGACACCGCAGCTCCCCGCTCGACCTCCTTCGTCGCCCCGACGATCCCCTCGCCCGTGCAGCCGATCACCACGCGAGCGCCCGTCCCCGCGGCGATCCGCGGGCCCAGGCTCTCGATCGCGGTGCCATGGTGGTGCGTCATGAACACGGCCGCGAAGTCCGGCTTGCGGCCGGCGAGGCCCGCGAGCACCCCGCGCACGATCTCGTCGAGCGCTGCATCCGAGTTCGGGTCGGTGGACAGGGCGCTGGCGAAGAGGGGACCGTCCATACGGAAATGGGCGCAGGCAGTCTGATCGATGCGATCCGCCCTTGCACCTTTCCCGGTCGCCGGGCCGCGCTTGCGGGGGTCTCGGGACGCGGCCGGGGCACCGAAGGCGGCAGAGAGTGGAGGTGACTCGGACGAGGCTGGGCTATCCTAATGCCGGCTCGTTCTGCCCGAAGGGATGAGGGGGGAATCCGAGGGGGCCCTGCGCATCCCGGGGAGAGCGAGCCGGGCTCTGTGTCGTGGCAAGGTGCGCCTCCGGTCGGCCGCTCGGGCGGTCCCCTCCGAGGCAAGTTGGAGAACGATGAGCATTCCTCCCCAAGCGGGCGTCGAAGATCGCCTGCAGAAGTTCGAGAGCGTGGTGATCCGCTTCGCCGGCGACTCCGGCGACGGCATGCAGATCACCGGCAACCAGTTCACCCAGACTTCGGCCCTGTTCGGGAACGACCTGGCGACCTTTCCCGACTTCCCGGCCGAGATCCGCGCTCCTGCGGGAACGCGGCCGGGCGTGTCGGGTTTCCAGATCCGCTTCGCGTCGACCGACATCCACACACCCGGCGACGCCCCCGACGTGCTCGTCGCGATGAATCCTGCGGCGCTGGCCGTCAACCTCCACGACCTGAAGCCCGGCGGGGTCCTCATCGTCAACACCGGGCAGTTCAAGGAGCAGGACCTCGCCAAGGCGCGCCTCGACAAGAACCCGTTGACCGACGGGTCGCTCGATGGCTATCGGGTGATCCAGATCGACATCAACAAGCGGGTCGCCGACGCGCTCCTGGGCTCGCCGCTCTCGCCGAAGGAGGTCCAGCGCTGCAAGAACTTCTACACGCTGGGTCTGATGTACTGGCTCTACAACCGTCCTCTCGATCCCACGCTGGCGTGGCTCGCGGACAAGTTCGCGAAGACGCCCGATCTCGTCGAGGCGAACCAGAAAGCCCTGCGCGCCGGCTACAACGCGGGCGACATCCACGAGCTGTTCCAGGGCCGCTACGAGGTGCCCAAGTGCGAGACGATGCCCAAAGGCACGTACCGCAACATCATGGGCAATCAGGCGGTTGCGATGGGCCTCGTCGCGGGCGCGGAGCGGGCCGGGCTCAAGCTCTTCTTCGGCTCCTACCCGATCACGCCCGCCTCGCCGATCCTCGAGCAGCTCGCGGCGTACAAGAACCACGGCGTGATGACCATGCAGGCCGAGGACGAGATCGCGGCCGTGTGTTCCGCGATCGGCAGCTCCTTCGTGGGACGCCTCGGCGCGACCGCGACCTCCGGGCCGGGCATGGCGCTCAAGCAGGAGGGCATCGGCCTCGCCATCGCGATCGAGCTTCCGCTGGTGATCGTCGACGTGCAGCGCGGCGGCCCTTCGACCGGCCTGCCGACGAAGACCGAGCAGGCCGACCTCCTGCAGGTGATCTTCGGCCGCAACAGCGAGGCCTGGCTCCCCGTCGTCGCCTGCGCGACGCCGTCGGACGCATTCGATTGCGCGGTCGAGGCCTGCCGCATCGCGGTGCAGTACATGACGCCGGTGGTCCTGCTCTCGGACGGCTACATCGCCAACGGCTCTGAGCCTTGGAAGCTGCCGGAGGTCGAGGATCTGCCGAGCTTCCCGGTGACCTTCCGCTCGGATCCCAAGGACTTCCAACCCTACAGCCGCGACGAGCGCCTCGCGCGGCCGTGGGTCAAGCCGGGCACGCCCGGCCTCGAGCACCGCGTCGGCGGCCTCGAGAAGGAGCACCTCACCGGCAACATCAGCTACGACGCCGAGAACCACGAGTTCATGGTCAAGCTGCGCGCCCAGAAGGTGATGGCCGTGCGCGAGTCGATCCCGACGCCGAAGGTGCACGGACCCGCGAAGGGCGAAGTCCTCGTGCTCGGCTGGGGCTCGACCCTGGGAACGATCACCGGCGCGATCGAGCAGCTGCAGAAGGAAGGCGTCAAGGTCGCGCGGATGCACCTGAGACACGTGTGGCCGCTGCCGCACGGGCTCGACGACATCTTCGGGCGGTACACGAGCATCCTCGTGCCCGAGATGAACCTCGGCCAGATGGTGCGCGTCCTGCGCAGCGAGTATCCGCACCACAACTTCGTGAGCTACCCCAAGGTGCAGGGTCAGCCGTTCCGGGTTGACGAGATCACGCAGCGCGTCCTCAGCCTGATGGAGAAGTAGCGATGGCACATGAGACGACGACCGCTCCGATGACCACCCCGGGCCCCGCCCCGGTGACCAAGAAGGACTTCAAGTCGGACCAGGAGGTCCGGTGGTGCCCGGGTTGCGGCGACTACGCGATCCTGAACATGGTCCAGACCGTGATGGCGGGCCTCGGCATCCCGCGGCACGACATCGTGTTCGTCAGCGGGATCGGCTGCTCCTCGCGCTTTCCCTACTACATGAACACCTACGGGCTGCACTCGATCCACGGGCGCGCGCCGGCGTTCGCGACGGGGATCAAGTCCGCGAACCCGAAGCTCTCGGTGTGGCTCGCGACCGGAGACGGCGACGGCCTCTCGATCGGTGGGAACCACCTCGCGCACATCCTGCGCCGCAACGTCGACGTCAAGATCCTGCTCTTCAACAACCAGATCTACGGGCTGACGAAGGGCCAGTACTCGCCGACGTCGCCGGTGGGCCAGAAGACGAAAAGCTCGCCCATGGGGACGATCGACCGGCCGTTCAACCCGCTCGCCTTCGCGCTGGGCTGCAACGCGACTTTCGTCGCGCGCACGATCGACACGCACCAGAAGCACATGCAGGGCGTCCTCGAAGCCGCCGCGCAGCACAAGGGCGCGAGCTTCGTCGAGATCTATCAGAACTGCAACATCTTCAACGACGGCGCGTTCGACGACATCGCCGCGCGCGACGTGCGCGATGACCGCACGGTCGACCTGCGGCCGGGCAAGCCGCTCGTGTACGGCAAGAACTCCGACAAGGGGATCAAGATCGACGCCATGGAGACGAAGGTCGTGTCCGCCGCAGAGGCGACCGTGTGGAACGCGTCGACGAAGTCCGGCGCGCCGGCCTACGTGCTGGCGGAGATGGACCTCGAGAAGCCCGAGAAGCCCGTGCCGATCGGGATCTTCCGCTCGGTCGAGGAGCCGACCTACGACCAGGAGATCAACCGGCAGGTCGCGGCCGCGATCGCGAAGCGTGGGCCGGGCAAGCTGCGTGACCTGATCTGGTCGGGCGAGACTTGGGAGGTGAGCTGAGTCGGGGTCGACCTTGGCCGCGTCCGGTCACGCCAGCTTCGCCACGTCCCCGAGCTTGCGCCAGCGCACGACCGATGCGGCGTCGAAGGCGAAGTCCTTCTTCTTGACGTCGACACCGTACGTCGCCGTCTCGCGGATGTACGTCTCGGGGTCGGCACCCGGCGGCGGGTCCCACACGTCGCAATCGTGCATCAGGACCTGGAAACCGTTGGTGCTGTCGAAGCGGCCGATGATCACGCAGCCGTTCTGCGTCTCGATGACGAGGTTCTGGCCGTGCGGGGCCGTGCCGATCGGGGTGCTCATGGCGGTCAGACGGGTTCTTGGCCGCCCGCCGGTTCCGCCGGACGGGCCCTGGATCGTACCATTCACGGCATGAAGCTCACCCCGTCCCCCTTCATCTGGATGAACGGCGAGTTCGTGCCCTGGGACAAGGCGCAGATCCACGTCCTCTCGCACGGCCTCCACTACGGATCGAACGTCTTCGAGGGCATCCGCGCCTACGCGACGTCGAAGGGGACGGCGGTGCTCGCGCTCGACGCGCACGTGGCGCGGTTCTTCAACTCCTGCAAGATCGTGGACCTCCCCCTGCGCTTCGAACCCGCTGAGGTGCGCGAAGCGATCCTCGAGACCGTGAAGCGCAACGGCCACGACTACTGCTACATCCGCCCGATCGCCTGGCGCGGATACGGGGCGCTCGGCGTGTTCCCCGACGAGTGCCCGGTCGAGATGGCGATCGCGACCTTCCCCTGGGTCACCCACTTCGGCTCCGACGCGCGCGAGAAGGGGGTCGACGCCGGCGTGTCGAGCTGGCGGCGGATGGCGCCCGACACGCTGCCCGCGATGGCCAAGGTCGCGGGCAACTACGTCAACTCGCAGCTCGTCGTGTGCGAGGCGCGGGCGCACGGCTACCACGAGGGCCTCGTGCTCGACGTCGGGGGCTACGTCAGCGAAGGCAGCGGACAGAACCTGTTCCTGGTCCAGGGCGGCCGGCTGCACACGCCGCCGATCGGGGCCTCGATCCTGGCTGGCGTGACGCGCGCGATCACGATCCAGCTCGCCTCGGACCTCTCGATCCCGCTGGTCCAGATGCGCATCCCGCGCGAGATGCTGTACACGGCCGACGAGCTCTTTTTCACCGGCACGGCGGCGGAGATCACGCCGATCCGCAGCGTCGACCGGAAGCCGGTGGGCTCGGGCGCGCGGGGTCCGATCACTCAGACCCTCCAAGAGCGCTTCTTCGGCGTCCTCCACGGCGAGTTCGCGGACCGCTACGGCTGGCTGACGCCGGTCTGAGCCCGCCCGCGTGGCCATCGGGCCGCGTCCGTCACCTTGTCGGAACGCAGCCCGCGCCCCTCGGGCGGGACCAATGTCGCTGAAAGCGGCGGGGTCCCGGCGGCCCGCGTCCATCGGCATCGCGCGGCCCTCCAGGGTTCGCGATTTGCTATGCCGCGGCCCCGCCTCGAGCCGAAAGGTGAACGATGCCGCGCCCGAACTTCGCTCCGATCTTCGCTGCTCTCTCCCTGTCCTCGATCGCCCTCGGCCTCCAGGGGCCGCCCGTGTTCGACGTCACCTCGCGCGGCAAACCACCTGCCGGCCAACGCGTAGGTCCACCGCCCCGGTACGGAGGACCCGGCGACAGCGCGCCGCCCAGCGGAACCGGAGCTTCGAGCGCTCCTGCCGGGCCCGCCGCCCCGACACCCACGACCGCTGCCCCGAACGCGCCGACCCCTGCGGCAGCGCCTCACTCGCCGGGCCTGCCCACGCCGGTCGCTCTCACGACCGAGAGCGACGACGGCTGGTGGCTGTGGTGGGAGTACAACAAGATGGAGTTCCTGCGGCCGAACCGCCTGGGCCTGTGGGGTCTGCCTGCCACCGGGGACGACCCCGAGAGCCTGCTCGATGCGCGCAGCGGCGTCGCGCGGCGCTCTCTGGGTCCGGTGCTCGTCGGAGCCCTCTCCGATCCCGACGCGGAGATCCGGTCGGCCGCTGCGATCGCGCTCTCGCGCGTCGCGCGCGGCGAGGCGGTCGAGCCCCTCCTGCGCCTGCTCTCCGATCCGAACGCCGAGGTGCGCGAGCATGCGATCCTGGCGTTGGGTGCGAGCGGCGCGGCTGAAGGCGTGCTGCCCCTGCTCGCCATCGCCCGCGATGGCACTCCGGTCGCGGGCTCGAAGCAACGGGTCTCGCCCTACGCTTCCCCGCTCGCGATCGTGGCCCTCGCGCTGGGCAGGCGCGGCGGCTTCGACCCACGGGTCGACGGCGAGGTCGCGCGGATCGCGCGAGAGCGCAGTACCGCGGATCGCGAGGCGGTCGCGACGGCGGCCCTGATCTACCAGACGCTCGCGCCTTGCGCCGAGATCGGAAGGCTGGCCCTGGAGATGGCCGACGACGTGAGCCTTTCTCCGAGCGTGCGCTGCCGCGCGGCCGAGTGCCTGCGCCAATCGAGCGACAGCGGAGCGCCCGCCCGTCTCGAGCGGTTCCTTTCCGGCCCGCGGCTCGATCTGCGCCGCTCGGCGGCGCTCGCGTTGGGGAGTGTCCGTGACCCCGAAGCCCTGCCTTCGCTCTTCGCCGCCTTCGAGCTCGAGCCCGAACCGTTGACGCGAGGCTTCATCCTGATCTCGATCGGCAGGCAGGGCGGCGAGAAGGCCAGCGACCGTCTCATGCGCGCCCTGAAGGACGGGGATACCGGGATGCGCAAGTGGGGCGCGCTCGCGCTGGGGATCCTGGCGCGCTCCGAGGGAGATCCCGCCATCGCCAAGGCGATCCGGGAAGCGTCGACCCGCGAGAAGAGCCGCGAAGCCACCGCCGCCTATTGGATCGCGGCGGGGCTCGCGCGCGACGAGCTCTCGCGGCCCGCGATCCGGGATGGCCTGGCGCACGCCTCCGACCCGCGCCAGCGCATGTACGCTGCCACCGCGCTCGCGCTTCTCGGCGGGGAGGCCTCGATCACCGCGCTGCGTGCGCGGCTGGATCCGGAGGACTCGCCCGTCGTGCAAGCGTCGATCGCGGCCGCGCTCGGCTACCTCGGCCGCCGCGAGGACGCGCCGGCCCTGATGAGCGCGCTCCAGCGGCTGCGCGAGCCCGGCTTGCAGGGACTCGCCGCGACGGCACTCTCCTTCCACGGTTCGGTGGAGGCCTTCATGGCCCTGAGCGAGCTCGCCCGCGGCGATTCGGGCCCGAGCGTCCGCCGTGCCGCCGCGATCGAGGGTTTGGGGATGATGCTCGGCGACTCGCCGCCGCTGCTCTTCGCGGAGGTCTCGAGGCAGGCGAACTACACGGTGTTCAACGAGTGGGTCAAGGGACTCTTCCAGGTCACGCTGTAGGGAAACGCAGCCGGGCGGCCGGAAGTCGGGTTCACCGCGGCACGAGCCGCGTGCCCGCGATCAGGTCGTGAGGACCGCGCGTCGGGCTCCACACCGACCAGACCAGGCCGAGGCCAAAGACCGCCATCAGGGCCAGGGCCAGCGGGGCGAGCACGCCCCCCGACGACGTCGGGAGAACGGCGAGGGCGAGGACGAAAGCGACGAGGGGCGACCCCAGGATCAAGGCTCGTCCCGCGCAGCGCAGGCGCGACGCGCGTGCTCCCCGACGATCGCGGATGTCCATGCCGAACAGCCGCAGCGAGAGACCGCCGCGAAGAAGAA
>JBGPOP010000005.1:0-149846 GCA_041488095.1 Planctomycetota bacterium
CGCTCCTCGATCCCAACACGGGAGCGAACCCCGACTACCGCTTCCTCCGCTTCCGGATCAGCTTCGACATCAGCGCGAACGGGGCGCCGCTCACCTTCGACACGCCGATCCCGAGCCTCGACTTCTTCCGCGTGCCGTTCAAGTTCTGACGGGGGCTCGCGTCTGTGGCCAGGGGACCCGGCTCGAGGCCGGGTCCCTGCGTCTCGGAAGAGCCTGCGCGCCCGCGATCGGCGCGGCGCTCCCGGGCGGGTCGCCGGGAGGCGTCCCGCGACGGCGCTTCAGGCTCACCCGGCGACTTGGTTCAATGCCTGCGTGCTTTCGCGCTCCCTCCGATCACGACTCCATCGCGTTCCCCGAGCGGTCTGGACCGCCCGAGGGCGCTGGTCGCGGCTCTCGGCCGCGGTCGGAATCACGCTGGCTGGGGCCTGCACGCGCTTCGAGGCCGCTGCAGCGACCGTCCCGTTCAGGCTCACGCATATCCGCCCCTCGAACCCCGAGGGCCTGTTCCTCAACGAGGAACTCGTCTTCTACTTCAGCGAGGAGATCGATCCGACCTCGGTGACCGGCGCCAGCGTCGAGATCCTCTCCGCCGACGGTCGCCTCGCGCACGGCGCGCTGCAGGTCGAGATCGACAAGGTGCGCTTCGTCCCCGCCCCCGTCCTCGAGCGGGACCTCTCCGACGGCGGCTATCTGCCCGACACGCGTTACACCGTGACGCTCGCCGGCTTTCCGCGCCCCGAGGGCTTGCGCAGCGCAAAGGGGGCCGTGCTGGAGAAGACGCGCACCTGGTCGTTCCACACCGTGCACGTCAGCCAGCCGCGCAGCGGCCTCGTGTTCGAGGACCGGATGCAGGATCGGGTGGGCTTCCTGAGGCTCTTCCCCGCTGCGGGGGGCCAGGGCGGGCTGATCGGGACGCAGGACCCGATCTACCTCGCCTGTGACAAGCCTCTCGACCCCTCGAGTGTTCGCGAGGAAGCCTTCCGGCTGCGCTCCGAGGATTCGCTCGAGGATGTCGGTGTGCGCGTGCGCGTCGTCGAGAACCACGCCGAGGCTGCGCGGCGCCCGCGTCCGGCCACGGTGCGTTCCTCGGCGTCGCCGGAGGCGTGGGAACGCGAGCGCCGAGCCTGCCTCATCGAGGTGACGCCCGAGCACGGGCTGCGAAGGTCCGGAGGCACGTGGATGATGAGCCTGATGGCGGGAGCCGCCGACCGCGACCCGCTTCTACGCGACTTCGGCGGAAAGCCGGTCCTTTGCGACGCGCCCTCATCCACCTTCCCGATCCTCGTCCGCGACGCGGCTGCCGACGCCGGGCGCCCCACGCTGCGCGAGGAGTTCACGACCACCCTTCTCCGCTCGCCCGTCGCCTTGCCCGGTTACGACGGCACCGCCTTCTGGGGTGATACCGGTCGGGTCGAGGTGCGCTATCCCGCGGCGGCCGGCAGCGGCGCGGACGGGGCCGTCGCACTGGGTGGAAGCGAGGAGCGGACCGACGTGCAGGCGCTCTCGATCGAGCTCGTCGAAGGCGAGAGCTGCAGCCTGAGCCCGAAGCCCGGGCTCGTCGCCCTTCGTTGTCAGGGGCGCATGTCGATCCGTGGCACCTTGACTCGCGAACAGCCTGGGGATGCGCAACGGGAGACCGCCGGGGACCCGACGCTCGCGAGGTGGGCCGAACTTTCCAGGCCGGGCTCGAACAAGCCCAGCGACGAGACCTTGAGTGAGTGGCTCGCGAGGGCGAGAGCCGCCGACTGGAACTGGACCGTTCTGATCGCAGGCGGGGACCTCTCCATCGAGAAGTCGCTCTCGACCACCACTCCGCTGCTCCTCGTCGCAGGCGGCACGATCCGCGTCACGGGCTCGGTGCGCGGGACGGGAGCTGTCGGCGCAGTCTTCCTGCTCCGGTGCGGGGGCGTCGGAGTCGGCGGCGGGTTCGACATCTTTCCCCCCCCGACCACGTCCCCGGTGCTGGTGGTGGATGAGCCCCAGGGAGCCAACCCGCTGGCCAGAGCGCTTCGCTTCGCCGCGCTGTCGGGTCCGATCCCGCCGCGTGGCGAGGTGCTGCGCTGGCTGCCGCCCGAGGTCGGCGGACGCCCCGGGAGGAAGGGTCTCGAGGACCGCCCGGGATGGCGCGTCCGCTACCTGCGCGAGCTGTCCGGCTCGCCGCGCGTCGCCTCGGACCTCGCGTCGGTCGACAGTCCCCTGCTCCTCGATCCGCCTGGCCCCCTCCAGTTCCTGATCGAGCTCGAGATCGAACCCGGAGGGATCTGGGACCCGCCCTGGGTCGACTACGTGCACCTCGCCTGGGAGCAGCCCGCGCTGCGTCCGGGCTCGACCGGGAGCGAGCGCTGATGCACCTGGAGATACCCCTGCCTTGGTTCCAGGCTTGGTGGGCCTTCCTGGGCCTGTTCGTGGGGTCGTTCCTGAACGTCGCCATCCACCGCT
Organism: Planctomycetota bacterium; assembly: GCA_041488095.1. GTDB lineage: Bacteria > Planctomycetota > UBA1135 > UBA1135 > DASYPQ01. The sequence continues at coordinate 2,440 of JBGPOP010000005.1, forward strand.
TTCCACTGGAGGGGGAGAGCGTCTCGCATCCGCGGCGCTCGCGATGCCCGAGCTGCAAGACGACGCTCACGTGGAAGGAGAACCTCCCGCTGATCTCGTGGGTGGTCCTGCGCGGGCGATGCCGGACCTGCGGATGGAGGATCCCTTGGCGCTATCCGCTGGTCGAGGTGCTGAGCGCGATCCTGTGGTGGCTCGCGGCCTCGCAATGGAACGTGGCGCAAGAGGGCTGGACCACCCAGCTCGGACTGTGCGTGATTCGCACGGTCGTCCTCTCGGGCCTCGTCGTCGCCACGTTCGTCGACTTCGACTGCTACGAGATCCCCGACGAGGTCTCGATCGGCGGGATCGTCCTGGCTCCCCTCGCCGTCCTCCTCCTGCCGGCCCTGCACGACGACACTCGCCTCGCCCTGTGGCTGACGCCGGGAGGCCTCGCCCCGGTCTCTCATCTGGGGGCTCTGACGGGCTGCCTGGGGGGGATGCTCGCGGGGGCGGGGATGCTGTGGGGCATCGGCTGGGTCGGGGGTCGCCTCTACGGACGGGACGCGATGGGCCTCGGCGACGTCAAGCTGCTCGCCGCCGGCGGAGGCTTCCTGGGACCGGGGGGTGTCCTGTGGGCCCTGATGATCGCCTCGCTATCCGCCTCGGTGGTCGGCGTCCTCAACCTGCTGCGCTTCTTCCTGCTGCTGCGCGCGCGGGCCCGCTCCCGCGGCCGAAGGCCGGGTCTCGGGCGGAGCCTGCAGGTGGCGCGGGTGGCGGGACGCTACGTCCCATTCGGTCCCTACCTCGCGCTGGGTATTGGAATCGTCCTGCTGTATTGGAAGGATATCAGCGGACTCCTGCGATACGGCTAGCCGTGAAGCCCATGAGCCGCCGCAGGGACGCAAGGAAGCGCTCGCGCGGAGCACACCGCGCCCAACATGAGGGGACCTCGGACTCGATGAAGGTGAAGAGCTTGTCCCGGCTTTCGATCGCCGGATGGTTGTTGCTGTCGCTCGTCCAGACCGGTTGCGTCAGCAGCCGCGGCTACCAACAGGCGATGGACGAGAAGGAAGCGGAGATCCGCGGCCTGCGCGAGGAACGCGCCGCGCTCAAGGCCCAGATCCAGAGGCAGAAGAGCGATTTCGACACGGCGCGCGGCGAGGTCGTGGAGGCGAGCGCGAAGACCGCCGAGTCGGCCGCGCCATCCGAGACGAAGTTCCCCGAGCTCGACAGCATGGGCATCAGCTACGGGATGCGCGACGGAAACATGGTGATCTCGATCCCCTCGTCGATCACCTTTCCGTCGGGGCAGGCCACCTTGTCGAAGGACGGACAGAAGGCTCTCAAGGAAGTCGCGTCGACGCTGAAGAAGCAGTACGTCGGGGCCAAGTACGCGATCGAGGGGCACACCGACACCGACCCGATCAAGAAGTCGAAGTTCACCTCGAACCGCGAGCTGTCGATCTCTCGCGCGATGGCGGTGCTCACCTATCTGGTCGAGGAGTGCGGTATCAAGGACGACCAGTGCATCGTCGCCGGCCACGGGCAGTACGATCCGGTCTCGCCCAACAAGGGAGATGCGGAGAAGGCCAAGAACCGTCGTGTCGAGATCGTCGTGCACCAGGCACATTGACCGAGACCTAGAGCGCTAGTCCGCCCCCGAACTCCGCGTTCGCCCCGCCGTCCGCGGCGGGGCGAACGCGGAGTTCAAGTAGGACTCGCGGCGGGCGCCTACTCCTCTTCCGCGTGCTTCTTCCCGAACTGCGCGAGCACCTTCTGCTGCTCCACGGGTGGCACTTGCGCGTAGTGCGAAAGCTTCATCGTGTAGCTCCCCTCGCCCGCGGTCTGCGACTTCAGATCGCGGTGGTAGGTCTGCACGGTCGCCAGGGGCACCTGCGCCTTGATGATCGTCACCGCGCCGTCGGCCTCGTTGCCCTGGTCGATCACGTGACCGCGGCGGTGGCTGGTGAGGTCGGAGAAGATCGTCCCGGCCGCGTGGGTCGGTGCACGGATCTCGACCTCCATGATCGGTTCGAGGAGGACCGGATGGCCCTTCACGAAGCCGTCGCGAAAGGCGCGCGCTCCGGCGATCTTGAAGCTGGCTTCGTCGGAGTCGACCTCGTGGAACTTGCCGTCGTAAAGCTCGACCTCGAGGTCGACCACCTGGCTGTGCGTCAGGACGCCCTGCCCGAGCATCTCGCGGATCCCCTTTTCCACGGCTGGGATCAGGTTGCGCGGGATCGAGCCTCCCACGACCCCGTCGGTGAACACGAAGCCAGTGCCCTGCGGCTGCGGCCGAACGCGCAGGAAGCACTCGCCGAACTGGCCGCGCCCGCCGGTCTGCTTCTTGTGACGGTGGTGGCCCTCGGCCGGCTTGGTGATCGTCTCTCGGTAGGCGATCCGCGGCGTGTGCGTGGTGACCTCGACGCCGAAGCGGCGCTTGAGGCGGGCCTCGACCACCTGCAAGTGGAGGTCGCTCATGCCGCGGACGATCATCTCGTGCGTCTCGGGCACGTGCTCGACCTTGAAGGTCGGGTCCTCGGCCTCGATCTTGTGCAACGCCTCGCCGATCTTCTGCTCGTCGGCGCGGGTCTTGGGCTGGACAGCGACCGCAACGATCGGCGCGGGGGGGAGGGGAATCAGGACGCGCGGGACCTGCCTGCCCGCCGCGGTGAAGGTCTCGTAGAGCGCGATCGTCTCGACCTTGGAAAACGCCGCGATCTCGCCCGGGCCGGCGGCGTCGAGGGGCTCGCGCTTCTTGCCGACCAAGCGGAACAGGCCCCCCAACTTCTCGCCCTTTTCCGTCGAGCGCGGCCCGGCGACCTGGCTCGTCGCAGAGAGGGTCCCGCGCAGCACGCGCGCCAGGCACACCTTGCCCACGTGCGGGTCGGACTTGACGTTGAACACGACCGCGAGCAGTTCGCCCGCAGGATCAGGGACAATGGCTGACCCGCCCTCCTCGCGGAAGGGAACCGCGTCTGCGCCGGGCCCGAACTGCTCGAAAAAGTCGAGGACCTCGGGCACTCCCAGCCCGCTCTCCGGATTGCACACGAGGATCGGAACGAGCGAGCCGGTGGAGAGCGCCTTGGGGAGGAGCTTCCTCAGCGCTTCTTCGTCCAGCGCCTGGGTCTCCAGGTAGCGGTTCAGCAGGTCCTCGTCGTCGCAGGCGTCCATCACCTGATCGAGGAGCGCCTGTCGCCAGGGGCTCTCGGGATCCTGGAGCGTCCGCCGCACGCCCGAGAAGCTCGGGCCCGAGTGATCGGGCAGCAGGAACGGAACCGCGGAATTGCCGAGCGCGGCGTGCAGGGCCTCGACCGTCTCCTCGAAGTCGGCGTTCTCGCCATCGAGGTGGGTCAGGATGATCGCGCGCGCGCGACCGAGTTCCCGCGCGGCCTCCATCTTCCTGCGCAGGTTGTAGCTGACCGCGGAGGCGCAGCTCACCACGCCCGCAACGAGGTCGGCGCTGAAGAGCGCACCCCCGGTCTCGGCCACGAACTCCGGGTAGCCGGGGGTGTCCAGGAACGTCCACTGCTTGCCGTGCCAGGACGCCGAGACCGCCGCGAGCTGCAGGGTATGGCCCTTCTCCTGCTCCTCGGGCTCGGTGTCGCAGATGCTGGTCTTCTCCGCGACGGAGCCCTTGCGCGGCGAGGCGCCGACGAGATGCGCCAGGGCGTCGACCAGCGTCGTCTTGCCCGAGGAGGGGTGGCCGACGAAGGCGATGTTGCGGGTGTTCTGAGGGGCGGTGGTCATCGGGGCTTCTGGCAGCGGGGGGGCGGTGCGGCTCCCGGATCGGAGATGGATCGAGGGCGGAGCATCCTAACGATCCCGGCCGGGTCGGCGGAAGGGCGGGGAGGGGTCGGATCGGGCTCCGCGCTCCAGTCCAGTCGCCGACCCGACCGATGAGGAAGCACCCCGTTTTCCCTCGAGAAGGACGCACCCATGATCACCATGGAAGAGCTCCTGGCGCTACTCGTGCGCCAGGGTGGTTCGGACCTGCACATTTCCGTCGGCACGCCGCCCCGGATCCGCATCGACGGCGAGCTCCTGCCCGTGGAGCACCCGCCGCTCAATCCGGACGAGGCGCGGCGCCTTTCGACCAGCGTCCTGACCTCCGACCAGATCGCCAAGCTCGACCGCGAGCTCGAGCTGGACTGCTCGTTCGGCCTCGAAGGGAGCGGGCGCTTCCGTGCCAACGTGTTCTACCAGCGCGGGTCGGTGTGCGCGGTCATGCGTGCGATCCCCTACCAGATCCCCGATTTCGATCGCCTCGGGCTGCCCAAGAGCGTGTGCGAGAGGATCTGCAACACCCACTCGGGGCTGGTCCTGGTCACGGGTGTCACGGGCTCGGGCAAGTCGACCACCCTGGCGGCCATGATCGATTACATCAACAAGAACCAGAACGGTCACATCGTCACGATCGAGGACCCGGTCGAGTTCACGCACCGCCACCAGCGCTGCCTCGTCACGCAGCGCGAGGTCGGCTCGGACACCAAGGGCTTCAGCGCCGCGCTGCGCAGCGTGCTACGCCAGGACCCCGATTACGTGCTCGTGGGCGAATTGCGCGACCACGAGACGATCGAGGCCGCGTTGACGCTCGCGGAGACGGGGCACCTGACGCTCGGCACGCTGCACACCTCGGACGCGGTGCAGACGGTCAACCGGATCATCGACGTGTTCCCCAGCCACCAGCAGGCGCAGGTGCGCACGCAGCTCTCCTTCACGCTCGAGGCGGTCTTCTGCCAGCAGCTCCTGCCGATGCAGGCTGGCCGCGGAAGATGCCTGGCGGCCGAGATCATGTTGGCGACCCCTGCGATCCGCGCCCTGATCCGGGACGGGAAGGGCCACCAGATCTACTCGCACATCCAGACCGGCGGCAAGATGCAGATGCGGACCATGGCGCAGTCGCTCTCCGACCTCGTGCTGGGCGGCAAGATCAGCGTCGACATCGCCGAGCACTACATCGGCGATCCCTCTGAGTTGCGGACGCTGGTCCGGGCGGCCTGATGGTCCGAGTCTCGGGCAAGATCCGCCGCCTGCTCCTCGACGCAAGCCTCGTCACCGAGGCGGACTGGAACGGGGCGCGCGAGAAGGGCGGCAGCGTGCTCGAGACGCTCATCTCCTCCGGCGTCCTGGAGGAGGACAAGCTCCTGGAGGCGCTGGGGATCGCAGCCGGCGTTCCCCCGATCGACGTCTCGCGCATCACCCCGGATCCCGCCGCCCTCGAAGTTCTGCCCCTGGAGACCTGCCAGGAGCACACGATCCTGCCCATCGCGAAGAACGGGGGAGAGCTGACGCTCGCGGTCAGCGACCCCTTCGACGTCCTGCTGCTCGACGACATCAAGCGCCGCGCCGGATGCCAGATCCGGCAGGTGCTCTCCAACCCGGTCGCGATCAAGCGCGCCATGGAGCGCGTCTTCCAGACCAACGCCAAGCAGGTCGAAAACCTGCTGGATCAGGTCAAGATCGGCGGCGACCTGGAGGTCAAGGTCGACAGCAAGGCCGACGATCTCGACCTGGCCGGCTCGACCACGGGCGATGACGCTCCGGCGGTGAAGCTGATCAACCTGATCCTCTTGCGCGCGCTCAAGGAGAAGGCCAGCGACATCCACGTGGAGCCGGGGGACAAGGCGCTGCGCGTGCGGTACCGCATCGACGGCGCGATGAAGGTCGTGATGAGCCCGCCCAAGATCATGCTCAACGCGTTGATCTCGCGCCTCAAGATCCTGGCGCAGCTGGACATCGCCGAGCGCTTCACGCCCCAGGACGGCAAGTTCCAGATCCGCTACGAAGGCCGCACGATCGACTTCCGTCTCTCGGTGCTCCCCGTCGTCGGCGGCGAGAAGGCGGTCATGCGCATCCTCGACCAGGGCAGCCTGGCGCTGAAGCTCGACGGAATGGGCTACGAGCCGAGCTCGCTGGAGGCCATTCGCAAGGCCATCACCGCGCCCTACGGGATGATGCTGGTCACGGGCCCCACGGGCTCGGGCAAGTCGACCACGCTGTACTCGTGCGTCGCCGAGGTCGCGACGATCGACATCAACGTCGTCACCGTCGAGGACCCGGTCGAATACCGCATGGACGGCGTCAACCAGGTGCCCGTGAACCCCAAGCGTGGCCTGACCTTCTCGCTGGCCTTGCGCTCGATCCTGCGCCAGGACCCGGACGTGATCCTGGTGGGGGAGATCCGCGACACGGAGACCGCCGACATCGCGATCAAGGCCGCCCTGACCGGCCACCTCGTTCTCTCGACCCTGCACACCAACGACGCTGCGAGCACGATCACGCGTCTCGTCGACATGGGTGTCGACCCCTACCTGGTCTCGAGCTCACTCCTGTGCATCGGCGCTCAGCGCCTGGCGCGGAAGCTGTGCGAGAGCTGCCGTGTGCCGATCGAGCTGCCCCGGGCGGAGCTCCTCTCGGTGGGCTTCGCGCAGGCCTCTCTCGAGGGCCTGACGCTCTTCCAGCCCAGTCCCAGGGGCTGCGGACGGTGCAACGGCGGGTACCGCGGACGCTTCGCGATCCTCGAGACCCTCTATCTGGGAGACACACTCAAGCGCATGGTCGTCGAGCGCCGATCCGTAGCGGACCTGAAAGCCGAGGCCATGCGGCAGGGAATGTTGACCCTGCGACAGGTCGGTTTGCTCAACGCGGCGCGTGGCCGGACGTCCCTGGAGGAAGTCCTGCGCGTGACCATGGAAGACGACCAGATCAAGGCCTGACCGCACCGGAGCGACACGTGACCACCTTCAAGTACGCAGCCAAAGGCCCCGGCGGCAAGACCGTCGAGGGAACCATCAACGCAGCCGACCGGAGCGAGGTCGCGGCCGAGCTCCGCAAGCAGAACCTGGTCGCTCTCAAGATCGAGGAGAGCGGCGAGTCCGTCAGGAAGAGGCCGCCGGGCCCCAAGAACTTCCTGGGCGTGCTCAAGAAGCCCTCGGCCTCGCGCACCGACCTGGTCATGTTCACGCGGCAGCTGGCGACCATGGTCGGCTCGGGTCTGGCGCTGCTCGAGGCCCTCGAGGTCCTGGGCGAGCAGGCCGAGGCGTCCGGGTTGAAGATGACCTGCGAGAGACTGGTCGCGGAGGTGCGCGCGGGCGTCGATCTCTCCACGGCGATGGAGTGCTGCCCCAAGGCCTTCGATCCGCTCTACGTCAGCATGGTGCGCGCGGGCGAGGTCTCGGGCCAGATGGACACGATCCTGGTGCGACTGGCCGAGTACATGGAATCCACCGAGCAGCTCAGGCGCGAGATCAAGTCGGCGATGACCTACCCGTGCGTCTCGATGTGCCTCGTGCTGGGTATCACGACCTTCCTGATGCTGGGCGTCGTCCCCGGCTTCCGTTCGGTGTTCGAGTCGCTGGATTGCGAGCTGCCGCGGATCACCCAGTTCACCCTCAACACGGCCGACTTCCTCAAGGCGCACTGGGCGCTGGTCTTCGGAGGCATGTTCCTGACGGTGGTCGCGCTGTTCATGTTCAAGAGGACGGAGAAGGGCAGCCTGTTCTTCGACCACTTCTCGTTGCGCGTGCCGATCATCGGCCCGTTGGTCCGCAAAGTCGCGCTGGCGCGGTTCTCGCGCACGTTCGCGACCCTGATCCGCTCGGGCGTGCCGATCATGGCAACGCTCGACATCGTGGCCGACACGGCCGGAAACCGCGTCGTCGCGGACGTCGTGCTCAACTCGCGCGAGAGCGTGCGCTCGGGCAACCTGCTGTCCGAGCCGCTGTCCCGCTCGCGGGTGTTCCCGCCCATGGTCGTGCGCATGATCGCGATCGGCGAGCGCACGGGCTCGCTCGAGGTCCTGCTGGAAAAAATAGCCGAGTTCTACGACCAGCAGGTCAAGGCGGCGGTCAAGTCGCTGACCAGCCTGATCGAGCCCATCCTGATCAGCGTGATGGGGGTCATCGTCGGCGGCGTGGTCATGTCCGTGTTCCTGCCCATCCTCGAGGTGGTCGGGAAGCTGGGCTCCCAAACGGGCGGGGGCGGTTGATCTCAAGTCCCGCCCCCGTGCGGCCGATAGGCATACAAATCAGAAACCATTCGCTGGCGGGCAGTGCGTCCGCAGGCGGGCGGCAAGGAGAGGGCGGTCCTCCCAAGGGAGCGCCAGTTACCAGTGACAGAAGAAAGAAGCCAGGTCGAAGCCTTCTGCACGGCGTGTAGCCGGGCGGGCACCGGCCCCAAAGGAAAAGAAGCCAACATGATCCGTAGAAACAACCAATCGGGTTTCACCCTGATCGAGCTCATGATCGTGGTCGCGATCATCGCCATCATTGCGGCGATCGCCATCCCGCGTCTCATGAGCGCTCGCCTGTCGGCCAATGAGGCCGCGGCGATTTCCACGCTGCGCTCGGTCACTTCGGCTGAAGCCCAGCTCCAATCGTCGGCCGCGATCGACTCGGACGCGGACGGCGCCGGCGAGTACGGCTACTTCGGCGAACTGTCGGGCCGGTTCCCGCTGCGCGTCTCGGCGGCCGGCGTGCCGGCAGCCGGTGCGGCGGGCATCGACAACCTGAACCCCGCCATCCTGTCGAGCGCCTTCGGCAACCTCGCGGGCAGCCGCGTCCAGCGCCAGGGCTACATGTTCCAGATCTGGCTGCCGAACGCGACGGTGGGCGGTCTGGTCCCGGCCATCGCGGAAGACCTCTTGGGCGGCAAGGCCGCGGCACCGTTCCCGAACCCCAACAACTGCGAGCTCCTGTGGTGCGTGTACGCCTGGCCGGCCGACCACAACAAGACCGGCAACCGGGCCTTCTTCACGAACCAGGAAGGCGACCTGCTCCAGTGCTTGAACCGCAGCGCCACACCGTTCGACGGCGTGGCCCTGACCCCGCCCTTCGACGAGGCCTTCACGGTCGGCGGCGACATGGGCTCTGCACTGCGCATCGGCGTAGCGGGCGGCCCCAACAACACCATCTGGGTGCCCGTCAACTAGCCTGATCTCAGGACCCTCGGCTCCGCGAGCCGGGGGGCGGATCGATCCGCGATCGATCCTTCTCACGGAGCGCCGCGCTCGAGAGCGCGGCGCTCCAGCGTTTGGAGGAGGACGCGACAGGGGGCGCGACGCTCCTGCCCGCGATCCTCGCGGGGTGCAACTCTGTAACGTTACGGTTTCCCGCGCCCAGAAGCCGATAAAGCTGGAGTCGAGAGGGCTCCCGACGCGCGCAAGCGCACGCGCGGAGCAGAGTCCTGAGACCCCACAGCGGACACCAACACGGCCGGACCCAGGGCGGAGCCAAGACGCCCGCCATGTATCCGGTCCAGGAACGCAAACGGACATGACCCGCAGAACCCACCGAGCCGGTTTCACCCTGATCGAGCTCATGATCGTGGTCGCAATCATCGCCATCATCGCGGCGATCGCCATCCCGCGTCTCATGAGCGCTCGCCTGTCGGCCAACGAGGCCGCGGCGATCTCCACGCTGCGGTCGGTCGCGACCGCGCAGGCACAGATCCAGTCCTCGGGCGCGATCGACACCGACGCCGACGGCGCGGGGGAATACGCCTACTTCGGCGAGCTGTCGGGTCAGCGCCCGGTCCGCATCTCGGCGGCCGGCGTGCCGGCGGCTGGTGCGGCGGGCGTCGACAACCTGAACCCGGCCATTCTGTCGAGCGCTTTCGGCAACGTCACAGGCAGCCGCGTCCAGCGCCAGGGCTACATGTTCCAGATGTGGCTGCCAGCGGCCACCGTGGGAGGCGTGGTCGGTGCTGTCGCAGAGGACGCCACCGGCGGCAAGGCTGCGGCGCCGTTCCCCAACTCCAACAACGGCGAGATCCTATGGTGCTGTTACGCTTGGCCGGCCGACGACCACAAGACCGGCAACCGGGCCTTCTTCACCAGCCACGAGGGCGAGCTGCTCCAGTGCCAGAACCGCAGCGCGACACCCTACGACGGCACGGTCAAGACCCCGGCCTTCGACGAGGCCTTCTCCACGGCGGGCGACATGTCATCGTCGCTGAGGATCGGGATCATCGGAGGCGCTGACAACACGATCTGGTCGCCCATCCAGATCTGAAGCCGCGCCTTCATCCCACTCGGGACTCCGAACCTCTCTCAGGGCAACGGCAGCCCGAAGAGCCGTGCCGCGTTGAGGCTCGCCTGCGCCGCGAGAGGCATGACCTCGCTTCCGCGCACGCGGGCGACCTCCTCGATCACGGCGCGAACCCAGGCCGGCTCGTTGCGCCGTCCACGCTGCTTCTGCGGCGCCAGGAACGGACTGTCGGTCTCGAACAGGATCCGGTCCGCGGGCACGGCCTGCGCCGCCGCGCGGTTCTCTTCGTTCCCCGGAAAGGTCACCACGCCCGAGAACGAGATGAAGAAGCCCAGCTCGAGGTAGGGAGGCAGCTCCCCGGCTCCCATCGTGTAGCAGTGCATCACTCCCCGCACGCCGGGCACCGAGCGCAGGAGCTCGACGGTCTCCTCGTGTGCGTCGCGGCAGTGGACGACGACGGGTTTCCCCAGCTCGCGCGCCAGCTCGAGGTGCCAGCGGAAGTTCTCGCGCTGGCTCTCCCGGGGCGAGAAGAGCTTGAAGTAGTCGAGTCCCGTCTCGCCGACTCCGACGCACTCTCCCCGCGCGCACAGCCGTGCGATCTCAGCGCGCTCCTTCCCTCCCGCGCTCCGGGACTCGTGCGGATGGATTCCCGCCGTCGGGTACAAGCCGCCTGCCCGCGTGCAGGTCGCGAAGGCCGCTTTGGACGTCTCGACGTCCGTCCCGACGACCACCATCCGCTCGACGTCGGCCGCGTGCGCCCGGGCGAGCACCTCGTCGAAGTCGTCCCGGTAGCTCTCCCAGAAGAGGTGGGCGTGCGTGTCGGTGATCACCGGGGGTTCGAGGGGGCAGGCGCTCCGTGCTCGCAGTTCTTCTCCAGCATGTCGCGCAGGAACTGGAGGAAGCTGAGGTCGGCCTCGCGATCGGCAACCTGGTTGAACACCTCGCACGCGGATTCCTTCGGCAGGCTGTCGCGGATCCCCTGCGCGGCCATGCGCCTCAGGTAGCCGTCGCCCGTCGACTCGATCAGGATCGCCTGCAGCACCTGGATCGCGAGAGGCTCGGGCCTCTTCCCGAGCTCTTTCACCGCGCGAATCCGCGCGGTCTCGTCCATGAGGAGGTTGGTCGCCACGTCGGCGAGCTCCGGGACCGGGGAGCGACCCGTCCGGTCGCAGGCGAGCACCCACGATTTCACGAGGAACTCCGCTGGCGGTTGGGTTTGCGAGGGGTGCGCCTTGACCACCATGGGCTGGAGCACTTCCAGCGCGCGCTCCGGCGACGTCTCGGCGAGCAGCAGCGCCGCATCGGTGCGCAGTTCGAGGGACGCGCCGTACTGGGTCACCAGCACCTCGAGCAGCGGGCGGGCATCCTGTGGCGCGGCGTGCGCGGCGACGTCGAGCAGGCCGCGCTCCACGTCCACGGGTCGCGTTGTGTCACCGCGAGGCTTCTCACCGAGCAGCGCCAGAGCTTCAAGGCCATTCTCGCGGCCGCCCGCCCGCAGCCTGGCGAGCAGCTCCAGTCCGCGCTGCAAGCGCCGGTCTGTGATGTCGCTCGTGACTGCCTTCCCGAGCGGGGTCAGGACCTCGACCAGCTCGGCGAGATCGGCCTTCGTCATCTCTCTCACGCCAAGCGAGCGAGAGGGCGGCTCCTTCTTGCAGGCCGCGAGCAGGAACAGGGCGAGCGACCAAGTCGCCGCGCTCTGAAATGCATTGGCAACCGTCCCGCTGTTCGCTAACGCACGGCCAGCGAGCGATAGGTTGCAGGGTGTGCCAGGGTCTGGGGGCGCCGACTCGGGGGAGCGCGCGTGGTGCGACGCGGGGATCATCGGTCGGGAAAGGTCTTCCTGTCGGTCAGGTCCGAGTCGTACGGCACGGCTTTTGTGCTGCGCCATCAGCAAGTTTCTCGCCGCCCTCGATGCGGTCCAGGGTAGCCTGCGCCGCGCGGCGGCTCCAGGCTGCCGGTACTCCGGCCAAAAAGCTGGCAACCGTTCGAGGCCTGGATCTATCATGCTCAGCTCTCGCACGGCACCCTACCGACCCGGCGCACCCGCCGGTCGGATGCCTCTGGGTGCCCCTGCCGGCTCCCGGAGCTGCCGGGGCGGGCCCTTCCACGTCAAGAGTCCCAACGCACGGTTTCCTTCATGAAGAATTCAGGTCTGAGCGCAGTGGGCTTCGGCCTCGCCCTCTCCCTCCTGCTTCCCGCTTGCAGTGGCGGAGGAGGTGGCGGGTCGGCGAGCGGCGGCCCGATGTTCATCCAGACCTGCTCCCTGGGATGCAGCAGCGGACAGGGGGGCTCCCAGGTGAGCTGCACGATCGTACAGGTCGCCCTCGACAACGAGATCGCGGTGCTCTTCTCCGAACCGGTCGATCCCGCCTCGGTGGACTCGACGACCTTCCAGCTGATCGATGTCGGCAGCGGTCAGGTTCCGGTGGGAGCGCGGCTGGTCGACGCGAGCAATCCGCGCAAGATGATCTTCCGACCGACGATCACCTTCGACTCGCAGGGCACCGCCACGTTCGGCTTCACGCCCAACACGACCTACCGCATCACGGTCCCGGGCACGAACCACAACGACCTTGGGCCCTTCGTGAAGAGCTTGGGCGGCGGGTCCAACCAGAGCCGCATGCAATGCGACATCCAGACGACCAACCAGGTCGACGACCTGGTGCCGGGCCCCCCCCATGTGCATCTCAGGGTCGACTTGGCGATCCCCTCCACGCCCGACGTCAACGACTTCATCCCCGACCAGGAAGCGGCCGGAGCGCTCAACGTGTGGCGGAATTCCACCGTCCGGTTCATCTTCAACGACATCATGAACCCGGTGACGCTGGCCAACCCCATCACGCACCAGGCGTCGCTCATCACGATCAAGGTCGACTCCGACGGAGACCTGGGCACGACGGCGGATCAAGTCACCCTGTTCGGCAACTATGTGGTCCAGATCGACCTGAACGCTCTGCAGACCGTGATGACCTTCACGGCCGCGAACGGCATGCCGTCGTCGGGCGACCTTCCGACGCAGATCTCCCCGCGCAAGATCCTGGTCAACATTCCCTCGACCGTGCAGGACCTCGCCGGGAACGGGATGGCGAACCCCGGGACGACGATTTTCACGCCCGAGATCATCCAGTACCCGTCGATCGACATCCCCGATGCGGACGGCGAGAACTTCACGAATACTTCGAGCGAAGACCAGGCCAACAGCGGGGCGGACTGGGGGCAGGGTCGCGTGACGCTGGGCTGGGGCGGGGGCTCGGGCCGCCTGGGCAGCCTGCGCGTCCCCACCCCGCAGACGGTGACGCTGGACACCGACGGCACGATGTTCAAGAACCTGAGCGCGCCCGACCCGCTGACGACCCTTCCGCTCGTGGCGACCTCGGGGATCATCGACAACTCGCGGCCGACGGGGGGACCGGCCGGTTACGAGCCGCTCGACGCGGGCACATGGCCGACCGTGACGGTCACCGATGGCATCTTCGAGTTCAGCTCGCTCACGGTCGAGTCGGGCGCGGTCCTCAAGATCGTCGGTACCCAGCACGTGCGCCTGTTCTCGCGTGGGACGGTGACGATCGACGGCGCGATCGACATCCGCGGTGAGGCCCCGGCTGCGCACGCATCGGACACGGCGGGAGGGGAGATGGGAGGAAATGGAGGCCCCAACGCCGGCGAGGGGGGCAAGGGCGGAGACCGCGCCGACAACACCGGACACAACGACCTCCTAGCCTTGACGCCGCCCGGGAACGCGATCACGAACCCGGGTGCCTTCGTCGATGGGACGAAAGGCGGGGGCATCGGCCGCAGCGCGAACTTGGCCGCCGGTTCGGGCGGACGGCACTACCCCAACCTGTTCCCGACCTCGACGCGCAATTCGCTGCCCGACCGAGGCGGCCTCATCTACACCGCCATCCTCTTCAACGGCCTTTGCACCGTGCGTCAGGTTTCCTCGCCGGGTGGAGGCGGGGCCTACGGCATCGACGGCGGGAACGGAGCTCCGCAGACTCCCGATCCCGACGGGATCAACCCCACGCCGCCCCCGCCGTCCGTGTCCAACCTTCCCACGAGCCCGGCCCGGGGAGGGGACTCGGCGCTCCTCGGCATCGAGCCGCCCGACCCTCCGGGAAGCCACATCATTCGCACGTTGGACGCTGCCAATTACCTGCGCGGCGGATCGGGCGGTGGCGGGGGAGGCACCCACCTGTACGACACGGACCAGCTGAGTGCGGACCCGAGCATCGACGGTTGCTACAACGCCGCCAGTTTCTTCGGCATCGAGGAGTACTTCGACCACAGCGGCGGCGGCGGCGGCGGCGGTGGCGGTGCCCTGCAACTCGTCAGCGGCGAGGTGATCCGCCTCAGGGGCGTCATCGCAGCTCAAGGTGGTGACGGCGGGAACAATGCGACCGGCACGGGTGTCGCTCCGCGGGCGTCGCGCGCCGCTCCCGGCGGCGCGGGCTCGGGCGGCGCCGTGCGCTTGCAGGCCACGGTCATCAACATCGACGGCAACAGCCCGGGTCGGATCAACGTCTCGGGCGGGTTGGGAGGGGTCAACATCTCTCCGGCCAGCGGAGGCGGGACGATCACGCTCGGTCAAGGCGGGAGTGGAGGCTCCGGTTTGATCCGCGTCGAGGACCTCTCGGGAGGGACGAGTCCCCCGGCGACGCTCATGACGCGCTGCTCGGAAGCCTTCAAGATCCTGCCCTTCGACCCGACGCACATCGACTCCAACACGACCTCCGGACCCTGCCACGGCCTGCCCGAGGACGAGGACGTGCTGTCGGTCGGAATCTGGGGCCAGTCGCGCAAGCGACCGGAGTCCTTCTCCGGCGCCGTCTCGTGCTGGGTGCGTCCCCCGGGGAACTTCTTCACGGTCAATTTCAATGCGGACGACCTGTCGGTCCCGACCAGCCCCGTGTACGGCTGGAACATGCAGGTGGTCTACGACGGACCCGGCCCCGGCGGGCCGATCCTGATCAACTACCGCGGACCCGATCCGAACTCGCCTTTCGGCAGCGGCGACTTCGAGACCAATCTCGGCTCGGTCGTCAACTATCTGGACGACGCCAACCCGCCGGGCAATCAATTCGGGACCGGCCCGTTCGATCCAGGCAACAGCGGCTCCTATCTCGCGGTTCGCTTCCAGGGCGCTCTGGCGATCGGCGACATCTCGGGCGATCCCTGCAACGTCCAGCTCGCCGGCGTCGGCAGCCAGATCGCTGCCGGCTCGCTGACTCCCTGGGTGCGACACCCCTCGGACCTCAATCTGTTCCAGCCCCGCCCGAACATGATCCGCTTCTGCGTCGTGTTCGACCGATCGCTGGCGGCGCCGAACTCCGTGCCGTCCTTCATCCGCGGCGTCACGAACCTCATCATCCACGCCCAGCCGGATTGATCCGGACATCCCGCCCAGTCGCCCGGTTGCGTCCGGAGGCCAGCTCGGAAATGGGCGCTGTGCTCCTCACCGCGCGCTGGGTGTTCCCGGATGGGGAGAGGCGCCTCGACGGCGGAGGAGTGGTCGTCGCGGGCGGATGCATTGCACGGATCCTGACGGGTCGTAGCGCGGTCGTGCGCTTCTCCCGCAGGACCGGAGTCCGTCCGCGCGATCTGGGCAACTGCATTCTCGCGCCCGGCTTTGTCGATGCCCATGCGCACCTCGAGTTGACCGCACTCGAGGGGAGGCTCTCGGGCCAGGGCTCGTTCGCCACCTGGATCCGCGCGCTGATCCGCGAGCGTGCGGCGCTCTCGCCGCGCGACCTCTCGGCATCGGCGTGCCGCGGCGCCGACCGCCTGATCGCGGGCGGGACGACGTGCGTGGGTGACGTCGACTCCGGGGGCGCCGCCGAGTCCGCCCTGCGCCATCATCCTGTGCGGGTGCGGCTGTATCGCGAAGTCCTCGACGCAGGTGATCCCGCTCGCGCCTCTGCCGCGCTCCAGCGGGCCAATCGCCCGTTCGCGCGGTCCGCGAGGCTCTTCCCAGGGCTCTCCCCTCATGCGCCCTACACGGTGGGTGCAGAGCTCTTCGCCGCGGTGGGTGCCCTGGCTGCCCGCCGGCGCTGGCCAGCCTGCGTCCACTGGGCCGAGACCGAGGAGGAGGTCGAGTGGCTTGCGCGGGAGCGCGGTCCGCTGCGCGGCCTTCTCTCACGCCAGCCCGGGTCGATCTCGATTCGAAGGACCGGGCTCGAGGCGATCGCGGGTGCCGGGCTGCTGGCCTCGCACCTGGCGCTCGTCCATGGCAATCACCCTTCGAAGGGGGATGTCGAACGGGTCGCAAGGGCGAAGGCCGTGCTCGTGCACTGCCCGGGCACGCACACCTTTTTCGGGCGCAAGCCCTTCGATCTGCGCCGCTGGCTCGACGCCGGCGTGACCGTGGCCCTGGGCACCGACGGCCTGGCGAGCAACCCGGACCTCGACATGCGCCGCGAGATGTCGCTCCTGCGCGAAGCCCACCCCTGGCTCTCCCCGGAGACCACCTTCGACATGGCGACGCGCGCCGGCGCGCGCGCGCTGGGCTTCGAGGGCAGGGCGGGCGAGCTCGCTCCCGGCGCGTGGGCCGACCTGTGCGCGCATCGGATCGAGGGAGCCTCCGCGGGCGAATGGAGCCGGCCCGGAGCCCTCCTCGATGCCCTCACCCGGGGTCGCTCGAAGATCGCCTCGGTGTGGATCTCCGGCCGCGCCGTCCGCCGAGGTCGACCGGAAATCCCGCGCGGGATCTCGGAATCCTCAGGCCGCAGCGCAGAATAGCGCCCTTCATCAGGCACCGCCGGAACCCCGAATCCGATGGAAGCGACCCGCACCCACGACGCCAACGAGACTCCCCTCGAGCCCGGTGCGCTCCGCGCCCTGGACCTGTTGCGCCGCGGGCGGCGCTTCCTGGTCTGCGGGCACGTGCGCCCGGATGGGGACTGCATCGGCGCCCAGGTGGCCCTCTCGCGTACGCTCGCGTTGCTCGGAAAGGAGGTGGAGATCGTCAACCCCGACCCGGTCGAGGCGCGCTTCGCCTACCTGTCGCGCGAGTGTCCGTCCCGCGCCTTCGGCGGCTCGCTCCCCGAGCATGATGTCGCCGTCATGCTCGACTTTTGCGAGCTCGAGCGCACCGGCGCGATGGCCGGGCCGCTCGCCCTCGCGCACTCGAAGAAGCTGGTCGTCGACCACCACCCGCACCACGGCGCAGTCTGGTGGGACGAGTCTTTCGTCGACCCCACCGCCTCGGCCACCGGCCTGCTCGTGTATCGCATGGCGCGCGCGCTGGGCGCACCGCTCGATCCGGTGGCCGCGCGGGGGGTCTTCACCTCGATCGTCACCGACACGGGGTGGTTCAAGTACAGCAATACGGACGCGGAGACGCTGCGCGTGGCGGGGGAGATGGTGGCGCTGGGCGCCGACCCCAACGGGATCTACGCCGCGCTGAACCAGACGCGCCCGCGTATCCATCCGACCTTCGTGGGCAGACTCCTCTCTCGCGCGGAGTTCCTGGCCGGCGACCGCCTGGCCGTCGTCGACCTGCCCCTTTCCGAAGGCCTCCAGAGCGAGCAGCTCGACAGCGACGAAGTGCTCGACATCCTGCGCTCGGTCGCCACGGTCGAGGTCGTGATGTACCTGCGCGAGCTCTCCGACGGGACCTGCAAGCTCTCGGCGCGCAGCAAAGGCGAGTACGACGTCAACGAGCTGGCGCGGCGATTCGGCGGGGGCGGGCACAAGAAGGCCTCGGGCGCGACGCTGAAGGGATCGCTCTCCGACGTGCGGCCGAGGGTGATCGCCGAAGCCCTGGCGGGCTTCGGGGCGCGCGCGGGGGAAGGCACGCGGGAGCCGCTGGCGCGATGAAGGTCGCGGTCATCTCCGACTTGCACTCCAACCGCGAGGCACTGGAGGCGGTGTTCGCGCACATCCGCGGGCTTGCGATCCCGACGATCTATTGCCTGGGCGACGTGGTCGGGTACGGGCCGGAGCCGGAATTCTGCGTCGACCTCGTGCGCGGACACGCGTTGCTGTGCCTGATGGGCAACCACGACGAGGCCCTCTTCCGCGACGCCTCCGACTTCAATCCGCACGCGCGCGGCGCGATCGAGTACACGCGCGCGCGGATGAAGCCGGCTTGGTACAGCTCGAGCGAGAAGAAGGCCCGCTGGAGCTGGCTGCAGGGCCTGCCGCTGGAGCACCGCGAGGGAAGGTTCCTGTTCGTTCACGGCAGCCCGCGGGATCCCGTGCGCGAGTACGTCCTCTCGACCGACGGCTTCCTCAATCCGGAGAAGCTGCGCTCGATCTTCGATCACTTCGAGGGCGTCGCCGTGGCCGGACACACGCATCATCCGGGCCTGCACGACGAGGAAGGGCACTTCCACGGCCTGGCCGGGCGGGAGACGCTGACGCTGCCCCTGCCGCAGGGGAAGAAATCCTTCGTCAACGTGGGATCCACCGGGCAGCCGCGCGACGGCGACCATCGCGCCTGCTACGCCGTGCTCGAGGACGAGCAGGTGACCTGGCATCGCGTGGCGTACGACTACCGCGAGACCATGAAGAAGATCCTCGACACGGGAGTGCTGTCCGAGGTGCTCGCGCGGCGGCTGGCGGTCGGAAAGTAGCTCCGGAGACGCGGAGCTATCCGATCCGCAGGGCGTCACGGATCACGTGGCGCAGGATCTGCGGATTCTTGCGGAGTCTGCGTTGGCTGTAGGCCCGCCACTCCGGGCCGAAGGGCACGTACACGCGCACGCGATGGCCGGCGCGCTTCCAGCGTTCCCACAGTTCCTCGCGGACGCCGAGCAGGACCTGGAGCTCGTATCGATCCGGCTCGATGCCCATCTCGCGCGCGAGCGCGAGGCAACGGTCGGCGAGTCCCTCGTCGTGCGTGGCGAGCGAGACCCGCGCGCCGCGTGCGAAGAGCCGCCCAGCGCATTGGACGAAGGCCGCGCGGATCGGCTCCGGATCGACGTGCGCGATCGACGCGGGCTCGAGGTAGATGCCCTTGACCAGGCGGACGTCGAGCCGTCCCGGAGCAAACGCGTCGAGGTCCGCCGGCGTGCGGAAAAGGCGCGACTGCAGCACGATCCCGACATTCTCGAATCGCTTCCGCAGCGTCTCGAACACGCGCAGCGTGGCATCGGTCGTGGGGTGGTCCTCCATCTCGATGCGCACGAACGTCCGCAGATCGCGGCAGCGGGCGATGAGGTCGGCGTACAGCTCGCGGCACAGGCCTTCGTCGCGCGTGAGACCCAGGTGCGTGGGCTTGACCGACACGTAGGCGTCGAGCCCGGCGGCCGCGACGGCGCTCGCCGCTTCCGCATAGGCCCGCGCAGCGGCGCGCGCCGCGGCCTCGCTCTCCACGTGTTCGCCCAGGATGTCCAGGATGCCCGGGTGCCCGCGCCGCGAGAGGTCGGCGAGCTTCGCGAGTGCCTGCTCGAGCGTCTCCCCGGCGATGTAGCGCGAGGCCAGACGCCGCATCACCGGCCGGGGGATGTAGGGCAGGCTGGCGAGGACGAGCTTCTCGATCACCGGTTGGCACCGTCGGCAGTTCCCCGTCTGCAGTCCATCGGGGGAGCGGGGGCGGGGATTCTATCCGACCGCGTTCCCCGTACCATGCGCTCATGGCGCCTCCCGACGAGACGGCAGGGTCCGCGAGTGCCCCGAGCCGGACGGGACAGGCAGGAGCCGGTGCTCCGCTCGTCGTGCTGACGACCGCCCCCGACCGGGAGACGGCCGAGCGGATCGCGCGTGCGCTCGTCGAGCGCTCGCTCGCAGCCTGTGTCAACCTGGTCCCGGGCGTTCGCAGCCTGTACCGATGGAAGGGCAAGATCGAGGAGGCGGACGAGGTTCTGCTGGTCGTCAAGACCACCGCGGCGCGGATCCGCGAGCTCGAGCGTGCGCTCGGCGAGATCCATCCCTACGACGTGCCGGAGTTCATCGCGTTCGAGCCCGCGACCGTCGGGGCGGAGTATCTGGCCTGGCTGGTCCAGGAAACCGCGCCTCCGCGCGCCCACCGGGGATGAGCCTCGCCCGCCGGGAACTCGGGCTCGCATCCGGGCTCGCGCTCTGCGCGCTGGCCGGTTGCGGGAAGCCATCCCCGCCCATCGCTCCACCGCGGAGGATCCTGTTCGTGAGCGTCCAGGGCCTGCGCGCCGATCACCTGTCCTGCTACGGGAATCCGCGGCCGACGAGCGCAGTCCCGAGCAGCGATCGCGAGCGCGCGGTCAGGCTCGCCGCGGGCATCGACGACCTCGCCGCGGAGGGCGTGCTCTTCGCGCGCGCCTACGCACCCTCCAGCTCGACGGTGGCCTCGCTCGCGAGCCTCCTCACCGGCTCATCGACATCCTCCACGGGGGTCGTCGACGACACATCCAGGATCGCTCCGGCGGTGGCCACGCTGGCCGAGATCCTGTCCCGCGCCGGGTTCCGGACGGCGGCTTTCGCTACTGCGTCCCGGCTCGACCTGCGTCGCTCCCTCGGGCCCGGCTTCAAGATCTTCGTGACTCGCGCCAGCGACACCCAGACGATCGACGCCGCGGCCCGTTGGCTCGAGAAGAGCGCGGGGCGAGGCGGGGGAACCTTCACCTGGGTCCACCTCTCCGGGCTGGCCCCGCCGCGCGCGAGCCGGGCCTACGATCCGCGCGTCCGCCAGACCTCCGAGCTGATCGCCCGGCTCCTGCGGGGCGCGTTCGGCCTCGACCGAGAAGCCCGGAGCCTCCACGGATCCTGGAGGAGCACTCTGTTCGTGTTGACGGGTACCGGCGGCGTCGATCTGTCCGGAGCGACGGCGCGCGATGCGAATGCGATCGACGCCGCCCTGCGCGTGCCGTTGCTGATTCACAACCCGACGAGCCTGACCGGCGAGCGCGTCCTGGCCGAGGTCGTCGAGCTCGCGGACATCGCACCGACCGCGCTCGACTGGCTCGGGATCCGGGAGACGGCCGGCATGACGGGCCGCTCGCTCCTCGCGCTCGCCGACGCCCGCGGGCGGCGCCCCTTCGACAGCCGTCCGGCCTTCGCCGTGACCCGCGAGGGCGCGCTGACGGCCCGCTCGCGTCGCTGGCGACTCGTGTGGGATCCGGATGGCGTGGCGGGTGTGCCGGCAACGCCCCTCTACGATTGCGACGCGGAGCCTCTCGAGAGCCAGGACATCGCGCTGCGCCATCCCGAGGTTGTCCAGGAGCTTCTCGGCAAGCTCGTGGCTTGGCGCACGACCGGGGCTGCGCGGCAGCGCGCTCGGCCGAGTCCCAGGTAGGGATCCCGGCCGGGGAGCGATCTCAAGGGATCCCGGCGACCTTCCGATACCGCTCCCGGCGCCCTCGCGGCCGGCTGTCATGCTCGTTTCCAGAACCATCCTCGGACTCGCGGCCCTCTTCGCCCTCCCGTCCGGTACGCCCGGCGCGCGCCCGGCGCCGCGGGGGGACCCGGACTTGCGCCTCGAGCACTTCGTGCTGGAACTGCGTGAGGCGGGCTCCGCTTCGAATGGACGCGCGGTCCGCGAGGTCGGCCTGGTGTGCCTGCGCAGGCGCGCGATCGAGGGCGGGACGCAGCTCGAGTGCGAGTGCCTCTTCCGACGCGACGGCCCGCAAAGCCAAGACGGGGGCGGGGACGAGCATGTGCTCCACGTCGAGCAGCTCTCCTCCGCGGGCACCCGCCTCGACTGGCGCGAGTGGGGACCCGGGCGCGCCCGCTCCTTCACGGCCGAGTGGACCGCGGACGGTCGTGCCCTGCGCACGGTCGAATCGTGCCGCGGCGGGACTCCGCGCGAGACGCTCTCCGCGAGCGAGGGAGCGGTGATGCCGCTCTACCTCCTCGATCTGGCGCGCTACGGACGGGCGACGTCGGGCCGGTACAAGCGGCTCGATCCGCTCGCACGCAACCTCGAGGCGGTCGAGCTCTGCACCTCCTACAAGGGCGAGGCGGGACCGGGGCGGCGCACCGTCGAGATCGTGCGCGACGACGGAACTCTCGCCGGCCGCTTCGAGTTCCACGGGACCGATCTCGAGACCTTCCAATGGCAGGAAGGCGATCTCGTCGCGCGCCGGGTGAGCGTGGAGGAGTACGCCGCGCGATCCGCGCCGCCAGTCTCCGCCGTTCGGCCGCCCTGAATCGAGCCCGGCACGTCCGCCCGTGTTCGAGTTGGGAAAAGCGTGCGTCCGCGCGCACTGTCCGCGCCTCCATGCACGGCCGACCTTTGCGGCGCGAGGCTCCTGCGTTACGCTGCCCCTTCGACCGGGACCGCGTTGGCCGGTCCTGTCCTCGTTCCGTTCGATGATCCGCCCTTCCATCCCCGCGACCGGCCTGCTGCTCCTGGCGCTCCTCGCGCCGGGCTGTCGCTCCGCGAAGGGCTGGCGCGAGCAGGCGGACGGGGACGTCTACCGGCTCGTCCTGGAGCGGCGCTCCAGGCTCGGGATCGGGGACGGCAGCTTCACCATCGAGCCCAAGCAGGACAGCCTGAGGCAGAGGCTCCTGCGCGGCGAGACCTCCGAGCTGACCCCGCTGACGCTGGTGCAGTGCCTGGAGTTCGCCGCCGAGAACAGCCGGGACTACCAGTCGCAGAAGGAAACGCTCTATCTGGCTGCGCTCGACCTGACCCTCGAGCGCTGGAACTTCGGCGTGAAGAAGGGCGGCGTGCTCTCCGCGAGCGTCGCTGGAACCGGGGATACGGCCGAGACGGCGAGCGGCGGCGCGAGCTTCAGCCTGTTCCGTCTGCTCGGCACGGGCGCGGTCATCGTGGGGGACATCGGTCTCAACTTGACGCGCAGCCTCACGAGCAAGGACAGCTGGAACCCGGTCAGCGATCTCGGGCTCTCCATCACCCAGCCGCTCCTGCGCGGTTCGGGGAAGCGGATCGTGGAGGAGCCGTTGACCCAGGCGGAGCGGAACCTGGTGTACCAGGTGCGATCTTTCGAACGCTTCCGGCGCACCTTTGCCTTCGACGTCGCCAACCGCTTCTACTCCCTGCTCGAGCTCCAGGACGTGGTGAAGAACCAGGAGACCAACTTCTCGAACCTCCAGAAGCTCTCCCAGCGCAACGCGGCGCTCGCCGAGGCTGGGCGGCTCTCCGACATCCAGGCCGGGCAGGCGCGGCAGGACGAGCTGCGCAGCCGGGACAACCTGCTCCAGACGCGCGCACGGCTCGGGCGTCAGAAGGACGACTTCAAGCTCTTCCTCGGCCTGCCCATCCAGGTCGATCTCGCCTTCGAAGCCTCCGAGCTCGCGAATCTCGCCGGACAGGATCTCTCCGCGATCGATCTGGACGAGGAGCAGGCCGCCGCCGTGGCGCTCGCCTCGCGCCTGGACCACCAGAACGCGCTCGACCGGCGCGAGGACAGCGATCGCCATGCAGCCGTGGCCGAGGACGCGCTGCGTGCCGGGCTGTCCCTGACGGCGAACTGGGACAACCCGAGCCAGACCGGCAAGCCCGCCCGGTTCGACTTCCAGGACTCGACCTGGTCGATCTCTGCCGCGCTCGACCTGCCGCTCGACCGGCTGCGCGAGCGGAACGCCTACCGCGAGTCGTTGATCGCCCGCGAGTTCGCGCGGCGAACGGCCGAGCAGTCGGCCGACGCGATCCGCTCGGCCCTGCGCGACGACCTGCGCCAGACGCGGTCCCGCCAGGAGAGCTGGAAGATCCAGCAGAACGCCGTCGCACTCGCCGCGGGCCGGATCGAGAGCACCGACCTCAAGCTGCAGGCGGGCAGGGCCGATACGCGCGACCTTCTCGAGGCGCGGCAGTCGCTGCTCGATGCGCAGAACGCCGCCACCACGGCACTCGTCGACTACACGCTCTCGCGCCTGGCGCTTTTCCGCGACATGGAGCTCCTGCGCGTCGACGAGAAGGGCATCCGCGTCGACGACCAGGCGTTGCCCATGAAGGGACCCGGCCGAGCCGCTTCGGCCACGACCGAGGGACCTTCCAGCAGCCCGGCGGAGGCCGGCGCATGAAGGCCGCAGGCATCTCCGGGAGCAAGACCCTGTGGCTCGGTGTCCTCACCGCCGCGGTCGTCGTCGCCGTCTGGCTCGGGCCCAGGCGCTGGTTCGGCGCGGAGGCCGCCGCGCAGGTCCAGGGCGCGCGCGTGCGCCGCGGCCCGCTCCGGATCAGCGTGCTCCAGCGCGGAGAGCTGTCCGCGAAGAACAGCGTCAGCATCAAGAGCGAGATCGAGGGCCAGACCACGATCCTGCAGCTGGTCCGCGAGGGCACCATCGTGAAGCCCGGCGACCAGCTCGTGCGACTGGACTCCTCCGACCTGGTCGAGAAGGAGCTCCAGCAGCGCATCGCGACCGACAACGCCGACGCGGCCTACAAGAAGGCCAAGGCGCAGTACGAGATCCAGGTCAGCCAGAACCAGAGCGACATCGAGGCCGCGGACCGCAAGTTCCGCTTCGCCGAGATCGACCTGAAGAAGTACCAGGAGGGCGACCGCGAGCAGCTTCTCAAGGAGGCCCAGGACAAGATCCTGCTCGCGCAGCAGAAGCGGACGCAGTCGGAGAACACGCTGACTTGGTCCAAGACCCTCCACGAGAAGGGCTTCCTGACCCAGACCGAGCTCGACCGCGACGACCTCGACTACCAGAGCGC
The DNA here is from genome assembly GCA_041488095.1 of Planctomycetota bacterium. Classification (GTDB taxonomy): domain Bacteria; phylum Planctomycetota; class UBA1135; order UBA1135; genus DASYPQ01. The sequence continues at coordinate 26,944 of JBGPOP010000005.1, forward strand.
GGACGTCCAGCACAAGCAGGCCGTGCTCTCTCGCGACCTGCTCCAGAGGTACGACGATCCCCGCAAGCAGAGCGTGCTCGAGGCCGACCTGGTCGAGGCCCGCCGCGGGCAGGAGCGCGCCAAGCTGCAGGCCGACGCGCGCATCGCCGACTACCAGGCGGCTCTCACGACCAGCGAGGCGCGGTACACGCTGGAGAAGGAGAAGCTCAAGCGGTACCAGGACCAGCTCCAGAAGACCCGGATCACCTCGTCCGTCGCCGGCATGGTCGTCTACACGCGCACCGAAGGGGGCCGAATGGGCGGCGGTGAAGCGGTGCAGGAGGGGACGCAGATACGCGAGGGGCAGGAGATCCTGACGATCCCCGCGACGGGAGGCATGGTCGCGGAGGCCTCGATCCACGAATCCGTGCTCAAGCAGGTCGCGATCGGCCTGCCGTGCACGATCGTGGTCGACGCGCTGCCCGGCCAGGAGTTCCGCGGGAAGGTGGCCTTCGTCGCGCTGCTGCCGGACAAGGGCAACTGGTGGGCGAACCCCAACCAGCGCCAGTACAAGACCGAGGTTTCGCTCGACGACGCCAACCCCGAGATGCGCCCGGGGATGAACTGCAGCATCGAGATCCTGGTCGAGGAGATCCCCGACACGCTCTATGCACCCTTGCAATCGGTGGTGCTGTCGAAGGGCGAGACGATCGCATTCGTCGCTCAGCAGGAGCGCGCGCAGGAGCGCCAGGTCAAGGTCGGCAAGCAGAGCGACAAGTGGGTCCAGATCCTCTCGGGTCTCTCCGAAGGCGAGGAGGTGCTGCTCTCTCCACCTCCGGGGTTCACGCCCCAGAAGCCCGACGAGGAAGCCCGGCGCGGCGGCGGAACGGACAAGGCCATGCCGGGCGGCGCAGACAAGACCCCGTCCGATGGCGGGGCAGGGCCGGGCACGGGTGGCCGCCGACGCAAGGGAGCGGGAGGAAAGCCACCGGGCAGCCCCGGCGGACCGGGAGCACCCTCCAGCCCTGAGAAGGCCGACGGTCAAGCCGGCGCGTCTGCCCCAGCCCCCGATCCGGCGCCGAAGCCCACGCCGGCGCAGGGCGGCGCGACCGGCGCTCACGGCAATCGGTGAACGAGGCCGGCGCAGGCAGGGACGGCAGCGGAGCCCGCGAGCCCGTCGCGGAGCTCTCGGACGTCGCGCGCGTCTACCACATGGGGAAGAACGAGGTGGTCGCCCTCGAGGACTTCTCCTTCACGTTCCGCGCGGGCGAGTACTGGTCGATCATGGGCTCGTCGGGCTCGGGCAAGTCGACGCTCCTGAACATCCTGGGCTGCATCGACCGTCCGACCTCGGGCTCCTACAAGGTGCGCGGACACGAGGTGTCGACCCTCTCCGACGACGAGCTGTCCGACGTGCGCAGCCGGACTCTGGGCTTCGTGTTCCAGTCCTACAACCTGATCCCGCAGCTCGACGTCCTCGAGAACATCCTGGTCCCGCTCTTCTACCAGGACGATCCGCCCGAGGACGGGGAAGAGCGCGCGCGGCGGATCGCCGCGCGCGTGGGTCTCGCGGACCGGCTGGAGCACAAGCCTCCCGAGCTGTCGGGAGGACAACAACAGCGCGTCGCGATCGCGCGCGCCCTGGTCAATGATCCCGCGCTGATCCTGGCCGACGAGGCCACCGGGAACCTGGACAGCAAGACCGCCCTCGAGATCCTCGACCTCTTCGACGAGCTGCACGCGGAGGGCAAGACGATCCTGATCGTGACCCACGAGCCCAGCATCGGCGCGCGCGCCGAGAGGACGTTGCGCCTGAAGGACGGTCGGATCGAGGACGTCATCGAGAGACGCAACGGCCGAGGCGACTCTCGGGGAGGACCTCCGTGAGGTTGGCTCTCGCGCGCACGATCCGCCTCGGCGTCGGCAGCCTGATGCTGCACAAGCTGCGCAGCTCCCTGACGACTCTCGGGGTGCTGTTCGGCGTCAGCAGCGTGATCGCGATGCTGGCGATCGGCGAGGGCGCGAGCGAGGAGGCGCAGGAGCAGATCCGGCGCCTGGGCAGCCAGAACGTGATCCTGAGGAGCGTCAAGCCGCCCGACGAGCCCAGCAGCGGCAAGGAGACGACGCGCGTCCTCTCCTATGGGCTGACCGTGGCCGACCTCGAGCGCGTTCGCGAGACGTTCCCCGCCGTGCGCCGCGCTGTGCCCCTTCGACAGCTCCAGCAGGAGGTGCGCCTGGGCGCGCGCGCCCTCAACCCGCGCGTGCTCGCCACGCTGCCCGAGTACGTGGACGTCACCGGGCGGATCATCGAGGAGGGGCGTTTCTTCACCGCGCAGGACGACAAGAACGTCTCCAACGTGTGCGTGCTCGGCTACGAGGTCGCGCACTACCTCTCGCCCTTCGAGTCGGTGCTCGACAAGCGCGTCAAGATCGGATCGGACTACTTCACGTGCATCGGCGTGATGCTGCCGCGCGTACCGCTCGGCAGCAACCCGCCGCAGCCGGGCGCGGACGTGACCGGCGAGGTCTTCCTGCCGCTCGAGACGGGGCGGAAGTGGTTCGGCGACATGCAGGTGAGAATCCGCAGCGGCTCGCGCGACATGGAGGAGGTGCAGCTCCACGAAGTCATCGTCGACGTGGACTCGGCCGAGCACGTGCCGCTCGTCGCCGCCGCGGCGCGAGAGATGCTCGCGCAGCAGCACAAGCAGCAGGACTACGAGGTCGTCGTGCCGTTGGAGCTCCTCTTGAACGCCGAGAGGACCAAGCATATCTTCAACATCGTGCTCGGCAGCATCGCCGGGATCAGCCTGCTCGTCGGCGGCATCGGGATCATGAACGTGATGCTCGCCACGGTGACGGAGCGCACGCGCGAGATCGGGATCCGCAGGGCGCTCGGCGCCAAGCGGCGGCACATCATCGCGCAGTTCCTGGTCGAGACGGTCGTGCTCTCGGTCGGCGGCGGAATCCTCGGGATCCTGCTGGGATTGTCGATCCCGCTCGCAGTCGAGCACTTCGCCAAGATGCGCACGATCGTGACGCCGTCGGCGCCACTGATCGCGTTCGGGATCTCGGCCGCGATCGGTGTGATCTTCGGCCTGTACCCGGCCTGGCGCGCCGCGAACATGGACCCGGTCGAGGCGCTCAGGCACGAGTAGGGTCCTGGTTCGACACGGGAGCCCTCCGCATGCCAGGGGCGGCGACACCCCTACGTTCCGCGATGTCGATCACTGCGAAGGCAGTCGCCGAGCCAGCCGCGATCGATATGGATGAACGCGTCGCAGACGGATCGCAGCCGACCGCCATGACTCAACGAGACCGCGAACAGCTTCTTCCCGTGGGCACGGACCGCCTCGACCGCAGGTGTGAAGTCTCCATCCGAGGATAGGAGGTAGGCGACGTCGAACTGATCGCGTGCGGCCATCACAACCATGTCGACCGCGAGCAGAACGTCGACGGCCTTCTCGACCGCGACTGCGCCTCGTCGATGTCGGCGTCCGATGGCCTCGAGTTCCCGCTGCACTCGGGCATCGATCGTCACCCAGAGACGGGCGAGGTACTCCAGGAGTTCACGCGCGACCGGATTCTCCGCGTTCCGGAATTCCACGCGTCCGAAGTGAACGGAGATGCGCGGGTCGGTTTCCCGCAGGCGCGCGAGGAAGCGCCTCTGGTTGGCGTAGAGCAGGAGATTGCGCTCCTGGGGCACCTGACCGATGTAGTACCGGGTGGCCAGCCACTCGCGAGCCCGGACGAGCTTGCTTGAGATCAAGCCGTAGTCCAGAGAGCCCGGATTCGGGACTTGAGCCTCTCGCAGGGCGTGATACCAGTTGTTCCCGTCCACGAAGAGAACAGCCCTCTCCCTTGCGCCGCTTCCCCCCGGAAAAAAAGAACCCCGGCGTGTGGCTGGGCCAGACCCCGGGGGGATTAAGGCTGGACTCCCTGCGGAGGCCAGTGCGCTTGAGGATAGGCGGGTGGAGAGGTCTGTGTCAAGAGACCGAGTTCCCCAGAAAGGAGTCGCTCGACTTCGCATGCGCGGCGCGTGGCTCCACGAATTCGGTCACCCGATCTCCGCCCTCAGCGCGATCGCCTGGGCGAGATGCGCCGCCTCCACGGCCGGAGATCCCTCCATGTCCGCGACCGTGCGCGCGACGCGGCGCAGCGACTGGATCGCACGCGCGGAGAATCCCCTGCGCCGCGCAGCAGCCGAGAGCAGGGAGCGGGCGTCCTTCTCGATCGGCACGAACCGGTCGAGCTCGTCGGCCGTGAGGTCGCTATTGCGCTTCGAGCCCTGTCGATCGTGCGAGAGAGCACCGGCTCGCTCCACCTGGGCGCGCAGCTCCGACTCGCGCACCTCGCCTGCGTTTCCCCCTGCGTGCCCGTCGGCGCGCGTGAGCTCCTCGAGCGCCGGCGCGGCGACCTCGACGACGAGATCGATGCGATCGAACAGAGGGCCTGAGATCCTCTGGCGGTAGCGCTGCACCCAGGCCGGCGGGCACCGGCACGGGATCCGCGGATGCCCGCGGTAGCCGCAGGGGCACGGGTTCATCGCCGCCACGAGCCGGAAGCGCGCCGGCAGCTCGACCTGATGCGCGGCACGGCTGATCAGCACGAAGCCCGATTCCAGCGGCTGGCGCAGCGCCTCGAGCGCCTCGCGCCGGAACTCGGGCAGCTCGTCGAGGAACAGGACGCCGCAGTGCGCGAGCGTGATCTCGCCCGGGCTCGCATGGACTCCGCCGCCGACGAGACCCGCGTAGCTGACCGTGTGGTGCGGCGCGCGACACGGGCGCGAGCGCGCGAGCCCTCCCGGCCATCGCCCCGCCGCGGAGAGCACCCGCGTGATCTCCAGGCGCTCCTCCAGGCTCGGCGGCGGCAGGAGGCGCGCAAGCCGGCGCGCGAGCATGCTCTTGCCGGCTCCGGGCGGGCCCACGAGGAGCAGCCCGTGCCCTCCCGCTGCGGCGACCGCGAGCGCGTGCTTGGCGAACGCGAGCCCGCGCACGTCGTCGAGCGAAGGGACCGAATCGTCCGGACCCAAGGTCTCCGCGGGCGCTGCGAGGCGCTCGAGGCCGGGCCCATTGCCGGTGAGGTGCGCGACGACGGCCGCGAGGTGCTTGGCACCGAACGCCTCCATCCCGACGAGGCACGCCGCCTCGGCCGCGGTCTCTCGCGGAGCGATCACGCGCATCACGCCCTTCTCCCGCGCGGCCATCGCCGCAGCCAGGCCGCCCGGCACGGCGTGGAGTGTTCCGTCGATGCCCATCTCCCCGAGGAAGAGCGTTCCGCGCAGCGCCTTGGGATCGAAGTGGCCCGACGCCGCCGCTGCGCCGAGCGCGAGGGGCAGGTCGAGGATCTCCCCCGACTTGCGCCGAGCCGCGGGGACGAGGTTCAAGTACAGGCGACCGGAAGCGAGTCGCAGCCCGTTCTCCGAGAGGGCGCACTCAAGACGCCCGCGACTCTCGCGCAGGACCGGGTCGGGAAGTCCGGTCAAGATGACCTCGGTGCGCTCGCGGTCCCGCGGGTCGAAGCGCGCCTCGACCGTGACGAGCTCCGCGCCCGTTCCGTGGAGGCAGGCGCCCAGGACTCGGACCGTCTTCACGCCCGGGCGACTCTCGGCGCGGGGAGGCGGTTGCACCCGATTCCTGAAAAACCCGGGTCACCTGGCCGTGTCGCCTGCGCATCTCCCGCTCGGCTCTCCCCGTCCGCCCGCTCCTTTGGGAGGATGCTGGGCCTCTCCGGAGCCCTCATGGACACCTACTATCACCCCTCCGACCTCCCCAAGTTCGCCGAGATCGGCGCGAACGCCCCCGAGCTGGCTCGGAAATTCTTCGACTGGTACACGGCGGTCTTCCGCGACGGGGCGCTCTCGGCGCGGGAGAAGTCGTTGATCGCGCTGGGCGTCGCCCACGCCGTGCAGTGCCCGTACTGCATCGACGCCTACACGCAGGACACGCTCTCGAAGGGCTGCGACTTGGACCAGATCACCGAAGCGGTCCACGTCGCCGCCGCGATCCGCGGAGGCGCGTCGCTCGTCCACGGGGTGCAGATGCGCAACGTGGCGACGAAGATCGGGATGTAGAGGACGGGGAAGCCAGGATGACCACGGCGGTGCAGAGGACCCTCCTGCCGACGCTCGTCTCCCGCGGCTCGGAGCTCGCCTCGGGGGAAAAGCAGCTCGCGGCGCTCGCGCGAGCCGCGATCCGCGGCGATCGCGGCGGCGACTTCGACAGCCATCTCGAGAACGCGGGTCTCTCCCCGCTCCGGGCCACGGGCATCGAGGTCTTCCAGATCAACGTCGGGAAGGTCTGCAACCAGACCTGCGCGCACTGCCACGTCGACGCGGGGCCGACGCGGGAAGAGGTCATGTCGCGCGCGACGGCCGAGCTGTGCATGGGCGTTCTCTCGCGGACGAACATCCGGAAGGTCGACATCACCGGAGGCGCGCCCGAGCTCTGCCCTTCGTTCGAGTACCTGGTCCGCGAGTCGCGCCGACTCGGGCGCCACGTGATGGACCGCTGCAACCTCACCGTGCTGACCCTGCCGCGGTTCGCGTCCCTCCCCGGCTTCCTGGCCGAGAACCGGGTCGAGGTGATCGCCTCGCTGCCGCACGACCGCGCGCTCTCGACCGACCGCCAGCGCGGCGAAGGCGTGTTCGAGCGCTCGATCGAGGCGTTGAAGAGGTTGAACTCGGTCGGCTACGGACGGCCGGGGAGCGGCCTGCGCCTCGTGCTCGTGACGAACCCCGTGGGCGCGTTCCTTCCGGGAACGACCCAAGCGGCGATGCTCGCGGAGTGGAAGCGCGAGCTCTCCCGCCTGCACGGGATCGTGTTCGACGACCTCTACTCGATCACGAACATGCCGATCAGCCGCTTCCTCGACTGGCTGATGCGCACCGGAAACCTGGAGGACTACCTCCAGCGGCTGGTGGACGCCTTCAACCCCGCCGCGGCGGCCGGCGTCATGTGCCGCGGCATGCTCTCGGTGGGTTGGGACGGGACGCTCTACGACTGCGACTTCAACCAGATGCTCGAGCTGCCGGTGGGCTTCGGACAGCCGCGGCACCTGCTCGACTTCGAGCGCGCGCTGCTCGAGCGACGACGAATCGTCACCGGCCGCCATTGCTTCGGCTGCACGGCCGGCGCGGGCAGCTCGTGCGGCGGGAAGACGACCTGACCGCCCTTCCAGGAGTGAGCTCAGAGCCAGGAGCAGCCGTCGATCTCCGCTCCATCGCGCGCGCGCACGCGCGGCACCGGGACGGGATCGCCCTGTGGCAGCCAGCGGATCGTCCGCTCGGCCTCTCCTTCGCGCACCCTGATCTCCACCGGCGTCTCGGGCTGGTTGAAGCTGGCGCTCCAGCCGACGATCGGCTGCCCGTCGGCGAGGCCGGCACGCGCCGCCGCCGAACCCGGGCGGACACCTCGGGCTGCCTTGGCGGACAGTGAGGATTCGAGGTCGAAGCCCAGGTCGAAGGCGCCAAGACTCTCGGAGTTCATCTCCAGGCAGGGTTCGAACGTCGCCGGATCGAGCTCGACGGTCGCACCGTCCACGACGATCGCGCGCACCCGCGCTGCGAACGCGGCGTCGGTCCACTCCTCGATCCGGCGGAGGAGGACCTCGGTGCTCGTCTTCTCTCCCTGCCTTCCTCGAGCGACCGCGTCGCGCAGGAAGTCGTCGAGCGAGCGGCCACCGCGCGAGCGCGCGCGGATCTCGCGATCGAGGAGGATCGCGACGAGGTCTCCGCGCAGGTAGGGGAGGCGGCCCAGTTCGCGGTCCTTCCAGAAGCCCTCCTGGATCCTCGCGTTGGGCGCGTTGCGCGCGGGGGAGAGCGTGTAGTCCCGCAGCCTCTGGTTCAGATCCCGCGCGAACTCCTCGAGGCCGCCGTAGCCCGCGCGGCGGAGCAGCCGGCGCGCGTAGAAATCGGTGAAACCCTCCGAGAACCAGTACGCGAGCTGCTCGGGCTCCTCGAGCCCGACGACCCCGCCGTTCCAGTGGTGGAACATCTCGTGCGCGAGGAGGTGCTCGACGGAGAGGTCGCCGCCCGTGCGCGATCCGAGCGCCGTGTCAGGCTGGAGGAAGAGCGCGAAGGACTGCGAGAGCCCTGTGCCGCCGAGCGAGTGCGAGTGCGGGTCGGCCTTGCCCACCGGGATCAGGCTGACGAGATAGAAGGGGAAGTCGTCGTCCTCGAAGAACGCGCGCTCGGCCTCGACGATCGAGCGGACCTCCTCGGCGAAGTCCTCGTCGCGGAAGGCCCAGCCCGAACGCGCGATCGCGATGGCGACTGGACGCCCGCGGACGTCGACTCGGTGCACGCGCAGGTCGCCGGCGAGGTAGACCGCGTGGCGCACGTCGTCGAGGCTCGCGACGGTCTCGAAGCCGCGCGGATCGATCCCGAAAGAGGAGGCGACCGTCCAACCCGCCTCCGCGAAGCCCCTCCAGCGCACCGCGATCCGGTGCCGCTCCGATCCGGCCAGGTGCTCGGGGACCAAGAGCCCGAGGTTCCCGATCATGTGGAGGAGATGCTCGTTCAAGATGGTCCGGTAGTGGACCCGCGGATCGCCGTCGGCCTGGTGGTCGTTCGGCGCGACGCGCCACGCGGCTGTGAGGCGCTGGCCGGGCCGAGAGCGGACTCGCCACTCGTGGCTCGAGGGGCGTTCGATCTCGAGCGCCTCGCCAGCCGGACCCGCTGCGCGGAAGTCGAGAATTGCTTCCGCAGCGTCCTCGACGCCTCCCCAACTCTCGTCGATCGCGAAGGTCGTGACTTCGCCGCCGTCCGCAGCCGGCGCCGAGAGGGCGAAGCGCGCCTCGAGCGAAGGCCGGGTAAAGAGCTCGATCGTGTATTCGATCTCGGGTTGATGAGCGGGCTGGCGCTCGGGATCGAGGGTGGACACCCGGCACGAGGGTAGAAGCAGGGCGAGGAGAGCAAGAGCCGGCTTCATGCGAGGCGCGAGGCTAGGTGCGATGCCGTCGCGGCGTGAGTAGATTGGACGCGTGACCAGAAGTCGAGCCCGTCTCCTGTCGATCGCGTTCTCGCTCGCTGCTGCCTGCCGCGCCGCGGACGAGCCCGCGAGAGTCGTCGTTCGCGAGCCCTGGGTGCCTCCGTCCGGCGAGGAGATCGTCGTCTGCGGCCGGCGATTCTTCGTGGGCGCTCCGGTCGTGCTGTGGACGCAGGCGCCGGGCTACGACGCGTCGAACGCGCACCCTCGCTTCGGGCCGGACTCGCAGGATCCCGAGGCGCCGAAAGGCCTGCGCTACCAGCCGGGCCGGAAGATCAAGGGCGAGAACGGGGCCGTGCTCGTCGAGCCGGAGAGCGACGACCTCGACCGTCTGCGCGAGGTCGTCGACCAGTTCGTGCTCCACTACGACGCCGCGGGGACGAGCCGGCGGTGCTTCCAGGTGCTCCAGGACGTGCGCGGGCTCTCGGTGCACTTCCTGCTCGACGTCGACGGCACGATCTACCAGACGCTCGACCTGCGCGACCAAGCCTGGCATGCGACCAAGGCCAACCCGCGCTCGATCGGCGTCGAGATCGCGAATCTGGGTGCGTATCCGGTGGGGGAAGCGAAGGTCCTCGACGAGTGGTATCGCACGGATGCTGCCGGGCCTTGGCTCGCGATCCCCGAGAGTTCCGCTGGCGGCGGGGTGCGCACGCCCGGGTTCGTCGCCCGGCCCAGGCGCGCCGAGCGGATCCGTGGGCAGGCCCAGGGACGAGAGCTCGAGCAGCTCGACTTCACGCCGCAGCAGTACGACTCGCTGGCGAAGCTCTCGGCCGCGCTGTGCACGGTCTTCCCGAGGATCGAGCCCGAGGCGCCGCGCGACGAGAGCGGGAAGGTGAGGACCTCCGCGCTCTCGGACGAGGAGTACGATTCCTTCCGCGGGATCCTCGGGCACCTCCATGTCCAGACGAACAAGCAGGATCCGGGTCCCGCGTTCGATTGGGAGCGTTTCCTCGCGGACGTGCGGACTCGCCTGGCTCGAGCCGCGGTCGCGCCCTAGCTTTCCAGCGCCCGCCGCAGGAGACCGCCGGCCGCCGCAAGTCGAGCCCGCGCTGCCGCGGCGTCGATCGAGGCCCGGCCCATCACGACCGCGACCTTGACCCGGCCCTGCGCGCGATCGAGCAGCTCCTCCGCGCGCGCGCGGTCGCAGGGGACGAGCTTCCCGACGATTCCGATCCCGCGCTCGAGGAGCTTGGCGCTCCCGCTCGTGTCGACGTCCACCATCAGGTTCCCGTGGACCTTGCCGAGGCGCACCATCGCGAGGCTGCTGACCATGTTGAGCACCATCTTCGTCGCCGTTCCGGCCTTGAGGCGCGTGCTCCCCGCGATCACCTCCGGCCCGGTCGTCACGCGGATCGAGACATCGGCCTCGTCCGGGGCGAGCTCCTTCGGGACGCACGCGAGGAAGATCGTCGCGGCGCCGGCCTGCCGTGCGCATGCGAGCGCGCCGTGGACGAACGGCGTCTTCCCCCCCGCGGAGATCCCGAACACGACGTCGTTCCGGCCGACACCTCGCTCTTCCATCTCGCGCCCGCCGGCTGCGCGGTCGTCCTCGGCGCCTTCGGCCGCCGCGACGAGCGCGGTGCGGCCTCCGGCGATCACGCCCTGCACGGTCCACGCGTCCGTGAGGAAGGTCGGCGGGCACTCGGAGGCGTCGAGCACGCCCAGGCGTCCGCTCGTCCCGGCGCCGACGTAGAAGAGCCGACCGCCGCGGGCGAGACGCTCGGAGACGATCCCGATCGCGCGCACGATCTCGGATTTCGCGGCGCGCACCGCGGCGGCAACCTTCGCGTCCTCCCCGTTCATCACGTCGAAGGCCTGCTCCACGGAGAGCCGGTCGAGGTCCCCGGACGCGGGGTTCTCCCGCTCGGTCGGCAGGTCCTCGCGCCGTTTCACGTCGCCTCGATGCTTCCGGCGATCCTCGTCCGGGGTTCCCACATCCGCGTTCCAAGCGACGCGCCGCCGTCGACGACGAGGCACTCGCCGGTGACGTACGCGCACGCCGGCGAAAGGAGGTACAGGCAGTGCGCGGCCACCTCCTCGGCGGTGCCGAAGCGCCCGAGCGGGATCTGCTCGCGGATCCTGCGCTCGGCCTCCTCCGTCGGCCACAGGTTCGCCGCGGCGCCTTGGGAGTGGAACGGGCCAGGAGCGATCGCATTGACTCGGATCGAGAAGCGCGCCCATTCGGCCGCGAGCGACTTCGTGAGCGCGAGCACGCCCGCCTTGGCGCTGGCCGAGTGCGCGACGCCCGCCATCCCCGTCGTCGCGTAGGTGGCGACGATGTTCAGGATCGATCCCTTCCGACGCTCGATCATCGCGCGTCCGAAGGCCTGGCTGCAGTAGAACGTCCCGTCCAGCGCGATCCCGAGCACGGAGCGCCACGCGTTCGCCGACATCCGCTCGGCCGGACACACGAAGTTGCCGGCGGCATTGTTGACCAGCAGGTCGACCTTCCCGTGCCGCGCGACGAGCCCATCGGCTGCCGTCCGCACGCGGTCGGTCTCGCGCACGTCGAGGACGAGCGCCTCCACCTTCCAGCCGCGTTCGGCGGCCTCGTCCAGCAACGCGCGGTGGTGCTCCGCCTTGCGCGAGGCGATCACGACCGTCGCGCCGAGCGCAGCCAGCCCGCGGCTGATCTGCAATCCGAGACCGGTTCCGCCGCCGGTGACGATGGCGACTTCTCCCGCAAAGGTCCTCTCGGGCAGCCAGCGCGCGGCTTCCGGCAATTCGGACACGCCGCGAGGATAGCGACGCGCAGGTTGCGCGCTAGTCGTTCTCGCCCTTCAGCTCGACCTTGATCCCTTTGGGAAGGCGCAGGTTCGGCATGTCGCGCTCGAAATTCCTGCGGATTTCCGCGAGCTCCTCGTTCGTGACCGGCAGGCCGAAGTCGATCCTTGTCAGCGGGCCGTCCGGGTCTTCCACGGTAGCGATCGAGATGGTGAGGTCGCCCTCGGTGTTCTCCTTGAACCAGCGCGTGACCTCGGAGGCGTCGCCTCCGCGCATCTCGACCCGCAGGTGCAGCGCGTGGCTCTCGTCCTCGGCTCGGGGTTCACCCGCGCCCTTCTCGCCCCCCTCCCGCGCGCCCTTGTCCCGGTCGTTCCATTCGAGCTGGAAGCTCTTGACCGGCCCGCGGCGAACCATCTCGCTCCTGGCCCCGAGGAACGCCACGGCCGTGCAGCCCAAAGCCCCGACCCCCGCGATCAGGAGCAGCGCCAGCGCGACCATGCACCCGGCGAAACCCCCGAGCTTGCCCTTGCCCGGCTCGCCGCTTCGGAACGCGAGCCAGCAAGCAACGGCGAGGATCACCCCGATCATCAGGAAGCCCAGGCAGGTGAAGCCGAACATCGGGAGGCGGAAGAAGGAGTGCGACATGGAAGGGGGTCCTGGGTTGAGGGGAGAGGTCGCGAGGGCTACGAGCGCGGCCCGCCTTGCGCAGTCCGCGCGCATAAATTCCATCCTGCACAGGCCTTTTCTCCCCCCGTGGGAGCGGCGGCGCTAGAGTACCGGCCCCCATGGAGATCCTCGAGAGCTACGTCCTTTCCCGATGGCAGAAGGGCTCGGGCGAGCCCATTCCCCTCCACAACCCCGCGACCGAGGAGCCGCTCGCCGAGGTGCGCTCGGGCGGGATCGACTTCCGGGCTGTCCTCGAGAGCGCCAGGAACAAGGGCGGCCCGGCGCTGCGCACGCTCTCCTTCCGCGAGCGCGGAGCACTCTTGAAGGGCCTCTCGGGAGCGATCCACGAGCGCCGCGAAGACTTGATCGCGGCCTCGATCTCGAACGGCGGATCGACGCGCTCGGACGCCAAGTTCGACGTCGACGGCGCGATCGGGACTCTGGCCGCCTACGCGGCGCTGGCCGAGAAGCTGCCCGCCCAGCCGTTCCTTCTCGACGGCGAAGGCATCCAGCTCGGCCGGACCGCCCGATTCTGGGGCCAGCACGTGTGGGCCAGCCGGCCGGGCGTCGCCGTGCACATCAACGCGTTCAACTTCCCGGCCTGGGGCATGACCGAAAAAATGTCCTGCGCGCTGCTCGCGGGCGTGCCGGTCGTCGAGAAGGCCGGCACCCCCACGGCACTCGTCGCCGCTCGCATTGCACGGATCATCGTCGACTCGGGACTGCTGCCCCCTCTTTCCTACCAGTTCGTCGCTGGAAGCGTCGGCGACCTGCTCGACCACCTCGGTCCGCAGGACTGCCTGGCGTTCACCGGTTCCTCGGCGACCGGCGCGAAGCTCCGCGGGCACGCGAACATCGTTCGCCGCAACGTCCGGGTGAACATCGAGGCCGACTCGTTGAACGCCGCGGTCCTCGCCCCCGACGTCGAGCCCGGCTCGGACACCTGGAACCTGTTCCTCGCGAACGCGGTCCTCGACATGACCCAGAAGACGGGGCAGAAGTGCACCGCGGTGCGTCGGATCCTCGTGCCCGCGGACCGGGTCGAGCCGGTGCGTCGCGACCTCGCTGCGGAGCTCTCCCGCGTCAAGGTCGGCGATCCCTCCGAGAAGGAGACGCGCATGGGACCGCTCTCCTCGAAGGGACAGCTCGCGGAGGTGCGCGCCGGGATCGGGCGCTTCGCGCAGTCGGCGGAGGTCGCCTGCGGCGGCCCCGAGCCGATCGCGCCGAGGGGCTACTTCGTCGCCCCGACGCTCCTCGTCGCCCGCGACGGCCATGCGCCCGCGTTCCACGAAGAGGAGGTCTTCGGTCCCGTGGCGACGATCCTGCCCTACCCGGGCGACCCGCTGGCGGCGGCCGACCTCGTGTGCCTCGGCGGTGGAGGCCTCGTCTCGAGCGCGTACTCGAACGACACGCGCTGGATCGAGCGCTACGTCCACGCGGCCGCGCCCTGGCACGGGCGCATCTGGATCGGCAGCGACAAGCTGCAGGACCAGGGTCTCCCCCCCGGGATGGTCCTTCCATCGCTCGTCCATGGAGGACCGGGCCGAGCGGGCGGCGGCGAGGAGCTGGGCGGCGAGCGCGGACTCGCGTTCTACATGCAGCGCACGGCGCTCCAGGGGTTCAAGGGCCTGATCGAGGGCAGCTTCGGCGCGGCGGCGGCCCGCCCAGGATGAACATCCCGTCGGGATTCGCAGTAGACCCTTGCCAGACCCCCAAGGGAACCCTCTACGATCTCACCACGGTGCGGGGGCCGCCAAGCTGACCGTTCCCGCCCATCACGAAAGGAACTGCGATGCGCACACTCGGGAAGATGTTGGTCGTCGCCCTATCGCTCGGCTCCCTCACGATGCTGCCGGGCTGCATCCTCGTCGCGGCCGCCGCCGTGGGCGCCGCGGGCGCGGCCTATGTGAACGGGGACCTGGAGGCCCGGCTCGACGCGAGCCCACAGAAAATTGTCCAGGCCTCGGAGAGCGCGCTCAAGGACATGGAGATTCCCGTCCTGTCCCATGACTCGACCAGCGTCGACGGCAAGGTCGTCGCACGCACCGCGCTCGGCAAGAAGGTCGACATCACCGTCAAGCGCGACGGGGACACGAGCAGCAAGATCTCGATCCGCATCGACACATTCGGCGACGAAGCGCTGTCGCGGCAGATCCTCGAGAAGATCAAGTCCAAGCTCTGACCCGGGACTCCGCGGTCTGAGGACGACCAAGGGCGCAGGCCGTGCCTGCGCCCTTGTCTTCATCTGCCTGCCCCGCGCGGGGCCTCTCGAGCCGTCTCCCCTTGGATGGACAGCCACAAGCAGGATCCGTGCCAGCTCTAGGGGAGACCGAGGAGCAGGGGCCCGCACCGAGCCGTGGAGCGCCAAGCCAGGCCGCGCCGATCGAGTTCTCGTGCCACTCCCGGAGTCCCCGAGGCGCTGATCCAGATCTCCGCAGGTCGGACGGAGTCCAGGAGAGGCCCCAGGTAGTCCGTGTCCGAGCCGTGGTGGGGGAAGAGCAGCATCCGCGCGGGTCCGCGCGAGGGGCGGTCTCGCAGCCAGGCCGCAAGACCCTCCGCTTCGGCATCCCCGCACAGGACGATCCTCTCGCCGCCCCACACGATCTCGAGAGAACGCGAGCCCTCGTTGCCCTCCGTGTCCAGACCCCGGGCGAGCTCCATCTCCAGGGCGCGCCCTCCGGGTTCGAGCTCAGGCATCTTCACTCGCCCCTGCGCGACGTCGATCCGCAGGGTGGTGTGCGGCAGGCGCTCGGCCAGGTGTGCGGGGAGCGCACCTGCCCAAACTCTCGGGGGATAGCGCTCGAGCAGCCAACCCAAGGCCCCGTCGTGGTCGCGGTCGGGATGCGAGAGGATCACACCGACCCGCGAGACCTCCCACGCGCGCAACAACGGGCCCAGAGCCTCCCGGTCGACCTCGGGTCGGTCGCGCGATCCCGCGTCGAAGATCCACACCGCGCCCCCCGGCGCGCGCAACAGGGCCGCCGTCCCGCTGCCGACGTCGAGCGCGTGGATTTCGAGGGCTGCCGGCGCCAGGTTCCAAGGCACGAGCGCCAGGGCCGAGGCAAGGGCGGCGGCGCGCGCGATCCAAGCCCGGGCCCGGTTGTGGTTCTGTCCATGGACACGGGAGATCGCGAGGAACGAGAGGCCCACCGCGAGAACGAGCAGCACGAACGGACGCGGAGGCAGAGGACAGGGCGAACCGGGCAGGCGGTCGAAGGCTTCGAGCATGGACGTCATGCCCTGCGAGGGCAGATCCAGCAACACCTCGGGCACGGCCGCCGGCGCGAGGAGCCACACCCAGCCGATCACGAGCAGCCACGCGACCGGCAGGCCGATCGCGGGAGTGGCGAGGATCCCGGCCGGGCTCCACTCGCCGAAGCGCGTCCACACGAAGGGCGAGGTGGCCAGGACGGCGGCGAGGGAGGCGGCGATCGCGTAGAGAGAGACGTCGACGAGGCGCTGCGCCACGACGCGCGCGGCAGCGTGGCGCGGACGCCCCGTGCTGCCGACCTCGGAGATCCGCCCGGTAGCCGGGAGGACCGAGCGGAGCTTCGCGACGATCGACCCCGTGGCGAGGATCAGGCCCAGCGTGGCGGCATAGGAAAGCTGCACCGAGAGCGAGAGCGGAGCGTCCGGGTGAACGAGGCACTCGGCCAGGAGCGCGAGCGACCACAGCGAGAGCGGGTCGGACGCGCGCGGCATCCATAGAGCTCTGCGCGGTGGCTCGCCCGGCGCACCCGTTGCCGGTGGCACGAAGAGCCGGCGCACTCTCAGAGTCGGGGCCAGCGCTCCCAGCATCCAGGTGAGGGCGGAGCGCGTCACCGGCGGGCCGTAGCCGGCGAGCGGAACGAAGAGCAGGAGGAGCGCGGCTCGCAAGGTTTCCGGCCGGGGGCGCAAGCGCCCGGCTGCGAGCCCTCGCACGAGGAGC
This sequence comes from Planctomycetota bacterium, assembly GCA_041488095.1. Taxonomy (GTDB): domain Bacteria; phylum Planctomycetota; class UBA1135; order UBA1135; genus DASYPQ01. Next base: position 43,228 of record JBGPOP010000005.1, read on the forward strand.
GCCAGCAGCCTTGCGAGGGGACCGGCGAGCAGGACCGCGACCAGCGCGACTTGAAGGCCGCTGATCGCCAGGATGTGGAAGGTGCCCGTGCGCACGAAGAGGTCGGCGATGCCGCGCGGGAGCTGCGAGAGGTCGCCGAACAGCAACCCGGCAACCAGACCGCGTGTCAACGGCTGGCCGAGGTGCGAGACGCGCGCGAGCAGACGCGTGCGCAGATCCTCCAGCGGCGCCGCGCAGAGGTCGACGGGGCCCGGCCGGCTCCCCGCCAGGCGGACGATCGAGTCCGGCTCCAGCTCGCCGGGGGGGTGCGAGAGACCGCTTTCGATCGCGGGTCCTGGCTCGGGCCCGCGCGCCCAGGGAGCGGGTTCCTCCACCGGCAGGAGCGCGACCTCCTCGCCTGCGGCGAGGCTGCCGCAAGCGACGGTACAGTTCGGGGAGCCTCGACCGAGGTTGCCCCGGTCGCGCTCAGCCGAGCTTCCGGTCGCGCTCCAGGTCCCGGTCAGGTTTCCAGGAAGGAGCCGATCCTCGAGACCGGCCTCGTGCCCCGCCCGCAACGCCGCGATCGCAAGGAGGAGCGCGAGGAGGGCGAAGCGCGCCACCGGGTCCCCTGCGACGCGCAGCTTCGACGCCCCGATCCACGCGATCGGGATCGAGAGGATCAAGACCCTGGCGACAACGGGAGAGAGTTCACCCGATGCACCCAGGCCGGAGCCGGCGCAGACCGCCGCCGTGGCCCACAGGAGCGGCCTGCGAGGCCGCGTGGGTGCCAAGCGAGCTGGATCTCCCTCCGTGGCGTCCGGCCTCCGCTCCGGGGTGTCTTCCATTCGACAGCCGGACTCACGCTCCGCTCCGCGGTTGCACCGCTCGCGCCGGAGGGATCCTAGAATGCGCCCCGATGCCCCCTCACACCCCTGCGCGCCACGCCCTCTTCCCCGGGACCTTCGACCCGTTCACCCTGGGCCACCTGGACCTCGTCACCCGTACGCAGGCACTGTTCGGGCACGTCACCCTGGGGGTGGCGCGCAACCCCGAGAAGCAGTGCGTCTTCAGTGCCGAGGAACGTGCGGAGCTCGTGCGCGGAGCGGTCCGCGGGATCGCCGGTGTCGAGGTGGTCCTGATCCCCGGCCTCGTCGTCCAAGCCTGCGAGGACCTCGGCGCCGAGGTCATCGTCCGCGGCGTGCGCAGCGGGACCGACTTCGACTTCGAGGTCCAGATGGCGCACACGAACAAGGCCCTCCTCCCGCGCATCGAGACGGTCCTGCTCGCGCCTTCTCCCCAGCACGCTCACGTCTCGAGCACCCTGGTGCGCCAGATCGCCTCGCTGGGCGGGGACGCCTCGGCTCTCGTTCCAGAAAACGTCGCGCGGGCTTTGCACGCGCGCTTCTCACCCCGCCGATCCTGATCGAGTGCACGCCCCACCCATGACCGATCGCAAGAGAATCGCCACCCCCTCCGCACCCGCAGCCATTGGCCCCTACAGCCAGGCGATCGCCGCTCTGGGCGTCGTCCACTGCTCGGGCCAGATCGCTCTCGATCCCTCGAGCGGGATCTTGATCCAGGGCGATGTCGCGGCGCAGACCGAGCGCGCGCTCGAGAACCTCGCCGCCGTGCTGGCTTCCGCGGGCACCGACCTCTCGCGCGCACTCCGTTGCACCGTGTACCTGCGGCACATCTCCGACTTCGCCGCGATGAACGCGGTCTACGCCCGGCACTTCCCGGGGGACACGCCTCCGGCCCGCGCCACGGTCGGCGTGTCCGAGCTGCCGCGGGGAGCGCTGGTCGAGATCGACTGCACGGCCCTGCTCTAGGAGCCTGCTTCCGCGGTCCGGATGAGCCCCGGAGGGGGTCCCGCCAGGGGTTCCCCTGCCGGCTCCAGCCGGGCCGGACGGAGGGTTTTCCTGCCTGCGTCGCGCACGAATCCGGTCGCCGGCTCCGGGTTGGCGGCGGACGTCCGGAAGGCCTCAGGTCGGCATCCCGTGGGTGTCGATCACGGTGTTGGTCCATGGCGACGGACAGCCCCCATCTCGTCTCCCGGGGGGAGGACCAGGATCCCACCCCCGTTTTGGAGAAACCGCCGCCGTGGCATCTCGTCCTCTACGGCCTGGCGGCTCTGTCCGTCTTCGCGCTGGCGGCGGTTCTCTTCCTCGACGCCAAGGTCGACGACTTCTATTCCGGCTCGGTCGCGCAGACGCGCGTGTGGGCGAACCGCCAGGAGGACTACTCGCGGCTCGGGAAGCTCGCGACCGACCTGATCGAGCCCACGCTGTCGGGGTCCACCCACCGCGATCCCGGTCTGGAGTCCGAGCGGCTCAGCCTGGCCCTGGGGGCCTTCTGCACCGAACTCGACCGGGCCCGGGTGAACGCCCAGGGGAGCGCGGTGGGCACGGTGCGCACGGCCCTCCTCGACGAGCTGCACCAGATCCAGAAGGCGTCCGAGGGTGTCCTCAACGAGACGGAGGCCCTGCTCTCCGCCTCCGCCACGGGCGACGTCTCGAAGGCCCGCGAGCACGCCGACTCGCTGCACAGGGCCCGCGACGAGGTGCGCAACCGGATCGACGAGCTGCTCCAGCGGACGCGCGAGATCCAGCGCTCGAATCTCTTCGAGCAGGAGAACGCCGTGCGGGCCCTGCTGCGCGTCGAGGAGATCCTCGTCGTCGTCGCGGCGGCGATCGTCGGGTGCGTGTCCCTGTACGGCCGCAGGATGTGGCGGAAAGCGGCCGTCGCAGCGCAAGACAAGGACCGTTCCGAGGCCTCGCTGCGCGAAAGCGAACGGCGCATGCGCCTGATCCTGGACACTGCCTACGACGCCTTCGTGGCCACGGATGCGGAGGGACGCATCCTGGATTGGAGCGCGCGCGCCGAGGCGGTCTTCGGATGGCAGCGCGAGGAGACGCTGGGTCGGGACCTGGCCGAGACGATCATCCCTCCCGAGCAACGCGGCGCCTACAGGCGCGACGTGGAGCAGTACCTGCGCGAGGGGCGCTCGAGCGTCCTCGATCGCTGTCTCCAGATCATTGCGCTCCACCGCTCGGGCGTTCTCTTCCCCGTCGAGATGGTCGCGACCGCCGTCAGCACCGACGACGGTGTCGTCTTCAGCGCCTTCATCCGGGACATCACGGAACGCAAGCGCGCGGAGGAGGCCCTCAGGAGCAGCCAGGAGCGCTTCGAGCTCGCCGTGCGCGGCTCGAGCGACGGACTGTGGGACTGGAACGTGGCCGAGGACGAGCTCTACCTCTCGCCGCGCTGCGGCGAGCTCCTGCGTGTCCGCGACCTCGATGCGATCAAGACGCTCGAGGCCTGGCTCGCGCGAGTGCACCCGACCGATCGCGAGGGGGTGAGCGAGGCGCTGAAGAGCCACCTCAGCCAGCGCGTCCCCTTCGACGTCGAGTGCCGGCTGCGGACCGGCGACGAGGATCCGGTGTGGTTCCGGGTGCGCGGACAGGCGGTCTGGAACGAGGCCGGCGAGGCCGTCCGCATGGCGGGCTCGATCACCGACATCACGCAGCACAAGCGGGCGATCGAGAGCCTTCTGCGCATCCAAGGGATCGCCGAGGCCAAAGAGCAGTTCGAGGCGCAGGCGGCGCAGCTCGCGGCCAAGACGGCCGAGCTGGAGCAGGCGCGCGCGGCAGCCGAGGCCGCCAACCGCAGCAAGAGCGAGTTCCTGGCCAACATGAGCCACGAGATCCGCACGCCGATGACCGCGATCCTGGGCTACTCGGACCTGCTCGCCAACCCGAGCCTCTCTGCGGACGAGCGCCGCGAGGGCGTGCAGCGCATCCGGCAGAACGGCCGGCACCTGCTGGCGGTGCTGAACGACATCCTGGACCTCTCGAAGATCGAGGCCGGCAAGATGACCGTCGAGACGATCGAGTGCCCGGTGCACGAGATCGTCACGGAGATCGCCGCCCTGCTCAGGCCGCGAGCGGTCGAGAAGGGGCTCGACCTGGGCGTGGAATTCGTGGGGCGGGTACCGTCGGTCATCCGCAGCGACCCGACGCGCCTGCGGCAGATCCTGATGAACCTGATCGGCAACGCGATCAAGTTCACGGAGCAGGGCGGGGTCCGCATCGTCGCGGGCATGATCCCCACCACGCCGCAGGCGAGACCGCGCCTTTTTGTCGAGGTGGGCGACACCGGGATCGGGATGAGCGAGGATCAGGTAGCGTCCCTCTTCAAGCCATTCACCCAGGGCGACCCGTCCATGGCGCGGAGGTTCGGCGGCACGGGGCTCGGGTTGACGATCTCCCGGCGCCTCGCGGAGATGCTCGGGGGGAGCATCTCGGTGAACAGCAAGTCCGGGCAGGGAACGAATTTCAGGGTGGAGATCGAGACCGGTCCGCTCGAGGGCGTCGAGATGATCATCCCGATCGGCGGTGCCGAGCTCCTGTCGAAGGACGAGCCCCCGCCCGGATACGACGTCCGCGCGAGCGCGGGCGGCGAGTGCCTGCTCGGCGGACTGCGCATCCTTCTCGCGGACGACGCGCGCGACAACCGCAAGATCGTCTCCTGGCACCTGCGCCGCGCCGGGGCGACCGTGGACTTCGCCGAGAACGGCCGGATCGCGATGGAGAAGGCGCTCCAAGCCAGCGGCTCGGGCCACGGCTTCGACATCGTCCTGATGGACATGCAGATGCCCGAGCTCGACGGCTTCGCGGCCACCCGGGCGCTGCGGGAAAAGGGCTTCGAGCGACCGATCATCGCGTTGACGGCCCACGCGATGACGGGCGACCGCGATCAGTGCCTCGCCGCCGGGTGCAACGACTACGCCACCAAGCCGATCGACCCGCACGAGCTCGTTCTCACGCTCGCGCGCTGGGTGGCCTCGCGCCCGACGGTCGACGACGTCGCGCCCCCGCTGCCGCGCCAGCCGGAACAGGCGCAGACCGGAGAAATCGCCGACGCGAAGTCCGAGAGCGAGCGGGAATCGGGCTGAGGATCTGGCCCGCGCCGGGCGGGGAAGCTAGACTTTCCCGCCCCGTTCCATGGGCGTCGCCTGCGGCATCGTCGGGCTGCCGAACGTCGGCAAGTCCACCCTCTACAGCGCGTTCACGGCGACGCCGGCCGACCGCGCGATCTACCCGTTCAGCACGACCGAGGCGAATGTCGCGGTCGTCAACGTGCCCGACGAGCGGCTCGAGACGATCCACCGCTTCATCGCGACCGAGTGCATCGTGCCCGCGGCGATGAGGGTGGTCGACATCCCCGGGCTCGCGGCGGGCGCGTCGAAGGGGGAGGGCATGGGGAACAAGTTCCTGGGCTCGGTCAAGGAAGCCGACGCGCTGCTGAACGTCGTGCGCTGCTTCGAGAACCCGCAGGTGGTCCGGGAGGGCCCGGTCGATCCGAAAAGCGACATGGAGGTGCTCGAGCTGGAGCTCGTCATGGCCGACCTCGACACGGTCGCGCGGAACTCCGACCGCGTGGGGAAGAAGGCCAGAGCCGGGGACAAGCAGGCGCTGTTCGAGAAGGAAGTGTTCGAGAAGGCCAAGGTGGTCCTCGAGGAGGGCAAGCTCCTGCGCACCGCGGCCTGGAAGCCGGCGGAGATCGCGGCGCTGCGGCCGCTGTTCCTGATGACGATCAAGCCGATGCTCTACGTGGCGAACATCGACCAGGACGACCTGGAGGGGCGATCCGAACGCGCGCAAGCGGTCGCGCGCCACGCCCAGGAGATGAAATCGGAGTGGATGCACCTGTGCGGCGACCTGGAGTGCGAGCTCGTCAACATGGGCCCGGAGGATCGCCGGGGCTTCCAGGAGGAGCTCGGGATCAAGGAGCTCGCGCTGCCCAAGCTGATCCGCAAGGCGTTCGAGCTCTTGGGTTTGCAGACGTTCTTCACCGCCGGGCCGAAGGAGATCCGGGCCTGGACGATCCACAAGGGGGACACGGGGCCGGTCGCGGCGGGCGTGATCCACACGGACTTCGAGAAGGGGTACATCCGGGCCGAGGTGTATTCGGTCGACGACCTCGTCGCGTACGGGAGCGAGCACGCGATCAAGGCCGCCGGCAAGATGCGCGTCGAGGGTCGCGACTACGCGATGCGCGACAGCGACGTGGCGCACTTCCTCGTGGCCAAGTGAGAGCTCGATGGAGAATCGTGGAGGGGACCGTGGCAGGCCGACGATCGCCACGAACCTCCGCGCCGCGCGCTTCGATCGCGGGGAGATCGCCGGCTCCCTCGGCGACCTGGGCACCTTCCTGCCGCTGCTCGTCGGCATGTCGGCGCAGAACGGGCTGAACTTCGCCTCGGCGCTGTTCTTCGCGGGCGTCTTCCACGTCGTCACCGGCCTCCTCTTCGCGATCCCGATGGCCGTGCAGCCGATGAAGGCGATCGCGGCCGTGGCGCTCACGGAGGGGCTCTCCGCGAAGGAGATCGTGGCGGCCGGGATGGCCGTCAGCGCGATCGTCCTCGCGCTCGGGCTCACGGGCCTCGTCGACTGGCTCGATCGGCTGGTCCCGAGGCCCATCGTGCGCGGGATCCAGCTGTGCCTGGGCCTCTCCCTCGTGATCAAGGGGCTCCAGATGGTCGCGGGGACGCACGCGTGGGTCGCTCCGGACAGCTTTCTCACGGCGATGCTCGGTGCGGTCGCGGTCCTCTACCTGTTCTCCTCGCGCCTGATCCCCGCGGCGCTCGTCCTGTTCGGCGCCGGGATCCTCCTCGCGGTCTGGAAGGATCCGGAGCTCGTCGCCAAGCTCGGGCTCGGCTTCACGCTGCCCGGATGGGCTCCGCCCGGCTGGAGCGACTTCGTGCGCGCCGTGCCCACGGCGGTCGTGCCTCAGATCCCGCTGACCACCTTCAACTCGGTGATCGCGGTGTGCGCCCTTTCCGCCGACCTGTTCCCGGACCGCCCCGCGCGGCCGAGGCGCGTCGCGATGTCGGTCGGGCTGATGAACCTCATCGGCGGGTGGTTCGGTGCGATGCCGATGTGCCACGGCGCAGGAGGGCTGGCCGGGCACTACCGTTTCGGAGCGCGGACCAACGGCGCGGTCCTGTTCCTCGGCGCGACGATGCTCGTGCTCGCGGTCCTCTTCGGCGCGTCGCTGATCTCGCTCTGCGCGGCGTTTCCGGCGAGCCTCCTGGGCGTCATGCTGGGCTTCAGCGGCCTCGAGCTCGCGCTCGTCGCGCGCGACCAGACGAAGCACTGGGACGCGTTCATCATGCTGCTCACCGCGGGCGCGGGACTCGCTTTGAACAACATCGCGCTCGGCTTCGCGATCGGGCTCTCCACCGTCCTTCTCCTGCGGCTCACCGGGCAGGGCCGCGGGAACGAGACCGCCTGACCGCAACGTCACTCGCCCGACGTGCGTTTCCGGACGGGGATGGCTTTTTGACCGAGGCCGGGAAGCGCCGTATGTTGGATGACGAGTTCGAAGACCATCGCGTCCGAGTCACCTTGCGGAGGAGAGAGTCATGGCAGTCAAACCCATCCCCGACGGCTTCCATACCGTGACGCCCTACCTCGTCGTCGAAGGGGCGTCGAAGCTGATCGAGTTCCTCAAGAAGGGCCTCGGAGCCGAGGAGATCCACCTCTCGAAGCGGCCGGACGGCACGATCATGCACGCCCAGGTCAGGATCGGCGACTCGATGGTCATGCTGGCCGAGGCGATGGCCGAGCATCCGGCGATGCCGTGCGCGCTCTACTTGTACGTGTCGGACACGGACGCCCTCTACGAGCGCGCGCTGAAGGCCGGCGCCACCTCGATCATGAAGCCGATGGACATGTTCTACGGGGACCGCAACGCGGGCGTGAAGGGTCCGGGCGGCATCCAGTGGTGGATCGCGACGCACAAGGAGGACATGTCGACCGCGGAGTTGGAGAAGCGCGCGGCGGCGGCGATGAAGAACGTGAAGAGGGGGAGCTGAGGCCGCGCCGCCCGGGCCAGATCGGGCCCGCCGACCTGGCCGCACCCGTCGCTCTTCCGGCCTAGTCCTCTTCCGGCTCTTCCGGCTTGTTGCCGACGATCGACTCGATGCGCGCGATCACGTCGCCCGTCAGCTTGGGCACGAGCTCCGACGCGGCCAGGTTCTCCTCGGGACGTTGCCCCGACCCTTCCGGGGATCGGCCCGGTGGTCAGGATAGCGCGCGAGAAGCCCGATCGCCCTCGTTCATCGGGCCCGGCGCACCAGGATGTCCGGGCGCGATCCGAGCATCGGCCAGTCGGTCATCGCGGTGAGGACCTCGGCGTCCGCGGCGCTCCTGGTGAGGACCGCGTCTTCGGACTTCGTGCCGCTGATCGACGGGTTCCATCCGACCACCTGGTTCGGCACCGCCGCTCCGGAGGTGGTCGGGGTGACGCAGAAGTCGCGGCACTCGTACCCCATCGGCCCGCCCTGGTGATGGAGCTTCCACTCCTTCCCGAACCCTCCCGCGCGGTAGGCGCGGATCCCGGCCGCGAGGATCTCGCTCCACTTCGCGCCGGGCCGGGTGGCGCCGATCAGCGCCTCGTCCACCGCGCACACGGCCGCGTGCTTGCGCCGGAGCGCCGCTGGGAGCCGGCCGAAGTGCACGAGGCGCGTCATCGACACGATCAACCCGTGCCGCATCGCGCAGACGGCGACCATGAGGGTCCTCTCCAGGCGGCGATGCGTGGGGACGGGATGCCGGAACCGCGCGATCCGATCGTCCGCCGCGACGAGCAGCACGGGCGCGTGCATCCCGCGCCGCCTGAGCTCGGCGCCGAACCGGCCTGCGATCTCGTGCTCGGTGACGCCGCGGCGGACGCCGCGGAGGTGACCTTGCATCACCTCGGCGCAGTCGCGGCCGAGCTCGCGGGCGCGCATCGCCTCGCGGGTCGTGAGCGGGGCGCGGAGGCTTGCGATCGCGTCGGCGTCGTCGAGCCCGTCCCGAGGCTTCTTCGGGCGCCGCGCCGGGTCCGGCCAGTCGGTGGCGAAGTTGTGCCGCAGGGTCCTGCGCGGCCGCCACCACGGGACGACATCGAACGACCACTCCTTCGCGAATTCTTCGGCCCGCAGGCGCGGAGCCTCGATGGTGTTCGTCAGGACCACCTTGCGGCGGGGCGTCCAGAGCACGGCCGCAACCCCGGTCGCCTGGGTCGTGTCGCAGTGCACGTCCGCCCCGTCGGTGATCCAGGCGATGTTGGACCGGCGGCGCAGGAGCACGCCGTCGCGCTCCAAGTCGCGGCACAGCTGCCGCAGTCGTCCTTCCTTCACTGCATCCATGGCTTCCTCGCACCCGCGCTCCCCCGGACCCGGGAGTGGATCGCCTGCGGCCGGAGGCTCGAAGATGCTGGCCATCCGCCGCAAGGACTTGTCATCATGACGTGCATGACCTTACACCTGCGTCTTCCCGCATTCCTCCCCGCCCTTCTTCCGTGCCTGCTCGTCGCGCCCTCGCCCGCGCAGGACAAGCCCGCGCCGCCTCCGCCTTCCGCGGGCGATCCCGCCGCGCAGGCGAAGCCGGACGGCGGCGCTCCGCCGGCCGACGAGGAGCCGCGCGGGCTGCGCGTTCACGAGAAGGGCGCGTGGGACGGCTACACGATCATCCAGCCGCTGAACAGCAAGAAGGTGCACCTCGTCGACATGGACGGGGAGATCGTGCACACGTGGGAGTCGGCGTACACGCCGGGAGCGTGGCTGTTCCTCGAGGACGACGGGCGCATGTTCCGGTGCGGGCGCAAGGAGGACAAGACGCGCTTCCACGGCGGCGGCATCGGCGGGATCGTGCAGGAGATCGCGTGGGACGGGACGGTGACGTGGGAGTACGAGCTCGCGAACGACGAGCGCATGCTGCACCACGACATCGAGCCGATGCCGAACGGGAACATCCTGCTCGTCGCGTGGGAGAATCACACGCGGGAGGAAGCGATCGCGAACGGGCGCGACGAGGAGTTCGCGCTGGAGGAGGGATTCTGGCCGGACGTCATCCTCGAGGTGAAGCCGACGCGGCCGAAGGGCGGGGAGATCGTGTGGACGTGGCGGAGCTGGGACCACCTGGTGCAGGATCGGGATGCGAAGAAGGCGGGCTACGGGGCGCTGCGCGAGCATCCGGGGCGGATCGACATCAACGCGGACCAGCGCTACGAGGAGAAGAAGAAGGAGACCGACGCGGAGCGGAAGAAGCGCGAGGAGCTCGAGAAGAGGATGCGCGCCACGGGATACGTGGGCGGCGGGGATTCGGCTGACGCGGATGCGAAAGACAAGGACAAGGCCCCCGGTGCGAAGGGCACGGACGGAAAGGACGCTCCTCCCCCGGGCGGTCCGCCGAAGCCGTCGGGCGACTGGCTGCACACGAACGGCGTCGATTATCTGCCCGGGCAGGATCTGCTCGTGGTGAGCGCGCCGCATGTGTGCGAGTTGTGGGTGATCGACCACTCGACGACGACGGCGCAGGCTGCGGGGAGCGCGGGCGGGCGTCGCGGGCACGGCGGGGACCTGCTGTGGAGGTGGGGGAATCCGCGGAACTACGGGTGCGGGGCGGGTGCGGACAAGAAGCTCTTCTACCAGCACGATCCGAGCTGGCTGCCGAGCGCGGAGCCGGGGGATCTCCGGGTTCTCGTGTTCAACAACGGCGCGGAGCGGCCGGGCGGGGAGTACTCGTCCGTGGAGGAGCTCGCGCTCCCGTTCGACGCGAAGAGGGGATTCGTGCGCGAGAAGGACGCGGCGTTCGGGCCGGCGGCGGCGGCGTGGTCGTATCACGTCCCCGAGAAGTACCTCTCGCCGTTCATCTCGGGGGCGCAGCGCTTGCCGAACGGGGACACGCTGATCTGCTGCGGCGCGCCGGGGCGGGTGTTCGAGGTGACGAGCGACGGGCGGGTGGTCTGGGACTACCTCAACCCGATGGGCGGCGAGGTCGAGCTGATCCTGCCGGGCCCGAAGGCGCCGCCCAAGGCGTTGTTCCGCGCGGTGCGGGTGCCGCGGGATCATCCGGGGGTGAAGGGGAAGATCTAGCGGGGCAGGTCATCCCGGATCGCGGCGAGAGGGTGAGACATGACGGAAGAGCGTGAGTACATCCTCACCACGAACCGCGAGGAGATCGACCGCCTGCGCTTCCAGCACCAGGCGTGGGTGAAGGAGGCCTACGCGCTCTGGGAGCGAGCCGGGATTCGCGAGGGCGACGTCGTGATGGACCTCGGCTGCGGCCCCGGGTTCACGTCGTTCGAGCTCGCGCACGTCGTCGGTCCGAAGGGGAGGGTGATCGCGCGGGACGAGAGCGCGCGCTTCCTCGAGTTCCTGCGGGCGGAGCGCGATCGGCAATCGCTCGCGCAGGTCGAGCCGAGCCTGGGCCAGGTGGAGGATCTCGATCTGGCGCCGGGAACGTTGGACGCCGCCTACGCGCGCTGGCTCTTCTGCTGGCTGCGGGAGCCGGGGGCCGTGCTCGAGCGAGTGGCGCGAGGGGTGAAGAGGGGCGGGGTGATCGCGCTCCAGGACTACTTGGATTGGGGCGGGATGAAGATCCTTCCGCGGAGCCCGGTCTTCGAGCGGGGAGTCGAGGCGTGCATGCGGAGCTGGAAGGAGGGCGGCGGGACGATCGACGTCGGCGATCTCGTGCCGGCCCTCGCGGCCGGATGCGGTCTTCGCGTGGAGTCGTTCCGTCCGATCGCGCGGATCGGCCGCGTGGGATCGCTCAAGTGGCGCTGGATCGGGCAGTTCTTCGAGAGCTACCTGCCGAAGCTGGTCGAGCGGGGGATGTTCGGGGAAGACGAGCTCGTGGCGTGGCGCAGGGAGTGGGAGAGACGTACCGCGGAAGGGAAGAGCTACTGCTACACGCCGACGATGGTGGACGTCCTGCTGAGGAAGCCGTAGAACGATCCGCTGGGCTTGCCGCGAAGGTTCATACTTGCTTCGTGTTCAAGTAGTTCGGTCTGTTCGATGATTACCGGGTCGCGTACTTAAGGTCACCGTCGAGAGCCTCTCCGGCCCGACGGAGCGCGTAGTGCGGGAAATCCGCACGCTACGTGCGACGCGGCGGGGGCTAGAAGCGCAGTCACGGCAAGCCGGACTGAGGAGCCGAACCCGAAAGGGCCGGCGGCGTCCACTCGCACCACAGGGTCGCGAGGATCACGCCCCCTCGCTACTGCCATCCACGCGGAGTTATCAGTAGCAAGCGTGGTGATTCCCCACTCGCCAACGCGCATCGCATCCACCTGCCTACTGGGAAACGAGTTGGCCGCGGCGGAAAACCATGGAGAGGGCGCTGGTTTGCCTTCGGACGGTCCCCGGTTGAGTGAACGTGGATCTGTTCCGCCCCGAGTTTCCTGGACACCCACTTGAGTGTAATCACGTCTGGAGCCTCGAAGAGTTGTTAAGGCTCGCGGAGAAGCAAGAAACGGCCGCCGTTCGTGAGGCCCGTACTGACTGACCCGCTACCCCCGGCCGGGCGTGCTTGACAGACCGGAAGGGGGCGAGTACCTTCCCGCCTTCTCGCGGAGCCAATCTGTGGAAGGAGGAGTCATGCTCTCAAGGAAGATGAGCTACTCGGTCTCGGCGTTGGCAGTCGTTGCCATCCTCGTCGCAACCGCGGCGCGTGTACGAGCCAACGGAGGATGCGAAAATCTGGGCGGACCGACCAGCTGCGGCAGTGGCACGTCAGGCTGCGTGCATTCCGTGACAGTGACATGTGGCCCGCACGCTTGCACGGTCACGGTCACCGTCACGTGCAATCTGCCGAATCCCCCGGGCGGGACGACGGACTGCACGAACCAAGCCCAGGTTGACGGTAGCTCCAACAAGGGAGTCGGAGGCTGCTGCGGTTGCACGGTGACTCCGAAGTCGCCAAAGACCTGGAATCAGGTGGGCAACAGCTGTGCAGACTTCAGTCAGGATTGCAGCTAAGTCTCGGGGCGCGATCGTAGGCAAACAAAAGGAGTTGAAAGAATGAAGAGGGTGCTCTTGGTATCGGCTGTGCTGACCTGTCTGGCGGCAGCCGTGTTCGCGCTCACGCGACGCGGCGGGATCTCGAATACCAATCATCGAGACCACGTCAGAACGAACGTGACCGTATCGGCTGCCGCAGACGACGGAAAAGAGACCTACCGGCTCCAGCTGTTCGAACCATGGAATGAGGCAGAGTATCGGATCGTGCTACTCGCCGGGGCCTGCGTTGACAGTGACGGATTGCCCTCCTTGCACACTTTCAGGACCCTCGATTCGTCCCTCGGTGCTGGCGGGGTGTCGTTGAGAGGGGTTAGATCCGTCTTCAACGTGCGTCCCAGCGTGGATTCGTGGGCGCAAGTGACGTCACAGGCCGACCTCGTCGTGTCCGTTACGGACCAATAGGAGATGATCTCCGCAGACGCTGTCCTGGCCAAGAGCTGACGCTTCCGAACCCGCCTCGCTCTCGCGTTCTACCTCTCCATCGCCCTCGCGGTGCCGAGGTCGTCGGCTCGCGCGAGAGGGATTCTCTAACCCAAGGAGTGAACATGCTTCGCACGACTCTGTTGATCGTGGCCGTCGGCGTCTCGATGGCCGTGAGTTCCCCGCAGGACAACGTGATCCAGAAGGAGCTGGCCCGGCTCCAAGTCCCGCCCAGCCTCATCCCGAAAGACAAGCTCCCCCTGTTCATGTTCCGAGCCGAGGGCGTCCAGACCTACACGGCGGAAGAGAAGGAGGGCAAGCTCCAATGGGGTGCCGCCTCGATCCCGGATGCCAAGCTTCTGGACTACCGGACGGGCGAGGAGATCGGCACCCATTCGAAGGGACCGGTCTGGGAGGTCAAGGATGGATCCAAGCTGACGGGGACGTTGATCAAGAAGGAAGACGCCCCGAATGCGAGCGCGATTCCCTGGCTGCTGCTCTCTGTGAAGAGCGAGAAAGCCGGGCGCTTGGCGAAGGTGACGAACGTTCAACGCGTGGATACGTGGGGTGGCAAGTCCCCGGAAGCCGCGCCGAAGAAGGCGGGGGACACGCAGTCTGTGAAATACGAGGCCACGTACGTGTTCCTGGGGGACAAGTAGCCGCTCGAAGCTCTCGGTGACGCCGTCGGATCGCGAAACGAACGCACCGGTCGGTCAGCGTGACGCCGGATGCAGCCTCCGGTGGGTCGTCGCCGCCATGATGCGCGCGTCGGACACGATCGCGGCGAGATCCGACGGCAGCAGCGCCTGCGGTCCGTCGCTGCGCGCCTCTTCGGGATGCAGGTGCACCTCGACCGCCACCCCGTCCGCACCGACCGCGATCGCCGCGCGCGCGAGCGGCGGGATGATCCTCGCGATCCCGGCAGCGTGCGCCGGGTCGACGATCACCGGCATGTGCGTCCACTCCCGGAGCAGCGGCAGCACCGTCAGGTCGAGCGTGTTCCGGGTCGCCTTCTCGAACGTCCGGATCCCGCGCTCGCACAGGATCACCTGCTCGCACCCGCCCTCGAACAGGTACTCCGCCGCGTAGAGCCACTCCTCCGCCGTCGCCGCCATCCCGCGCTTCAGCACCACCGGCCGGTTCGCCCGCGCCACGCGCTTCAGCAGCGTGAAGTTCTGCATGTTCCGCGCGCCGATCTGCAGGCAGTCGATCCCGTGCGAAAGGAACGCCGGCAGGTCGCTCGCGTCCATGATCTCGCTGACGACCGGCAGCCCGACCGCTTCGCCCGCGTCCTTGAGCTGCCGGAGCCCCTCCACCCCGAACCCCTGGAACGCATACGGGCTCGTCCTGGGCTTGAACGCGCCCCCGCGCAGCACGTGCGCGCCGCACTCCTTGACCTTCCGGGCGACCTCGAGCACCGCGTCCCGCCCCTCGACGCTGCACGGTCCCGCGATCACGACCACCTCGCCGCCTCCGATCCTCACCCCGCCGACGTCGACGACCGAGGGCGCCTCCCGCATCGCGCGCGCCACGAGCAGGAGCTCGCCCATCGGTTGCACGATCTCCTGCACCTCGGGCCGCACGCGCATCTCCTCGGCCAGCTTCTCCGGCACCTTCCCCGCCACCGCGAGGATCGGTCGCGCCTCCTCCGACGAACGCAACACGCGCAACCCCGCACCCTCGAGGCGCTCGCGCAGCGCCTGCACGGCCTCCTCGGGCGTGCCGGGAGCGAGGCGCAGGATCACGAAAGGGTGCCTCCCGCCGACTCGGGCCCTCGGGCCGTCTCCGTTCCTCTCGCGGACTCCATCCCATCCGGCACCACAGCCGTGAGCGCGAACCCCCGGCAGTGTCGGTCGACGGCCGCGAACACCTCGGTCACGCCCCGCGCCGGGAACGGTCCGCTGTGCCTGCGCAGCATGTCGTCGACGGCCGGCTTGCGCCCGGGATCGGTCGTGGGAATGCCCGACAGGATCCGCGCGCGCTCGTCGAGGAGCGAGAGCAGGATCTGGTCGAGGTTTCTGAGCTGGAGCCTCAGCGGGGGGTGCATGCTGGAAGTCCTTTCATCAGCTCGCGGACGAAGTCGCGCGCGGCCCCGGCGGCTCCCGCGATATCGGGAGCGAAGGCTTCGGCCTCGTGAACGCGTTGAACGAGCGCGCTGCCGACGATCGCGAGATCGGCGTGACGCACGGCTTCGGCGACCTGCCCGGCGGTCGAGATCCCGAAGCCGACAGCGACCGGCAGGTTTTTCGCCTGCTTGCGGACGCGCGCGAGAAAGGCCTGCGCTTCCGCGCCGATCTCGGTCCTCGCGCCCGTGACCCCGAAGCGGCCGATAGCATACACGAATCCGCGGCTCATCTCGACGGCGCGGGCCATGCGCGCCTCGCTCGTGGTGGGGGACACGAAGAAGACCGGCGCGAGGCCCGCCGCCCGCGCGGCGGAGGCCATTTCCTGGCCCTCCTCGACCGGCAGGTCAGCCACCAGCAGGCCGTCGCCCCCGGCTCCCGCGATCGCGCGACAGGACTCCTCCCAGCCGCGGGCGAGCAGCCCATTCGCATAGGCCATGACTGCGACCGGCATCTGGCTCTCCTCGCGGAAGCGCGCGAGCATCCCGAGCACGCCCGAAAAAGTCGTTCCCGCGGCGATGGCGCGGTCCGCGGCGGCCTGGAGCACCGGGCCGTCGGCGATCGGATCGCTGAAGGGCAGGCCGACCTCGACGCACACCGCGCCGGCTTGGTCGAGCGCGTGTAGCACCGCGAGCGTCGTCTCGAGCCCTCCGTCGCCGGCCGTCACGTAGGGTGCGAGGCCGCGCTCGCCGCGCGCGCGCAGGTCGGAGAGCCTGCGTTCGAGGCGGTTCACGCGCTCCCTCTCTTCGTGCGCAGCGCCGCGATCGTCTCGAGGTCCTTGTCGCCGCGCCCGGAGAGGTTGACGAGCACGCGCTTCCCCGAGAGCGACTTGCGCTCGCGCAGCAGCCATCCGACCGCGTGCGCGCACTCGAGGGCGGGAAGGATCCCTTCCAGCCGCGCGAGCGCTTCGAATCCGGCGAGCGCCTCCTCGTCCGTGCACCACTCGTACCGCGCACGGCCGGTCTCGCGCAGCGCCGCATGTTCCGGGCCGACCGCGGCGTAGTCGAGGCCGGCCGAGATGCTGTGCGTCGGCGCGATCTGGCCCTCCCCATCCTGAAGGAGGAACGTGTAGCAGCCGTGGAGGACACCCGGCCGCCCTCCGGCGAAGCGCGCCGCGTGCTCGCCGCTTCCGATCCCCTTGCCGCCTGCTTCGACGCCCACCAGCGCGACCGAGGCGTCGGGCACGAACGCGCGGAAGAGGCCGATCGCGTTGCTCCCCCCGCCGACGCACGCGATCGCGACGTCGGGCAGGGCCTGCGCCTGCTCGAGCATCTGCGCGCGCGCCTCGCGGCCGATCACCTCCTGGAAGCCGGCGACGATCGAGGGGAAGGGATGCGGGCCGAGCGCGCTGCCGAGGACGTAGTGGCTCTCGATCGGATCGGAGACCCACGCGCGCAGCGCCTCGTTGATCGCGTCCTTGAGCGTCCGCTGGCCGTGCTCGACGACGCGCACCTTCGCGCCGAGCAGCTCCATGCGCAAGAGGTTCATGCGCTGGCGCGCGACGTCGACCGAGCCCATGTAGACCGTGCACTCGAGGCCGAGCAGCGCGCACGCGGTCGCCGTCGCGACGCCGTGCTGGCCGGCTCCGGTCTCGGCCAGGATCTTCCTCTTGCCCATCCGCTTGGCGAGCAGGCACTGGCCGAGCGTGTTGTTCAGCTTGTGCGCGCCGGTGTGGAGGAGATCCTCGCGCTTGAGCCACACCTCGCATCCGACCGCCTCCGACAGCCGCCGCGCGCGCGAGAGCGGCGTCGGCCGCCCGGCGTAGTTCTTCAGCAGGTCCGCGAGCTCCCGCTGGAATCGCTCGTCGGCCGTCCATCGCTTCCACGCCGCCTCGAGGTCGATCAGCGGCGCCATCAGCGTCTCGGGCGCGTACGCACCGCCGAACGATCCGAAGCGACCGCTCACAGCCCGCCCGCCTCATCGAGCGCTGCCCGTGCCGCGCGCACGAAGGCCTCCACGCGCGCCGGATCCTTCCTTCCCGGCCGCGACTCGAGCCTCGAGGACGCGTCGACTCCCGCCGGACGGACGAACGCGACCCGCGCGGCCACGTTCTTGGCGTCCAGGCCCCCCGCTAAGAGGCAGGGAGCGATGCTCGCGAGACGCGCCGCGAGAACGAGGTCGACCGTCCGACCCGTCCCCCCCGGCTCTTCGGGATCGTCGAGCACGAACCCGGCCGCGATCCCTCGCCACGCCTCGATGACCGCCTCGGCGCCGGGCACGACCGGGACGCGCCGCAGGATCGGGAGCGCAAAGTCCTGCCACGGCTCGGGCGCCTCTCCGCCGCAGAGCTGCACGGCGCGCGCGCCGACCTCCCGCGCCCACCGTTCCGCCTCGCGCGGCGTCTTGTCGACCATCACGGCCACGGGGAGGACCGATGCCGGCAGGCCCGCGACGACACGCGCGGCGCGCGAAGCGTCGAGGAACCGCGGGGAGCGGTCCCAGGCGACCAGGCCGACGGCGTCGATCTCCGTCAGGACTCCGGCCACGTCCGCGAGCGAAGCGATGCCGCACACCTTGATCCGCGGGAGGCGGAAGGGCTCAACCATCGAGCGCCTCCTTCCACGCGCGCAGCGTGTTCTCCGGATCCGGGTCGCGGATCAGCGTCTCGCCGACGAGCACGGCATCGGCGCCGGCCGCGCGCACGCGCTTCAGGTCCTCGACTCCCCCGATCCCGCTCTCCGCGACCTTGATCGGGCCGGGCGGAACGTTGGGCAGCAGGCGCTCGACCGTCGCCAGGTCGATCTGGAACGTCCTCAAGTCGCGCGCGTTCACGCCGAGCAGCTCGGGCTCGAGCGGCAGCGCGCGCGCGAGCTCGCTCTCGTCGTGGACCTCGACGAGGACCGCGAGGCCGAGCTCGCGCGCGACATTGCGCAGCGCGGCCAGCTCTCCGTCCCCGAGGATCACCGGCAGGAGAAGCACGGCGTCGGCTCCGTACAGGCAGCTCTCCCACAGCATCGCCTCGTCGACGATGAAGTCCTTCCTCAGCCGCGGCAGCCGCGTGAACTCGACCGCGCGCAGGTCGTCGAGCGAGCCCGCGAAGTGGTCCTGCTCGGTCACCACGGAGATCGCCGCCGCGCCACCGTTCCGATAGGCGTGCGCGAGCGAGAAGTACCTCGGTCCGGGCCGCGGCAGGCGCGTCGGCAGCGTCGAGCCCGACTCCTCGGCCTCGGGGAGGAGCGTCCCTGCCGACGGCGAGCGGCGCTTCATCTCGGCGATCACCGCGAGCCCGCCCTTGCCGAAGGCCGAGAGGAAGCGCTCGCGCCGCCAGGAATCCTCGCGCACGAGCTCCTTCAAGCGTTCGAGCGGCTGGCCCCGCCTGCGCTCCGCCGCGCGCCGCCGCACGTCCGCGACGATTGGATCGAGACGCGTCCCGCTCACGCCGCCCCCGCCTTCGCGCGCGCCGCGTCGACCCACCGCGACATCGTCTCCCGCGCCCGACCGCTCGCGATCGCCTCGCCCGCGCGCTGCGCGCCCTCGACGGCCGTGCGCGCCACCCCCGCGACCGCCAGCGCCGCGGACGCGTTCAGCAGGACGGCGTCGAGCAGCGGCCCGCACTCGCCTGCGAGCACGCCGCGCAGGAGCCGCAGGTTCTCCCGTGTGTCGCCGCCGCGCAGGAGCGCGACCGGCGCGCCCGCCAGGCCCAGCGACTCGGCGTCGAAGCGCTCCCGCGGCGCGCTTCCGACCGCCCTCACCACGTTCGCTCCCGCGAGCGTCAGCTCGTCCGCCCCGCCCGCCCCGTGCACGACGTACGCGCTCTCGTGGCCGAGCTCCGATAGAGCGGCCGCGACGTGCTCGACGCGCCGCTCCTCGGGGACGCCGATGAGCTGCCTCCTCACGCGCCCGGGATTCGCGAGCGGCCCGAGGAAGTTGAAGATCGTGCGGATCCCGAGCGCCTTGCGCACCGGCGCGGCGTGGCGCAGGTTCGGGTGGTAGGCGGGAGCGAACAGGAACGTGATCCCGACCTCGTCGAGGACTGCGCGCGAGCGCTCGGGCGAGAGATCGAGCGGGATCCCGGCCGCCTCGAGCAGGTCGGCGCTCCCGCAGCGGGACGACTGGCTCCGATTGCCATGCTTGATCACGCGCGCGCCCGCCGCGGCGGCGGCGATCGCGGCGGCGGTCGAGAGGTTGAACGTCGCCAAGCCGTCCCCGCCCGTTCCGCAGGTGTCGATCGCGTCGGGATGGTCGTGGCGGAACTCGACCATCGACGCGCGCAGCGCGTCCGCGCCGCCGGCGATCTCCTCCGGCGTCTCCCCGCGCGCGGCCAGGCCGCGGAGCAGCTCCTGGAGCAGGAGGGCGTCGAACTCCGCCGAGAGCGTGCCCGCGAAGACCGAGCGCGCCTCGGCTCGCGCGAGCATCCCGCCCTCCCGGACGCGGTCGACGGCCTGCGCGAGGTTCATCGCTTCGTCAGAGGCTCCCCGGCGATCTCGAGGAACCGCGCCAGAATCCGTTCCCCCTGCGGCGTCAGGATCGACTCGGGGTGGAACTGCACGCCGAAGCGCGGCAGCACGTGGTGGCGCACGGCCATGACCAGGCCGTCCGAGGTCCACGCCGTCAGCTTGAGCTCCTTCGGCAGCCTGTCGCGCTTCGCGCGCAGCGAATGGTAGCGCCCGGCGGGAAAGGGATTCGGAAGGTCCCCGAACAGCTCGTCCCCGTCGTGGTGGACGAGCGAGGCCTTGCCGTGCGTCGGCGCGGGATCGCGCTCCAGCTCCCCGCCGTAGCGCTCGACCAGACCCTGGTGACCGAGGCACACGCCGAGGAGCGGGGTGCCTTCGGGCAGGCGGCGCAGGAGCTCGGGCGTGATGCCCGCGTCGGCGGGCTTCCCCGGTCCGGGCGAGAGCACGATCGCGGACGGCTCGAGCGCGAAAGCCTCGTCGACCGAGAGCGCGTCGTTGCGCCGTACGTCGACCTCGACGCCGAGCGTGGCCATCGCCTGGTAGAGGTTGAAGGTGAACGAGTCGTAGTTGTCGAGGAGCAGGATCACGCCCGGGCCTCCTTCCCGCGCTTCTTCGCTGGAGCTCCCGGGGTACCCGGCGCTCCTCGGAAGGCCTCGGAGTCGGCTTGCTTCGCCGCCTCGAACAGCGCGCGCGCCTTGTGGAGCGTCTCCTGGTGCTCGCGCCCGGGATCGGAGTCCCACACGACGCCCGCGCCGGCCTGGACGGAGATGACCCCGTTCCGTGCGACGAAGCTCCGGATCACGATCGCCGTGTCGAGGTTCCCGGCCGTGTCGAGGTAGCCGAACGCGCCCGCATAGGGGCCGCGAGTGTCGCGCTCGAGGCCGGCGACGAGCTCCATCGCGCGCACCTTGGGCGCGCCCGACACCGTTCCGGCCGGAAAGGAGGCCGCCAGGGCGTCGAGCGCGTCGAAGCCCGAGGCGAGATCGCACTCCACGCGCGAGACGAGGTGCTGGACGCGCGCGAAGCGCTCGAGGACCCCGTGCTCGCGCACGCGGACCGTCCCGATCCGCGCGACGCGGCCGAGATCGTTGCGTGCGAGGTCGACGAGCATGTCGTGCTCGGCGCGCTCCTTGGGGTCGGACCTCAGGTCGCGCGCGAGGCGCTCGTCCTCGGCCGGATCCGCCGAGCGCGGCCGCGTGCCCGCGATCGGCCGGTTCTCGGCGTGCCCGGCGCGCACGGAGACGAGGCGCTCGGGCGAGGAGCCGACCAGCGTCAGACCGTCGGCCTCGAAGTAGAACATGTGCGGCGAGGGGTTCGCGAGGCGCAGCACGCGGTAGAGCGTGAACGGGTCGCCCTCGAAGCGCTGCTCGAAGCGCTGGGAGAGGACGCCCTGGAAGATCTCGCCGTGGGAGATCGCCGTGCGCAGGGACTCGACGCCCTGCTTGAAGATCGCAGGCTCGGTGCAGGCTGCGAACTCCCCGGAGAGGCCGATGTCGCCGCTCGAGGCCGGACCCTCGGCGATCGCATCGCTCGCCAGGGCGTCGATCCTCGCCTGGGCCGTTCCGAGCGCCTTGGCGGCGCGCTCGCAGCGTGTCACGAAAAAGATGCGCTGCGCAGCGTGGTCGAGCGCGATGACGTCCTGATAGAGGTCGAAGGTCGCGTCGGGGACCTTCCAGGGATCGCTCGCGGCTCGCGGCACGCGCGGCTCGAGGCTCGAGGACCACTCGTAGGCGAACCACCCGATCCATCCGCCGAGGAACGGCGGCAGGCCCGGCGGGGGAGTTGCGCTCGGATGTCCTGCGACCGAGCGCAGCGCGGCGTGGATGGGGCCTTCGATCTTCTGCTCGCCCTGCGCGGTCGAGAGAACGCTCCCCTCGCGCCCGCCGCGGAAGCGCGCGATCGGATCGACGCCGAGGAAGGTGTAGCGCGCGAGCCGTGCCGGTCCCTCGACTGATTCGAGCAGGCAGACGTGGCGACCCGCCGCACGCAGCGAGAGGAACAAACGCACCGGCGTCGCGAGGTCCGCCGGCCAGACGGCCCACGCGAGACCATGGCGGGCCGCGTCGTCGGCGCTCGAGCGTGCCAGGGGAGGGTTCGTCATCAGCCCCCGAACATCTGCTCGTGCAGCGCGAGCACGATCTCCCGCACGCGCGCCTGCGGCACGACGAAGGACAGGTTGTTGCGCGTCGCGCCGTAGCTGATCATCTCGACCTTCGCGTTCAGCTCGCCGAGGGTTGCGAGCGCCAGCGCGCAGAGCCGGATGTCGTCCTTCAAGGCCTCTCCGACGACGCTCACGAGGGAGAGGTCGCGCACGACGGTCACCTCCGAGAACTTCGCGAGATCCAGAACCGCCGGGTCGAGGCGCGCGCCGGGCTCGGTCGAGAGCGCGAGGCTGACCTCGGTCGTCGCGATCATGTCGATCACGATCTCGTGGCGCGCGAAGACCTCGGCGACGCGCTCCAGGAACCCGAACTGGAGCAGCATCGGCGCGGCGACGACGTTGACGACCGCGATGTGGTCCTTGTGGGCGATCGAGCGCACGCTCTTCGCCCCGCCTTCCGGTTTCGCCGTCACGACCGTCCCCGGCTGCTCGGGCCGGAAGCTGTTCAGCACGCGGATCGGGATGTTCTTCGCGATCGCGGGCACCATGGTCGCCGGGTGCAGCACCTTGGCGCCGAAGAACGCCAGCTCGGCCGCCTCGGCGAAGGACATCGAGCGCACGTGGCGCGCCGCGGGGACGATCCTCGGATCGGCGGTCATCACGCCGTCGACGTCGGTCCAGATCTGGATCTCCTCGGCGCCCAGCGCAGCGCCGAAGATCGCCGCGGAGAAGTCGCTGCCTCCGCGGCCGAGCGTCGTGATCTCGCCCGAGCGGCTCTTGCCGATGTAGCCCGTGATCACGGGGACCTCCCTCGTCTCGGCGAGCGCGCCGCGGATCGCGTCCTCGCCCTGCGGCAACGGCCGCGCGCCTCCGAAGCGCTCGTCGGTGACGAGGCCGGCGTCCCAGGCGTCGATCGCGACGGCCGGGATGCCGGTCTTCGCGAGGTACGCGGCGACGATCCGCGCCGACAAGCGCTCGCCGAAGCTGGCTGCGGCGTCGAGCGTGCGCGGCGTGCGCTCGCGCACGAGGGCGATGCCGCGGGCGAGGTCGGCGAGCTCGCCGAGAAGCCCGTCGAGGCCCGCGTTCCGCGCCGTCTCCAACCCCTTGTCCAATCCCTTGTCCAGATCGAGCTCGCGCAGGATGTGCCGGTGGAGGTCCGCGATCCCCGCGAGCTCCGCTTCCCAGCCCGCGCCCGACACGGCCAGCTCGGTCAGGCGGAACAGGCGGTTCGTGACGCCGCCGACCGCCGAAACGACCACGACCGGCTTTCTCGGCAAGGCCCGGCGCACGATCTCGCCCAGCCTGCGGATCGGCTCGGCTCCACCGACCGAGGTACCTCCGAACTTCTGGACGATCATGGGAGGGTCGGGAGTCTATCGTCCGACGGCGGCGACGGGGAGGCGCGGTGCAGGGTATGATCCCGGCGTCGACCCGGCGGGCCGAATAGGAGGGATCATCCGGTGGGCGAGTCCGACGATCCGATCCAGCGCGAGAAGCCGCCCCACGGCTACAAGGTGCAGTCGCCCGACACCGAGTACTGGGCCGAGAAACTCCTGTTCGAGCACTGGAGGTGCCTCACGCCGCGCGAGACGGCCGCCGTCCTCACCGACCTCGCGGCGAGCGTGCATCACCTCTGCCTGATGGGACTGCGCGACCAGCATCCGGATCTCACCGAGGAGGAGCTCGAGCTCAAGGCCGCGGCCCTGCGCCTCGGTCGCGAGAGAATCCTGGCCATGACCGGTCGGGACCCCGATCGGCTCGGACTCCATGGTTCCTGATCCCGTCCGAGTGGCCCTCTTGGTCGCGAAGATCCTGGAGACCGCAGGGATCCGCTACCTGATCGGAGGGTCGCTCGCCAGCACCTTTCAAGGGGAGCCGCGCAGCACTCAGGACGTGGACTTCGTCGTTCACATGCGAGACCACCAAGTGGATCCGCTCATCCGCGCCCTGGAGAACTCGGAGTTCTTCTTCCGCTCCGACGCGGTCCGCCAGGCACGACACGGCTGGCGTTTCTTCGACCTGGTCCACAAGAAGTTGTTCGTCAAGGTGGACGTTTACGTGCGCCCGGAAGAGGGAATCCACCTCGAGGAAATGAGGCGTGCCCGCAAGGTTCAGATCGGCGAGTTGCCGGAAGATGCAGTCTTCCTCGCCTCCCCCGAGGATACGGTGATCCAGAAGCTGCTCTGGTATCGCATGGGGGATGGGGTGTCGGATCGACAGTGGCGCGACGTCGTCGGTGTCCTGAAGAGGCGCGGGCCGCAGATGGATGATGTCTATCTGGATCGATGGTCGCGGGAGCTCGAAATCGCGGATCTCATGGACCGCGCGCGAGTCGAGGCCGGACTGCGCCGACCGGACGGCTGACCCTCACGGCCTCCTCAGCCACGCCTCCCACGGATTCGGCCGCGAGGTGTCGGTGAACATGTCCGCCCCAGGAGCGAGCAGCGGTTGCCACTCGGCCGGCACGACGGCGACGACGTTCGTGGTCTTGTTCCAGGCGTAGGCCCTTCTCTGCCCGTCGACCGCGCTGATCGCCAGCTCGATCGGGGCGTTGCCCTCGGGGCCCTCGGGCGCGATGTGCACCGTCGCCGCGGGCGGATCGAGGCCGAGCTCCTTCGCTCGCGCGGGGCTCACGACCTCTCCGAACCGGCCGCGCAGCCACAGGCCGATGTAGCCGCCGACGCGATAGGGCAGCAATCGCTCGCGACCTCGCCCGCGGTCGAGGAACCATTCGGCCGGCTCGCCCGCGCCCTCTCCCCCGACCTCGTCGATCGCGACGCGCAGGCTCTCGCCCTGCGCGGTCTCGACGCGGAACTCGCGGAAGCCGCGGAATCCTCCGGGAAGGCAGCCGGCGAGCAGCCGCGTGTCGACCAGCGGAGGCAGCGACCTCCCCGCATCGGATCCGAGAACCCGGCGTGGGTCGCGGTCGATCTCGAGGACGCGGCTCGACCCCTTCTCGCGCACGAACGCGCGTCCGCGCCGCCCCTCGGCGAAGGAGCGGCCGACCTCGAACGCGATCAGGACGTCCCGACCGGGCGCGTCGAGCAACTTGGGCCCGTGGAACGCGATGGCGAGGGTATCGCCCTCCCCGAATCCCCACATCCGCTCGTCGGCTCGACCCTGGGCGCGCTCGACGCCGCGCGCATCGAAGAAGCACAGGCGCAGCTCGCGGACCGCCGCCTCGTCGCACACCGCGCCGAAGGCCTCGCGACAGCGCCACAGCCCCTTCGTGCGCACGTACAGGAGCGACCTCCCCGGCTCCTCGACCGAGAACGCCGCCACCTTCTCTCCGAACGTGCGCTCCTGGCTGACCAGGCGCTCGATCGCCGGATCTCGTGCGCGACGCGCTCGCTCGGTGCGATCGAGCGCGAAGTCCGCCGCGAGGAGGACCGCGAGGAACGAGCCGAGGATCCAGACGTTGCGTGCCATGGCGTCAGACCGCCGCCGGCCTCGCCCTCCGCCTCGTTCGCCACAGCCCGAGCAGGAGGACGGCGGTCGGCCCTGCTCCCACGACCAGGATGCGCCACAGGATCCGCTCTCGCGGCCGGACGAGATCGAGACCTTGCGGCGCGGACCGGCGCGCGAGGAGCTCGGCGAGCTCGGGCGACAGCGCGAGCGCCGCGACGGAGTTCAAGAGGAGCTGCGCGTGGTCGCGGCCGGGCGCGGAGAGCTCCCCGTCGCGGAACATCTCCGAACATCCGAGGAAGAGGAGGCGTCCGGCGGCGGTTCCCCCCTTCTCATCGCCCTCCTTCGACGCGGCGGCGAGCTGCGGGTCGATCGCAGGTGGAGGGAAGCGACCCTCGAAGAGCGCCGCGAGCGGCTGTCGCCCGAGGTACGCGCCCGCGGGTGGACCGCGCAGGACTTCCGGCGGGAGGTCGCCGCCCTTCCAATCCAACGACCAGGCGCGCTCCGAGGTCGAGAAGAGGGGGCGCGCGGAGATGCCTTCCCCTGCGAGGAGCGCGCCGTCCCAGCGCAGCCGGCTCGGGCACTCGAGAAGGAGCTCCGAGATGCCGCGCGCGACCGGCGAAGCCGCGTCGAAGCCCGCGGGCACGGCGCGGACGAAGAGCGGGCTCACCGCGCGCTCGCGCAGGACCTCGAAGCGCCCGGGCCCGCGCTCGACCTGGGTCGCGACCTCGGCATCCCCGTGGAGCTCGTCGAAGAGGACCTCGCGCACCAGATCGATCCCGATCTTCGGGAAGTACAGGCGGTCGACGTCGGCGAACTGCGGCTGCGGCCACAGCGCGAGCGCGAGGCCGCTCGCCTGCGTGCGCCGCGACCGCACCGCGAAGTGCTGCGCGGCGAGCAGAACCCCGCCGCCTCGCGAGAGGTGCCGCGCCGCGGCGGCGATCAGGGGCGCGGCGTCGCGCCTCGGCTGGAGGCAGACCAGGACGTCGGTGCCCTCCGGCGGCTCGGGCTTCTGCGGATCGAGCTCCGTCACCGCGAAGTCGTGAGCCTCGAGCAGAACGCGCGCCTCGCCGAAGACGTCGCCCTCGCCCGGAGCGAAGAGACCCTTCCTCTGGTACTCGAGCGCCTCGGCCGGAGAGAGCCGCTGCGCGCCGGACGCGAACGCGATCTTCGCCTTCCTTCCGCCCGTCAGGCGCTCGAGCGCGGACGCGAGACGGAATTCGAGGTGCTCGAAGCTGGCGGGGTCGGGAAAGGACAGGATCTCGGTCCGCCCACGGGCAGAGAGGAGCATCGAAGCGAAGATCTGCCGCCGAGCCCCGGCTTCCGTGCCGGCCGACACGGTATCGAGCGGGAGCACACCCTCGCGCGCGAGCCGGGCAGCATCCGAGGGACGGACGTGCTCGACCTCGAGCCCGGGCGCGGCCGCTGCGAGCGTTCTCGCGAGCTCGCGCGCCCGCCGCGCGCAGGGTCGCATCGGTTGAGGCAGATCCCCGTCAGGGGAGAAGACCATCTCGAGGCGCGCAGGCCGATCCTCGGAGACGAGCGACGTGAGGATCGCACGCATCTCGGGGGCGAGCCCGTTCAACCCCTCGCGCGTGAGGTCGAGCGAGAGCCTCGCGGGCGCGAAGCGCGCGACGAGGAGCGCGACCGCCGCGAGAGCCGCCGCCCGCAAGATGAGTCCGGCCGGGAAGCGGAGGGTCCGGCTGCGTCCCAGCGCTCGCGCGAGCCCGAGCAGGCCGAACAGCAGCGGCATGCTGATCGTGATCGCAGCGCGCAGGACGTTGCGCTGCGCGCGCGACAGATCCGGGAGTCCCGGGGCTCCGCGGACAGCCGCGCTCTCGATGGCCAGTCGTTCGGGCGAGGCCAGCGACGCGACCAGGATCGAGAGCAGCGCCTCGTGCGCGAAGGCAGGCTGGTGGAGGTATTCGTCGGAGAAGGGGCTCGACGAGGCGGCGAAGACGAGGCTGCCGCGCCAGGGATCATCCGGCGAGAGGAGCGCGAGCAGAGGCAGCCGCGGAGCGCGCGCCCCGGCGCCAGCCTCCGCGAGATCGGCCTCGAGGATCGGCTCCGCCTGCCAGGGCCGCACGCGCGTGATCCCCGAGGACGACGCGAGCGCCGACATCGAGAGGCCGAGATCGGTGAGCCGAGCCCCGTCGGGCTCGAAGGCGGTCGGCGCGGCGAAGAGCAGGCTGCCGTTGGGCTGGCCCGCGAGCGCGCGGAAGTCCTGGTCCGATCCGATCGAGCGCAGGAGCGGCGAGGCCTTCTGCCCGCCCGCCTCGAGCGCGATCCCCTCGACCGGCGCGAGGCCGAACTCGCGCAGCCATTCGGAGGGGAAGGGCGTCCTCGCGAAGCGGACGGCGGGCGCGGTTCCCGTGCGGACGAATTCCGCCCGCAGCGCGCTCCCGGCGACGACGGCCGAGCGCCCGCGCTCGAGGAAGTCGCGCAGGGCGGCCTGATGCTCGGCCCGCGCGCTCTCCGGATCGATCCACCAGAAGAGATCCGCCTCCTCCGGGATCCGCGGCACCTTGTCGAAGTCGCACTCGAGGAGCTCGGCGCGCGATCGCAGCGCGCGGCGCAGCGCGCCGAACGCGGGCGGCGCGGACAGCGCGACGCGCGGCCGGCGGGGGCTCTCGAGCCGATCGAGGTGAGCGACGAGGAGAGCCTGGAGCCCGCGCGAGACCGCGGGTGTGACGGCGCGGATCGCCGCCGCGCCATGCGCGCCGTAGGCGATGCGCAGGCTCGACCAGACGCTCCTCTCGACGGCGCTGTCGATCTCGAGAGAGCGCGCGCGGAAGGGGGCGAGCCCGATGCCGGCGAGGTATCCCGGCAGGTCCGGATCCGAGGTCGGGTCGACGATCTGGATCCGGACGCGCCCGCCGCCCGCCTCTTCGATCGAGCGCAACAGGGAGACGACCTCCACCGCGACGCCCCGCAGCTCGCTCGGCATCGAGGCCTCGGGCGAAGCCGCATAGGTCAGGAGCAGGTCGGAGTCGAGGCGCGCAAGGCGCTCGCGCAGCGCGCCCCCGACCTCGGAGACCGGCGTGCGGGAGAGATCGAGCGACGACCGCGGTACGCGTTGCAGGACGCGCGCGGAGGCGAGGACCGCGGCCATGGAGAGCGCGCCGACGAGGGCGGAGAGCGTGCGGTTCCTCGCGCTCACGGTCGAGCTCACTGGCGACTCTTCGTCACGGCCGCCGTGTTCCAGGCGAGCATCAGCGCCGAGAGCCCGGCGAAGTAGACCAGGCCCGGAATCCCGACGACGCCGCGCGCGAAGGCCTGGTAGCGCGGCAGCGCCGAGACCCACTCGGATAGGTGCGTGCCGGCCTCGAGAGAAGGCGCGAGCCCGTCGAGGACGGCGACGACGCGCTCCTCGCCGCTCGCGACGAGGAAGGCGCACGCGAGCGCGGTCGCGAGGAAGGCGACGATCTGGTCGGCGGTGAGGCCGGAGAGGAGCTGCCCGATCGCAAGGAACAGCGCACCGAGCAGCGCCGCGCCGAGGTAACCCGCCAGGATCGGTCCCGGGTCGGGACGGCCGAGAGCGAAGAGCAGGAGCGGGATCGGGAGAGTGCCCGCGAGGAAGACGCCGTAGAGCGCGAGCGCGGCCAGGTACTTGCCGAGGACGACCTGCGCGGGCCTGAGCGGCAGCGTCATCCACAGCTCGAAGGTCCGCTGCTTCCGGTCTTCCGCCCACAGGCGCATGGCGATCGCCGGGGCAAAGAGCACGAGCACGAGCGGAAGCCGCTGGAAGAAGGGGGCCATGTCGAGCTTCCCGAGGACGAAGAACTCGTTCATGAACATCGCGCCGACCGCGAGCAGCCCGGCGACGAGGGCGACGTAGGCGATCGCGCCGTCGAACCAGGCCGAGAGCTCGCGGCCGAGGACGAGGCGGACGCCCTGGAGGAAGGAGACCTCGGAGAGGACGGGGCGTTCGCTCACAGGGCGGTCACGAGGCGCTCGCGGGCTGCGCGGTCGGAGCGCCCTTCACTCTAGCGGCGGTGACGCACGTGCGCACGGCGGCGAGCACGAGGTCTTCGAGGGTCGTGCCCTCGTGCCTGGCCCGCGCGGAGAGCTGCGACGTGCTCTCGTCGAGGACGATGCGGCCCGCGTGCATCGCGATCGTGCGCGTGGAGATCGAGGCGACCTCCGCGAGGACGTGGCTCGAGAAGAGGATCGCGCGTCCCGAGGAGAGCTCGAGGGCCAGGTCGCGGAAGGCGACCACCTGAAGGGGATCGAGCCCGTGCGTCGGCTCGTCGAGCAGGAGCACGGGCGGATCGTGGATCAGGGCGGCGGCGAGTCCGAGGCGCTGGCGGAAGCCCTTGGAGCACTCGCGGATGCGCTTGGAAGCGATCTCGGCCACGCCGCAGCGCTCGAGGACGAAGGTCTTGCGCTCGGCCAGCCGCGGACCTTCGAGGCCGCGGACGCGGGCGACGAACTCGAGGAACTCCAGGGCGCGCATCGACTCGAACATCGGATTGTGCTCGGCCAGGTAGCCGATCTGCCTGCGCACCGCGAGCGGCTCGCGCGCGGCGTCGCAGCCGCAGATCTCGATCGTGCCCGCATCGGGGGCGAGGTAGGTCGCGAGCATCCGCAGGAGCGTCGACTTCCCCGCGCCGTTCGCGCCGAGCAGCCCGACGATCTCGCCCGGAGCGATCGAGAAGCTCGCCGAATCGACGGCCAGAGCGGATCCGTAGCGCCGCGTCACTCCTTCCGCACGGATCATCGCTGCGCGACCGGGAGAGCAGCCCTAGCGCGACTGCGCAGCGCCAGCCAGCAGGGCCAGACCTCCGACGCAGAACCAGATGATCGTCCCGACCACCACCAGGATGACGCTGATGATCCCGAGAATCTTGCCCGCCTGCGTCATGCCGCGGCCGGCGGGATCCATCAGCCCGGCATTCATGTCCTTGAGGTCCTGGTGGCCGAGGACCCAGGCGACGATGCCGATGGGCATGCAGCACAGGAGGCCTACGATGCCGAGGATCAGGACCAGGGTGCCGCGGTGCGGGCGAAGTGCGGTGCCGTCAGTCATCGGACTCTCTCCTCCAGGGGAAGCGGTGCGGGCCAGGGTCCCGGCGCGGAACCGGCCCGAGCGTGGTGCAGAGCCTACGTCGCGCGGGTGGGTGCATTCAACGCTGCGCTCTCCCGACCAAGGTGACAGGCATCGAGGCGGGCCGAGCCTGATCCCTCTCCCGTCCGCGGCGAGAGCGCGGGCGCCTCGATCCGGCATCGATCGCCCGGCACCCTCTCGCGCTCGGGGCATCGCGGGTGGAAGGGGCACCCGCTCGGGGGATGCAGTGGAGAGGGCGGATCGCCGGCGAGCACGATCCGCTCGCGCGCGGCTTCGATCTCCGGATCGGGGATCGGGACCGCCGAGAGCAGCGCGCGCGTGTAGGGGTGGTGCGGGTCGGCGAAGAGCGTCTCGGCCGGTGCCGTCTCGACGATCCGGCCGAGGTACAGGACCAGGACCTCGCGGCAGATCTCGCGCACGACGGCGAGGTCGTGGGAGATGAACAGGATCGCGAGGCCGAGGCGCTGCTGGAGCTCCCTCAGCAGCTCGAGGATCTGCGCCTGCACCCGCGTGTCCAGCGCGCTCGTGGGCTCGTCGCAGACGAGGACCTCGGGCGCGAGCGCGAGAGCGCGCGCGATCGCGACGCGCTGGCGCTGGCCTCCCGACAGCTCGTGGGGATGGCGCTGGGCGTGCTCCGCGGCCAGTCCCACCGACTCGAGCAGGCCGAGCGCGCGCACCCGCCGCTCCCGCCGCGAGCCGATCCCGTGGATCGCGAGCGGCTCGGCGACGATCGAGGCGGTCTCCTGCCGCGGGTCGAGCGATCCGCCCGGGTCCTGGAACACCATCTGGATCCGCTTTCGATGGGGCCGCCAGCCGCGGTGGGTGAGCCCCGCGAGCTCCACGCCGGCCAGCCGCATCGACCCCGACGTCGGCCGCTCCAGGCCCGCCAGGCAGCGAGCGACGGTCGTCTTGCCGCAGCCCGACTCGCCGACGAGGCCGAGCGTCGCGCCGCGCTCCAGGTCGAAGGAGACTCCGTCGAGCGCCCGCAGATCGCCCCGGCGCGTCGCGAAGCGCTTCGTGAGCCCGCGGACCTCCAGCAGCGCGCTCACCGTCCGCCTCCTCGCCGGATGCCGAGGGGCGTGCTCGCGAGCAGCTCGCGCGTGTGCTCGTGGCGGGGCGCGCGGAACAGATCCCGGACCCCGGCCTCCTCGACGATCCGGCCGGATCTCATCACCAGCGCGCGGTCGGCCGCCGTCGCGACCACGCCGAGCGAGTGGGTGATGAGCAGGATCGCCGTGCCACGGCGGGCCTGGAGGGAGGCGAGCAGGTCGAGGACCTGCGCCTGCACGGTCGCGTCGAGCGCGCTCGTCGGCTCGTCGGCGACGAGGAGCCGGGGCGAGAGGAGCAGCGCCATCGCGATCGTCGCGCGCTGGCGCATGCCGCCCGAGAGCTCGTGGGGGAAGGCATCCAGGCGCGCCTCGGGCTCGGCGATCCCGACCTCCCCGAGCGCGGCGGCCGCCGCGCGCCGCGCCTCGCGCGGAGAAGCTCCGCGGTGCACCTCGAGGACCTCCCCGATCTGCTCGCCGATCGTGAGCCAGGGACAGAGCGACGCCGACGGGTCCTGGAAGACCATCGCGATCGCGGTCCCGCGCAGGGTGCGGAGCTCCCGCTCGCTCATCCGCGAGAGGTCCTGGCCGGAGAGGCGCAACGTGCGCGCCTCGACGACACCGGGCGGGCAGGGGACGAGACGGGGGATCGCGAGCGCGAGCGTCGATTTGCCCGAGCCGGACTCGCCCACGACGGCGAGCGTCTCGCCCTCCTCGAGGTCGAACGAGACGCCGTCGACGGCGCGGACGGTCGCAAGGCGCCCCTCGAAGCGCACGGAGAGGTCGCGGACCTCGAGCAGGGCCATCTCAGCGGTTCCCCGGATGTCGCGGATCGAGGGCGTCGCGCAGTCCGTCTCCGACCACGTTGAGCGCGAAGAGCACCGACCCCATCGCCGCCGCGGGCGCGGCGACGAGCCACCACGCGATGCGGATCGGGTTGATCGCCTCGGTCCCGTCGGCGGCGAGGATGCCCCAGCTCACCTTGGGCGGCTCGATGCCGAGGCCCAGGAACGAGAGGAACGCCTCGAACAGCATGACCGAGGGGATCGTGAGCGTCAGGCACACGACCACGACGCCCATCACGTTCGGCAGCACGTGGACGAGGAGGATCCTCGGGCCCGAGGCGCCGGCGACCCGCGCGGCCTCGACGAAAGCGGACTTGCGCAGCGCGAGCACCTGTCCGCGGACGAGACGCGCCATCGTCAGCCAGGACACGGCTCCGATGACGAGGTAGAAGACGACCTCGCGGTCGATGCCGAAGCGCTCGGCGAGCTCGGCGCGGTACTCGCCGACGATCCCGATCAGGAAGATGACGAGGAAGATGAAGGGCAGCGATTGCAGCGCGTCCACGGCCCGCATCATCCAGTTGTCGACCCGGCCTCCGGCGAGACCGGCCACCGCTCCCCACGTCACACCGAGGACGAGGCTCGCGAAGGTCGCCGCGATGGCGGCGAGGATCGAGGTGCGGCTGCCCCAGACCACGCGCGAGAGGAGATCGCGTCCCTTGGCGTCCGTGCCGAGCCAGGGAGCGGTCTGCAGGTCGCCGAAGAGATCCTGGCGCAGCTCGTCCAGTCGCGCGTCGATCCACGACAGGTCCCGGTCGTCGGGGCGGAACCCGTGGCGGAAAGTCTCGCGCCACGGCGCGACCGGAGCCTCGGGTTCCTCCTGCAGTGCGATCGCCACCGGGGAAGGCAGCGGCAGGAGCGGTGCGGAGAGGCTCGCGAGGAGCACGAGGCCGAGGAACACGAGGCAGGTCCACGCAGCGCGGTCGTGGCGCAGGTGCCGCCAGGCCTGTCCGCCCGCGATCACGCCGCCTCCGTCTCGATGCGCGGGTCGAGCAGCCGGTAGGCGACGTCGACCAGGCTGTTCAGGGCGTAGACCAGCGCGCAGTAGACGATCGTCACGCCCATCGCCAGGGTGTAGTCGCGGTTCAACGCGCTGTTGACGAAGTGCGAGCCCGCCCCGGGGATCGCGAAGATCCGCTCGATCACGAGGCTCCCCGTCAGCACGCCCGCCGCTGCCGGACCGAGGTAGCTCGCGACCGGGAGCAAGGCCCCGGGGAGCGCGTGCCGCAGGATCACGAGCCTCTCGGGCAGTCCCTTCGCACGCGCCGCGCGCACGAAGTCCTGCGAGAGCGTCTCGAGCATCCCGGTCCGGGCGAGGCGCGCCACGTGCGCCGCGACGGGCGCTCCCAGCGCGAGCGCGGGCAGGACGAGGTGCCTCCACGATCCCCACCCCGCGACGGGGAGGAGCGGGACGAGGAAGGCGAGGAGGATCACGAGCACGCTCGCGACCACGAAGTTCGGCAGCGCGACGAAGGCGGTGGCGAGCAGGCGCACGGCGAAGTCGAGCCTCGTCCCGCGCCGCACCGCCGAGAGCACGCCCGCCGCGAGGCCGAGGAGCACCGCCCACAGCAGCGCGAACGTGCCCAGCGCGAGCGAGATCGGCAGCGATTGGGAGAGCAGGTCGCCGACGGTCTGGTCGCGGTAGCGCAGCGAAGGCCCGAAGTCGCCGGCGAGCACGCCGCCGAAGGCGCGCGAGCCGTCGCCGCCGAGCGCGACCGCGCCGCGCTCGTCGAGGTTCAGCGGGCCGACGTACTGGAGGAATTGCTTCCAGGCCGGCCAATCGAGGTGGTAGCGCGAGCGCAGGTTCCGCTCGATCGCCGGGTCGAGGCGGCGTTCGGCGTCGAACGGGCCTCCGCGCACCGCGCGCATGAGGAAGAACGAGGCCGTGACGACCACCCCCAGGGTGACCGCGAACCCCACCAGCCGTCGCGCCAGGAAGCCGATCACCGCGCGCGTGTCTTCGCCAGCTCCCCGTCTTCCATCCAGTACCAGTACTTCGGCGGGTGCTCGTCGAGCGCGTTCTCGTAGAAGCCGCCCAGGCGCGGATCGACGAGGTTCTTCGTCGCGTAGGCGTAGATGGGCAGGATCGGCAGCGCGTCCATCAGGATCTCCTCGGCCTGCGACAGGAGCTGCGAGCGCTCCGGCTCGAGCGCGCCCGCCGCATGCGCGATCAGGTCGTCGTAGCGCGCGTCGCTCCAGCCCGTGCGGTTGTTCTCGTTCCCGGTGGTGAAGATCTCCAGGAAGCCGTACGGGTCGGCGTAGTCCGCGATCCAGGACGAACGCGAGACGTCGTAGTCGATCCGCCGCTGCGTGTCCATGAAGACGCGCCACTCCTGGTTCTGCAGGCGCGCGTGGATCCCGAGGTTCCTTCTCCACGAATCGGCGATCACCTCGGCGACGTCGCGGTGGCTCTCGCGCGTGTTGTACTGGATCTCGATCGGCGGGAAGACCCTGCCGCCGGGTCCGAAGCCGCACTCCGCGAGCAGGCGCCGCGCCTCCTCCGCGTCGTCCGCGAAGCTCTTGCCGTGGCGCATCGTCCTCCCGCTCCAGCCCGGAATCCCGGGCGGCACGCAGGCGTGGAGCGGCTGCTCGTTGCAGCGCGTCACCCGGCGCACGATCGCCTCGCGGTCGATCGCGAGCGCGAGCGCCCGTCTCACGCGCGGATCGTCGAGAGGAGGTCGCTTCACGTTGACGCGGTAGAAGTACGACCCGAGGTAGGGCGCCGAGCGGAAGTCCTCGCGCCGCGAGAGCCGCGCGGCGAGGTCCGCGGGCTGCTGGTCGATCCAGGCGACCGCGCCGGTCAGGTACAGGTTGAGCACGGTCGAGAGGTGCTCCGCGGCGAGGGCGTCGATCGTCTCGAAGGCCACGTGCTCCGCGTCCCAGTACCCGTGGTTCTTGGCCAGGCGGATGCGGTCGTTCGCGCGCCGCTCGAGCAGGCGGAAGGGGCCGTTCGTGACCAGGTTCCCGGGCCGCAGCCACTCGATCTGCCAGGTGTCGGGGTGGCCCGCGCGCATCGCCTCGAGGCTGCGACGGTCGACCGGGCAGAGTTGGGGGCATGCCAGCAGGTCGAGGAGGCGGGGGAAGGGGTGCTCGAGGACCATCTCGAGCGTCCGCGGGTCCTGGGCGCGGATCGCGACCGTGTCGAAGCTCCGGCGCGGGGCGCCGCGCTCGTCGACCTCGGTCGCGAACGCACGCGCGCCCGCCACGCAGAAGAGCTGCGAGGCGTATCCGGCGGCCGTGCGCGGGTCGAGCAGGCGCTCGAAGCTGAAGGCGAAGTCGCCGGCCGTGACCGGATCGCCGTTCGTCCACCGCGCGCCCGAGCGCAGGTGGAAGGTCCACGCGAGTCCGTCGGGCGAGACCACCCAGCTCTCCGCCATTCCGGGCCGCGGCTCGAGCGTCCGCGGATCCCATACGACGAGCCCCTCGAACAAGGCGCGCACGATCCGGCCCTCGGGGATCGCCGTGATCGCGGCCGGGTCGAGCGTCGCGGGCTCGGCGCCGTTGACGAAGGCGCAGTCGGCGAGGGCAAGCCGAGTGCCGCGGCCGAGCGCCAGGGCGCCCGCGCCGAGGAGGGCGAGGGTCGCAAGGAATGCGATGCGCCGGAGCGTGCGCGATCCGCCGGCTGCGGCCATGAGCCGCAGGATAGCTGCGGGAGACGGAGCGACAAGCGCTCCGGTCGCGCTTGACCCGGCGCACGGCGGAGGGCTAGCCTGCCCTTCCGCACCTGCCCGAACACGGGTATCCGGGCCGCTCGAGGCGGATAGATCGCGGTGCGGATCCTCGCACGCCATGCTCAGGTTGCGTCTCGTCGTCGGGCTCTCGCTCCTGGCTGTGGGTGCGTTCGCGGCCCTCGCAAGGCCCTGGGAGCGAGCGACGGCTCGGTTCGCGCCGGTCCTCACGGCGGCTCCCCTCCAAGACCCCGGGCTCGGACCGGGGCTCCTGCCGGTCGACGTCTTCCACCCCGAGCGCCGTCCGCGTCCCGACGGGACCCTGCCGCCCCTGCCTCCGCCCGCGTACGGCGGCCGCGTCATCGTCCACCTGGACGCCATGCCGAAGAGCTTGTGTGCGACGATCGACAACTCGGGAATCACGCGCCGGATCCTGTACGAGGTGCACGAGACGCTGCTGCTGCGCGATTGGGAGACGACGGAGTGGAAGCCCGACCTCTCCCTGCGATGGGAGGTCCAGGACCGGCTCGTGCCGAAGCCCGGGGCGCAGGTCCCGCCGCCGGAGTTCCTGATCGGAGCGATCCGGGACGTCGGCGACGCCTGGTTCGTCGATCCCAAGCCGGGCTACGTGTCGACCGACACGCCGCGCATCGCCAAGGCCGACGTCGAGAGCGTCGAGCGCGGGACCGTCCTGACCTTCCACCTCCGGCCCGGCGTCCGCTGGCACGACGGACATCCCTTCGACGCGCGCGACGTGGCTTTTTCCTGCCGGATCTACGAGAACAAGTCCGTCGATTGCGGCGAGATCCGCCAGCGCTTCCTCAAGGTCGAGAAGGCCGAGATCCTCGACTACCTGACGGTGCGCTTCACCTGTGCGCGGCAGTACTTCAACGCTCTCGACACGCTGGGGGACATGTGCATCCTGCCGGCCCACCTCTACGACCTCTCCGACCCCGACAACGAGGACGGGAATCGGATGCGCGCGGCGAACCCGGGCTGGACTCCGGGCGAGAAGGAGGAGGCCCGTTACGTCAACGAGAACCCGCACAACCGCGACTGGATCGGCCTGGGTCCCTATCGCGTCGCCCAGTGGACCTCCGACAGCGTCGAGGCGGTTCGTTTCGACGGGTACTTCGATCCCATGAACGCCGGCTACGTCGATACGATCCGCTGGCGCGCGATCCCCGACAGCGACGCGGCCTTCCAGGCCACGCTCAACGGCGAGCTCGACTTCTTCCCGCGGATGAGCGCCGAGGACTACTTCGGGGGGTCGACCCAGGTCCAGGCCTTCACCGAGCGGTTCTACAAGGGCTACTTCTACACGCCCAACTACTGGTACGTGGGGTGGAACCTCTACCGGCCCCAGCTGGCCGACGTGAGCGTGAGGCGCGCGCTGGCGATGCTCTTCGACTTCGAGGAGTTCAAGCGCACCTTCTACAAGGGACTGGCCGTGCAGGTGACCGGGCCCGGCAGCGTCTACGCGCCGGGATACGACCGGAACCTGAAGCCGCTGCCGTACGACCCGGCCAAGGCCGCCGCGCTGCTCGACCAGGCCGGATGGACCGACCACGACGGCGACGGCGTGCGCGACAAGGACGGCGTGGCCCTCGAGATCGAGCTCCTGACGC
Source organism: Planctomycetota bacterium (assembly GCA_041488095.1). Lineage (GTDB taxonomy): Bacteria > Planctomycetota > UBA1135 > UBA1135 > DASYPQ01. The sequence continues at coordinate 80,755 of JBGPOP010000005.1, forward strand.
CGCCGAACGACAAGGTGGGGACCGCGTTCGGATCCAAGTACCAGGAGAACCTCGCGCGCGTGGGCGTGCGCCTGAGGCTCACCGGGGTCGAGTGGGCCGCCCTGATCGAGCGGAGACGGGATCGCAACTTCGACGCGGTCGCGCTGGGCTGGTCCCCGCCGCTCGAGAGCGATCCCGAGCAGATCTGGCACTCGCGGTGGGGGGGGAAGGACCAGCGCAGCAGCAACTTCGTCGGCCTCCAGGATCGTCCGGTCGACGAGCTGATCGACCGCGGGCAGCGCGAGCTGGACGCTCGGAAGCGCGCCGGGATCTGGCAGGAGCTGCACCGGCGCATCTACGACCTGCAGCCCTACCTGTTCTGCTACAACTCGCCGCGCAAGTTCGCGATGAGCCGGTCGATCCGCGGGTTCCAGATCGTCCCGCTCGACCCGAACTACGTGATCCGGCGCTGGTTCTACCCCGAGGGCACGCCCGGCACGCGGCCGAAGCTGGCCGCGTCCGCCGCCGGCGATCGGGCCTCCGAAAAGGGCAAGTAGCCGCGCCCGCTCCCGTGCTCCGCTACGTCCTCCGGCGGCTCGCGTGGATGGTCCCGACGCTCCTCGGGATCACGCTCGTCGTCTTCGCCGCCGTTCACGCCGCTCCCGGCGACGCCGCGGCGATGGCTTCCTCCGCGGAAGGCTCGGATCCGGGCCTCGACCTCGAGGCGCGGCGCGCGCAATTCCGCGCCGAGCACCTGCTCGACCAGCCGCTCACGAGACAGTACCTGCACTTCCTCGGGCCCTTCGATCTCTCGCCGCAGGGCCATCCTGCCTTCGGCGGCAGCGGCGCGCATCCCTGGCACGGGCTCCTCGCGCTCGACTTCGGGCGCGAGTTCGGCCGGACTGGCGTGCCGGTCGCCGAGGAGCTCGGGCGGCGCCTCGCCGTCACGATCCCGCTCGCGCTCCTCTCGATCCTGCTCGCGTACGGGATCGCCATTCCGCTCGGGATCCTCTCGGCGGTGAGGCGCGGGTCGCTGGGCGAGCGCGCGGCCGCGCTCTCCCTGTTCGCGCTGCATTCGGTGCCCGCGTTCTGGCTCGGGCTGATGCTCATCCTCCTGTTCGGCGCCGCAGGCCTCGGGTGGCTGCCGGTCGTCGGGCTCCACGACAAGGACGCGCAGGCGTTCGGTCCGGTCGCCTACGCCTGGGACACGGTGCGGCACGCGATCCTGCCCGTGGCGACGCTCACGCTGCCGACGCTCGCCTACCTCTCGCGGCAGGTGAAGGGCGCGATGGTCGAGGCCCTCGAGAGCGACTACGTGCGCGCCGCCCGCGCCAAGGGGCTCCCCGAGCGCGCGGTCGTGCTGCGGCACGCGCTGCGCAACTCGCTCCTGCCGCTCGTCACGCTGGCGGGCTCGATCCTGCCCGCGCTGATCGGCGGATCGGTCGTCGTCGAGACCGTCTTCACGATCCCGGGCATGGGGCGCTACGCCTACGAGGGGCTGCTCTCCCGCGATCTGAATGTCATCCTGGCGACGACGACGCTCTCGGCCGCGATGACGCTCGCCGGCATCCTGCTCGCGGACCTCGCCTACGCGGTCGCCGACCCGCGCATCCGCCATGCGTGACGCCCGGCCGGACGAACCTCGGGGGGATGCGCTGTCCCGGATCCGCGCGGCGATCCGCGCCCGTCCCTTCGCCCGCGCCGCGCTCGCGATCCTCCTGCTGCTCTACAGCGCGGCGATCCTCGCGCCGCTGATCGCGAGCGACCGACCGCTCCTCGTCGGAAGTTCAGGCGGCGACCCCGGGAGGAGGCGCTGGCCGCTGCTCGAGGCCCTTTCTCCGCTCGAGGTGTTCCTCATCGTGCTGTGGGCGCTCGCGCTCCTCGCCCCGCTGTGGAGGCTGGCCCTCTTTCGACGGCCCTCGCGGCGTGGTCCGGCGCTCGCGGCAGCTCTGGGCGCAGCCCTGATTGCGGCGCTCGTGTTCGGTGCGTCCTCGCGCGCGCGCGCGCCCTTCGCGACCTCGGATTGGAAGGCCCGCATGGCTTCGGGCGAGATCGATCCGAGAACCGCCGTGCTGCCGCCGATCCGGATGGGCTTCGCGGAGACGAACCTGGCCGAGGCGTACCGCCCGCCGACCTGGCTCCACTCGGCCGAGATCTCGGAGGCCGGCTACTACGTGCGCGGCCCGCGCGCGCCGGTCAAGGACCCCGTCACGGGCGTCGTGCCCGCGCCGTCGCCGGTCGACGTGAGGCCCGGCGAGCCGGCGCGCAACTCGCCCTGGCGGCATCCGCTCGGTACGGACTCGCTCGGTCGCGACCTGTTCGTGCGCCTGATCTACGGCGCGCGCGTCAGCCTGTCGGTCGGGCTGCTCTCCGCTGCGGCGCTGTTCCTGATCGGCGTGCTCGCCGGCGCAGCGGCGGGCTATTTCGGCGGGGCGGTCGACCTGCTCCTCTCGCGCGGGATCGAGGTCGTGCTGTGCTTCCCGGCGTTCTTCCTGGTCCTGCTCGTGCTCTCCTCGACCGACCCCGACGTCCTGCCGCCGGTGCTCTCGATCGCGCTCGTCATCGCGCTGGTGGGCTGGCCGTCCGTCGCGCGGCTGGTGCGCGCGGAGGTGCTCCGGCTGCGCGAGGCGGACTTCGTCGTCGCGGCTCGGGCGCTCGGCTGCTCGCCCGCGCGCACGATCCTCGTCCACGTGCTGCCGAACGCCCTCGGCCCGGCGATCGTCGCGGCCTCCTTCGCGGTCGGCGCGGGCGCCCTGGTCGAGGCGGCGCTCTCCTACCTGGGCCTCGGCGTGCAGCACCCGATCCCTTCGTGGGGCTCGCTCGTGAGCGAGTCCCACCACGCCGGACACTGGTGGCTCCAGCTCTTTCCCGGGCTCCTGATCCTCCTCTCGGTCACCTGCTACAACCTGGTCGGCGAGGCGGTGCGCGAGGCGCTCGACCCGCGGCTCTTCGATCACCAGGAGACGCCGCGATGAAGGCCGGATCGACGCTGCGGGACCGGGCGCCCTCCCCCGATCGAGGCTCGCGCCGCTCCGTCCTGCTCGAGGTCGCGGCCCTGACCACACGCTTCGAGGGCGCGGGCGGCGCCTGGGCAGCCGTCGAGGACGCGAGCTTCCGGATCCTCCCCGGCGAGACGCTGGCGCTGCTCGGCGAGTCGGGCTGCGGCAAGACCGCGACTGCGCTCTCGATCCTCGATCTGCTGCCGCGCTCGGGGAGGATCGTCGCGGGCGAGATCCGCTACCGGGGCGAGGACCTGAGGAAGCTCTCGCGGGCGGAGATGCGCGCGATCCGCGGCGCGGAGATCGGGATGGTGTTCCAGGACCCGCTCGCGGCGCTCGACCCGGTGCAGAGCGTCGGGCAGCAGGTCGCCGAGGCCGTGCGACTCTCGGGCAACTTGTCGCGGCGGCAGGTTCGCGAGCGCGCGATCGAGCTGCTCGGCAAGGTCGAGCTGCCCGAGCCCGAGCGGATCGCGCGCGAGCTTCCGCACCGGCTCTCGGGCGGGATGCTGCAGCGGGTGATGATCGCGATCGCGATCGCGCGCGGACCGAGCCTGCTCGTCGCCGACGAGCCGACGTCGGCGCTCGACACGACCGTGCAGGCGGGGATCCTGGATCTGTTCCGCCGTCTTCAAGCCGAGAGCGGGATGGGGATCCTGCTGATCACGCACGACCTCGCGGTCGTGGCGCAGAACGCGCACCGGGCCGAGGTGATGTACGCAGGCCGGATCGTCGAGAGCGCGCCCTTCCCGGACCTGTTCCTCCGCCCGCGGCATCCCTACACGATCGCGCTCCTGCGGTCGCACCCCTCGCGCGCCGCGCGCGGCCGGAGGCTCGAGCCGATCCCCGGGCGCGTGCCCGGGCCGGCGGAAAGGCTTTCCGGATGCAGGTTCCGCGATCGCTGTCCGATCGCGAAAGCACGCTGCGCCGAGGTCGAGCCCGCGCTGATCCCGCTTTCGGTGCCCGGGGCCGAGCGCGCGGTCGCGTGCCACTACGACGAGGAGGCGATCCGGCTGTGAGGGAGGAGCCGGCACGGCCCGCGCGGATCGAGGTCCGCGATCTCAAGAAGCACTTCCCGATCCAGCGTCCTCTCCAGGGCGGGCGCGGCCGGGCGGTCAAGGCCGTCGACGGCGTGTCGTTCGAGGTCGGCGAGCGCGAGACGCTGGCGCTCGTCGGGGAGTCGGGCTGCGGCAAGACGACGACGGGGAGGACGATCTTGCGACTCTCCGAGCCGAGCGGCGGCAGCGTGCGGTACCTGAGGCCGGGGGAGGGAGAGCCGATCGATCTCTTCGCGCTGCCCGAGCGCGAAATGCGCCCGTTGCGCAAGGAGCTGCAGATCGTCTTCCAGGACCCGCTCGCGAGCCTCGATCCGAGGGCGACGGCGGGCGACGCGATCGGCGAAGGGATCGCCATCCACCGGCTCGCGCACGGAAGGGGGATCGAGGAGCGCGTGGTCGAGCTCCTGGGGAGGGTGGGGCTGTCCCCGGAGAAGCGGGAGAGGTTTCCGCACGAGCTGTCGGGCGGCGAGCGGCAGCGCGTCGCCATCGCGCGCGCGCTGGCCCTCGGGCCGAGGTTCCTCGTGCTCGACGAGCCGGTGTCGGCGCTGGATGTGTCCGTGCAGGTGCAGGTCTTGAACCTGCTCGAGGACCTCCAGGCCGAGCTCGGGCTCTCCTACCTGTTCATCGCACACGACCTCGCGGTGGTGCGCTACCTCGCCGACCGGGTGGCGGTGATGTACTGCGGGAGGATCGTCGAGACCGGGACGGCCGAGGAGATCTTCGAGGACGCGCGGCACCCCTACACGCAGGCGCTGCTCGCGGCGATGCCGAAGCTCGAGCCGGGGAGCAGCCGCGGGAGCGCGCCTCTGCCGGGTGAGCCGCCGTCGCCGGTCGATCCGCCGGGGGGATGTCCGTTCCATCCGCGGTGTCCGGTGGCGGAGGCGCGGTGCAGGGAGGTCGTACCCTCCGAGGCGCGACCAGGACCCCGGCGCGGGGTCGTCTGTCACCTGGCTGCCGGAAGCGGCACGTCGTAGCGCTCTCGCAGGATCCTCCCGAGCTGCCCGAAGTCGTCGACGACGTGGTCCGGCGCGATCCCCGTTCCCTCGAGGCCGCGCTTCGCGCCCCGCCGCGCCCACACCGTCTTCATCCCAACCGACTTCGGCGGCGCAATGTCGTGCTCGGGGCTGTCGCCGACGTACATGACCTCGTCGGGCTTCAGCCCGAGCTCCCTCAGCGCCGCCTGGTACAGCTTCGGGTTCGGCTTGCTGATCCCGATCTGGTCCGAGATGAAGATCGCCTGGGGGTCGAGATAGGGGAGCAGCCCCAGACGCACGAGCTTCTCCGCCTGCTTCACCGTCAGCCCGTGCGTGATCACGCCGACCCGCAGCCCCGCCTTCTTCAATCCCGCGAGCAGAGGCACGACGTCCGCGTAAGGCGCCAGCTCCCGGAACTTCGTGTCGTGGTACGCCGCCACACCCGCCGCCACGATCAGCGCCGGGTTCACGCGCCGCGTCGCGGCCGGGGGCAACCGCTGCAGGAGCCGCTCGTAGTGGTGCTCGTAGTTCGAGCTGAACTCCGCGATCACCTCGTCGAGCTCCCGCTGCACGACCTCCTCGGGCAGGTCGAGCCCCGCGGCGATCATCGCCCGCACCGCGTTCGCCCGCGCGTGCCGAGCGAAATCGCTGGTCGAGAACAGCGTGTCGTCGATGTCGAAGAGGACCGCCTGGAGCCGGCTCACGCGCCCGATTCTCTCCGACGCGGTCCCATGGCGTCCAGGGTTCCGCGGAACAGCGCGAGGCCCGCCCCGGCGGACGCCGGAGCGGGCCTCGATCCTTGCGCTCCTCGCCCGGGCTACTGCCGGTCGAGCTTCTTCAGCTCGTCGCGCACGTCCGTGATCCGCGCGCGGATCAGGATCAGGAGCGACTTGTTCTCGTCGTTGTAGCCTTCCTGCTTGAAGAGGAAGCCCACGATCGGGATCTTCGCGAACCACGGCACCTCGGCCCGGCGCTCGACGTTGCGGACGTTCGAGAGGCCACCCAGGAGCAGCGATCCGCCGTCCGGGATCGTCGCCGTGGTGAACACGCTCTGCACCTGCAGCTCGGGGAGCTGGAACGTGACCGGCGACGTGTTGCCGCCCAGCGTCGAGCTGAAGTTGCGCAGCGCGACGACCTTGGCCACGGTCGGCTGGATCTCGAGCGTGATCGTGCGCCGGTCGGTGTGGATCGTCGGGCGCACGTCGAGCACCACGCCCTCGTGGAGCACGTTGACCTGCGGGTCGGCGACCGCCTGGAACTGGGCCACCTCGACGTCGAAGTCCTGGATGTAGGCGCGCTGGTTGATGACCTGCACGTAGGCGCGCTGCGTGTTGTGCACGGAGAGCACCTGGTCGTTGACCAGCTCGAAGTTCGCGCTCTTCTCGACCGCGTGGAGGATCGCCGACAGGTCCAGGTTGGACAGGTAGGCGAGCTGGAAGGTCAACCCGCCGATGTTCGACAGGGTGTTGCCGAGCGGATTGTTGAAGAAGTTCTGGGTCGTGGCGCGGTAGTCGCCGTCTCCGCCGTTGTCGTAGAAAATGCCTGCGCTCGGGTGGCCGCTGGCGTTGCTCCCGGAGGTCCCCGTGCCGCCGTTGTCGAGTCCCCGGCTGGCCATGTCCTCGAGGCCGTTGGTGACGTCGTTGACGGCCTGGTTGTCCAGGCCGCGGAAGTCGACGCCGATCTCCTGGAGCCAGTCCGAGCCCACGGTCATGAACTTGGACTCGATGGTAACGAGCGAGCTGCCGAAGCGCCGCAGGTCCTCCAGGAACGCGCGCACCTGCGCCTGCACCTCCGGGACGTGGTTGATCAGGATGTAGCCTTCGTGGACGTCGATCGAGACACCCTCGTCCTGCCACGTGCCGACGGCGACGTTCTCCTGGATCAGCGTCGAGAGGTCGGCCGGCTCGATCATCTTCTTCTTCTCGAGCACCGCGCCGAAGGGGCCGCCGCCGTCCTCGTCCTGCATCTTGTCCAGGAGCCGCAGCTGGTCGATGCGCGGACCCAGGAAGTCGGTCAGACCGAACACGATGTCCTGGACGTCGTGGTTGACGATGATCGGCTTGCCGCGGGCCTTCTGCTTGGTGGTGACGAGCACGGCGTCGTGGCGCACGGTCCAGGTGACGCCCTCGCAGGCCATCTTGGTGATCAGGTTGAGGGCCTGCTCCGCCGTCAGCTTGTTCTCGAAGTTGAAGTTGAACACCACCCCGCCCGTCGTGGAGGCGCTCTCCGCGGCCGGGTCGACCACGATCGGAAGCCCGGTGATGGTCTTCAGGACGTCCATCACCTTGGTCAGGCTCTCCTCCTCCTTGACCTCGGGCATCTGCACCGTCGTCGTGTGGAGCGACTCGCGCAGCGCCTTCTCGGACTCGGGCACCTTCTGGGAGAGGTCGAGACCCTTGCGCTTCGAACGCAACGCGGTGATCTCGTTCCAACGCTCCGCGTCGGGCTCGGTGATCACGTCGATGTAGGGGACCTGCATCTCCTTCATCGTCTCCTGCCAGCGGTGGAACTGCTCGTTCTTGCTGCGCACGTAGTCCTCGCGGACCTTGGTCCGGCCGGCGCGGAAGGCGGCGTCGCGGAGCTCGGCGGCCTGGGTGTTGCGCGGGTCCTTGTCCAGGGCCTGCTTGGCGATCGCCTCGGCATCCTCGTACTCGCCCGCGTGGAAGGCGGTGATGGCGCGGTCGAGGGCTCCCGCGACGAGCGCGGCCTTGCGGTCGCGAGCGATCTGCTCCTGGGCCTGCAGCTCCTCGTAGGCCTTGCGCTGCTTCGACTCCTCGGCCGCCTGCTCGGCGCCCGAGCGCGAGGCCTTGGCGCTCTCGAGGAGAGTCTTCGCCTCGACGTCGAGACCTTGCCAATCGATCGAGAAGGGCGCGTAGCGCACGAGGTTGCACGCGATCTCCAGCTCGGCGATCGCCCCGGTGTAGTCCGAGCGCGCGATCATGAGCTTGGCCTTGCGCAGCGAGTCCTGAGCCTCGGCCTTCATCTGCTGGACGCGCAAGGCCTGGCGCTCGGTCATCTCCTCGGCGATCGTCTTCTGCTGCGCCACAGGCTCGCCCTTCATGGAGAGCGCTTCGGCTCGCAGGTTCTTGGCGCGCAGGTGGTCCGGCTCGAGATCGAGCGCGGCCTCGGCCTCGCGCACGGCATCGTCGAGGCGCAGATCCTTGAGGAATGCCTCGCCCGTCGCGACGTGCTGCTGCACGAGGAACGTTCGGCGCTGCTCCGCGAGTGTCTGGTGCTCGACGTCCTTCTGCAAGCCGCCCCCGCCGCCGGCGGCCTGCGCGCCCGGCTGGGGCTGGACCGGCGGCGCGGCCTGGGCGGCCTCGCCGCCCGATTTCCGCGCCGACCGGCAGGCGGCGGCGAGGAGCAGGCACAGGATCAGGGCGTTGCGCGTCTTCGGCATCACGGGGTTCGGCTCCCTTCGTTCGGACTGGCTCGCGGATCGTTGCTGGATCTCTCGGCTCATCGGGGGCCTCCGGTCACGGCTTGCCGGGATGGGCGGGATGGCCGGGCGGGTTCACCTGCGCCGGCGTGGGCTCGTGCTCGCTCGGGATCACGATGCTCGCCTTGAGCAGGATCAGGAGCTTGCGGTTCGAGACGTACTGACCCTTGCGGTCGAACAGGAACGAGATCAGCGGGATCCGGTTCAGGATCGGCACCCCCGACTTGATGTCCTGCTTCTCGGAGATCTTCATGCCGCCGAGCAGCACCGTGCCCCCGTCGGGCATCGGGATCGAGGTGCGCACGCGCTGGATCTCGACCTCGGGGAGCTGGATGGTCACCGAGTTCTGGCTGCCGAGCGTGGTGACCACCTCGGCGATCGGGCGCTTGAGGGTTGCGATCGTCGGGCGCAGCTCGAGCGTGATGTAGCGCCGGTCGGCCGACACGACCGGCCGCACGTCGAGGACGACCCCGTCCTGGACCACGTTGACGATCGGGTCGGCGATCGACGCCGCCTGCGCGATCTCGACGTTGAAGTCCTGCACGTAGGCGACCTGGTTCAGGACCGCCAGGTGGCCGCGCGCGGTGTTGTAGACGGTGATGCGCGGGCTGGTCACCAGCTCGACGCGCTCGGACTTGCTGACCGCGCGCAGGATGAGCTGGAACTGCAGGTCGTTCAGGTAGGTCCACTGGAACGACAGGCCGCCCGTGCCCTGGACGACGTTGGGGTCGCCCAACCCGATGTCGTACAGCTCCTCGACGCGCGCGCGCATGTCGCCGCTGAAGCCCTTGTCGTAGAACGCGCCCAGGTCGGTGCCCTGGCCGATCTCCTTGCCGAGATCGGTCTGGGTCGAGGGATCGCCGAAGTCGTTGAAGAAGGCGTTCGTGCCGAGACCCGGCTGCCCGAGTCCCCGGAAATCGACGCCGATGTCCTCCAGGAAGTTGTCCTCGACCTTGATGAAGCGGGCCTGGATGTCGACCATGATCCCGGTCGCCTCGCGCAGGTCGTCGAGCAGCTTCTTGATCTGCTCGTGCACCTCGGGCGTCTGGTGGACGACCATCTCGCCGGCGGGCGTGATCTTGAGGCTGTTCTGCGGATCGGCCTCCCAGGACCCTGGCGCGACGTTGTTGCGGATGAGCTGCTCGAGCGCGTCGGCCGTGACGATGTTGGCCTCGCGCTCGGTCTTCTCCTCCTCGGCCAGCTGCACTCCGCCCGAGGGGGCGACGTTCATCTCGCGCCCGGGGAAGTCGGGGATCGGGTGGATCAGGTCGCGGACCTCGTAGGTGGAGAGGACCTGGCCGCCCTTGAGCTCGTCCTTGGTGACGAACTTGACCACGCCGTCCTCGACCTTCCAGCGCAGGCTCTCGTGCGTCTCGGTGATGATGTCGAGCACCTTGCGCACGCTGCGCTCGGGGAGCTGCAGCTTGATCGACTTCTGCTCCTCGTCGAGCTCCGAGACCGCCTTGGGGCTGAGCATGAAGTTCACGCCCGTCAGGCTCTGGAGGAAGCTCGCCACCTCCGCGAGCGGAGAGCCGCCGCCGTCGGGCGTCCCGAAGCTCGGGGCGAAGCGCACGGTGTCGAGTCGGTCGAGCACCGCCTGCTTGTCCTGCGCCCCGACCGGGTCGAACTTGCTGAACTCGAGCGGCTGGCGCTGGCTGACCTCGGCCCAGCGCTTGAGGTCGTCGAAGACGAGCGTGTCGGTCTGCGGCACGTTCATCGTGTCCAGCTCCTCGAACGTGCGCACCCACTGCTCGCGGTTGGCCTGTCGGTTCTCCTCTGTGACCTTCTGGTGGCGCAGGTTCTGCGCGACCTGCTGCAGCTCGCGCGCGGACTTGTTGCCGGGGTCCTCGCGCAGGACCTGGCCCGCGAGCGCCTCGGCGCGCTCGTAGTTCTCGTTCAGGAACGCGGCATTGGCCTCGCTGAAGAGCGTGCGCACCTTGTTCTCGCGGTAGGTGTTCTCCTCGCGCTCGCGACGCTCCTTCTGGGCCTGGGCCTCTTCCCGGGCCCGGAGGTCGGACTCCTTGCGCGCCTCCTCGCTCTTCCGGATCGCGTCCTGGAGCCGGCCCGCGACGACGCGCTCGTCGAGCGTCCCGCCCGCGACGAGCGGGTTGTACTTCAAGATCATCTCGGCCTGCCGGAAGTGCTCGATCGCCTTCCCGGGGTCGCCTGCGCGCATGGCGGCTTCGCCGGCATTGGCCGCGTCCTCCGCCGCCAGGCGTGCTTGCGCGCGGCGCACCATCTCCTGCTCGCTCGCGTCCTTCATGAAGGAGGGAGCATCCAGGTAGCTCGGACCCATGAGCGCCTGGACCTTGTGGAGCTTGTCGCGCGCGGCCTGGCTGGCCGGGTCGAGCTCGACCGCCCAGGAGTAGGCCTTGAGCGCGCCTTGCAGATCGGCGCGGTCGAGGAGCGCGTCGCCCTCCTTGATCGACTCGCCGGCGAGGTAGATCTGCTGCTGTCCCTGGCGCGACTCTCGCGCGACGTCCTGCGCGAGCCCGGCCTGCACATCGGCGGGGCTCATCTCGCCGCCTGGACCTGCTTGCGGCACAGGAGCCGCGGTCGGTGCCCTCTCGGGCTCTGCCGGCGGGTGCGAACGCGCCGACTTGCACGAGCAGGGGAGGGCCGCAAGGAGCGTGAGGAGGATGGACCTCGGCTGCATGGTCGCTTGGAACCTTGTCAGAGGACGTCGGCTGGGAGAACGCCAACGCCGCGCACCTCGTTACCGGGTCGCGGCGGGCGGAGACGGGATCGCAGCCGGGGGGTGGGGATCAAGACTCGGGGAGAGACGGCGAGACCTCTCGCGCCTCCGCCGCAGTCGATCCGCCAGAGCGTCGATCGAGTGCGCGACTCGATGCAGACGCCGGTGGACCAGGCAGGGGGGGGCTGAGAAGATCGTGGAGCGGTGCAGGAGCGGGGACAGGCGCGAGACCTCGGAACTCGTCCGAGGACCGACGCGAGCGCCCGCGGGTGCGCAGAGCGGCCGAGGAGCATAACGGGGGCTCCCGAAGGGGTCAACGGCGGCGCGAGCAGGGCTCGGAGCCCTCCTCGCGCCGCGTATCAGGAGCAGGACCCGGACCTCCCCGGGCAACCGCGAGATACCGCGATCCTCGGGTGCGGTTACCGACCGGCGTCGCCGCCGGGCTGCAGCGGGCCTGGCCGGGACGGCGGGGGCGGCTCGATCCCGAGCACACCCATGGCGACCTGGATGTCCTTCCAGCACTCCTTCTTGTCGCCGGGGTTCCTCAGGAGGTAGGCGGGGTGATAGGTCGGGATCAGCGTCCTCGATCCTCGGGAATGGACCCGGCCGCGGGTCGAGCCCATCGAGGTCTCGGGCGGCAGCCCGAGCAGGAAGTTGGCGGCGTGCTTGCCGAGGGGCACGATCACGCCCGGGGCGGCGAGCTCGATCTGGCGCTCGAGCCAGGGCGTGCAGGTCGCCTTCTCGGCGGCGCTCGGGTCGCGGTTGCCGGGCGGGCGGCACTTGAGCACGTTCGCGATGTGGACCTCGTCGCGCGCGAGGCCCATGCCCTTCGTGATGATGTCGGTCAGGAGCTGGCCCGCGCGGCCGACGAAGGGCAGCCCCAGGCGGTCCTCTTCCGCGCCCGGCGCTTCGCCGACGAACATCAGGCCGCGGGTGCCGCGTCCGTCCATGAAGACGGTCTGCGTGCGCGTCCGCGCGAGCTCACAGGCCTCGCAGCGCGAGACGGAGCGCGCGAGGCTCGCGAGGTCCGTGCAGGCTGCGGCCTGGGTACGGACGTCGGCGGCGCTGCGCGCGGGAGTCGCCGGCACGGGAGCCGGCACATGAGACGGGGCCGGCGCCCGCCGGGGCGCATCGGGCCGGCCGAGCCAGGCTCGGCGGCGGACCTCAGCGCGCAGGCCACGGGCGAGGGCGAGCAGCTCGTCGCGCTCTGTGACCACGGAGTGGAGGATAACATCCTGTGTCGATGAGAATCCGATCCACATCCGCGCTGTTCTCGGCGATCGCATGCGCCACGCTCGCCTGCGAGCGCGACGCACCCGAGGCGCCTGCCATCGGAGGGAAGACTCCCCCGATCGCCGCCCGGGCGACCAGGAGCGGTGATCCCGACCTCGAGAAGCTGCGCGCGCACATCGACCACGGCCGGCTCGAGCAGGCCCGCGGGCTCCAGGCAGCCCTCGATCGGGCCGGTGGAGAAGCTCCGCTCCTTTCGGCGCGCATCTCGGCGCTGGCGGGGAGGAACGTCGAGGCGATCCGGCTGATCGAGGCAGCGCGGAAAGAGCGCCCAGCCGATCCGGACGTGTACGCGACCGCGGCCGAGGTCTACGCCGCCGCGGGGAAGCTCGACGCCGGCTGGGACGAGGTCAAGCAGGGCCAGGCGGCGTGCGGGGAGGCCGCGGAGCTCTCGCGCGCCCGGGGCGTGCTGTGGATCTCGCGCCAGGGCGGCGGGAGGAAGGGCCTCGAGCTGCTCGAGGCGGCGCGCCGCGCCGACCCCGGCCTGCCCTTCGTCGAGCGCGCGCTCAGCCAAGCTCACCTGCTCGTCGGCAAGCAGGACGCCGCGGCGAAGAAACCCGCCGAGGCGCTCGTCCACGCGCGAGCAGCGGTCTCGCTCGACCCCGAGGACGTCGACGCGCGGCGGTTCCTCTCCGAATCGCTCGCCGCGATCGGCGACTTCGAGGGCGCGCTCGCGGAGCTCGAGCGCCTCGTCGCCCGCGGCGAGCCGCTCGGCTCGGAGCTCGCGCTGACGCACAAGAAGGCCGGGATCGCGGCGCTCCTCGAGCGGAAGCGTGAGCTGGCGCTCGGCCACTTCGCGGCGGCGAGGAAGCTCGGTCTCTCCGACACGGAGCTCTCGACCGGCGCGAGGCTGCTCGAGGAGGAGGCCGGTGCGAGGGTCGAGAAGGGGATCGCCGCTTACCAGGCCGGTGATCTCGAGGCCGCCAAGGCCAGCTTCCGTGTGGCGCTCGACCTCGACCCGGACCGAATCCAGGCCAAGAACAGCCTCGCGGTCGTGCTGTTCAAGGAGAAGGACTTTGCCGGCGCAGCCGAGTTGTGGAGAGCGGTGATCGGGACCGCGCGCAAGGAGGGGCTCGCGCTGCCCGAACCTGTGCATCTGAACCTCGCCAAGGCGCAGGTCCTCTGCGGCGATCCCGAGGGGGCCCGGACGACGCTCGAGGAGTACCTCGCGCGCGAGCCTCAGGGCGAGTGGGCGGCGCAGACGCGCGAGGCGCTCCTCGCGCTTCCCGCGAAGAAGTCGGGGGATTAGACTTCCTGCGAGGTCCCGCCGCCCCTTCGTGGCTCCGGCCGACTCCGGCCTGATCCTGCACACTCGGAGCTTCCCATGTTGCGCCTCTCCGCCCTCTTCGCACTCGTCCTCCTGGCTCTCGCTCCCTTCGGCTTCGCGCAGGAAAAGCAGGGGAAGGAGGACATTCTCACTCTGAACGCCAAGGTCATCGAGGAACTCAAGGCCAAGAAGTACGACGACGCGATCGCGGACCTCATGAAGATCCTCGAGATCACGCCCCGGGACAAAGGGACGGCCTACAACCTCGCCTGCGCCTACTCCCTGAAGGGGGAACTCGACCAGGCCTTCGAGTGGATCGACCAGGGATTCGAGTGGGGATGGGGAACCGGCTACAGCACGATCTACGGCAGCACCGAGCGCCTGAGCGAGATCGACATGCTGAGGAAGGACTCCGACCTCGAGAACGTCCGCAAGGACCCGCGGTTCGAGAAGCTGATGGCGCGCATGGAGAAGCTGCGCGCCGCGGCGGAGGCGTTGCGCAAGAAAGGCGAGGAGTACGCCGCGACCGCAGCGGTCTACATCCCCGAGAAGGTCGCCGGTCTGAAGGAGATGCCCTTGCTCGTGGTGCTCCACGACGCCGGCTCGACCAAGGACGAGGTGGTCAAGGGCCCCTGGAAGGCGATCGCCGACGAGCTCGGCTTCGCGCTGGTCGCGCCCTCGGGCAAGGTCCTCGTCGGCGACGAGCCGGCCAAGGGGATGGCCTGGTTCGACAACGAAACGAACTACGTCCAGAAGTACTGGACGTTCGAGAAGCCGGTGAACGACGCCGTGACCGCGTTCAAGAAGGAGCATCCGATCGACAAGGCGCGCGTGGTCATCGCCGGCGAGGGGATCGGTGGAACGGTCGCGCTGAACGTGGCGATCGGATGGCCGGCGCTCTACAAGGGCGCCGTCGCTCTGAACGGAATCCTCGTGCCGCCGATCATGGCCCAGAAGGCGCCCGCGGCGGGCAAGATGGGTCTGCGCGTCGCGGTGCTCGAGAATTCCGTGGCGATGGTGAAGATGCTGGAGCCCGCCGGTGGGATGGAGAAGGCGCTCGCCTCGATGAATCAGAACCTCAAGACCTGGGGCATCCAGGGCGAGGTCAAGTCCTTCACGCCCGACAAGAAGGCTCCCGACCAGATCAAGAAGCTGCTCGTCGAGGCCATCGGCTCGGTGTTGCCCGCCGCGACGCCGGCCGAAGCCGGCGCGCCGAAGTAGCCCCCGCGGAGTCGGCCTCCTCAGTGTTCCTCGAGCGGCTCGGTGCCGCCGAGGTCGCGGTAACGGGCGTAGGTCGCCGCAGCGGCGTTCTTGTCGCCGCCCGCGGCGAGCACCCGCGCGAGATCCAGGTACGTGGGCGCGGCGCGCGGGTCGCAGTCGAGCGCGCGCTCGAAGGCCTTGCGCGCGGCGGCGAGGTCCCCCAGGCCGCGCTCGGCCAGACCGAGTGCCACGAATCCGCGGCAGAATCGAGGCACTCTGGCCACGAGCTCCCGGCACACCTCGCGCGCCCGGGCGTGCGCGCCGGCGGCGAGGAACAGCTCGGCGAGCCCGAGGCGCGGCAAGGGCTCGTCGGGTTTCTCGCGAACCTGCAGGCGCCGCGTCCGGTAGAAGTCCTGCCACGTTGCGCTCGCGAGCGCCTTCTTGCGGAGCTCTCCGGCCGCAGCCGTATCACCGAGCGCGATCGCCGTCTGCGCCAGCATGTGCAAGGCCGAGGGGGCCTGCGCGTCGAGAGGTGCAAGCTCGAGGAAGCGCTCGAGGAGCGGCGCCGCCCGCTCCTTCTCACCGGTCCCCTCGTCGGAGCGGTAGAGAGCGCGCCCGGCGAGCAGCCAGCACTCGGGGATCGCGGGAAAACGCACCGGCGGATCGGTCCGCACGGACGCCACCTGGGGCGTGACTGGGGGCGCGACTTGGGGCACGAGCAGGATCTCCCTCGCGCGCGCGAGATCGTCGCGCTCGATCGCGAGTCGCGCGCGGGCGACTTCGACGAAGCCGAGCGAGGCGGCCTCGGGCCGGGCCTCGTCGAGGAGCTTCGCGGCGCGCTGCTCCTCGCCCGCGGCCGCGAGCGCGCGTGCGGCCAGGGCGATCGCCTCCCCGTCCTTGGCGAGCGGTCCGGATCGGGCCACCAGCGGGAGCGCGGCTGTGATCACCTCGCCGGGCAGGTCGAGATCGAGCGACTCGCGCCAGCGCTCGAGCACGGAGCGGTCCTGCCCGAGCCCCGGGGCGATGGAGAGGAGCAGGGCCAGGATCATCGGAACGCCTCCGCGTGCACGATGCCCGCTCCCTCGCGCACGGTCAGCCGCCGATCGCCGCGGCCGGCGGGCAGCTGCTCGACCTTGCCCGAGGGCCAGGCGATCCGGATCGCCTCGTAGCCCGCCTCGGCTCCCAGCCCGAAGTGCAGCCAGGAGGTCGAGGCCGACTGGTACCCGACCGCCGTTTCCACCTCCGCGAGCAACCCGTGCTCGGCCGCGCCGCGGCCGACGACGACGGCAACGCGCGCGCCCATTCCATCCGCCGGCGTGCGCCGGAGGCCATCTTCCGCCGCGGGCCGAGGGTCGGATCCGGAGGGTTTCTGGGGCCCCAGGCAGCGGATCGCGAGGCGGTGGTTCTGCGCTCCCATCCGGTTCATCCCGAGCGAAGCACGCGCGTCGATGCGGCACAGAACGAGGTCGGGTGCCCCGTCGCCGTCGAGGTCGCCGACCGCGCTCCCGCGCGAGCCGACGGCCGGGGCGAGGATCGAGCTCTCGCTGGCCGGCTCGACGCGCACCGCGCGCGGCTCGGGCCCGAGGTGCCACAGCGTCGCCGGCTGTCCGTAGCGCGTGCCCGTGTGCTGGCGGTCGGCCTGGGGATACACGTGGCCGTTTGCCGTGAACAGGTCGAGCCACCCGTCGCCGTCGAAGTCGACGAGGTGGACGCCCCACTTCAGGAGGTGCCGCGTCTCGCCCTGGAGGCCGTAGCGGTAGGTCATCTCCGTGAAGCCCCTCTTCGAGCCGAAGTACAGCTCGGTCGGCTCGTCGGAGAAGTTCGTCACCGCGAGATCGAAGAGACCGTCACGGTTCACGTCCCCCGAGGCGACTCCCATCCCCGCCTCGGCACGGCCATCGGAGGAGAGCGCGACGCCGGCCGCGTACGCGCGATCGGCGAAGACTCCGTGACCGTCGTTGATCAGGAGCAGGTTCGGCATGCTGTCGTTCGCGACATAGAGATCCGTGTCGCCGTCGCCGTCGGCGTCGAAGGGCAGCACCCCCAGCGAATAGGCGGGCACGATCCCGGGCAGCCACTCGCGCGTCTTGTCCTCGAAGGTCCCGTCGCCCCGGCCGCGCAGGATCCGGCCGGGCTGCGCCACCAGGCCTCCCGGGCCGCAGAAGACCTCGTAGCCCTTCCAGCGACAAGGGACCGCGAGCGCTCCCTCTCCCAGCGCCCCCGACGGTGGGGCGACCGGATCGAGGTCGACGTACTGGCACACGTACAGGTCGAGATTCCCGTCGCCGTCGGCATCGAAGAGCGCGAGGCTCGTGGCCCACAGCGGCGGATGGCCCGGGGCGCGCGGCCAGCCGACCTGCAGGCGAGCCGCGGGATCGTCCGGAATCAGCCCGGCGTTCGGCTTCGGCACGAGGTGTCCCTCGGCGTCCTGGAGGAGCAGCGCGAGGTCGCCGTACCCGCCCGCGACGAGGTCCTGGTCGCCGTCGCCGTCGACGTCGCCGACGGCGAGACCGGTCCACCAGCCCGAGAGCCCGGGACCGGGGACGTGCGAGAAGTGTCCCTTGCCGTCGTTTTCGTAGATCTCGAGGTCCACGCCTGGCCCGGTGACGATCCTCCTGAGGCTCGGCAGCCCCTGCGCGAAGACGACGTCGAGGTCGCCGTCGTTCCCGAGATCGATCAGCGCCACGCCCGCGCCATTGGCCTCGAGGATCGTGGCCTTTTCGGGCGAGCCGGAGCGATTCTCGTAGTCGAGCCCGCGCTCGCGCGCCTCGTCGACAAGGTCCTCGGCGGGAGCCGGCGGCGCGCTCGCGCCGTCGCGCGAGGTGGCGGGGGAGGCCGGCTTCCTGCCGCACCCCCACGAGACCAGCAAGAGGGCGGCGATGCTGACGGCTCGTCGGGGATGCATCGCGGATGACCTTCCTCTATGCTAGGCGAGTGGGGCCCCTCGAAGCGATCGAGTCGGGCTCGTCCGGCCGACCGCAGATTGACCCTTTCCCAAGCTCTCCGTACCCTTTTCGCCCCGTTTTTCCATGGTCGTGCGCAAGAAGAACCTGCTCGACGCCTTCCGCGCCGCCTCGCCCGAGGGGCGGAAGGCGGCGCCGCCGTCGAGCCCGTCGTCCTCCGGCGCCGGCGGTCCCTTCGCGCCTTCGTCGCCGCACGCGCCCGAGAGACCCGTGACGCCGCGTTTCGATGCGCCGAGAAGGTCCTCCGCGCTGGGCCGCGCGCTCGCCGATCGCAGCGTTCGAGGGATCCTGCTCGTCGCCGTGGTGGTCGTCGTCGCCGCCTGGTTCCACGGGCGCTGGAGCGCGAAGCCCGCCGAGGCGGCGAGCTCCTCCGCGCGGGAGAGTGCAGGTCCCGGCGTGCTGGCGCGACCCGGGGGCGGGGCTCCGGTCGTCGGAGCCGGGGCAGGGGCCGACGCGGACCTCGCGCAGCTGAACCTCTCCGCGGCCCGGATGGGCACCGCGGACGACCAGGCCTTCATGGACCCGGCCAACAAGTACACGGTCCGGCTGATCCAGTACGACAACGACACGGACGGCTTGAAGCGGGCACGCGACATGGTCGAATTCCTGCGCAAGAAGGAAGGCCTGCCCATCGTCGGCCCGATCTCGATCGGGAAGAAGCTGATCCTGGCCGCCGGCCACGCGGCTCGCATCGACCAGCTCGAAGGGCTGCTCGGCCATGTCAAGGCCCTCCGCGGGCCCCCGCCGCAGGACAAGAAGCTGCCCTTCGCCACGGCCTACGTCGTCAACATCGACGACGTGGTCAAGCGCCGCTGAAGACTGCCACGACGAACCACCCGAGAACTCATCCAGGAAGCCCCCTCACGATGTCCATTCATTCCAGCCTGCGCGGCGGCGACACTCTCCAAGGCGAGCGCAGCGTGCTCACGCGCCAGGAGCGCATCGCAGCCCTCAAGAAGGTCGGCAAGTTCGAGGAGGACAAGCGCTCGGTCTACGGCCTCCCCAAGGTGCGCACCAAGTTCAAAGTCGCCGGCGCGAAGAAGAAGGTCGCCAAGGAAGCGGCTCCGGGCGTTCCGGGAGCGCCGGGTGCTGTGGCTCCGGGCGCAGCCGCTCCCGCCGCCGCGGCCGGGAAGGGTGCCGCGGGCAAGACCGCAGCCCCCGCTGCGGGGGCGAAGGGCGCAGCCGCTCCGGCCGGCGCCAAGCCCGCGGCCGCTCCGGCTGCCGCCAAGAAGGGCGAGAA
Organism: Planctomycetota bacterium; assembly: GCA_041488095.1. Taxonomy (GTDB): domain Bacteria; phylum Planctomycetota; class UBA1135; order UBA1135; genus DASYPQ01. The sequence continues at coordinate 99,856 of JBGPOP010000005.1, forward strand.
GAAGTAGCGTTCCGGGCGCGGTTCCACCTGCGCCTCCTGAGGAAGTCCCATGGCCGAGCAGCCGGTCGCTCGCAACGCGGCGCCGGTGATGGAGGTCTTCGCCTCGATCCAGGGCGAGGGCGCGTTCGTGGGAGAGCCGCAGGTGTTCCTGCGATTGCGCGGGTGTCCGGTGCGCTGTCGCTGGTGCGACACGCCGGCGTCGTGGCGCCTGGCCGACTCCGACCGCGCGCGGATCGCAGGGACGCCGGAGCGCGGAGGAGTCCGGCGGGAGAGCCCCTGGGCGACGCCCTTCCAGGCCGCGTGCTGGATCGCGGAGGTCGAGCCGGGCTCGCCGCGGACGGTCAGCGTGACGGGCGGCGAGCCGCTCGTGTGGCCGGAGTTCCTGCTGGGGTTGAGGAGCATGCTCTCGCCGCGCCGGCTGCACCTCGAGACCGGGGGCGCGCATCCGCGGACGCTGGCGCGGGTCATCGACGGCTTCGACCACGTCAGCCTGGACCTCAAGCCCGACCTCGACCTCGATCCGCCCGAGGAGATCGCGCTCGCGGTCAGCTCCGAGCGCACACCGCGGACGCGCGAGGAGTGGCGGGCCGCGCGCGAGGCGTGTCTCGCGCTCGTCTCCGGCCGCGACGCGTGCGGCAAGATCGTCGTGAGCGGCGAGCGCTCGCCCGACGACTTCGTGCCGCTGCTCGAGGAGGTCGAGCGATGCGCGCCTGCGCTTCCGCTCTACCTCCAGCCCGCGACGCCGATCGGCGCTTCGACCGCGCCAGCTCCGGCGACGCTGACCCTGCTGGCGGAGATGGCGCGCGACCGCGACCTCGCGGTGCGGGTGGTCCCGCAGGTGCACCGGGTGCTCGGGATCCCCTGAGTCAGGTGGCCGCGCGGGGTTCGTCGTCGAGCTTCAGGAAGAGGAGCGGGAGGAGGCTCGGCAGGGCGGCGAGGCAGACGACGACGAAGAACCAGGAGAACCCGAGCGCCTGCGCCAACGCTCCGCTCACCAGGCTCGCGACGATCGTCGAGAGCCCCATGATCCCGGTCGAGATCGCGTAGTGCGTCGTCGCGAATCCGCGGCCCTGGGAGATGCGCATGAGCACGACCATGTAGGCGGAGAAGCCAAAGCCATAGCCGAGCTGTTCGACGGCGATCACGCCCGCGAGCGCGAGCTTGCCCGGGTGCTCGAAGGCGGCCCAGGCGTAGAAGAAGTTGGGCACGTGCATCGCGATCGCCATCGGCCACAGGCACCTCTTCAAACCTGCGCGCGAGATGAGGACGCCGCCGAGGATCCCGCCGCCGATGAGGGCCGCGACGCCGACCGTCCCGGAGTAGAGGCCGAGCTCCTTCGTCGTGAGGGCCATGCCGCCTTCCTCGTGTCGGCCGAGGAGGAACGGCGGCGACATGGTCGTCAGCATCAGCTCGCCGAAGCGGTAGAGGAGGATGAAGGCGAGGACGGGGACGAGGCCGGGGCGGCGGAAGTAGGAAGCGAGCGCCTCGAGGAAGGGCGCGGCCGCGGGGCGCTCAGCGGGTCCTCCGGGTCGGTCGTGGGCGGGCCGCGGCAGCGAGAGGGCGCACCAGGCGACCCCGAGGGCATAGACCGCGCAGGCTGCGGCGAAGGCGTAGGCCCAGGCTCGAGGGGTGCCGCCGACTCGCTCTTCGATGAAGCCGGCGAGGTAGACGATCGTGCCGGTGACGAAGATGCGGCCGAGGCGGAAGCAGGCGTTGCGGACTCCGACGAAGGCGGCCTGGGTGGGGGCGTCGAGGGCGAGCAGGTAGAAGCCGTCCGCGGCGATGTCGTGGGTGGCGGAGGCGAGCGCGATCGTGGCGCATGCGACGATCGTCCACAGGACGACGTGCGAGCTCGTCGCGGCGAAGGCGAGGGCGCCGATCGCGGCGACGAGGAGCGTCTGCATCGCCAGCGTCCAGGCGCGTTTCGTCGAGAGGAGGTCGACGGCCGGGCTCCAGAGCGGCTTGATCGTCCAGGGGAGGGTCAGGAGGCTTGCGGCCTCCCCGATCTGGGCGAGCGGCACCCGCAGCGCGGCGAAGAACGTCGTCGCCGCGGTCTGGACGAGGAAGTAGGGGATGCCCTGGAGGAAGTAGAGCGAAGGGACGAAGGTCCACGGACTCTTCGTGGAAGCGCGACTCTCGTCCCTCATGCGCGGCCGGGGGAGAAGCTAGCAATGGTGAGAGGCCGCGACGATCCCGCGAAGCGCCGAATGCGTCGGCGGGCGAGAACCCGTTGCCGCTACTTGGGCTTCGACTGGCTCTCGAGATCCCCCAGCAGGCGCTCAACCAGCGCGACCGTTTCCTCCCAGGACAGATCCCTGCCACGGATCGTGCCGAGGGCGTCGACGACCACAGTCGTGGGCCTCTGGACCCTGTATTCCGACCTGATCGAACCCGGTCCTCCGGCCTCTTCGGTACAGCGCCAGACCGGAGTCTGCTGCCCGGCGGCGTCCAAATAGCGGGAGTCTCCGTAGAGCGCCACGCCGAGGATCGAGAACGAGCGCTCGCGCAGTCGCGCAGCCAGCTCGCTGCGTGCTGCGAGCGCGGACTCCGAATTCGGAGAGCCCGGAGCCCAGAAGTCGATCACGACCACTCGGCCCCGGTAGTCCGAAAGGGCCAATCGTGAAGTGTCACTCCCTCTGCAGGCGAAATCGGGAGCGGGACTCCCGACTGCCGTGTTCGGCGCCCCACCCCATCTCCCTCCGAAGGCGTTCTCGTAGCGGTAGCAGACCTCGAGGGTCAGGACGTTGATCGCGGTGTTGTACAGCGGACCTGCGCCGGAGGAGCTGCCCCAGCGGTCGCTGACGATCCATCCGCCATTCGTGCACGCGTGCTCGGTGTGGTCCTGGAGCGGCAGCACCGCCTCGACCATGGCCTTGTTCCACCGGTCCCAGTACTTCCCGGACCTCTCGGGGCTGTCCGGTCCGTCCAACTGATTGAGAGCAAGGCTCGCGAAGAACCAATAGTAGTAGTCGACCGAGGAGTGGTCTTCGGAGACAGTCGGCAGGTCCTGGACGAGGCGCTTGGCCGCCACCTTCAGGAACGGGTCGTTGGGGTTGTGGGTCGCGAAGATCCGCAGGCACATGCCGAGGGCCGACATCGTCGTCCAGTGGTAGGTGAACTGGGTGTCGTAGGGTCCGGTCACGGTCGCGCCGGCGCCCTTCGCGTCCAGGTATCCGACGAGCCCGTCGTTGGCCGTGACGAACTTGCAGAACTCCATCGCGCCGTCCATCGACTCCTGCTTGACCTGCAGGCCAGCGCGCCGCGCGCTTTCCAACGCCAAGACGCACCACGTGGTCACCGAGGTGTCCGAGTCGAAGAGCTCCTTCGTTCCCTTGCGCAGGTGCTCGATCTCCTTGCGCGAGGCGTAGCGCCATCCCCACAAGCCCTGGCCTGAGGGGTTTGGCCGCTGCGACTCGGTGATGAAGTCGATGCCCCTCTGCGCGGGCTCCTTCCAGTAGTGGTTCCGCGTGAGGCCGTAGGCCTCAGCCAACGCCATCGTCGCCAGCGCCTCGTTGTACATGAAGGCGCGGTCGCGGCTGAACGAGCCGTCGGGGTTCTGCCTCTTGCGCAGCCACTCCAGGCCCTTCTTGACGACTTCACCGATCCGGTAGCGTCCGCCGAGAGCCGTATCGACGAGGTCCTGCTTGCTCTCGTGGCTGTATCCCGCGCGGAGGAAGCACAGGAGCGCGAGTCCCGTCAGCCCCTCGTCAAAGTTGCCGGTCGCCTTCAGGTTCGCGTCGTAGCAGGACGCATCGGGGACGCAGCGCGATCGGAGTGAGAGGGCGCCCCACGATCCGTCGGGGTTCTGGTGGCGAGCGAGCCAGCGCAGGCCGTCGACCACTGCCTTGGTTATGCCCTGCGTCGGTCCGCCCAAGCGTGTCTTGCCAAGTGTCGATCGCGGCGTCGCAACCTCCGCGGGCACGCCCGCGACCGGCTGGGGTGGCGGCGCGGCGGGACAGGGTTCCGTGGTCGGGTGCGCCGCCGGTGTCGTCTGGGGAGCCTCCGCGCTGCGACATCCGCCTAGGATCAATAAGCCGACGAACGGAGACACAAGAAGTCGAACCGCCGCCCCGCATGAACCGGACGTCATCCCGTTGTCCCCCTCGATCCACCGGGATCCTATCGCCGCCCTCGCTCGCGACTACCGAGCCGACAAGCTTCATCGCATCCCATGTTGTCCGAGGCGCGATCCTCACGTATCCTTCTCCGCCCCGCTCGCCGCCCGGAGACTCCCTTTCGATGCCCACCGCCGCGCAAAAGCGCCTGCCGCGCCTGGCCATCGTCGGCCGCCCCAACGTCGGCAAGTCCACCCTGGCGAACCGCATGTGCGGCAGTCGCGTCTCGATCGTCGAGCCCACCGCCGGCGTGACCCGCGACCGCGTCGCCGTCCCCGCCTTCCTGCGCGGGCCCAAGTCCGAGCTCTGGGTCGAGGTCGTCGACACCGGCGGCATCGGCATCGTCGACCGCGACGACCTCGGACCCCAGATCGAGGAGCAGATCGCGACCGCGATCGCCACCTCCGACGTCGTCCTCTGGCTCGTCGACGTCCGCGAAGGCATCACCCCCCTCGACCAGGAGGTCGCCCGGCGCCTGCGCGGCATCCCTCTCCCCGTCCTCCTCGTCGCCAACAAGGTCGAAGGCGCCAAGCTCGCCTGGGACGTCGACGCCTTCCGCCGCTTCGGCGTCGGCGAAGGCCCTTTCGCGATCAGCGCCCAGAACGGAGAGGGCCTCGAGCCCCTCTACGAGCGCATCCTCGAGCTGCTGCCCCCGCCCGAGGACGACGCCCTGCCCCGCGCCGACCCGGTCATGCGCCTCGCCGTCGTCGGCCAGCGCAACTCCGGCAAGTCCACCCTGATCAACGTCCTCGCGCGCGAGGAGCGCATGATCGTCTCGGAGATCCCGGGCACCACCCGCGACGCGGTCGACGTGCTCTTCGAGCGCGACGGGCGCTCCTTCGTCGCCATCGACACCGCCGGCGTCCGCCGCAAGCGCAGCCACCAGGACGCGATCGATTTCTATTCCGACGCGCGCGCCCACAAGTCCATCCGTCGCGCCGACGTCGTGGTGCTCCTGTTCGACGTCACCCACAGGCTCTCGAGCATCGACAAGGACCTCGCGCGCTACGCTCTCGACCACCACAAGCCCGTGATCCTCGGCGCGAACAAATGGGACCTGGTCACCGATCTCGCGCCCGACGATTTCCGCACCTACATCGAGCAGGAGCTGCCCGCGCTGTCCTTCGCCCCGGTCAGCTTCCTGTCCGCCAAGCAGGGCCGCGGCGTCGACGAGACCTTGGCTCTCGCTCTCGAGCTCTTCGAGCAGGCGCAGGTCCGCGTCCCGACCGGCGAGCTGAACCGCGTCCTCTCCCGCGCCATGGAAGCCCGCAGCCCGACGCGCGGAGGCCACGCCGCGCGCGTGCGGTACACGACCCAGACCGGCGTGCGCCCGCCGACCTTCGTGCTGTTCGTCAACGACAAGCGGCACTTCACCAAGGACTACCTGCGCTACCTCGGCAACCGCTTGCGCGAGGAGCTGCCCATCCGCGAGATCCCCGTGCGCCTGGTCCTGCGCGACCGGGACGACCCGCCGACCGAAGGAGGATGACCGTGTTCAAGACCCCCGCCACCGCGCTGTTCGCGAGCCTGATCCTGTGCCTCGCCCCGGCCTGCAAGTCGAACGAACCCGAGCCCAAGTGGGTGAAGAACCAGGTCGGGGCCGAGAGCGACCGCCTGCTCATGGACGTCACCGCGCTCGCGATCCAGAAGAGCGGTTTCCCGGTCGGCAGCGGGATCGACCCGGGAGCCCTGGTCGTCTCATCGGGCTGGCAGAACTCGCTCGCTCCCTTTCGCGACAAAGGCTGGCGGGAGCAGTGCGAGGTGCGCTACGAAAGGATCGGGCCGCGCCGGTACAGCGTCTCGATCCGCGTGCGCCGCGAGAAGAACGACGACATCCTGCGCCCGCTCGACCTGACCTACGCCCAGTGGATCCCCGACCCGGACGACACCGACCGCGCACGGAACGTGATGCAGCACATCCGTTCCCTGCTCGACACCGACGTCGACGTCGGCAAGAAGCCTTGACCCGCGCCCGCGCCATCGCGATCCGACCGTGAAAGCAGGCTCGGATCAGGAACCCTCCCGCGCCGAGGCCGTCGCTCCCGCGAACGCGAGCGGGGGTCTCTCCCGGGCCAGCGCGGTCCTCTCGACCTGGAACAAGCGGGACGACCTGCGGGAGAACCTGCTCTCGCTGCGCGCACAGACGCGGCCCTTCGCCGAGATCGTCGTGGTCGACAACGCCAGCCAGGACGGCACGGCCGAGATGGTCGCGCGCGAGTTCCCCGAGGTGCGCCTGATCGTGATGCCGCACGACCGCTTCGGAGCTTGCGAGACGTTCAACATCGGCTTCGCCGCGGCGCGCTCCGAGCTGATCGCGATCCTCGACGACGACATCGTGATGCAGCCGGACTGGCTGGAGAAGGCGACCGAGCGCCTGGCGCAGGAGCCGCCGACGACGGCGATCCTCTCGACCCAGGTGATCGAGCCGGGCACGCCCCAGAGCTACCTGGATTCGCCGGCCTTCCTCCGCGAGCGCTACATGTCCACCTTCCGCGGCTGCGCGTCGCTCGCGCGCGCGAAGGCCCTGCGCGAGGCGGGGGGGTACGACGAGCGGCTGTTCATCTACGGCAACGAACGCGACCTGACCTGCCGGCTGCTCAACCTCGGCTACCGCGTGCTGCAGTACCCGGGCACGGGCGTGCTCCACAAGACGCCCTTCGGCATCAAGATGGGCCAGCGGAGCCTGTACTACCACGCGCGCAACGCGTGGCTGACGATGCTGAAGTATGCGCCGATGGCGGACCTCCTGAGGATGCCGTTCCTGGTCGTGTTCCGCGTGATCCTGCGGGGCGAGACGCAGGAGGCCGAGGGCGGGGTGACCGACGCGACCGGCACGATCGGGATCGGGCGATCCCTGCGTGACACGCCCGGGGCGTGGTGGGTGGTGGCGAAGGCCGGGTTCAGCGTGCTCGCGAACGTGCCCTATTGCCTGAGGCACCGCCGGCCGGTGCGCGCCCCGGACTTCGAGCTGCCGATCCGGTAGGGGCCGATGCGCGCTCTCGGCCCGGTCTCCGTCGTCATCGTCAACTGGAACGGCGAGAAGTACCTCGACGAATGCCTCTCGGCCGTGGCCGCGTTGCGCGGCGCGGTGGCGGGGGTCGAGGTGGGGGAGGTCATCGTGGTCGACAACGGTTCGACCGACCGGAGTCTCGCGATCCTGGCCGGGCGCCATCCCGCGGTGACGGTGTTGCAGATGGCGACGAACGACGGCCCCGCGCGGGCGCGCAATGCGGGCATGAGCGCGGCGGCGAACCGCTGGGTGCTCGCGCTCGACAACGACGCGATCGTCTCGCCCGACATGCTGGAGAGGCTGGCCGCGGCAGCCGCCGCGCATCCCGATGCGGCCATCGTGCAGCCGCGCAGCCTGTTCCATGCCGAGCCCGGGCGCGTCCACTATGACGGCGGGAGCTTCCACTACGCCGGGCTGATCGCCCTGCGGAACTTCTACAGCCCGCTCGAAAAGGCACACGGGACCGGGACGCTCCCCGTCGACTGCGCCGTGGCGGTCGCGCTGCTCGTCGACCGCGAGGCCGTGCTCGAAGCGGGCGGATACGACGAGAGGTTCTTCATCCTGTTCGAGGACATCGATCTCTCGTACCGGCTGCGGGCCCTGGGCCGGCGGATCCTGTCCGTGGAGGACGCGATCGTGCTCCACAAGGGCGGCACCGCGGGGATCAGCTTCCGCGAGGGCCCGAGCTACCCCGGCTCGCGCGTGTTCTTCCACTCGCGCAACCGTTGGCTGTTCCTGGCCAAGGACTATCGGCTCTGGACCCTCGCCGTCGCGCTGCCCGGGCTCGCGCTCTACGAGGTCGTGTGGCTCGCCTTCTCGGTCTCGTCGGGCGGCCTGCGGGACTGGGTCCGCGGCAAGATCGAGTTCCTGAGACTGCTCCCGGAAGTTCTGCCGGAGCGCCGCGCGTTCCAGGCGCGGCGGCTACTGCGCGACCGGGATCTCCTGGTCGGCGGTCCACTGACGGTGACGCCCGCGCTCTCCGCCTCCGCCTTGCGCCGCGGATTCGTGCGCGTGCTGGACGGCCTGCTCCGCGGCTGGTGGGGGATCGCCAGGCACCTGTCCGCCTAGGGATCCCGCCTCTTCGCGGAGCTCACCGCGGTTCGACCTGGACGGGCTTCTCGACCCAGTGTGTCAGCCTCTCGATCTCCGCCGGCGACACTTCGGCCACGGAATGCATGCGCAGGTAGCTCGCCGGCGGCATGGCGCCCTCCCGGATCTGGTCGAGCATCGTCTCGACCTTCGAGTCGCGCTTCTTCTCGGCGTACTCGCCCCACTTCGAAAAGTTCATCTCGGCACGCGCCTCCTCCACGTCGTGCACGAGGAACCACGAGACCGGCGCGACCCGGCTGTACCAGGGCCAGCGGGTCTCGTTCGAGTGGCAGTCGTAGCAGGAGCGTCGCAGGATCTCCTTCACCTCGGGCGGCGCCTCGAGATCGGCCGTCACGGGCGGGTTCGTCCGGCCCGCGGGCCAGAGCTGGATCGCGAACAGGAGGGCGAGGAGTCCCAGTCCGGATCTCCGCAGGAAGAGGCTCATGGCGACTCTCATGGGCCGGCAGGCCCGGCTCCGGAAGGTACTCAGGCCGAGCTGCCTGGGGTATGTTCGCGCTCAGGGACGACATGAAGGTCCTGCTCGTTAGCCACCGATTCCCGCCCGAAGGCACCGCCGGCGTCGAAACCTACACCGCGGACCTCGGGGCTGCTCTCGTCCGGAGCGGACACGAGGTCCACGCTTTCGCCGCGGCGAAGGACATTGGCCGGCCCGACCTCTCGACGCGCGAGCGCGAGCACCGCGGGATCGCGGTCCACGAGCTGATCAACAACCTGTTCCACGACGACTTCCGCCAGACCTGGGATCATCCGCGGATCGATCGCATCTTCGAGGAGGCCCTGGCCCGGCTGGCACCCGACGTCGTCCACTTCCAGCACCTCCTCTACCTCTCGGCCGGCTGCGTCGAGGCGGCGCGCCGGAGCCGTCTCCCGGTGCTCTTCACCCTGCACGACTACTGGCTCCAATGCCCGCGCTTCGGCCAGCTGGTCCACGCCGATGGAGGCCTGTGCGAGACCATCGACTTCGCGCGCTGCGGCACCTGCCTGCCGAGTTTCAAGTTCGCGCAATCCCCCACCCAAAGGCGCGTCGGATCGGCGATCGCCGGCGTGCGGTCGGCGACCGGGATCGACCTCGCGCCGCTCGCGCGCTCCGCGGCACGAGGGGCGCAGAAGGGTGCCGAGAGGACCTGGACGGCTCCAGCCCCCGAAGACGCTGCCGCGATGGCGCTCGCGGCCGAGGAGCGCGCACGGGCGATGCGCGAGCGCGTCGTACCCTGCGTCGACCTTTTCATCGCACCCAGCCGATTCCTGCGCGAACGCTTCCTCCGCGAATGGCAAGTCCCCGGAGAAAAGATCGAGCTCATGCGCTTCGGCGGGAATCTGGAAGGCTTCAGCGCCCTGCCCCGTACGCACTCGACGGAGCTGCGCGTGGCCTTCGTGGGCTCATTGATCGCGGTCAAGGGACCTCATCTCCTGCTCGAAGCCTGGGGTCGGATCACTCCGGAACTGCGCGCGCAAGGGAGCCTCGTCCTCCACGGCCCCGCGCAGCACGAACCCGACTATGTAGCTCGCCTGGAACTCAAGGCCCGCGAGGTCGGGGCGCGACTGGCCGGCCGCCTCGAGCGCAGGGAAATGCCCGGTGCGCTCGCCTCGATCGATCTCCTGGTCGTGCCCAGCCTGTGGTTCGAGAACGCTCCGCTCGTGATCTTCGAGGCGTTCGCCGCGGGCACGCCGCTGCTCGTCTCCGACCTGGGCGGCATGGCCGAGCTGATCGAGGAGGGCCGAGGCGGCTGGCGATTCCGCGCCGGCGACGCGGACGATCTGGCGCGGCGCCTCTCCGCGCTGCTCGCCGATCGCTCGCCATTCGATTCGCTCGACCGCGCCGCCGCAGGCGCTCCCAACTTCGACGAGCACGTGGCCCAGGTCGAAGCGCGCTACCGGGCGCTCACATGAAATCCGCCGCGGCGCTGTTCACAGTCGTCTTGTGCGCCTGCGCTTCGGGTGCCGGGCGCGCGCCCTCCCGCCCCGCGCGCATGCTGAAGCCCGAGGAGCTCCCGCCCAGGCAGCGCGAGGTGCTCGAGGCCTGGCGTCGAGGCGGCGCAGCCTGGGAGGTCGAGCGCGACAGGGTCGCCGCCGATCCGGAGCTCTCGCGCTTCCTGATCGACAACCTGGTCGTCGAGATGGTGCGCTCCTTCGATCGCTCGGCGCTGGGATCGGCCGTGAAGCCCAGCAGCCCCTTCGATCGGGCCCAAGCGGAACTGGTCCGGTTCTCCATCCAGTCGACGCCGGTGCTGGTCGAGCTGCTCTCGGTGAAGGACGGCATCGTGGCTTTCCTGGCCAAGGACACGCTCGTGCGCATCGGGACCGCAGCCGTCGAGCCGGCGTCCAGGAGACTCGACGCGGCCGAGCCCGAGGTGCGCCGCCGTGCCGCCGAGCTCCTGGAGGCGCTCCCCGGGATCGGGTCCGGTGAGACCGCGCTGCTCGAGAGGCTCGGACGGAGCGTCGAGCGCGACGAAGCCTGGATCGTGCGCGCGCAGGCTGCCCGCGCGTTGGGTGCCCGCGCTGCGCGCCAGGCCCACAAGGGCTACGCGGCCGCGGTGCTCACCCGCGCGCTCGGCGACGCCGATCCGGAGGTCCAGAAGAGCGCTCTCGACGCGCTGGTTGCACTGGGCGAGATCAGCGCGGTCCCGGCCCTGATCCGCCGCCTGGAGCTCGCGGCGCGCGAGGGCGATCTGAGAGGGCTCGAAGCGGCCCAATCCGCGCTGCGCCGATTGACGGGCGAGAAGAGGAACCTCGAGCCCAAGGTGTGGTGGGATCGATGGCAGGCGCGCGGCGCACCGCCCGCGACGAATCCCCGTTGACCGTCAGGCCCGCGCATCGCACAGTTCACGCCGTCCATCCCATGGCCGAATGGAAGTTTGCCCGGCGACGGGACCGATGCAGCGTGTGCGAGAATGTCCTCGAAGAGGACGCGCGCCACGTTTCTTCGCTCTCCGTGCGCGGCGAGGATCTCGCACGGGAGGACGTGTGCCTCCCGTGCTGGGAGCGACGCGGACCGGGCGACGAGATCTTCTTCTGGTACACGCGGCGACGCCGGGGGCGCGGTGGCCTGCGGCTCGATCTGGCGACGCTCGAGCAGCTCTTCCTGCGTCTCGAAGGGCACGAGGGTGGCAAGATGCTCGAGCTGCGCTACGTGCTCTGTCTCCTGCTGATGCGCAAGAAGCGGCTCAAGCTCGCGCGCATCGTCCGCGATCCGCACGAGACGCTGATCGTCCGAAGGCCCCGGCGCGAGGAGTCCCTGCGCGTCGCGGTCTGCGACTTCGGGCCGGAGCGCATGGATGAGCTGCGGCGCGAGCTGACCCAGATCTTCGACGGGGCCGAGGGGGTACCCCCCGACGGGGAGAAGGACAGCGCCTCGGAAGGGGATCCGACAGGCTCCGGCGGGTCAGCCGAAGAGGTTCCCCCAGTCGTGGAGGCCGGCGCCTGAAGACGGTGGCCGGGGAAGCCTTCCGCCTATTGTGTTGGGAGGGGGCTGCCTCCCCTATTCCTTGGGGTCTACCGGCCCTCCCGTTGGAGCAGTTCCGATCCCCCCCGGAGGCCGACCTCCAACGGCCTGGTTCTCGACCTCGGTTTTTTCTCCGGAACCCCATTGCCCGTCGGAGGGTGGCATGGAGAATCACCACTGTGGCGTCGAGTGGTGGAGAGTGGGGAGGCTGGTGGCGGTCGGGGTTCGTCCTCGCAGGGAGCACCGGTGTTCTACGGTGACAGCTCCCACACGCTCGACGACAAGGGACGCGTCTTCGTGCCGAAGCGCTTCCAAGACGAATTGTCGCGAGCCCCGGACGGAACGCTCGTCGCCTACGTCTCGCGCGGACAGGACGCGTGCCTGTATCTCTTCTCCGAGTCCGGCTTCCAGCGCGCGCTCGGCGAGCTGAACACGCGGGTCTTCAGCGCTGAGGACGTGCGCGGCGTCAAGCGCGTGTTCTTCGCCAACACCCTTCGCGTCGAGCTCGATTCATCGGGCCGGATCCTGATCCCTGAGAAGCTGCGCGACGGCGCGAGCCTGAAGAAGGAGATCGTCATGGTGGGCGTCGGCGACCGCGCCGAGATCTGGCCCAAGGGCGTCTGGGAGAAGTACGAAGCGGTGAATCTGAAGAAGCTCGATCACATCGATCGTGTCCTGGCTGGCGAGCCGCCGCGAAGCAGCGGGTAATCGACGGAGAGGGAGGGGATCGTGCTCGGAACGGAGATTGAGAAGATGCTTTCTAGGGGAGCGGCGGACGAGGCCGGAGCGTCGCACGTCCCGGTGCTCGGCGCCGCAGTCGTCGAGCTCCTGCGTGGAGCCTGTGGGGGCGCGCCGGGAGCGCAAAGCCACGAAGGCTGGGTCGTCGACGGGACGCTGGGCCTCGCCGGTCACGCGGAGCTCGTGCTCGACGCGTTCCCTGGCGCGAACCTCCTCGGACTCGATCAAGATCCCGAGGCGCTCGAGATCGCGCGGGTGAAGCTCGCGCGCTTCGGCCGCCGCGCGCGCGTGCGCCCCGGACGCCTCTCGGAGTTGTCGCGCTTGGTGCGGAAGGAGCAAGTCGGTCCGATCTTCGGCGTACTCCTCGATCTGGGAGTGTCCTCGCTGCAGCTCGATCGCGCCGGCCGCGGCTTCTCGTTCCAGCACGACGGCCCGCTCGACATGCGCATGGATCCTTCGCGCGACCGCACGGCCGCGCACATCGTGAACACCTGGGACGAAAGCGACCTCGCCGATCTCCTCTACTATGAAGGCGGCGAAACACGTGCGCGTCAGGTGGCGCGTGCCATCGTCGAGGCGCGCCGACGCGCTCCGTTCCTGCGCACGGCGGCGCTCGCGGACACGATCGCCGGCGCGGCGGGAGCTTCGTCCCGCGGTGCGAAGATCCATCCCGCGACGCGCGCCTTCCAGGCGCTGCGACGGGCCGTGAACGAGGAGGGCGAGGAGCTGCTCGCCGGCCTGTCCGCGGCCGAGCACCTGCTCCCCCAGGGCGGGCGTCTCATCGCCATCGCCTTCCACTCGGGCGAGGACCGCGAGATCAAGCGCTTCCTGTCGCAGGGCTCACGCGAGGGGCGCTGGTCGGTCCTGACGCGCAAGCCCGTCGAGGCGGGCGAGACCGAGCGCCGCGACAACCCGCGCTCGCGCTCGGCGAAGTTGCGTGCCGGCGAGCGCACCGCCCGTGCCTCCGCGACCCCGGCTCCGGATGAGGCCACGGCCGACACCCAAGGAAGTCGGGCATGACGCGTCTGGCCTTGTGCTCGGCGCTGTGCGGGCTGGCGGTCGTGCTCGCGCTCGGCACAGCCGTTCTCCAGTCGAGGAACCGCGAGCGCGGGATCGCACTCGACGTCCAGAAGGAGGAGTGCGACATGCTCGAGGCCGTCAATGGCGAGCGTTGCGAGAGGATCCTGGCGCAAGATTGGCGCCCGCTCCCGCACGAGCCGGCCGGAGTGCTCGGCCGGCCGGGCGCGCCGGGCAAGCCGGACGCCAAGGGAGGCGAGCGCCTTCTCGCGAAGGGCAGGGCGGCCCCGTGAGCGCAACCGGGCGCCTTGACTCCGCGTCGGGCCTCAAGCCGACGACCGCCTTCGTGCTGGTCGCGGGCGTGCTCGGCCTGATCGGCCTCAAGGCGGGCAAGATCGCATTATGGGACGAGGGCGAGCAGCCGCGCAACCTGATGCACCAGCACGTGCCCGACGTGACCTTCGACATCCTCGACTCGAACGGCACACCGATCGCGCTCTCGGTGGAGCGGCTGGAGCTGGTCATGTCGCCGAACGCCGCCTGGCAGGCGCACACGCCCGACCACATGGCCGCGCTCCTTTCCCGCGCGCTCGGACCGCAGTACCCGCCCGACCGTCTCTTGGAGGTCATGCTGCCCGACGCCCGAGGGGGCGCGATTCGCGTCCAATCGGAGCCCCTCCTTCTCGACGCGCAGCAGGCGCGCGCGGTGCAGCGCTGGATCCTCACGGGATCGACCGGGGGGGGTGGGGATCCCGAACCGGTCCGCGGGATCCGGATCGAGGCGGATGACCGTCCGGGCAGGTACGCGATCGTGTGGCAGCCCGTCGTCGTGCTCAGCGAGGCCTCCCGCGAGGAGCACAACTTGTCGCGGCCGCTCGATTGGTCACGGCGGATTGCGGACGACCTGTACGCCTGCGTCCAGGGACGGCCGATCCGCGAAGCCTTGTCGAGCGACGAGGAGATCTCGGCCGCGCGCCGCGAGATCTGGGAGGCGCTGATGCCCTGCCAGTTCAAGTGCGTGGTCAAGGAGGTCGCCCCGGAGACCGCGATGGCCGTGTGGAGCCTCCTCAAGGAGGAGCGCGTTCGCGGCCACCAGATGGATCTCCTGCGGGTCGGCCGGCGCGTCTATCCGGCGCGGGCCGGCCTGCGCGAGGACCCGCCTCTCGCCGTGCTCGGGCGCTGGGGCACGCTCGAACCCGAACAAGCCAAGGACCGGGCGCGCAAGTCCCTCGGCCTGCCCGAGGATCGACTGTGCAGCGAGACCGAGCTCGATCGGCTGCGAACCGAGACCGAGCTGCGGGTCTACCAGCCCAGCCCGATGAGCGGGATCGAGCTGCTCGGCAAGCGGCTGCTGGAGCGAGAGCAAGGGAACGAGCTCGAGAAGCGCTCCGAGCAATACACCTACCTCGCCAACCAGGCGCCGCGGCAGCCCCTGCAGCGCTACTTCCAGGAGCTCATCCCGGCCAGCGAGACGCCCCACCTCGTCACGACGATCGACCTGCCCCTGCAGCGACAGGTGCGCCTCGAGCTCGAGCGCCTCATGGAGCTGCACCGGCCCGCCGCGGCGATGGCGGTCGCTCTGGACGTCCCCACCGGCAAGGTCCTCGCCGCCGACGCGATCGACCCCTATGGGATGGGAGGGTTCCTTCCGACCCTGCACACGTTCACCCCCGGCTCGACCATGAAGGTCGTGGTCATGGCCACGGCCCTCGACGCGGGGGTCGTCACGCCGGAGGACAGGTTCAACACCTTCAACGGACACCTGCGCCTCGGTTCGCGCGAGATCGGCGAGGCCGAGGGCGCCCAAACCGGGATCATCAGCGCCGCCAGGGGTCTGGCCTACTCTTGCAACGCCGTCCTGGTGCAGATCGGCCTGCGCATCCCGGCCGAGGTCTTGCACTCCCGCTTCCTCGAGCTGGGCTACTCCCGGTACCCCGACACCGGGCTGGGCGGCGAGCGCTGCGGCACGGTCCCGAAGCTCCCGTGGGCGCGGAATTACGCGCACGCCTCGGTCAGCTTCGGTCACGAGATGCTCGTCACCCTGTGGCAACACGCGGCGGCCCTCGCGACGGTCGTACGCGGCGGCGAGTACAGGCCGCTGACTTTGATCGAGGCGGTCGAGCAGGGGGGCGTCCGCCATCCTGTTCCCCTGGCTGAGCCGAAGCGCGTCTTCTCGCAGCGGACCTGCCAGGCAGTGCGCGACATGATGGAGATGGGAGCTAGAGAGGGCACTGGCAAGAGGGTCTACTGCCCGTACCTCGAGATGGGCACCAAGACCGGCACCGCGGAAAAGGTTCCGGACGAGGTGTGCCTGCACGTCGAGCTGGAGCACAACCGCGTCCACGGCTGCCGCGGCGCGATCGCCTGCCGGCGGAGTCTCGTCGGCGTGCACACCGCACACAAAGGCCCCTGCTACACCTCGTCGATGTGCGCCTACGGGCGACTGCCCGGGACCGCGCGCGAGGTCATGGTGCTCGTCGTCGTCGACGAGCCGCGCGGTGGCAAGAAGTTCGGCGCCGACGTCGCAGGCCCGGCGGCCGTGGCGATCCTCGAGGAGGCTTTGGGATCCCGGCGCGGCGGCGTCCGCCCCCCGCCGCTCACACCCGAGGGTTTCGCGAATCTGGACCCGCCGCACGGGACCGCTCGTGCCTCCAGTGCTGCCGCCGCGTCTCCGCCTCTGCCCTGGGAGGAGGTGCGCCTTGCGGCTCGCTGAGCTCGTCCAAGGATTGGGGGGGTCCGCTCCGCCTCTCGCAGGCGGCGGGCCGCAGATCACCGGCGTCCACCTGGACAGTCGTCAGGTGGGCGCCGGGGATCTGTTCGCCGCCCTGCCCGGGACGCGTGACGACGGCTCGCGCTTCGCAGCGGACGCGCTCGCGCGCGGGGCCGCGGCGATCCTCGCGCCGCGTCCGCTCGAGCTCCCCGCGACCGCCGCGGCGTTCCAGTGGGTTCACCCCGACGCGCGCCGTGTCGCGGGCGAGGCTGCTGCGCTCGCGTACGGCCAACCCGCCCGCGGGATGTTCGTCGTCGGCATCACCGGCACGAACGGCAAGACGACGACCGCACACCTGGTCGGCCACCTGCTGCGGGCGGCCGGGCGCCGGCCGGCCGTGCTCGGCACGACCGGGAACCGCCTGGCTGACGGGAGGCTCCTGCCTGCGACCCACACCACGCCCGACGCCCCTGCGCTGCAGCGTCTGCTCGTCCGCCATCGCGAGTTCGGCGGAGACAGCGTCGCGCTCGAGGCGAGCTCGCACGCGCTCGACCAGGAGCGCACCGCGGGCATCGCCTTCGACGTGGCGATCTTCACGAACCTGACGCGCGACCACCTCGACTACCACGGCGACCTCGAGCGCTACGCCACGGCCAAGGAGCGGCTCTTCCTCTCCCTGCGGGCGGGCGCCGCGGCCATCGTGCACGCCGACGACCCGGCCGGCGAGCGCATGGCTCGCGCGGCGAGGAGCCGGGGAGCACGCGTCCTCACGTACAGCGCCAGACTTCGCGGTGACCTCGTGGCCTCCGCGTTGAAGTCGGACCTCTCGGGCACGCAGATCGTCTTGTCGGGGATGGGGATCTCCAGGACGAGCCTGCGCCTGCCTCTGGCGGGCCGGCACAACGTGGAGAACGCGCTGGCCGCCGCCGCAGCGGCGCTCCTCTCGGGAGCGAGCCCTTCCGATGTGCTCGGGGGGCTCGCTTCCGCTTCACCCGCACCCGGACGGTTGGAGCCCGTCGAGACCGGCGGTCGCGGGTTCAAGGTGCTGGTCGACTACGCCCACAGCGAGGACGCGCTCCAGAACGTGTGCCGCGCCGTGCGCGGCGCGCTCGAGGGTTCGCCCGGACGTCCCGGACGGCGCGGGCGGCTGATCGTGGTCTTCGGCTGCGGCGGCGACCGCGACCGCGGCAAGCGCGGACCCATGGGCCGCGTGGTCAACGAGGTCGCCGACCTCGCGATCGTGACCAGCGACAATCCGCGCGGCGAGGATCCGCTGTCGATCATCGATGAGGTCCTGGCCGGCATGGAGCCCGGGCTGGCCGAGCGTCTGGTCGAGCCCGACCGCCGGCGCGCGATCGAGGCGGCCGTCGCGCGCGCCCGCGCGGGCGATGTCGTGCTGATCGCCGGCAAGGGTCACGAGACCACCCAGACCGTGGGCGACCGCGTGGTCGATTTCGACGACCGCAGGGTCGCCGCCGAGGCGCTGAGATGAACCGCTTCGAGATCCAGGACGTCGTCGATTCCACCCGGGCGGTGCTCGTGCAAGGTGACGTGCGGTGCACCGCCACCGGCGTCAGCACCGACTCGCGCACCCTGCGGGCGGGGGATCTGTTCATCGCGCTGTCGGGCCCCAACTTCGACGGCAACCGCTTCGCCATGGCTGCCATCGAGCGGGGCGCCGCGGGGCTCCTTCTCGAGGACACGGGCAGCGCACCCCTGCCCGCGCTCCGCGAGCTGCCCCGCGGCACCCCGATCCTGCTCCATCCCTCGCCCCGGGCTGCGCTCGCTTCGCTGGCGTCCTGGCACCGCGGGCGCATCGCGGCGCCGGTGCTCGGGATCACCGGCTCGTGCGGCAAGACCACGACCAAGAACATCCTGCTCGAGCTGCTCTCTACCCGGCTCGCGGCCGTGGGCTCGCCCGACTCGTTCAACAACGACATCGGCGTGCCGCACACGCTGTTCCTGGCCGACGAGCGGAGCCAGGCGGTCGTGGTCGAGATGGGCACGAACCACCCCGGCGAGATCGCGGCGTTGTGCCGCATCGCGCGGCCGACGGCGGGGGTCGTCACCTGCGTCGGCGCCTCGCACCTCGAGGGCCTGGGTTCGGTCGAAGGCGTCGCGCGGGAGAAGGCGGCGCTGGTGCAGTCCCTGCCGCCGGAGGGCTTCTGCATCCTGAACGCGGATTGCCAGTGGACCGCGCCGATGAGGAAGCTCGCCAGGGCGCGGGTGATCACCTTCAGCGTCGAGGGCGAGGGCGACCTGAACGCCACGCGCGTGTGGTCCCATCCGGGGGGCACGACCTTCCGCCTCGAGGACCGCGAGATCACGTCCCCGCTGCTCGGCCTGCACAACGTGCAGAACCTGCTCGCGGCGCTCGCAGCCTGCCGCGGCCTCGGGGTCCGGCTCGAGGACGTCCTGCCCGCGGTCTCTCGACTGCGAACCTGCCGCCGCCGTCTCGAGCGCATCCAGGCCGGCCGGCTGACGATCATCGACGACTCCTACAACGCCAACCCCGAGTCGGCCCGGGCCAGCGTGCGCGTCCTCGCCGGTCTCCACGGCCACACCCGTCGGATCCTGGTGCTCGGCGACATGCTCGAGCTGGGCGAGGGGGCGCCCGAGCAGCACTACCGGATCGGGTGCGAGGCTGCGCAGGCCGGCATCGACCTGCTCGTCGCGGTGGGGGAGCTCTCCCGGGCCGCGGCCGCGGGCGCGATCGAAGGCGGCCTCGACGAGTCGCGCGTCGTCCACCTGGCCGGGACCGATGAGGCCATCCTGCGCGTGCCCGCGCTCGTGCGCGCGGGCGACGTCGTGCTCGTCAAGGGCAGCCGCCTGACGGGTCTCGACCGGCTCGTGCAGCGCCTGGTCACCTTCCTGAGGGAGGACGCCGCCTGATGCTCCCCGGTCTCCTCGAGGACATGCCGGGCCTGCGGCTGTTCGGCTACATCTCGTTCCGGATGGCGATGGCGGGGCTCACGGCCTTCGCGCTGGCGCTCGCCTGGGGCGGGCCCGCGATCCGGTGGCTGGCGCGCCACAGGGTGGGCGAGGACGTCACCAAGACCGACTCGCCCGAGCTCGCCTTGCATGCGCAGCGCATGGGCAAGCGCGACACGCCGACCATGGGCGGCAGCTTCATGGTCGCGGCCCTGCTCGTCTCGGTGCTCCTGTGGGCCCGGCTCGACAACCTGCACGTCGTCCTGGCGGTGCTCACGACCGCGGGATTCGCGGCGGTCGGGTTCGTCGACGACTTCAAGAAGCTCACGATCGCCGAATCGAAGGGCCTGTCCGTGCGCTCGAAGATGATCGGGCTCTCGACCGTCGCGCTCGCGGCCCTGGCGGCGCTGGCCTGGTACGCGCAGACGAGCGGGCGCGGAACGCTGCTCGCCCTCTACCCGCCCTTCCTGAAAGATGTGTCCATCGGACTCTCCTCCTTCGGTCTCGCGGGCGTCCTGGTGTTCCTCTTCTTCGAGTGGCTCGTCGTCGTCGGCACGTCGAATGCGTGCAACATCACCGACGGCCTGGACGGGCTCGCCGCCGGCTGCATGATCATCTCGGGCCTCTCGCTCTCGATCTTCTGCTACGTCACCGGCCGGCCGGACTGGACCGCGTACCTGAACCTGCCGCACGTCGGCGCCGCCTCCGAGATGGCCGTCGTCGGCGGTGCGCTGTGCGGCGCCTGCATGGGCTTCCTGTGGTTCAACGCCTTCCCGGCCAAGGTGTTCATGGGAGACTCGGGCTCGCTGCCGCTCGGGGGACTGCTGGCCTGGATGGCGCTCGTCGCCAAGCAGGAGCTCGTCCTCCCTCTGATCGGCTTCGTGTTCTTCGCCGAGCTCGGCTCGAGCTGGCTGCAGACGCAGTACTTCCGGAGCACGGGGGGCAAGCGCCTCTTCACCTGCGCTCCGATCCACCACGGCCTCCAGCTCAAGGGCGGGATCTTCTCGGCCGGCGCCGCGCCCTGGCACGAGGTCACGATCGTCGTCCGCGCCTGGATCGTGGCGGGGGTGTGCGCGATCGCGGGGCTCTCCCTGATGAAGGTCCGCTGATGGCCCGCTTCCGCGCCTCGGGGTCGTCCGCTCCCGGCATCGCCCTGCCGCACGAGCGTCAGCACACGATCCTGGAGCGCCTGGAGGGGATCGCGCGCGCCGCCAAGGTGCCCGACGCCTCCCGGCCGGCCCTGCTCCTGTTCGGCGTCGTGCTCGCGCTCCTCGCGCTGGGTCTGGTCGTGCAGGCGAGCCACGCCGCGACGACGACCCCGCCCGAGACCTTCTGGAACGTGCTGTGGAGCCAGGTCCTGTTCCGCGTCGCAGCGATCGGAGCGCTGCTCGCGGGCGTGCGGATCGGCCCGCTCGGGCTGCGCCGCTGCATCCCGGCGCTCACGGTGCTCTCGGGGATCCTGCTGCTCCTCGTGTTCGTCCCGGGCTTCGCCGATCCGCGGAACGGCGCGCACCGCTGGCTCCAGGTCCCGGTCCTCGGCCTCTCGTTCCAGCCCTCGGAGCTGGCGCGGATCGTGATGGTCCTGTGGGTCGCCGACCGGTGCATCCGCCTCGGTGACGAGGTCTACGATCTCCGGCGCGGCGCGCTCCCGATGCTCGCGGTGGGGCTCCTCTTCTTCGCCCTGATCCTGATCGAGACCGACCTCGGCGGCGCGATCCTGTTCCTGTTCTGCTTCCTGGCCCCGATGTGGGTCGGAGGTGCGAGGCTGCGCCAGATCAGCGGCCCCGTCCTCCTGTTCGGGGGCAGCGCCGCGGCGTCGGTGATCCTCCTCGTCTCCTACATCCGTCACCGCATCGCCATGTGGCTCGGGCACGCCACGAACAGCCAGGTCGACCGGAGCGCGGACGCGATCGCGAGCGGCGACCTGTTCGGCGTCGGGCTCGGGCACGGCCTGTGGCGCAATGCGCGCGTGCCCTACCTCGAGTCGGACTACGTGCTGGCGCAGGTCGGCGAGGAGCTGGGTCTCTTCGGCGTGTGGCTGGTGATCGGCCTGTTGATCGCCTTCGTGTGGCTCGCCGCGCGCCTCTCGCTCTCGATCCGCGATCGCTACTCGGCCCTGTGCGCCTTCGGCCTGCTGCTCTCCGTGGCACTGCAGGCCATGATCCACGCCCAGGTCGTCACCGCCCTCGCGCCACCCAAGGGCATGCCGTTGCCCTTCGTCTCCCATGGGGGGACGGCGCTCGTCGTCTCGTCGCTCGCGATCGGCCTGGCGCTCGGCGCCGTGCGCCGGGAGTCGTCCGCATGAGGCCCGCTGCCCTTTCTACCGTCCACCGTCGCGAAGAGGGCGCAACGCGCCCGCGCGACGGTTTCCGTCCCGTTTCCATTCCCCCGAGACCCGCGCTTCGGCCCGAGAAGAAGCGCTCCTGAACCGCCTGGAACCCCATCCCATGCAACAGATCGAACGCTACGGCGTCATCGCCCTCGTCTTCCTGCTCGTCACCATCGTGGCCGTGTCCTTCTGGGGCGACAGCAAATCGCCCGGCTTCTGGTCGCGCCTCACCGGGCGCGGTGCCAAGAAGGAATCGATCGCGGCGCAGACTGCGAACCTGGCCCCGCCCGCCAACGCGACCGAACGGGCGATCGAAGGCGAGCTCCCGATGAGTCCGGCGACGGGTTTCCCCGCGAGCACTGGAACGGGAGCTCTCGCCGAACCGACGCCGACGGGGTCCGCGAACGGAGCGAACGGGTTCGTCGCGAGCGATCCGACGGTCGTTCCCGCGACCACGGGGAACTCGAGATCGACGGGATCTCAGCCGTTCCTCGCCAGGGCACCCGCTCCCGTTCCCGTGCCGGCGCTCGCGCCTTCCAACGGCCCGGTCTCCACGCCGGCGGCCGCCACGCGCGGCTCGGAGTACGTCGTCCAGAAGGGCGACAGCCTGCTCAAGATCGCCTCGAAGGCGCTTGGCAGCGCGAGCCGCTGGCCCGAGATCCAGGCTCTGAATGGGGGAGTCCAGCCCAAGAACCTGCGCGTCGGCATGAAGCTCGTGCTCCCCGCCGCGGCCAACGTGCAGAAGACGGCCTCGCAGCCCAAGGCCGAGGCGCCCGTGAAGAAGGCCGCCACGGCGCCCGCGTCGAAGGCATCGGCGAGCTCGGGCGGCACCTACGTCGTGCACGCGGGCGACACGCTCAAGTCGATTGCGGCGCGCCTGCTCGGCGACGGCGACCGTTGGAAGGAGATCGCCTCCGCGAATCCCTCCCTGGATCCGAAGAAGCTCTCCGTCGGCAAGATGCTGCACATGCCCGAAGGCAAGGCTTCCGCGCTCCTCGCAGCCGCGCAGCCCTCCGCCGCCCTGGATCGTCCGCACGTGAGATGATCGCCATGAGCGAAGGACTGCGCTGGACATTGATCCTGGGCTGCCTCCTGCTCGCCACGCTGGAGGCTCCCGAATCCTCGCTCGTGCTCGTCCAGGACCTTCAGGGGCCCTGGCGAGCCGGGCGGGACGCTCGCGACCGCGCCTCCACGCTCGCCGAGGAGGCCGTGCCGTCTCGCGCCGCGGGGACGATTTCGTTCGCAGCCTTGAAACCAGAGGGAGCCGACGCTTCCGTGGCTCCGGAGGACGCCTTTGGCCTCGATCGGTACCTTCCCCCCCGGCGTGCCGACAAGCTCGCCACTCGAAACGTCGCGATCCTCATCGCCCGCTGAGCCGGCCGCGGCTCAGCGGAGAGATCTCGTACCCCCCGCGGGTGCCCTGCGCCTGGCGATCGCCGGCGGAGGCACCGGCGGACACCTCGTGCCCGGCGTGAACCTGTGCTTGCGCGCGCTCGCCCAGAGGGACCCGGGAGGGGAAGCCGATCTCGCCGACGTCCTGTGGCTGACGACCGGCCGCGCGGTCGAGGAGCGTGTGCTCGCAGGGATCGACGAGAAGCTCGCGAGGATCTCCTGGGAGCGCGTGGTCCTCGCGCTCGAGCCGCGGGGAGGAGGGGCGCCCTCGCGCCCGGCGCTCCTCTGGCGCACCGCGCCCGCCGTGCTGCGCGCGCGGCGCGCTCTCTCGTCCCGCGGCTCGCAGGTGATGCTCGGGCTCGGCGGGTTCACCTGCCTGCCGGCGGTGCTGGCCGCGCGATCGCTCGGGCTCCCCGTGGCGCTGCTCGAGATGAACGCGGCGAACGGCTCGGCCACGCGCTGGCTCGCGCCCTTCGCGAAGCAGGTCTTCCACGCTTGGCGCGGGACGATGCCGACGCGGGAGGAGAGCGACTCGGAACACGGAGCGTCCCACACCTTCGTCGGACCCCCGCTCTCCCCCGAGTTCGACGGCCGGGAGATTTCGGTCGCCGAGGAGGCGGGCGCGCGGTCCGAGCTGGGCTTCGATCCCGACCGCCCGCTGCTGCTCGTGCTGGGGGGGAGCCAGGGAGCGACCGCGTTGAACCGGTTCGTGCGCACGCACGCGCCCGCGCTCGTGGGGAGCGGCGTGCAGATCCTCCACCAGACCGGTCCGGGGAAGCTCGAGGAGGGCTGCGAGAAGTTCACCGGCTACCGCGCGGTCGAGTACGTCGCCCCGGTCCACCGCGCGCTGTGCGCAGCCACGCTGGTGCTCTCCCGCGGCGGTGCCTCGACGCTCGCGGAGATCGCCGCCAGCGGCCGGCCCGCCGTCGTCGTGCCCTATCCGCACCACCCCGATCGGCA
Source organism: Planctomycetota bacterium (assembly GCA_041488095.1). Taxonomy (GTDB): domain Bacteria; phylum Planctomycetota; class UBA1135; order UBA1135; genus DASYPQ01. Next base: position 123,610 of record JBGPOP010000005.1, read on the forward strand.
CCAGGAGCGCAACGCGCACGAGCTCGGCGAGGGCGTGCGCGTCGTCTCCGAGGAGCGCCTTTCGGTGTCCTTGCGCGTCGAGATCGAGCGATTGTGTTCGTCCGGCTCGCGCGGAGAGCGGGAGCGCATGAGCCGCGCCCTGCGCGCGGCCGTGCCGGTCGACGCCTCGGCGCGGTTGCTCTCGAGCCTGCTCGAGCTCGCGCGCAAGAAAACAACTCGGCGCGCGGGAGGATCCGCGTGACACCCGAAGCCACCCGGGCGAGCGCCCCCGCCGCGCTGTTCCCCGCCCCGGCCGCGACCCGGAGCGCAGCCTTCGATCGGATGGCGGGCGGTGAGCGCGCGCTCGTGCCCGGCATCCCTGCGCGCGTGCACCTCCTCGGAGCCGGTGGCGCAGGCCTCTCGGGCGCGGCCCTGATCCTGCTCGCCCATGGCCACCGCATCAGCGGGCACGACAAGGCCGACTCGCGTTTCGTCGCCGCGCTGCGCGTTCTCGGTGCGCGGGTCGACCTCGGTCCGAGCCGCGCGGAGACGCTCCCCGCCGATGCGCAGATCGTGGCGCGATCGGTCGCCGTGCCTGAAGACGATCCGCAGGTGAGCGAGGCGCTCCGCCGCGGCCTGAGCGTCTTGAAGTACAGCCAGCTCCTGGCCCTGATCGCCCCGGCGCGGCGGACGCTCGCGGTGTCGGGCACGCACGGCAAGACCACCACGAGCTGGATGCTCTTCTGGGCGCTGCGCGGCATCGCGGCTCTGGCCGCGGAGTCCGCGCCCGGCGCCTTGTCCCGGGCTCTGCCGGGTGCCGTGATCGGCGGAGCCTGCCGCACGCTGCGCGCCAACGCCGTCGCGCCGGGGGAGCTGGGCTGGTTCGCCTGCGAGGCCTGCGAGTACGACCGCTCCTTCCTGAACCTCGAGCCCGAGGGTGCGATCGTGACGAACATCGAGGCGGACCATCTCGACTACTACGGGAGCCTCGAGGCCATCCAGGAGGCCTTCGCGCGCTTCGTCGACCGAGTGCACCCCGAGGGACTCGTGGTCGTCGGCCGCGAGGTGCCCGCGAGCGTCGTCGCGGCGAGTCCGTGCCCGGTGTGGCGCCTGGGCCGCGAGATCGACGTCGACCTCGTGTCCGAGAGCCACGGCTTCTTCCGCTTCCGGCTGCGCGGCCCGGGCTGGGCGACCGGCGAGATCGCGCTCGCCGTCCCGGGCTCGTTCAACGTCGACAACGCGGCGCTCGCGCTGGCTCTTGCGATCGGGATGGCCGGCGGCGAGGAGCGGAAAGACGTCGCGCGATCGATCGAGGCCGCGACGCGCGCGGTGTCGAAGTACACCGGGGCGGAGCGGCGCTTCGAGCCCTGGGGGACGGCGGGAGGCGTCGAGGTCTACCACGACTACGCCCACCATCCGACCGAGGTGCGGGTGACGATCGAGGCCGCGCGGCGTGCGCTGCCGGGAAAGCCCTTGCACGTGCTGTTCCAGCCGCACCAGCACAGCCGGACGGCGAGGTTCCTGGACGAGTTCGTCGAGAGCCTGCGCGGAGCCGACCGGGTCGTCGTCGCCGACGTGTACGGAGCGCGGGCGCACATCGACACGAAGGCGGCGGGGGCGGAGGAGCTCGTCGCTCGCCTGACGCGGGCCGGAGTGGCCGCCGAGTGCGGCGGGTCGCCGGCCGCGAGCGTGAAGAAGTTGTGCGCGGGCTTGTGCGGAGGGTCCGCGGCGCTGATCCTGGGCGCGGGCGACATCGACCTCGTCAAAGATGACCTCCTTGAAGAGCTGGCCTTGCGCGGCCTTGTCCAACGCCGACCTGTCGGGTAGGACGACGATCGGCGTCGGCGGATCGGCCGAGTGGCTGCTCGAGCCGGCGACGCCGGAGGAGCTGCTGCGCGCGGTCGTCGCGGCGCGGGAGGAGGGCTTCGAGCCGAGGGTCCTCGGCGGCGGCGCGAACCTGATCGTCGGCGACGGGGTGCTGCCGGGGGTGGTGATCGCGACGGACCGGATGCAGCGAGCGTTCCGGCTCGCGGCGAGAGTGCCGAGCGAGGAAGGTTTCCGAGCGGGGGAGATCGACGAGCGGATGTCGCAGGCGCCGCGTGAGGAGGACACGCGGCTCGTCGCGTGGGCGGGCGTCTCGATGCCGCGGATCGTGTCGATGACGCAGAGGCTCGGATGGAGCGGCGTGGAGGGGCTCATCGGCGTGCCCGGGACGCTGGGCGGCGGGATCGCGATGAACGCGGGGGGGCGGTGGGGGGAGCAGTGGGACGTGGTCGAGCGGGTGCTGCTCGTCGACGAGCGGGGAGAGTTCGTCGAGCTCTCGCGGGCGGAGTGCCGACCCAGCTATCGCAGCGGGAACCTGGGGCGCGCGATCGTCGCGAGCGCGGTGCTGCGGTTCAAGCCGGACGAGGTGGCGGCGGTCGTGGAGCGGTGCCGGGACTACCTGTCGCAGAAGAAGCGCGCGCAGCCGGTGACCGAGCGGTCGGCGGGCTGCATCTGGAAGAACCCCGATCCGGAGAAGAGCGGGGGCCTGTCGGCGGGGAAGCTCGTCGAGAAGTGCGGCGGCAAGGGCCTGTCGCGCGGGGACGCGATGGTTTCGCCCTTGCACGGCAACTTCATCGTGAACCGCGGGCGCGCGACGGCGGCGGAGGTGCTCGGGCTCATCGAGGACGTGCACGACGTCGTGGCGCAGAAGACCGGGATCGATCTGGAGCGCGAGGTCAAGGTGTGGGGCCGCTGACTGCGCGCAAGAGAAACCAAAATGATCGGATGCCGAACCGGCGGGTTCGAGTCCCCGGGGCGTGGCCGAGTACTTCCCATGCCCCTACTTGGGAGCCCGCGTCGAGCTGACCGCGGAGCGCAGACAGTACATCCTCGCCTCCCATCCCGAGCTCTTGCCCGAGCATCTCGACTGGATGGAGGAGACGATCCTGGAGCCGGAGCTCGTCCTCGTGAGACCGGGATCGAGTCGAGCGCGCATGCTCGTCCGCTGGTATGCTCGAGGCTGGACGGGGAAGTTCGCCGTGGTCGTCGTGGTGACGGATCCGGGACACCCGCCGAGGCATTGGATCGTCACCGCGTGCATTGCGCGAGACCTCCCCAACGGAGATGTCGAATGAGGACCAGGCTGAGCATCTTGTACGACGAGATCGGGGACATTCTCCGCTTCGACATGGTGAAGCCCAACCGCAGGCAGGAGTGCATCCATCTCGCACCAGACGTCCTGGGTCGATTGAACACTCGGACAGGGGCGATCGAGAACATCGAGATTCTCTTCTTCACGGAGCGCAGGTGGAGAGGGAAGGCCTTGGCGTTGCCCGTGCTTGCGGAGATGCGGCGGTCCGCAAGGGCGATGAACCGCAGGCGGAACGGTGTGCGGACCAGACGGTCCCGGAAACAGTAGGGATTCGACGAGGAGGGGAGGAGAGCGTGCGACGTGCTGGCTGTCAGCTCATGTCTCGCGCGAACGACGAGCCGCGCAGCGTGATCGGGCGGCGGCGCGGGCAACATCATCTCGTGACACGGTGCCTTGCCACGGCACTGCTCACCAGTCTCTCAGGATGCTTGGCAGTATCGATGTTTTTCGCGCAGATGCCGCACTCGGGTCGGCCGCTCCCGACCGTCGATGGACCCGAGGATCCGGCCGTGCTCCGCGGAACGCGAGGGACGATCGTCTCGGTGGACTCGACCGGTCCCACACAGCTGGAGGTCGTGAGCCTTCCCGAGCTGAGGCGACGGACCTTGAGGCTTGCAAGCGGGGTGCTGTGTGTCAGCGGCCCGGACCAGGAAGGGCGCGTCGTCTATCTCGACAGGGAAGCCTGGGGCGATCACGGCCATCGTCCGACGCCCCTCATCCGTGTGGTTTCCCTCGTGGATGGCACGGAGTCCGTCCTCATCGAGCGGGCCGGGGCTCTGAACGTATCGAGCCGGATCGCTCTCGCGCCCGTGGGCGGGCGAATTGCGCTGGTCAGCTCGATCGATCGGGGCGGGTACGACTTCACGCCCTGGGTGCTCGAGGTCATCGATCTCGCGACCGGCCGAACCACGGCGATCCCTGGAGAGATTGCACAGCACCGGCCACGGTGGTTTCCCGATGGGAGACGCCTCGCATTCGTCGAGTGGCGCTCGACCACCAGGACGCTGGTCACGTCCATCATCGACCTCGAGACGAGTGAACGGCGGGTCGTCGGGGATGGAATGATCCGCTGCGTCTCGTCCGACGGCTCCTCCCTCCTCTTCGGGAAGGCGAACGAGCTGAGTCGGATCGATGTCGCCACGGGGAGCGAGCTGCAGACGGGTCTCCGGCTCAAGGGCAGCCTCTTCCATGACGCGGATGGAGAGGACTGGGGACTCGTGGCCGATTTCGGGGACGGCAAGGTTCTCTACGAGGGTCTACCGACGACAGGAACGAAGCAGGAGCTCGTTTCGGGTCCGTGCGCGAGGGCGGGCGCAAAGTGGACCGTGAAGCTGTGCGATCTCTCGACCGGGTCCTTCGTGACGGTCGTTCCTCGCCTCTTCGTGGGAGATGTCAGCTACGGCTCGTTCGCTTTTCCGGACGGCGTCGCGGCTCGCTGAATCCCATTCCCTCGAGCGCGAAGTGAAGTTGTGGTTGGCTTGAGCTCCAGACTACCGGAGTCCTTGAAACCGACCGTGTTCTGACCTCGATGACATTCCTTCGATTCTCCCGCCACCGGCCCGCCCCCAGCTGGTCCGGGGGATGTGGCCGAACGATTCTCCTGCCCCTATCTCGGAGCCAAGGTCGAGCTGACCCGCGAGAGGAGGATGCACATCGAGAGGTTCCACCCCGAGGTCCTGCCCGACCACCGGGCATGGATCGCGGAAACGCTCTCGTGTCCAGACCTCGTGGTTCGCAGCCGCAGGTCGGACCGGGCTCGTGCCTTGGCGAGGTGGTATCATCGCAAGGGCGGAGGCAGGTACGTGGTCGTGATCGTCGTGACCGATCGAGGTGCCCGCAATCGGAACTGGATCGTGACGGCCTACGTTCGTGAAGACGTTCCGGGAGGGACCACCGAATGGCAGCGAAGTTGATCGTTCAGTACGATTCGATCGGGGACATCCTTCACATCGACACCGTGCGGCCCTACCGGACCCAGGGATCCAACGGGCTCGGAGAGGACGTCATCATCCGCACGAATCCGAAGACGGGTGCGATCGAGAACATCGAGATCCTCTTCTTCACCGAGCGAACGCGTAAAGGAGAGACCCTGGCGTTGCCCGTGGTCGCACAACTCAAGCGGTCAGTCCGGTCGAAGAGCCGAGTGAGGAACGGTGTGCGGACCAGACAATCCAGGAAACGCTAGGGGGTCGAAAGGCGGTAGGCCGGCGACCTAGCCTCTCCATGGGCGTGGTCCCTCACGTCGCGCGAGCTCGAGAGATCCAGATGGCGATCGACGCCATCCTGCTCCAGGACTGGGATCCGATCGGAGTGAACCAAGCCGGCGCCCGACGTGACGAGTACACCGCGTACGTCGGTCCGATCTACCGCGCCCTCGCTTCGGGCGCATCGGAGCAGGACATCGTCGCCGTCCTTCGGGAGATCGAGACGGACTCCATGGGCATCTCCGGTTCGGGCTCTCGTCGCTCCGCCGCCGCGCGCAAGCTCCGTGCGCTGGACATCCGCCTCGGCTGACGCATCGAAGTCGTCGCCGATGCCCGTGGATCGCCCTGCGATCGCGAGCTAGACTTCCGCCTTCCCGCGTCCCTCCGGGAGGGCGCGACCTCTCGTTCCAGGTCGGGGCGAGCGGGCCAGGATCCCCGGAAGGAGACGTTCCATGCAAGAGGTCAAGGATCCTCCGCAGGTCGCGGAGCCCTTCCCGCTCTCTACCTTGCGCCACTCGGTCAGCCACCTGATGGCTTCGGCGGTCGCCAAGCTCTTCCCGGGCGTGCAGTTCGGCTTCGGCCCGGCGATCGACCACGGTTTCTACTACGACTTCGACTTGAAGGACCCGCTGACCGACGCGGACCTGCGCAAGATCGAGAAGGAGATGGAGCGCATCGCCAAGCGCTCGCCGCAGATGCAGTGCCTCGAGGTGAGCCGCCAGGACGCGCGCGATCGGCTCCTGAAGTCCGGCCAGACCTACAAGGTCGAAGCCGTCGACCTCATCCCCGAAGGCGAGAAGATCACCTTCTACCGCCACGGCGACTGGGAGGATCTCTGCGAAGGCCCGCACGTCGACCGGCTCGACCGCGGCTTCCACTTCAAGCTCTTGAACGTCGCCGGCGCGTACTGGCGCGGCGACGAGAAGCGGCCGATGCTCCAGCGCATCTACGGCACCGCGTTCTGGAAGAAGGAAGACCTCGAGAACCACCTGAAATGGCTCGAGGACGTCAAGGAACGCGACCACCGCAAGCTGGGGCAGGACCTCGACCTCTTCAGCACCCACGGCGAAGTCGGCGGCGGCTTCATCTTCTGGCACCCGAACCTCGCCAGCGTCCGCCGCGCGATCGAGGAGTTCTGGTGGGAGCTCCACACCCGCGCCGGCTACAAGCCCGTGTACACGCCGCACATCGCGCGCGAGACGCTGTTCGAGGTCTCCGGCCACCTGGAGAACTACGCGGACCTCATGTACGCGCCGATGGAGATCGAGGACCAGCCCTACCGCGTCAAGCCGATGAACTGCCCCGGCCACATCATGATCTACCGGTCGCACGGCCGCTCCTACCGCGAGCTGCCTCTGCGCTGGGCCGAGCTCGGCACCGTCTACCGCTACGAGCGCTCGGGCGTCCTCCACGGCATGCTGCGCGTCCGCGGTTTCACCCAGGACGACGCGCACATCTTCTGCACTCCCGACCAGCTCGCGTCCGAGATCGCCGGCGTGTGCGGCCTCGTCCACACGATCCTCTCGACCTTCGGCTTCGAATACACCGCCTACCTCGCGACGCGGCCGAAGGAGAAGTCGATCGGCGACGCGGACGTGTGGGCGATGGCGACCGAAGCGCTGCGGCAGGCAGCGGCCGGCGTCGGCCTGAAGCTCGTGCTCGACGAGGGCGGCGGCGCGTTCTACGGCCCGAAGATCGACTACAAGGTGCGCGACGCGCTCGGCCGCGAGTGGCAGAACTCGACCATCCAGTGCGACTTCAACCTCCCCGAGCGCTTCGATCTCCACTACACCGACGCCGACGGGAAGATGAAGCGCCCGATCATGGTCCACCGCGCGATCCTGGGGAGCATGGAGCGCTTCGTCGGCACGCTGATCGAGCACTTCGGCGGGCGCTTCCCGTTCTGGTGCGCGCCGGTGCAGGTGGCGCTGATCCCGATCCGCGAGGAGCACGCGGAATACTGCAAGGGGCTCGAGGAGCGCCTGCAGAAGGAGCTCTTCCGCGTGCAGGGGATGCTCGATCCCGGCCACATGAAGAACAAGATCAAGCAGGCCGAGCACGACAAGATCCCGTTCATGCTGATCGCGGGCGAGCGCGAAGCGGCCGACGGCACGGTCACGCTGCGCCGCCGGCACGTGCGGGAGCAGGAGACCGTGCCCTTCGAGAAGTTCCTGGAGCTCGCGCGGAGGCTGCGGGCGGAGCGTTCGCTCGAGTTGACCTGAGCACCCAGGCCAGCGAGTTGAAATGAAATCGCGCGGGGTGCGTACTGCCGGCCCCTTTCCCACGGAGGCGTTCGATGGAATTCAATCAAGCCTACGATCCGTTCCGCGCCCTGAGCTCCTCCTGGAAGGCGCTCGCACAGGCGCCTCTGCCGCTCCTCATCGGCGGAGTGATCCTGCTCCTGACCCAAGGGGGCACTGGAGGATTCCAGGGCAATCCGTCCAATATCCATGGCGGGATGCACGACGTGGACTGGCACAGGATCGCCCCGTTCGTTCTCGCCTTCATCGGATTCGCGTGCTGCGTCGGGATCGTCTGCTTCCTGCTGTCCTCCTGGGTCATGGTCGGATACGCGAACACGGTCGAGGAGGTGCTCCGGACCGGGAAGGGCGAGCTCGGCCGAGTCTTCGACGCGAAGGGCCGCTTCGTCTCGATGGTCCTCGCCCGCCTGCTCTGCATCGTGGTCGCGATCGCGGCTGCGCTGCCCTTCATCGTCTTCATCGTTGCGGGCGCGATGGTGAGCAGCGGATTCCATGTCCACGTGCTGTTCGCGCTCCTGATCGTGATCCCGGGCTGCCTGGCGTACCTTTTCGTCTACCTCTACATCGTCCTCGGGCTCACCCTGGCCGATCAGGCGGTGGCGCTCGACGGTCTTCAGCCGGTCGAGTCCATCCAGCGCTCCTGGTCGCTCGTCTCCGGGAACCGCCTGATGATGTTCTGGTTCTGGCTCGCCACGGGGATCTTCACCGCCCTCGGCTTCTGCCTGTGCTGCATCGGCATCTTCCTCACGGGCACGATGGCCCAGATCGCGAGGAGCGAGAGCTATCTCGCCTTGACGCGCGGCGGCGAGCGCTCGGGGTGGTGGATCGAGAAGGGCTTCGCGCCGCCGCCGCCGCCTCAAGGCTGGGGCGCGCCATCTCCTCCTTCCGCGTAATACGGTACCAGGACAGTTCTTCCTCGATCGCCGCACTGACCCGTAGACGCGGACTCTACGTGGCCCCGAGCAACCTCTCGGTAGCTTCCCGTGTTGGCACTCGTTCCCGATAGCCGAAGTCCCGTCTTGCGGGCTCCAGGTCGTAGCTGTGCGACCGCGCGAGCTCCAGCGCCAGGAAGCGCGTCATCGGCGGCTCGGTCGAAAGATTGCGCGCGCGCCACCAGGCCTCCATCGCCGCCCCCGCCGAGTACGCCACCGCGAGCGGCACTCGCCTCGTCGGCCGCGCGATCCCGAACCTCTCGAGCACCTCCCCGATCCACTCCCACAGCACCACCGGCTCCGTCTGCGCCACGAAATACGCCTTCCCCGCGTGCGCCGCCCCCTTCTCCAGCCGATCCGCCGCCGCGACGTGCGCCTCCACCGCGTTCCCGATCCACGTCAGCGACACCTCGTTCCTCCCGTCGCCCACGATCGCGAGCCGCCCTGCTCGCGCTCGCGCGATCAGCCGCGGCAGGAGATGCGGATCATCCGGCCCCACGATCAAGTGCGGCCGCAGCGCGCACGTCGCGAGCCCGTCCCTCCCGTTCGCCGCCAGCACCATCCTCTCCGCCTCGGCCTTCGTCCGCGGATACTCCGCCAGGAACCTCCTCGCGTACGGCAGATCGTTCCCCGCCATCACGTGGTCCCTCCCGTCGAAGCACACGCTCGGGCTGCTCGTGAACACGAGCCTCCCCACCCTCGCCGCGATGCACGCGTCGATCACGTTGCGCGTGCCCGAGACGTTCGTCCGCCGAAACTCCTCCCGATCCCCCCAGATCCCCGCTTTCGCCGCCACGTGGAAGACGATGTCGACTCCCGCGCACGCCCGCTCGAGCGCAGCGCGGTCCGCGAGGTCGCCCTGCGCGCACGTTGCGCCCTTCTCCTCGATCTCCCGATGCCGCCCGCGTGAGTACGACACCACCCGGTCCCCGCGCTCCAGCAGCGCTGCGACGAGGTGCCGCCCGAGGAATCCTCCGCCGCCCGTGACCAGCGCCTTCACGCCGGCCGCGATCCCCGACGGACCTTCACGCGAGCTCCTGCTCCGCCCACCTCTTCAGCTCCTCGCTCCGCACCTTGGCGTTGTGCCGCGCATCGACCGGGAACGAGCTCCGGAACAGCACCGCCGACAACTCCTCCGGCGCCCGCGGCGGCGACTCCGGCAGCCGGTGCGACAAGAGCGCCTGGATCTCGCTCGCGAACCGCTCCCGCGCCGCCCTCCCTCTCGGCATCGCCCCCGCGCGCGGCTCGACCACGAGCGCCGGCCTCTCCCGTCCCCGCGGTCCCAGTCCCACGAGCGCCGTCCGCGCGACCCGCGGATGCCGGTCGAGCACGTTCTCCGCCGGCACCGGCATCAAGAGCCCCCGATCGGTTTCAAGGCGGTGCGACTTCCGCCCGCAGAACCAGAGCAGCCCCTCCTCGTCGACGTACCCGACGTCGCCCGTCCGGTGCCACACCGCGTCGCCGTCGCGGATCTTCGCGCGCTCGGTCGCCTCGGCATCGGACGCGTACTCCTGCGTGACGACCGCGCCGCGCGCGCAGATCTCGCCCAGCTCGCGCGGCGGCAGCCGCAGCTCCTCGCTCCACTCCGGAATCGCCTCGTCGCCCACGGGGATGATCGCGATCTCGACCCCCGGCGCCGCGCGTCCGAGGCAGCTCCCCGCTCCGCCCTCGGCCCGCAACCGGCGCGCGAGGAGCTCGACCCCCGAGATCGACGCGAGCGGCAGGCATTCGGTCGCGCCGTAGGGCGTGTGGACGTCGGCGCCCTCCGCGAGCATCGCGCGCAGTTCCTCGACGAGCGCCGGGCGCACCGGTGCTCCGGCGACGAGCACCCTCCGCAGGCGGGGGAGCTTCGCGCCGCGCTCGCGGCACCACGGAGCGACCCGGCTCCAGATCGCCGGCGAGCCGAACGTCGTCGTCGCCTCGTTCTCCTCCGCCGCGCGCACGATCTGCTCCGGGTCGCAGCGCGCCGGGCGCAAGAAATCCATCTCGGGGAAGACGCTCGTCATCCCGAGCGCCGGCCCGAACAGCGCGAACGAGGGGAAGCAGGCCAGGTCGACCTCGCCGGCCTCGAAGCCGTAGAGGTAGCGGAGCGCGCGCACCTGCGCCTCGAAGGTCCGGTGCGCGTAGACGACGCCCTTGGCCGGGCCCGTGCTGCCCGACGTGAAGAGGACCGCGGCCTCCTCGTGCGCGCGGGTCGGCTCGGGATCGCCCCGTCTCGGGGACGCGCGCTCGATCCGCGCGAGCGTCGGCTTGCGCCCGTACCAGCGCGGGCCGACGACGACGGAGAGCGCGAGCGAAGGCAGCGTCCGCCGCGAGAGACCGAGGAGCCCCTGCGCGGCGGGAGCGCCGATCAGGGCGCGCGGGCCGACGCTCGCGAGGCAGCGCGCGACGGCGCGCCTTCCCAGGCCCGGATCGACGATCACGGGCGACGCGCCCAGCGTGAACAGCGCGTAGACGATCGCGACGAGGTCGGCGCCGGGGCGCACGAACACCGCCGCGCGGTCGCCGCGCGCGAGGCCCGCCTCGGCGAGCCCGGCTGCGATCCGCCGCGAGCGCTCGTCGAGCTCGGCGTAGCGCGTCGTCCGCCACCCGCGGCCGCTCGGCTCGACGACCGCGGCGAGCTCGGGCCGCGCGGCCGCCGTCCGGGCGAGGTGCGCGGCGACGTTGATCGTCGAGGGGATCTCTCCGAGAGCGTTCATGGCAGCGGATGGGCGTCGAGGAAGGTCTTCACGATGGCGACGATCTCCTCCGGCTCGTCCTCGAGCAGCCAGTGGCCGGCGCGCGGGAGGGGATGGACCTCGGCCTCGGGGAAGCGCCTGTGCCATTCCTCGCGGAAGCGCGGCGTGAAGCAGAAGTCGCGCTCGCCCCATACGATACACGTCGGAAGGTCGCGGAACGAATCGAGCGAGCGGCCGATCGCATCGACCTCCGCCCAGGACGGGTGCGCGGACGAGAGCGGGATGTCGCGGACGAACCGCGCGACGGCGATCCGGTGCGCGTAGCTGTCGTAGGGGAGCCCGAGGCCCCGCCGCGCAGCGGGCTCGAGCGACCGTGCGACCGCCATCCGCGGAGCCAGCCCTGCGAAGGCGTTCAACCGCCTCACCAGGAACGAGCCCAGCACCGGCGCGCGGCAGACTCGGATGCGCAGCGGGCAGCGGTCAAACGGGAACGCCGCCGTGTTCATCACGACGAGCCGCGCGATCCTCCGCGGGTGCCGTCGTGCGAGGCCCATTCCGATCGGGCCGCCCCAGTCGTGCAGGACGAGCGTGATGCGCTCGAGGTCGAGCGCGAGCACGAGCTTCTCGAGGTTCTGGATGTGTCCCGCGAGGTCGTAGCGCCACGTCTCCGGCTTGTCCGAGAGCCCGCAACCGAGGTGGTCGGGGACGACGCAGCGATGCTCGGGCGAGAGCGCGCGCACGAGACGCCGGTAGAAGAACGACCACGTGGGATTGCCGTGCAGCATGAGCACGGGCTCGCCGCTCCTCGGCCCTTCGTCGACGTAGTGCAGCTTGCCGGCGCCGACGTCGAGGAAGCGCGACTGGAAGGGGTACTCGACCCCGAGGCCCGGCTCAATCGCCGCGGGCGGCATGCGAGCCCTCCCGCATCGCGCGTTCGACCAGGACCTTGTCGAACCAGTTGACACCCATGCCGGCGTCGAGGACGAGCGTCTGCGCGTTGAAGCCCGACGAGCGCGGCGAGAGCAGGAAGAGCGCCGCATCGGCGACCTCCCCGGTCTCGAGCGCGCGTTTCCGAAGTGTCGCGGCCTCGGCGTAGAGATAGCTCTCCAGGTAGCCGGGGATGCCCGCGGAGGACGCGGTCTTCAGCGGACCCGCGCCGACCGCGTTGAAGCGCACGCCCGCCTGGCTGAAGCTCTTCGCCAGGAACACGATCGCCGAGTCGAGCGCGGCCTTGACCGGCGCCATCGCGCCGTAGTTCTCGGCCGCCATGCGCGTCGTCGAGATCGAGATCGCGACGACCGAGGCCTTCGGCGCGAAGAGGCCCTTCACCGCGTTCGACAGCGCGACGAGCGAGAAGCACGAGACGTCGATCGCGCGCAGGAAGTCCTCGCGCGAGGTCTCGTGGAACGGCCGCGGGCCGCCCGAGTAGCTCGCGAACGCGATCGAGTGCACCAAGCCGTCGAGCGCCACGCCACGCCGGGAGAGCTCGGCCGCGAGCGCGTCGATCTCGGTCTGCTTCTCGACGTCGCAGACGAGCACATCCGCGGCCCCCTGGCCATCGGCCAGGAGCTTCAGCACATCCACGCGGCGCTTCTGCGTGTGCACGGAGTGGATCGCACGGGCTCCGGCTTCCTCCAGGCGCTTCCCGACGTGCCAGGCGACGCTTTTCCGGTTCGCGAGCCCGGCGACGAGCACGGTCTTGCCCGAGAGCCCGAGCCAGTCAGATCCCACCGGTCACCTCCAGCACCGCGCCGTTCACGTACGAGGCCTCGCTCGAGCACAGCGCGAGCACCGCCCACGCGATCTCCTCCGGCCTCCCGAAGCGGCCCATGGGGATCATGCCCAGGTGCTCCTGCCTCTTCTCCTCCGGGAGGTCGGCGATCAGCTCGGTCTCGACGAAGCCCGGCGAGACGCAGTTCACGGTGATCTTCTTCTTCGCGACCTCGCGCGCCAGCGCGCGCATGAACCCGACCTGGCCGGCCTTGCTGGCGGAGTAGTTGCCCTGCCCCGCGAAGCCGTGGCCGCCCGCGGGCGAGGTGACCAGCACGATGCGCCCGTAGCGGCCGCGCAGCATGCTCCGCACGGCGAACTTGCTCATGTGGAAGGAGCCGGAGAGGTTCGTGTCGATCACGGCCTTCCAGTCCTCGGGCGACATGGTCCCGACGATCGCGTCGCGCCGGATCCCGGCGTTGTTGACCAGGATCTGCACCCCGCCCGGAGCGGACGTCTCCAGCTTCTGCCAGAAGGCGTCGACGGCGGCGTAGTCGGCGACGTCGAGGCGGTGGAGGGAGAGCCGTGCGCCGTGCGCGGCCGATCGGTCGGCGAAGGCTCGCGCGGCCGCCTGGTCCTGGCGGTAGACCGCGTGGACGGTCGCGCCGGACTCGAGCAGCGCGGTGCTGATGGCAGCGCCGAGTCCGCGTGTCCCGCCCGTGACGACCGCGGTCTGGCCCGCGAGGGCAGCGCCCGCCGCGCTCACGCCCCCGCCTCCACGAGCGCCGTCAGGAATGCGTCGACCTTGTTCGCCGCGATCACGCCGTAGTTCGCGGCGCCGAGCCAGCCCGACATGATGATGCCGACGCTGCCGGCGTGGTACAGGCCCGCGATCTCGCCGGGCAGGTCGAGGCTGACCTGGAGGCCCTCGAACTTGGTGCCGAAGGACGCGCCCTGCTGGTGCTGGGTGTAGAACTCGAAGCTCTTCGGCGTCGAGGCTTCGACGTGGTCGATCTTCGCTCGCACGCCCGGCAGATAGCGCTCGAGCGCGCCGAGCGTGTCCCCGATCAGGCGCTCCTTCTCCTGTCCGTAGCGCTCCTTGGAGAGGTGCGCCCAGTCCGACCAGTTCGCGTTCGTCGAGCTGACGACCGTGTACCGATCCGACCCCGGCCGGGTCTTCGGGTAGTAGAAGGAGAAGGTCCGGCTCTCGCCGTTCATGTCGCACAAGGACGGCGAGTCGAACGCCGGCCGCGTCGAGGAGAACAGGAGGTCGCCGGCGAAGGGGATCGATTCGCCCGCGCGGATGCCGAGGTAGACCTGGCAGCTCGAGTTGTTGAGCCGCACCGCCCGGGATTTCGCGGCGAAGGCCTCCGAGACGTGCTCGAGGCCGACCAGGCGCTCGATCGTGGTCTTCAGGTTCGCGTTCGAGAGCACCGCATCCGCGGCCAGGAAGCGTCGGTGGGCCTCGACGCCGACCGCGCGCCCGCCCTCGACGCGGATCCGGTCGACCTGGACGCGGGAGAAGACCTCGACGCCGTTCTTCCGCAGCTCGGCCTTCATCTCCCCGATCAGCCGATCCGTGCCGCCCGAGAAGGTGTACACGCCCTGGCTCATGAAGTTCGAGAAGACGATCCCGTACGTGATCGCCGGATCCTCCAGGGTCGAGCCGTTGGCGTAGCTGATCGGCTCCATGAGCAGGCGATGGACGTCGTTCCGGCCGGGGAAGTGCCGCTCGAAGAGCTCCGCGACCGTCTCCCCGGCGTCGTCGAAGAAGTTCATCCCCCGGATCTCGGCATAGAAGCCGCGCACGGCCTCGGGCGCGACGGCGAACGTCTCGATGAGCTTGCGGGTGAAGTCCCCCTCGGTGAAGTCGGTCTCGAAGGAGAACTGGGGGTTGTCGAAGCGGATCGACTCGAGCTGGACGATCGAGCCGGCGATCGCGGCGTTCCAGTACTTGCGGCAGGTCTTCTTCATCCCGACCGGGAAGCCGTGCAGCGAGATGTCGAAGATGTGCCCGCCGCGGCGCTTGAACCACGTGGCCATGCCCCCGAGGTTGTAGTGCTGCTCGAGGACCGCCACCTTGCGCCCGGCGCGCGCGAGGACGTTCGCCGCGGTGAGGCCGGCGAGACCGCTCCCGATCACGATCACGTCGTAGCGATCGCGCGCGCCCTGGAGCGGGTCGCCCGAGAGCGGCGCCTTGCCGTCGCGGCTGCCCTTGTGGTAGTGGCGCTCGCGCTTCATCCGGTCTCACGGGCGAGGAGCGCCTCGCGATTCGCGACGGTGATCCCGGAGAGCAGCGCGCCGACGATGCCGACCAGGCCCTGGTCGGTGCCGACCAGGTGGAGGTTCTCGATCCCGGTCTCGCCGCCGCGGCGCTTCTCCGGGCAGCCGTAGACGGCTCCGCCGAGCTTGCCGGTGTAGTGGCGGATCGTCCTCGGGGTGGCGACGTCGTGGAAGACGGTATGGGGCCGCGGATCCGGCGCGAAGCGCGACGCGGCGTCGAGGGCCGCGTGCGCGGAAGACTCCTTGGCGGCGCGATATTCCGCCTCAGGGAGCGCGCACCAGCGGTCGTGGTTCGCCAGGACGGTGACGCGCAGAACGCCCTCCGTGGACGCCTCCTTCGCGGCGTAGTTGTCGCTGGCGCAGATCACGCCGCTGCGCGTGTCCACGAGCGCGTCCGGACGCCGGTACGCGAACCGGTCCTCGGTCGAGAAGAAGGTCATCGTCGCGCGGTGGCCGAGCGAGGCCAGCGGCCGGTCGAGGATCGAGATCGATTCGAGGAAGGAGAGGCGCCCGACGTCCTGCTCCGTGACGCTGCGCTCCGCGAGCAGCATCGTCTCGGCGAAACCCGCCGACGAGAACACGCGCTCCGCCGCGATCTCGGAGCCGTCCTCGAGCACGACGCCCCGCGCCGTCCCGCCCTCGACCAGGATCCGTCGCACGCCGCTCTTCATCCGCAGCTCGCCGCCGAGCTCCCGGTAGCGCTGGACGAGCAGGTCGAGCAGGCGCTTGACGCCGCCTTCGGGCCGCGCGAATCCCTCCTGGAAGATGCTGCGGAACAGGATCACGAGCTGGTAGCCGTCGATGTCGTCCTCGCGCGCGCTGCCGTAGAAGAGGATCGGGTGGAGCAGCATGTCGACGAGCAGCGGATCGGAGAGGAAGTGCGAGAGGAATGCTCGCCCGCTCTCGTGCGGCTCGCCCGCGTGGTAGGGGTCGATCTCGCCGATCGCGCGGACCAGGCGCGCGAAGCCGTCGCGCTCGGCCGGGAAGGCCGCCGCGACCTCCTCGGCGAGCAGACCGAAGCCGTTCGAGAAGCGCAGGCGCGCGGAGGGGAAGGCGATCTCGGAGAAAGTCTGCTCGCCGAGCGCGAGCGCTTCCCAAGGGATCCGCAGCTGGCGGAGGAGCTTCGTCAGCGGCGCGCCGCGCGCGCCCTTCTTCGCGAAGTTCGTCAGCGCGTGCAGCCCCGTGTCGATGCGCCGCCCGCCGCGCTTGTAGAAGGAGTTCAGCCCGCCCCAGAGAGTGTGCCGCTCGAGGAGCAGCACGCGCCGGTCGAACTGGGCCAGGCGGATCCCCGCGGCGAGGCCGCTCATCCCGGCCCCGATCACGACCGCGTCGTAGCGGGATTCCGCGTCCATGACCTCAGCGCGCGGCGATCCTGGCGGATTTTCCTTGGAGGCCCTCGAGCTGCGGCCCGAGGTAGCTCACGCAGCCCTCGAGCGTCGCGAGCTCCTTGTAGTCGGACTCCGGCACGTGCACGCCGTAGCGCTTGCGCAGCTCCATGACGATGTCGAGGAAGTCCATCGAGTCGAGCTCGATCTGCTCGCGCAGCTTCACGTCGGGCTTGAGGTCCGAGAGGTCCTCGTCGGGCGCGACGGTCTGGATGATGTCCACGACGGCTGCGGTGATCTCTTCGCGATTCATTTCGGTTGGGAAGGGTGGGGGAAGGCTCAGTCCGCAAGGCGCCGGACGACGAGCGCCGAGTTGATGCCGAGCATGCCGAAAGACAGGTTCAAGATCGTTCCGACCCGACCGACCTGGCGGGGCTCGTTGACCACGAGGTTCCTCACCTCGCAGGCGGGATCGAGGTGGTCGACGTTGATCGTGGGGTGGACGAAGCCGTCCTCGAACGACGGCAGGTTGCCGGCCAGCTCCAGGGAGCCGGCCGCGCCCATCGCGTGGCCGATGAAGCTCTTGGTGTTGTTGACGTGCGTCCGCGGGCAGTCGGAGAAGACCGCGCGCAGCGCCTGGCACTCCTGCTCGTCGCCGACCGGGGTCGCCGTGGCGTGGCTCGAGACCAGGTCGACCTCGTCGGGCGCGATCTCGGCGCGCGCGAGCGCGCCGCGGATGCACTGGTCCTGCCGCTCCGCGAGCGGCAGCACGAAGTCGGAGGCGTCCGAGTTCACGTGCCAGCCGGCGATCTCGCCGTAGATCCGCGCGCCGCGCGCGCGCGCGTCCTCCAGCCGCTCGAGCAGGCACAGGCACCCGCCCTCGGACACGACGATGCCGTTCCGGTCGCGGTCGAACGGGCGGCTGGCCTTGGCCGGGTCCTCGTGCCAGGCCAGCGCTCCCTCGGCCCTGAAGCTGGCGAAGATGCCGAAGGTGTGGATGCTCTCCGACACGCCGCCCGCGAGAGCCAGGTCGACCTCGCCGAGCTGGAGCATCTGCGCGCCATGGATCAGGCCGAGGTTCCCGGCCGCGCAGGCCGCGCCGATGCAGTAGGCCGGACCGGTGAGGCCGAGGTTCAGCGTGATCTCGCCGGCCGGGTTGTTCGCCACCGTGCGGGGGTTGTGGTGGTGCGACCAGAACGAGAGATCGAAGTCCCGCTGGCTGACCTCGTGGATCTCGTTCTCGGTCTCGACGTTGCCGTGCTCGGTCGTGCCGACGTAGACGCCCGTCCGCGCGCGCTCGGCCGGGGTCAGGGACTCGAGCGCGATCCCCGCGTCGATGAGCGCCTCGCGGGCGCAGAAGATCCCGATCGAGCCCGCGCGCGTGCCGCGGCGCAGCTCCTTCTTCTTCTGCCAGCGCAACGGGTCGAAGTGGCACACGCCCGCGAGCGTCCGGCCGACGTGGCGGATCTCCCAGGGCTCGACGCCCGAGACCCCGGCCAGCAGGTTCTTGCGGTATTGCGGCAGGGAATCGCCGTTCGGGCTCGAGAGCCCGACCCCGGTGATCACGACGCGGGGGAGGTCAGGCAACCTCGTCCTCCCGCTCTTCCTCCGGATCGATCTCTCCCGACGGCAGGGCCAGGGCGCCCTTCTCCGCTGCGAGCGCGCGGCGACCGGGCGCGCGCATGCCGACCTTGAGCGCGGTGCGCACGGCCTTCGAGAGCAGGCTCCCCGAGTCGCCCAGGGCGCGCTCGACCGAGCTGAAGACGAGCTGCAGCACGGCGTCGGCGATCTCGAGCGAGGAGAGGATCGAGCGCAGGGTGAAGACGCGCGGATCCCGCTCGCCGTAGCGCTCGCGGACGTAGCCGGCCATGGCCTGGACGGAGTGCTTGAAACGCCCGATGACGACCTGCTCGCGGCGGCGGAACACCGTGGCGACGATCGAGAGCGTGTTGCCGACCGGGGCGTGGAGGTGGCAGCGGCGGGCGGTGTCGAACTCGGACTGGATCGCGCCCCACTCGGAGAGCTCGGAGAGGCAGGTGCTCGCCGCGCCCTGGGAGAGCGAGAGCTCCTCGCCGATCTCGCGGGATGAGAGCGGCTGGCCGGCGAGCACGAGCAGGCCCCACACGCGCCCGTGGACGCGCTTGAAGCCGAAGGTCTTGAAGAAGAGCTCGAAGGCGGGGAGCTGCTCGAGGAGGGGCTGGTCGAGGCCGGAGAATTCGGGTGTGCGCGGGGCGGTGATCTTCGTGGCCATGGGGCGGGCTCGATGCGGGCGGAGAGGGACGCGGGAGAGGCGAGCTTCGCGCAGTTCAGGCTTTTCAGATATGCGCGCGGCCGGGAGTGATGGCATGATCTGAGGTGCTTGTCCAACCTTTTTTGCTGGAAGACCCGGGCCCGGAGCTTCATCCCTGGAGACGGCTGAGGCACCCATGCGGACAGCCCAGGTTCTCCGGACGGCCGCCTCGCTCCTGGCCGTCGGCCTGCTCTTCTCCCCGGCCGGCCGGGCGAACATCATCGACGTCAGGATCCAGTACTTCCAGTTCACGGGCCAGAACCTGACGATCCAGCTCGGGGACACGGTGCGCTGGACGAACTTCGACTCGGCCACGCACTCGGCGACCGAGGGGACGGATTTCATCCTCAACGGCAACGAGGCGTTCCACCACCCCTTCCCGCCGGGCTCGCCGGCCGCGAGCACGATTTTCGACGCGGCGTTCCTGGCTCAGTACCCGCGGGCGGGGAACCGCTACGACTACTTCTGCGTGCCGCACGGGTCGGCGATGACGGGATCGATCACGGTCGAGAACGGGCCCGGGAGCTTCTTCTGCTTCTGCTCGCCTCTCGGCCCGTGCAGCAACCGCGACTACGGCGCGGGGTGCGTGAACTCGACCAACGCCCGCGGAGCGCGGATGACCGGGACGGGGAGCGCGAGCGTTTCAGCCGACGACCTTCGTTTGATCGTGGATCTCCTGCCCGCGAACAAGATCGGATTCGTGTTCCGCGGCGTGAATCCGGTCGCCCAGGTGCAGGTCGGGGACGGATGGCGCTGCATCGGTGGGCCGGTCTACCGCTTCCGGGCACGGAACTCGAGGACGGCGGGGGTGATCGTGCTGGGACCGGGGATCGCCGCTTCGACCTCGTCCGGCCCGGTGTCGTCGGCCTCGGTCTCGATCCTCCCCGGGCACACGTGGCTCTTCCAGCTCTGGTACCACGACCTCCCGAGCCCGTGCGGGAACGATTCGAACGTGTCGAACGGGTACTCCGTGACGTTCGTGCCGTAGCGCGTCCGTCCGAAGCCGGAGGGCGGCAGGATCCCG
This sequence comes from Planctomycetota bacterium, assembly GCA_041488095.1. Lineage (GTDB taxonomy): Bacteria > Planctomycetota > UBA1135 > UBA1135 > DASYPQ01. The sequence goes on from JBGPOP010000005.1 coordinate 143,432, forward strand.
AGGCTGGGTCCGACAAAGCCCGCTTTCTCGCTGCTCCGATCCGATCGGGCTACCCTGATGATCGAGGGGAGAAAGAGACATGGGAGCCTCTTCCGGAATCTCCCGCCGCATCCGCTGCCTCGCTCGAGCCGTGCTGTGCCTGTCTTCCCTCGCCCGTGCGCAGGATGCCAGCCCGGTCCGCGCCCTGGTGGAGGACGGCCGCTTTGCGCGCGCAGAGTCCCAGGCTCGAGAGCAGCTCGACATGCTCGACGGGTGTGCCCCCGGTCGCGTCGAGATCGAGTGCCTGTGCGCGGAGGCGTCGCGGCGCGGCAACAAGAAGCTCGCGCCCGAGACGCTCGCGCTCACGGAGCACGCCGCCTCGCTCGCGCGCGAGCTCTTCGGGGAAGGCGACGCGCGCTGCGCCGAGCCGCTCCTGCAGCTCGGGATGCTGCGCTGCGTCCGGCGCGAGTGGGCCGACGCGCGGCGCGATCTCGAGCGCGCGATCGAGCTCCTGCGCGAGTCCGGCGCGGGCCGGGATCCGCGGGAGGCGATCGCGCTCTCCTACCTCGCCATCCAGGCCCTGAGCGGAGAGAACGACGAGGGACGCGCGCTGGAGCTCCTCGACGAGGCCGATGCGCTCCAGGTGCGCGTCGTCCCGCGCGAGAGCCCCGACCGCGCTTGGTTGCTCGACATGCGCGCGAACGTGCTCTCGACGCTCGGACGGACGGAAGATGCGGCGGCCCGCTACGCCGCCGCGCTCGAGATCCGCAGGCGCACGCAGCGCGGAGACCATCCGATGCTCGCCAACACCCTGCTCAACCTCGGCACGATGGAGGACCAGGCCGGTCGCCTCGAACGGGCGCGAGCGAGCTACGAGGAGGTGACCGCGATCCTCGAGGGCGGCGCCGAGATCTCCTGGACCCTCGCCGACGTGCGCTCCAAGCTGGGCGCGATCTGGCAGCAGCTCGGGGATCTCGAGCGGGCCCAGTCGTGCTTCGAGAGCGCGGTGGCGGAGCTCGACTCGCGGGGCCAGCGCGACACCGCGGTGTACGCCCAGCAGCTCGACCTCCTGGCGCGGCTCGCCTACATCCGAAGCGATTTCGTCGGTTCCCGCGCCTGGAACGGCAAGTGCCTCGCGGTCCTCGAGTCGGCCCCGGATGCGGATCCGTACACGCGCGTCTACAGCCTTCTCCTCGCGGCGACCCTCGAGATCCAGACCAACCATCTCGATCGCGCCGGAGAGCTCGTCACCCGCGCTCGCGCGGCGGCGGAGACCGGCTCGGATCGGGCGATGCGCGGGAGCTGCGACGAGATCGAGGCCTGGGTCGCAGCCGAGCGCGGAGACCTCGATCGCGGGCGCGAGCTGCTCGCTGGCCTCGTCCACCGACCTGAAGGGCAGGCGGAACCGGCCTCCGGCCTGCCCCAGCTCCTGCGCGAGCTTTCGCGGTTCGACCTGCTCGCGGGCCACCTCGATCGGGCGCTGGAAGAGTCCCTCGAGGCCGAGCAGCACGCGCGCGAGCACTGGGCGCGGTCGGCCCTCCAGCTCGAGGAGCTGTCGGCGATCGGCTTGGAGGAGAACACCTTCATCGCCCGCGCGCTGCACCCCGCGGTGTGCGCCGCGGCGCGCCTCTCCCGGCCTGGAGCGGCGCAGCGCGTGTGGGACGCGCTCCTCCTCTCGAGCGACCGCGTCTTCCGGGAGTGCGCGGAACGCCTCGAGCTCGCGCGCGCCGCCTCGACGCCGGAGCTCGCGCGCGCCGGAGCGCGCCTTGCGGGCGCGCGACTTCGTCTGGCGGGTCTGTACGTGCAGAGCCGCCGCAGCGGCGACGAGCGCGCCTTCGCGGGAAAGGTCGAGCAGGCGCGCGTGGAGCGGGAGCAGGCCGAGAGGGAGCTCGCCGGTCTCTCGAACGCCGGCCGCACGACCGAGGCGTCGCGCTCGGACTTCCAGGCGCTCCGGCGGGCTCTGGCTCCCGACGTCCTTCTGGTCAGGTTCTGTCTCGCCGGGCGTCCCTACTCCGGTCCCGCGGCGCGCAGCCATCCGCTGGACCTCGAGAGCTGCTACTACGCCTGCGTGGCGCGCGGGGCGGACGCGGAGCCCCGGATCATCGAGCTCGGCCCGCGGGAAGAGATCGACGGGCTCGTCGCACGCCTGCGGCAGGCGATCCGGAACGGTGCGGCCAGCCCGGAGTTCGCGCACGTTTCGCGCGATCTCCGCCGGCGCATCTGGGATCCCTTCGCGAAGGACCTCGCGGGAGCGCGCCTCGTGCTCCTGGTGCCCGAGGCGGCGCTCCATCTCGTGCCGTTCGAGGCGCTGTCCACCGACTCGGGGGAATTCCTGGTCGAGAGCGGCCCGCTCCTGCACGTGCTCGGCTCCGAGGCGGACCTCGGTGGTGTGAGCTCGCCGGATTCCCCGGGGCACGGCGGTCTCCTCGCGCTCGGCGATCCCGACTTCGCCGCTGCGCCCCGCGCCCCCCGCGCGACGGCGGGCGATCTCCTCGCGCTGCGCCATGCTCCGTCCGGTCCGTCGCTCTCGAGCTGGCCCGCCTTGCCGCACACCCGGGAGGAGATCGCGGCGGTCGTCGCGTCGTGGAAAGCGGGACCCTTCGCGGACGAGGGCTCCGCGATGCTCGCGGGCGAGTCGGCGAGCGAGCGCGAGCTGCGCCGCCGGGCGCCCGGCCGGCGCGTGATCCACCTCGCCACGCACGGCTACTACGAGGACGCGCCCGCGCGGGACCGGGACGATGCGATGCGCGGCGTGGCTCCGGTCGGGGCGATCGCGGCCGTCGAGCTCCCGAGGTCGCGCGCCGACCGGCTCCCGTTCCTGCGCTCGGGTCTCGTGCTCGCGGGAGCTTCCGCCGGCGGCGCGGCGCCGGGCGACGACGACGGCATCCTCACGACCGAGGAAGTGCTCGGCCTCGATCTCTCCGGCGTGGAGTGGGTCGTGCTCTCGGCCTGCGACACGGGGCTCGGCGAGATCCGCAGCGGCGAGGGCGTGCTCGGCTTGCGGCGCGCATTCCGGATGGCGGGCGCGCGCACCGTGATCGCGAGCCTGTGGCCGGTCGAGGACCGCTGGGCGCGGGAGTGGATGGAGGCGCTCTACCGCGCGCGATTCGTCGACCGGCGCTCGACGGCGGAGGCGGTGCGCGCGGCGAGCCTGGCGGTGCTGTCGAAGCTCCGCGCGGAGGGCGAGGAGCCCCTCCCGCGCCGGTGGGCGAGCTTCGTAGCGGTGGGGGACTGGCGGTAGGACAATGGAACGGCGCCGCGATCAGCCCGGTCGCGGCGTTCGAAGACGAAGGAAACCATGTGAAAGGAGAAGCTCGATGGCCACGAAGAGGAGGAACCGGAAGGGCGTGCTGAAGAGCAAGGGATCCGCGGCGAAGAAGAGCGCAGGCCGGACGGAGATCCTCGATCGACGGGACTGGACGGTCGGCAAGATCGCCTGGAACAAGGACGGCAACGTCGTGATCCTCGATCCGAAGCTGGCCAAGTACCTGCGCGCGAAGGCCCGCAAGGACCGCCAGATCGAGATGGGCATCCCGCACCTGCCCGTCGAGGTTGGGAGGCTGGGGGAAAGCGGAACGGTCGCCGACTTCGGCACAGGCCTGGTCACCACCACGATTGGACAGAAACTTCCCCCGCCCTTGACGCTCTGTGGATGCGACTACCTGCACTTCCAACTCGGTGATGAGGGCCCGGTCTGGCACAAGCTGCTCTCCCATCAGCCTATCCGCCGAGCGTAGGCGCGACATGGCCGTCACCGCGCGACGCCTCGCCCAGGCGCTGTCGAGCACCTCGCTGCACCTCGTGGTGCTCCCGACGGAGGCCTGCAACTTCCGCTGCTTCTATTGCTACGAGGACTTCCGCCTGGGGCGGATGCGCCCCTCGGTCGTGCGCGGCATCGAACGCCTGCTCGAGGTCCGCGCGCCGTCGCTCGAGCACCTCTCGGTCTCCTGGTTCGGCGGCGAGCCGCTGCTCGCGCGGGACCTGATCGTGAGGCTGCTCGAGCACGTCGCGGCGCTGCGCGGAAAGCATCCGCGCCTGGAGTTCGAATCGGACATGACGACGAACGCGTGGTATCTGGCGCGGCCGCTCTTCGAACGGCTGCTCGCGCTGGGCGTCGCGACCTGGCAGATCTCCTTCGACGGCCCGCAGGAGGTCCACGACCGCCGGCGCCTGCAGGCGGACGGCAGCGGGACCTTCGCGCGGATCTGGAGGAACGTCTGCGCGCTGCGCGAGGTCGAAGGCGAGTTCGATTTCCACCTGCGGGTGCACGTCGACCGCGAGAACCGGGCGGCGGTCCCGCGATTCCTGGACCAGTGCCAGGCGGCGTTCGGACGCGATCCGCGCTTCCGGATGTTCCTGCGACCGCTGTCGCGCCTGGGCGGGCCGAACGACGAGAGCATCGCCGTGCTGGCCGAGGAGGAGGATGCGGCGCTCGAGTGCGCGCGCTCGCAGGCGCGGGAGCGCGGGCTCGGGCTCCTCCAGCCCGGATTGGAGGACGCGATCTGCCACGCGGCCTGGGGCAACTCGTTCGTGGTGCGCGCGGATGGAAGGATATCGAAGTGCACGGTGGCGCTCGCCCATCCGGCAAACGACATCGGGCGGCTGCACGAGGACGGGCGGCTCGAGATCGATGCGCCGAAGGCCCGGCCGTGGCTGCGCGGGCTCCGATCGGGACAGGCGATCGAGCTCCTGTGTCCGATGATCGGGCTGGCGGATCCGTCGATCGAGCTGGCGGAGCGACGAGCATGAACGCAGCTAGGTTCCTGTCGGTCATTCTGGCGAGCCTCATTTGGAGCCGCGAAGGCTTCTCGCAGTGCCAGGTGCAGAAGCTCGTGGCATCGGACATGCAGCAATCGGATCGATTTGGCACGTCTGGTGCTATCGATGGAGACTGGGCGGCGGTCGGAGCTCCCGACAACCAAGGCTCCGGATCCGTTTACGTCTACCAGCGCGTTGGCTCAAGCTGGTTGGAGAAACAGAAGCTCCAGGCCAACGACGCGGCCATCGGCGACGTTTTTGGATCCTCGGTTGCCCTCGCTGGGAGCACTTTGGTAATCGGAACCCCGAATAGTAGCCCAAGCGGAATTCTCGCGGCGGGGGCCGCTTACGTGTTCGAGCTAGTAGGTTCCACATGGATACAGACCGCGAAGATCGTCTCAGGCGACCCGGACGGAGGGGACATCTTCGGAACAAGCCTGGCGACCACCGGCGATCGAATCCTGATCTCAGCTCCTGAAGACGATGAGAGTGGTCTTGACGCGGGAGCGGCCTACATCTTCGACCGCGTAGGCACTGCCTGGGTCCAGACAAGGAAGTTGATGGGGAGTGACACAATCTTCTTCGATGGGTTTGGCCATTCAGTCATCCTCTTGGGCGATCAGGCATTGATCGGTGTACCTTGGAAGCAGGGCCCTGCGGGTACACAACAAGGAGCCGCGTACGTGTTCGAGAATGGGACGAGCGGCTGGGCGCAGACCCAAAAGCTGCTCGCCGGCGATGGAGCGTCGTATGATCATTTCGGCCTCTCAGTCGCACTTCTTGGTACGCGTGCAGTCGTGGGGGCGCCAGGCCGTAGCCACCAGGGCGCTGGACATGGAGGAGCGATCTATGCATTTGAGAAGTCGATCTCGGGTTGGACGCAGACGCAAGAGCTCTGGTCGGATGATGTGGGTGTCAATGATCAATGTGGAGGCTCCATGGCTTCCTCGAGTGATCACCTCATTGGGGGTTCGAACTTCGGGGACAAGGGCTCTGCCTATGACTTCCGTCTTTCCGGATCGACCTGGATTCAGGCCGGCAAGTTGCTTGCCCAGGACGCGGACTACAGTGACGTCTTCGGTGTTTCTGTAGCCCTCTCAGGCGACACTGTGCTCGTCGGGGCTCCCGGCGTAGATGACGCATGCACGAACAATCCGAACTGCGAATCCGGCGCAGCCTACGTCTTTGAACTGGCCCCTACCGCCGTTCAGTACGGCCACTGCCCCAGCGGCGCTCCTTGCAACAACGTCGACAACCACGGCGGCTGCCGCAACTCCACCGGCCAAGGCGCGATCTTCGCCGCGTGTGGCACTGGTAGCGTCACTACCGACGACCTCCAGCTCGAAGTGACTCACTGCCCACCCAACAAGCTGACCTTGCTCTTCATGGGACCTGGCCAGTTGACGACAATCTACGGCGATGGCATTCGCGTCGCCTCTGCCCTGAACGGCGTCGGCGTCTATCGCTTCGGGGGCGCCTATTCGGACTCGCTTGGCAGGGTGATCCGCGGTCCGGGGATCGTCGCCCAGAGCCAGAGCTTCCCTCAAACCGCCGGCCACATCCAGCCCGGCTCGACCTGGAACTTCCAGATCTGGTACCGCGACCCCCAAGGCCCTTGCCACAGCGGGACCAACTTCTCGAACGGCGTGCAGGTGGTCTTCACGCCCTGATAATCGTC
>JBGPOP010000006.1:0-139104 GCA_041488095.1 Planctomycetota bacterium
ATCGCCGCGGCGGATCTCGGCGGGCACGATTCGATCGCGTTTCTCGTCGACCTCCGCGACGAGCGTGTGCGACTTGTCGCGGTCGCCCTTCATCGGCCGGTGCGGGCGCAGCTTCGCTTCCTTGTGCGATCCCGACACGAAGCGCATGCACCCGTTCGCGAGCGTCGCGTCGTCGATCGCGAGCCAGAACGAGGCCGTGCGCGTGTCGGGCGTCACCGGCCAGTAGCCGAGGTCCTGGTGCCAGTGGAAGACCGCGTCCGCCTTGTTCGGCCGCTTGGCGACGAGCTGGTCGTAGTCGAGGACCATGTCGGTCCCGCACAGTTGCTCGGCGATCGACGCGGCGCGGCGCTCGTAGACGTTGCCCTGCCAAGTCGGAAAGTAGCGCCGCGGGAGCATCACGTTGACGATCGAGTACTCCTCGACCGGCTTGCCGTAGCCGGCCGACATGTCGCAGAAGTCGCGGCCGGGGACGGGGATCTCGCGGCGGACGAAGCGGTCGTAGACCCTTTCGATCTCCCGCAGCTCCTCCTCGGAGAGCACGCCGAGAAGATGGATCCAGCCGTCCGATCCAAAGCGCTCGATCTCCTCCTTCGTCAGCCGGTAGGCTGTTCCGTCGCGTCGCCCCATCTCGGAGGATCCTGTGATCGAGCCGCGCCAGCTGACCGGCGCCGGTCTCGCATCCTACCCCGCAGGCGGCTCGGAGTCCGCGTCGAGGTGAAACTCGAAAGCTTCGGGAGGAGAGGTCTGCGTTATCCTGATGTCCCAATCAGCCCATGAGTCGAACCCGAACAGGCTGGCTTGCGATGGCCTGCGCCACGCTCATGACGGCTTGCCGAGGCGGTGCCGCGCCGAGCGACGAAGAGCTTCTTGCGGCGCACCCCGACGGCGTCCTGTTCGACTCGATCGAGACCAGGGAATCGCAAGTGGGCGACCCGGCGCCCGGATTCCTGCGCGGCGACGGAAAAATCGAAGGGCACGGCGTGGAGGTGCCGCTTCCCGACACGCGGCCCGATGGATCGCACCTGGCGCACAAGTGGGGCGTGTGGATGAACTATTACCTGGAGAACTCCGCGCGGGTCGCCAAGGAATCCGCCGGCGAGTTCCGCGATGGCCACCGTGAAGGTCATTGGACCTTCTGGCATCGCGATGGCCAGAAGCGCGCCGAGGGAACGTTCACTCACAGCCGCATGACCGGCCACTGGGACTGCTGGCGGGAAGACGGATCGGTGGACACCGCGCTCAGCGGCGACTACCAGGACGACCAGCGGGTCGGGAACTAGCACTCGGCGCATAGCGCGCAGGGCTTGCCACGTTGCTGGAAAACCTCCCGGGCACGCTGCCGATCGAGCGCAAGCCGCGCGACCCGCGCTCGAAGGGCGTCGGCGTGATCGGACTCCACGAAGGTCGCACCCTGCTCGTCGCGCTCGCGACGCGCACGTCCCGCGCGCATCCGGTCGCCGGCTGCGACCTCGACGCGGAGAAGATCGCGACCTGCCGGAGCCAGATCCCCGATCTCATCTACACCGCCGACTACGCGACGATGCTCGCGCGCCCTGACGTCGACATCGTCGCGATCTACACCCCCGACGCGCTGCACGGGAAGCACGTCGTCGCCGCCTTCGAAGCCGGCAAGGACGTGATCTGCACGAAACCTCTCGTCAACTCCGTCGCCGACGCGCGCGCGGTGCTCGCGGCGGCGCGGCGCACCGAGAGGAAGCTCCTCGTCGGACAGAGCACGCGCTTCTTCGAGCCCTTCCTGCGCCAGCGCGCGGCCTTCGAGAAGGGCGAGATCGGCGCGCTCGAGCTCGCCGACGCGCACTACATCCACCGCATGGACTGGTTCTACGCGAAATCGCCCTGGGCCGCGACCGACACCGACTGGGTCTTCCTCGGGCTCTCGCACCCGCTCGACCTCCTGCGCTGGTACCTCGGGCCGATCCGCGAAGTCCAGGCCCTCGGCACGACGTCGGCGCTCGGGCGCGAGCACGGCCTCGCCGGCCGCGACGTCTACATCGTCAACGCCCTCGCCGCCGACGGACGGCTCGGACGCGCGCTGGGCCACTACGGCGTCCACGAGCTGCCGCGCGCGCGCAACTCGATCGAGCTCGTGCTCTACGGCTCGGGCGGGACGAGCCTCGCGCAGTACCACGACATGCGCTACGTCCATACCAGCGCGAGCGGCAGCGAGATCGTCGAGGACCATCTCTACGCGGGCCGACACACCTACTTCAACAGCGAGGTTCACGGCATGCACTACGGCGAGTTCGCCAACTACGCCGATCACTTCGCCGGCGCGCTGATCGATCGCACGCCGCACGCGCCCGGCCTCGAGGAAGGGCTCGAGACGTTCTGCGTCATGGAGGCCGTGCGCCGCTCGGCGGAGTTGCGCGCGCCGGTCGCGGTCGCGCCCTTGCTCGGGGAGATCGGTCTCGAGGCCACGCGGGTCCTTCCGGCCTAGCGAATCGACCGCGCAGTAGACTCCGACGCCCATCTGGAACCCGTCGATCACGGGGACCAAGTCGGAGGACACGATCCTCTCCGACGGAACGGTCCTCACGGCGGCGGACGAGTGGCCCCGGAGCGGGTCGCGGCCCGACATCCTCGTGCGCGCTCACTAGCGGGACCCCGGCCATTCCAGTCCGGCTAGCGGATCCGCACAGGCTTCCCCGCGCGGAAGAGATCGAGGTGCTCGCGGAAGCGCGCGGCGTCCTTCTCCTCGCCGGCGCCCTGCGCGAGCTCGACCGCCTTCTCGCAGGCCCGGACGGCGTCCTCGAAGCGCCCGGCCTCGGCGTAGGCCGCGGCCAGGATGTCATGGACGACCGCATTCTTCTCCCCGGCAACGCCGCGCGCCCTCTCAGCGAGTCCTACCGCTTCTGCTGCGTCGCGGCGTGCGGGGTCGGCGTGCGTCGCGCGGATCCAGGCGATCCGGCCCATCGCGTCGACGTCGCGCGGGTCGGCCTCGAGGGCTGCACGGTACTGCGCGATCGCCTCGTCGGTACGGCCCATCCGCGCCAGCTCGAAGCCCAGATCGCGGAGGATCTCGGTCGACCTCGGCTCCACGCGCCGGGCCTCCCGCAGCTCCTCGACCGACTCCTCCATGCGACCCGCCCTCGCGAGCAGCAAGACCAGGTTCTTGTGCGCGTCCGGGTAGTAGGGAGAGAGGCGCAACCCCTCTCGCGCGTGCCGGACCGCTCCGTCGAGATCGCCCTCCATCTGGCGGACATTCGCAAGGCAGAAGTGCGCGACCGAGCTCTCGGGCTCGATCGCGGTGGCCCGCTCGAACAGCGTGCGCGAGCTCCGCCAGGACGATGCGAGGTGGCGGGTGCAGAGTCCCAGCGCCGCGAGCACGGGTAGCGCGACGGCGGCCGTGGTCCACGCGCGCGCACGCAAGGCCTCGCTGGCCGCAAAGACCACCGCCAGGAAGATCCCGATGAGAGGGATGTAGGTGTAGCGATCGGCCATCGCCTGCTCGCCGACCTGGACGAACCCGATCATCGGGAGGAGCGTGCCGAGGTACCAGAGCCATCCCGTGATCAGCCAGGGGCGGTGCTCCCTCTCGCGCATCGCGATCCAGCTCACGAAGCCGAGCAGGAGGAGCGATCCTGTCGCGAGCACCGGCTGCACGGCGTTCGCGTGGGGATAGAAGACGACCAGGTCCGCCGGCCAGACGGCGTGCACGAGATACCGGCAGTAGGACACGAGCGCGTTGCTCGCGCGCGCCGCCAGTGGCAGGGCGCCGAGGGACGAGACCGCACCGGCGGTCTCCTGGACCGCGTAGGTCGCCAGCGCGACTCCAGCGGCCAGGACGAAGAGCGGGATCTTCTCGCGCACGAGCGCTCCGAACCGGGTCCGACCGCCGGCCTTCGTCGCCTTGCCGAAGCGCGGCGTTCGCATCCTGCCGAGGGGCCACCCGTCGAGGAGCAGGAGCAGGAAGGGCAGCGTGACGAGCGTCGGCTTCGACAGGGAGCCGAGCGCGGCCGGGACGAGGACGAGCGCGTACCTGGCCGTCCCGGGCCGCTCGACGTAGCGCGCGTAGGCGAGGAGCGTGAGCGCGAAGAAGAGGCCCGAAAGCACGTCCTTCCGCTCGGCGATCCAGGCCACGGACTCGACGTGGAGCGGGTGGAGCGCGAACAGGGCCGCGACGGCAACGCTCTCCCAGAAGGCTCGCGTCAGGCGGTCGAGCGCGAAGAGGAGGAGCACCGCGCTCGCCGCGTGGAGGAGCACGTTCATCGCGTGGTGTCCCGCGGGCGCGAGGCCGAACATCTCCACGTCGAGCATGTGGGAGATCCATGTGATCGGGTGCCAGTTCATCGCGTGACCGGTCCGGAAGGCCCACTCGACGTTCGCGAGCGTGAGGCCGGTCGTGACGTGCTCGTTGTTGAGCACGTAGATCGGGTCGTCGAGGGTGATGAAGTCGGCCCGGAGCAGGGGCGCGTAGGCCGCCGCGGTGGCGAGAACGAGGACGACGGCGGCGACGGCGCGCAGGCTCGGACGGGGGGAGCCGGACATGGATCGAGAAGGTACTTCAGCGAGGCGCGGTTGACCCGCGTATCGCGCGCGCGGCTCCGAGGCTCTGCAGCGCTGCCGCGAAGCCAGGCTTCAGCTCCAGCGCCCGCTCGAGATGCGCGATCGCCTCATCGATCCTGCCGACCTTGGTCAATGCGACGCCGAGATTGACGTGCGCCTCGACGAGATCCGGGTTGGCGCGCAGGGCCGCTTCGTAATGCCCGATCGCCTGGTCCGTCGAGCCCTGCTCGGCGAGCAGGCGTCCAAGGTTGTGGTGTGCCTCCGGGAGATCCGGCGACCACAGCAATGCCGTGCGGTACTCCGCGGTCGCGTCCGCCGGCCGGCCTTGCAGCTCGAAAGCCATCCCCAGGTTGCTGTGCGCCTGCGCGTAGCTCGGGCGCAACCGCAGCGCCTCGCGGTACTCCGCCATGGCCTCCTCGAATCGATTCCCGCGCAGATGGACGTTGCCGAGGATCCCGTGCGCGAGATAGTTCTCGGGCATCACCTCGACGACGTGGCGGAAGAGGCTCTGGTCGTCCTTCCAGAGCCCGACCTGTCGCCAGGTCAGCCCCGTCCAGCCCGCCACGGCGAGCGCGAAGAGCCCAGCGATCGCGGGCCTCGCCACTCTCGACCGCTGCACGATCTCCGCCGCTCCGAACCCGACCGCCGCCGAGAGGCCGATCATCGGCACGTACATGTAGCGGTCGGCCATCGCCTGCGATCCGACCTGCACGAGGCCGATCACGGGGACGAGCGTGCCGAGGAACCACAGCCATCCCACCGCGAACCACGGCCGCTCGCGCGCCGTGCGCAGTGCGAGCACGGTCGCTGCCAGGAGCAGCAGCGCCGCCCCCGCGACCTGCAGAGCAGGGAACGCCTCCACCCGGTGAGGGTAGAACACCGCGAGCCGCGCGGGCACGACCGTCTTCCCGAGGTACGCGACGTACGCCATCAGCGCATTCTGCGCGCGCAGGGCGAACGGGATCTGGTCGCCCAGCGACATCGCGCCGGCGCCGCGCTGGACGAGGAACGTGACCGCGCACGACGCCGCGGCGAGCGCGAAGAGCGCGCTCTTCTCGCGCACGAGCCGCGCGAGTCTCACCCGGTCACGCCAGGGCGATTCCAGCCGGGAGAGCGGCCACACGTCGAGGAGCAGAAGGACGAAGGGCAGGGTCACGAGCATCGGCTTGGCGAGCAGGCCCAAGGTGTAGAGCGCGACGACCCACGCCCAGCGGCCTGCTCCGGGCCGTTCGACCCAGCGCACGTAAACGAGCGTCGTCAGGATCCACAGGAGCGCGCTCAGGACGTCCTTGCGCTCCGCGACCCAGGCCACGGACTCGACGTGCACAGGGTGGAGCGCGAAGGCAGCCGCGACGAACGCGCTCGGACCGACCGCTGCGGTCATGCGCCGGAACAGGTGGAAGAGGAGGAGCACGCTCGCGACGTGCAGGGCGAGGTTCGTCAGGTGGGGTCCGGCCGGGTTCATCCCGAAGAGCTGGCAGTCGAGCATGTGCGAGAGCCACGTCAGCGGGTGCCAGTTGGCCGAATGCCCGGTGGTGAACGCCCAGGCAGCCCCCTTCCACGAGAGCCCGGCCTGGACGCGGAGGTTCTCGGTGACGTAGTCGTTGTCGTCCAGGTTGATGAAGCCGTTCCCTGCGACCCGCGCGTAGGCGGCGATCGTCAGCGCAGCGAGGAGGCCTCCGATCGCAAGCTCCCTCCTCCGGTTCGTCGAGCCCGTCATGCCGCTACTGAACCCGGAACGGATGGTGCTCGCGGAAAAAAGCGAGCTGTTGCTCGAAACGCTGAGCGTCCTTCTCCTGGCCCTTGCCGCGGGCGATCGCGATCGCCTTCTCGCAGGTCGCCACGGCCTCGTCGAAGCGCCCGGCCTCGGCGTAGGCCGCCGCAAGGGTGTCGAGGAGCACCGCGTTCTCTTCCGGGCTCCTGTCGCGGGCCCGCTCCGCGAGGGTCACCGCCTCGTCTGCATCGCGGTGCGCCGGATCGTCGTGCGTCGCGCGGATCCAGGCGATGTTGTTCATCGCGTCGAGGTCGTTCGGGTCGGCCTCGAGCAGCTTCCGGTACTGCGCGATCCCCTCCTCGACCTGGCCCCGGAGGGTCAGCGTCACCGCGACCCAGCGGCGTGTCTCGGCGTCGTCCTGGCGCTTCGCGAGCGCCTTCTCGAAGTGCGCGAGCGCCTCAGCCAGCTTCCCTTGCGATCCCAGCGCCATCCCGAGCTTGCTGTTCGCGTGGAAGTGGTCGGGCTCGATGCGCAGGGCCTCCTCGTACTCGGCGATCCCCTCCTCGATGCGGCCCTGGTTCACGAGCGCGAAGCCCAGGTTCGAGTGCGCTTCCGCGGAGCGGGGATGTGCCCGCAGATCGATCCGGAAGTGCTTCTCGGCCTCCTCGAACCGGCCCTTGGCCCCGAGCGCCGTGCCCAGATTGTTGTGTGCGTCGAAGAGGTCGGGGGCGATCTGCAGCGCCTCCTCCAGCTCGACGATCCCCTCGTCGATGCGGCCCATGTTCACGAACGCCAAGCCCAGATTGAAGTGCGCGCGCGGCGAGCGCGGAAATGCCCGCAGCTCCGCACGGAAGTGCTGCACGGCCTCCTCGTACTTGCCCCTGGCTCCCAGCACGACCCCCAGATTGTTGTGCGCATCGGGGAGGTCGGGAGTGATCCTCAGAGCCTCGGTGAGGTGGGCCATCGCGCCGTCGAGGTCGTTCTCGATCATGAGCCCGTTGCCGAGGCACTGCTGTGCGACCGAGTTCTCGCCCGTGACTTCCACCGCGTGTGCGAAGAGCGTGCGCGTGCTCCTCCAGTAGCCGACCTGGTGCCGCGTGACGAGCGCCAGCGCGAGGAGGATCGGCGCCACGCTCCATGGAGGACGTAGCTGGATCCCGCGCAGGCTCCAGGCGAGCATCACGAAGAAGCCGACCAGCGGAATGTAGGTGTAGCGGTCCGCCCTCGCCTGCCCCCCCACCTGGATGATCCCGATCACGGGGACGAGCATGACGAGGTACCACAGCCATCCCACCCAGAGGAATGGCCGGCGCCTCCGCTCCCGCACGGCGACCCAGGAGACCAGGGAGAGGACCGCGAGCGCGGCGAGCGCCGGCAAGGGCTCGATGGCCTTGGGGTGAGGGTAGTATGCGGCGAGGTCGACGGGCCAGAACGTCCTGATCAGGTAGAGCAGGCAGGAGACGAGCGCGTTGCTTGCTCTCACGGGGAGCCGTAGCGCCTCGCCCGGCGCGACCGCGCCCGTCGCCTTCTGGACGAGGTACGCCGTCAGGCTCGCGGACGCGGCCAGGACGAAGAGCGGGATCTTCTCGCGCACGAGCTTTCCGGTCGAGCCGCGCGTCGTCCGCCCGAGGGGCCAATGGTCGAGCAGCAGCAGGACGAACGGCAGGGTCACGAGCATCGGCTTGCTCATGAGACCGAGCGTGAAGAGGCCCACGACCCCGAGGTACCTGCCGCGGCTGGGGTTCTCCGCGTAGCGCGCGTAGGCGAGAAGCACGAGCATGAAGAAGAACGCCGAGAGCACATCCTTCCGCTCGGAAACCCACGCCACGGATTCCACGTGGAGCGGATGCAGCGCGAAAAGCGCCGCGACGAGCGCGCTCGGCCAGAAGGCGCGCGTGAGACGGTCGAGGCCGAAGAGCAGCAGCACCGTGCTCGCCACGTGCAGGGCCAGGTTGGTCGCGTGGTGGCCCCACGGCCGCAGGCCGAAGAGCTGCACGTCGAGCATGTGCGTGATCCACGTCAGCGGATGCCAGTTTCCTCCCTCGCAGGCGCGGAAGGCCCACAGGACTCCGTCGAGCGTCAGCCCGGCGAGCACGTGCTCGTTCTTGACCACATAGGTGGGATCGTCGATGGTGAGGAAGTCGGCGCGGAGGATCCCCGCGTAAGTGGCTGCCGTCGCGAGCGCGAGGCAGACCGCGACGGCGATTCGCGCGGTGCGTCCGGGACCCTCGTGCATGGGATTGGAAATGGTACGCACGTCTGCCAGAATCTCCTCCGATGAGGTGGATCGCCACGGGCTTGGTCACCGCGTTCGCGCTGGGAGCACAGGCCAGCCAGCACGTGCGCAAGCCGCTGCCCTCGCAAGGAGAGATCGCGAAGCTCCCGCCCGACGGCGGGCCGGAGTTCAACCGGCTCGTCTTCGAGAAGAGCCCCTACCTCCTCCAGCACGCGCGCAACCCGGTCGACTGGTACCCGTGGGGTGCGGAGGCGTTCGAGCGCGCGGCGAAGGAGGACAAGCCGATCTTCCTCTCCGTCGGCTACTCGACCTGCCACTGGTGCC
The DNA here is from genome assembly GCA_041488095.1 of Planctomycetota bacterium. Lineage (GTDB taxonomy): Bacteria > Planctomycetota > UBA1135 > UBA1135 > DASYPQ01. The sequence continues at coordinate 8,802 of JBGPOP010000006.1, forward strand.
ACGTCATGGAGCGCGAGTCCTTCGAGGACGCGGAGGTCGCCGCGCTCCTGAATGCGAGCTTCGTGTGCATCAAGGTCGACCGCGAGGAACGGCCCGACGTCGATCAGGTGTACATGGCGGTCACGCAGGCGATGACCGGCTCGGGCGGCTGGCCGATGACGGTCGTGATGACGCCGGGCAAGAAGCCGTTCTTCGCCGGGACCTACTTCCCGAAGAGCGCGATGGCGGGCCGGCCGGGTTTGATGGAGATCGTGCCGAAGCTCGTCGAGGCGTGGAAGACGCAGAGGCAGGAGATCGCCGCCCACGCCGACCAGGTCGCCGCGTGGCTCTCCGGCAGCCTCGCCGGCGCGCCCGGTGATCCTCTAGCCCCGAGCACGCTCGAGACTGCGGCCAGGGAGCTCGCCTCGCGTTTCGATTCCGCCGAAGGAGGCTTCGACTCGGCACCGAAGTTCCCGCTCCCCCACCAGGTGCGCCTGCTCCTGCGCTGGTGGCGGAGGAGCGGGGACGCGCACGCCCTCGAGATGGCCGAACGCACGCTCCAGGCGATGGCCCGCGGAGGGATCCGCGACCATCTCGGCGGCGGATTCCACCGCTACTCGACCGACCGGCGCTGGCTCGTGCCGCACTTCGAGAAGATGCTCTACGACCAGGCGCTCGTCGCCCTCGCCTACGTCGAAGCCTTCGAGGCGACGAGGAAGGACGAGTACCGCGACGTCGCGCGCGAGATCTTCGGCTACGTCCTGCGCGATCTGACCTCTCCCGAGGGAGGTTTCTACTCGGCCGAGGACGCGGACAGCGAAGGCGTGGAGGGCAAGTTCTACCGGTGGTCCCCGGCGGAGCTCGCGGCGGTGCTCGGCGACGAGGACGGGACGCTCTTCGCCCGGGTCTACGGCGTGACGCCCGCGGGCAACCTGCGCGAGTCTCCCGGCGAGAGCGTTCTGCATCTCGAGCAGCCGGAGAAGGGCGCCGAGGCCGGGCTCCGCGCCTGGCTCGCCGCCTCGCGCGCCAAGCTGTTCGCCGCGCGCGAAGGCCGCGTCCGGCCGCTCCGGGACGACAAGGTCCTGGCCGACTGGAACGGCCTCATGATCGCCGCGCTGGCGCACGGCGCGCGCGCCTTCGACGAGCCCGCCTATGCCGGCGCCGCGAGACGCGCGGCGGAGTTCGTCCTCTCGAAGCTGCGCGACGACAAGGGGCGCCTCCTGAAGCGCTGGCGCCAGGGCGAGGCGGCGCACGCGGCCGTGCTCGAGGACCACGCTTTCCTGTGCTGGGGCCTGATCGAGCTGTACGAGACCGACTTCGACGTCCGCTGGCTCTCCGAAGCGATCCGCCTCGCGGACGAGATGAGCGCGCGCTTCTGGGACGGGAAGGACGGTGGGTTCTTCTTCACCGCGGGTGACGCCGAGGCGCTGCTCGCGCGCGGCAAGGAGGCCTACGACGGTGCGATCCCATCGGGGAATTCGGTCGCCGCGCTGGACCTCCTGCTCCTGGCGCATCTGACCGGCAGGACCGAATTCCTCCAGCAGACACAGCGGCTGTTCAAGGCCTTCTCGGGGGAGATCGCGCGCGGACCCTCGCGCTACTCGCAGATGCTGATCGCCCTCGACCTCTCCGCGGGCCCGGCGAGCGAGATCGTGATCGCCGGCGAGCCGGGCCGCGAGGACGCGCGCGCAATGCTGCGCGCGGTGCGCTCGCGCTTCCTGCCGAACACGGTCGTGATCCTCCGGCCGGAGGGCGACGATCCTCCGATCGCGAAGCTGGCCGAGTTCGTGCGCGAGCAGAGAGGTCTCGGGGCAAGGCGACGGCCTACGTATGCCGGGACTTTTCCTGCCAGGCGCCCGTCACCGACGTCGAGGCGCTCGCGAAGCGGCTCGACGCGCGCTGACGCGCCTCACCGCGGCAGCCGGAAGTGGTGCGCGCGCCGCAGGAGGCGCGCGCTCTCGGCTTGGAACCTTCCGTTGCGCATGTGCGAGATCAACCGGTCGAGGAAGTCCATCGGCAGGACGGTTCCGTAGAACACGAGCAGGGCGATCTTGATGTCGGCGCGCATCCCGAGGATCTCGAACGGACCGAGCCACAAGTCGGCCAGCGCCGCTGCGAGGAAGAACAGGGTGCTGAGGTCGAAGTTGGTCGCCACGGCTCGCACGGTCGGCAGGACACCCTGGAACGAGAAGGGCTCCTGCTCGCCGGGAACGTCACCGTCCTTCTCCAGATCCCCGGGCTCCGCTCCTTCGGTGAGCTGTCGCGCGAAACGCTCGCGCGCCTCGCTCGAGGAAAGGAGCACGTACCGGCAGACCAGCATCGCCGCCACGTCCTGCAGGAACTTCTGGAAGAGCACCGCGAGCAGGGCGGAGAGGCCGAACAGGAAGACCACGGGCTCCCCCGTCGTGCGCGCGGCGTAGATGCCCAGGCACACGAAGAAGATCGTCTTGACCGCGAGGTGGAAAAGGAAGTCGTAGTAGCCCCAGATCAGCTTCTCGCTCTTGTGGTAGCGCGCGACCTCGCCGTCGACGCAGTCGCAGACGTAGTAGAGGAACACGCACCCGAAGCCGAGGACGGCGAGCCAGCCCCCCCACAGCACGAGCAGGGAGCCGGAGATCCCGAACACGAGCATCGAGAGGGTCGCGACCGTCGGCGAGATCCCGTACGCGATGAAGAACCGGGTGACGTGGATCGAGACGCGGTCGCCGACGAGCACGCCGGCGACGTCGTTGTACTGGCGGACGGGTTCCTGGACCTTCTTGCGCAGATCGGCGATCGACTCCATGGGGCGCAAGGATTGCATCCGGCCGGGCGTCGTCCTTCAAGGACGCACGGCCTTTCGCGCTCAGGTGGAATGCGGACGCCTCCGGGCGAACGCGGCCAGCTCCCGGAGCATCTCCCCGATCCTGGATTTCTCCTCGGGACGGAAGTAGCCGCCTCCCCACAGCGCGGCGGGCAGCGCGAGCACGGCCAGGCCCTTGAGCGCGAACCCGAGCGCGCCCGCGTCGGCGGGGATCCAGCGCGTCGCGGCGAAGAGCGCGCCCGCCAGCCCGACCGGCAAGAGCACCCGCACGGTCTCGTACCCGACGGGCATCGTGCGCTCCCCGACGATCCAGGCCGCGACGGCCAGCGGCGCGAACGTCCAGAGCGTCGCCCACGCGGCTCCCATGTACCCCATCCGCGGAACGAGCAGCGCGTTCAGCGCGAGGTTCAACGCGGCGGCTCCGCCCGCGAGGAGCGTGACCCAGGCCGTGCGTTCGCGGATGTAGAAGCCGGTGGACACGACCTGGAACACCGCCCAGGCGACGTATCCGGCCAGCACGATCGGCATCACGCGGTGGCTCTCGAAGAACTCCGGAGCGGCCATCAGGCGGACGATCTCCGGGCTGAAGACCGCGAGCGCCAGCGACGCGCAGCACATGACCAGCGTGAAGTACGTCAGCACCCTGCGGCAGATGAGGCGCACGACCTCGGGATCCTTCACGCCGAAGATGTAGGGAAACCAGATCAGTCCGAAGGCGTCGAGGAAGACGGCGTTCGCGATCATGCCGAACTTGTATCCCAGGCCGTAGATCCCCTCCTCGCCCAGCCCGCGGATCCAGCGCACGAACAAGCGATCCGCCTGCTGGGGGACGAACATCAACAGCCCGGAGAGGATGAGCGGGTAGGAGTAGCGCAGCAGCCGCTTCGCCATCGGCCAGGAGAACGAGAGACCCAGGCGCGACACGATCCAGATGCCCATCCCTCCCGCGACGACCAGCTCGCCACCCAGGACGCTGTAGAGGACCCCCATGAAGGTCAGGCTCAGGCCGACCAGGAACCACACCTTGAGCCCGACCTCGAGCACCGTCTTGAGCGTGGTGAGCACGCCATACGCGACCGATCGCTCGAGGATCTGCAGCCAGCGCAGCCCGACCTGCCCGACCGTCTGCAGGAACAGGATCGACGCGACGACGATGAGCGCGCGGGAATACTCCCGTGAGCCGAAGAGGAGCTCCGCTCCACGCCCGGAGAACGCGACCGCCGCGAGCAGCGCAGCTCCGGTCGAGATCGACAGCATGACGAGACAGGTCGTGACCAGCTTCCCGCGCTCCTCGTCGGTCGCGTACTCGGGGAAGTAGCGCGTCATCCCGTGCAGCAGGTTGATCCCGAAGAACTGCGCGGCGATCGCGAGCCACGCCGCCGAGACGTCGACCACGCCGTAGTTCGCCTTCGTGCCGATGTAGAAGGTGACGAGCGGGATGAGCAGGAACCCGATCGCCTTCTGGACGGCGGGTCCGAGCGCGTAGATCGCGGAGTGCTTGGTGAGGCGCTTGAGGGCGTCGGTGAGCATTCGTGGCGGCGATTCCACTGCCGCGATCAGGCACCCGGAACGAGACGATCGAGCCCGATCTCGTGCGCGATCCGTGCGAGAGTGCGGTCCGAGCAGACGAAGCACACGTCGGGATCGATTCGATCCCTCAAGTAGAGAGCTGTCGAGAGATGGATCGCGTCGTAGGCCCGAAGCGGGTGCTTCGCGCACAGATCGCAGGCCGATCCGGCGATCCTCTCGGTGACCTCGACGACCCGGATGAATTCGAGGTCCTCAGCGAGCATCGCTCGCAGCTTGAGATGCAAAGCGGCGGGAATAGTCCTGTCGCGGACACGCCTTGCGAGGGCTGCGCAAGCTTCCACCTCCGCGAGCCGCGAGACCGCGAGTCTGGGCCCACGACGAAAGAGGGCGGAGACCTGGGACGCTCCCGGCTCCTCGATGTAGCGCTTGACGAGAGCGCTCGTATCGAGGTAGTGGATCAACGACGGTCCTCGATGACCGCGTCGGAGAGGCTTGCGCCTTTTCGCAAGCGGACGGGATGGAAGCGGGGAGGCTTGTGACGCTTCGGAAGTGACACCTCTCCCCTCGCCGCCGCTTCGGCCCAGGCATCGTCGGGATCTCGGCCCCCCCTCGAAACCGGACCCAGCTCGGCCACCGGACGGCCGTGATCGGTGACGAGGAAGTGCGCGCCGGCACGGACCAGGCGCAGGTAGTGGGAGAGCTTGTTCTTCAGCTCTTTGGTTCCGACGGTGGTCATGGCACCTCGAAAGTAGCTCGTGTGGCTACTTTCGTCAATACCGCCCGTCCACTGGAGCACTTCTTCGAAGCTGAGACTTCAATCCTCGAGCGAAAACGGCGTGAAGTTCGTCTCGCGGTCGTAGAAGTCCTCGCTCTCGGCCCGCTTCAGGAACCCGACGACCGCGTACGTGACCGGCGTGAAGACGGCCTCGACGCTGACCTTCATGAACCAGTTGAAGGCCACGACCTTGGCGAGCGTCTCCGTCTCCCACGTCCCGTAGAACGCCAGAGGATAGAAGATAAGGCTGTCGACCGCCTGCCCCGCGATCGTCGAGCCGATCGTGCGCATCCACAGGAACCGGCCGGCGGTGACGATCTTCATCTTCGCCAGCACGTAGGAGTTGACGAAATCGCCCGCCCAGAAGGCCAGGATCGAGCCGACGACGATGCGCCACGTGTTGCCGAACACGGTCTCGATCGCGGGCTGGAGCTTGAGGTTGAAGGACTCGCTCGCCGCCGGCGGCATGCGGATCACGATCTGGCTCATGACCGTCGCGAACACCATCGCGCCGAAGCCGGTCCAGATCACCTTGCGCGCACGCGCGTAGCCGTATACCTCCGTCAGGACGTCGCCGAAGATGTACGAGATGGGGAAGAACAGGTTGCCCGCCCCGAAGACGAGGTGACCGACGATCGGCAGCTGGATCTCGCAGGTCTTGGCCGGCCCGATCAGGTTCGAGCACAGGAGGACCGTGACGAACGCCGCCATCACGCGGTCGTAGTACTTGTAGGCGCGCATGCGGTGCCGCGACAGTCTGTCACAGGCTCGCTGCGGGCAGAAGCCGACTGTTGGACACCCTTCGAGCCTGTGACAGACTGTCGCGGCACCGTATGACCGTCCTCGATCACCTTCACGCGATGAGTCCGGAGCGCTTCCTGGCGATCTACGCGAGCCTGGAGCGGCAGGGCTACGGTCCCCTCGACGGCGAGGTGGCGCGCGTCCTGCACTTCCGGCCGCAGGCGATCCGCAAGCTGCCCATGGAGCAGCGCGCGAAGAGGGCCCGGGTGCTGATCGAGTCGAAGCGCAACGCGGAGCTCGCCTACGAGATCGCGGGCGGGTACCTGATGAAGACCTGCAAGGAGCTCGTCACCGGGTTCCTCGACGCGACCGGCGTCCAGCACGAGGACGGCATGATCGAGGACGTCGAGGGCGCCAAGCCCGCGTCGGACAGGATCGCCGCGGCCGTCGCGGAGCTCGACCAGAAATTCGCGCGCGAGGACGTGACGCTCTATCTCGTGCTGTGCGCCGAGCAGTGGCCGGACGAGAAGGAGTTCGGGAAGCTCCTGGCCTCGCGGACCTAGCCGCGCGCCTCCCGCTCAGCGTTTCTGGCAGCGCGGGCAGAGATGAGTCCCGCGCTGCGCGACGACGATGCGGCGGATCGGCTCACTGCAGCGGAAACAAAGCTCGCCCTCGCGCCCGTAGACCTTGAACTCGTCCTGGTAGCTCCCCGGGTTCCCCTCGGGAGTGCGGTAGAAACCATCGAAGCTCGATCCCTCCCGCTCGATCGCCTCGCCGAGCGTCGCGCGGATCTCGCCGCACAGCCGCGCCGCCCGCTCGCGGCTCACGCGATCCGAGCGAGCCAGCGGGTGCAGGCCGGAGCGGAAGAGCGATTCGTCGGCGTAGATGTTGCCGAGGCCCGCGACGAAGGTCTGGTCCATGAGCAGCGGCTTGAGCATCCGCCGGCGCCCGTGGAGCGCGCGGTGGAGCCACTCGCCGGTGAATTCCGCGGAGAGCGGTTCCGGCCCCAGCTGACCGAGCAGATCCTGGGGCTCCTTCGCATACCACAAGCGCGCGAACTTGCGCACGTCGATGAAGTACAGGCACGCGCCGTCGTCGAGCGAGAGGCGCACCTTGAGGTAGGGTCCCGGCTTCCACCCGCTCGGCTCGACGTGCACGCGGCCGGTCATCCGCAGGTGACCGACCAGCGCGCCGGCCCCGCGGCCTGCGTGCTCGAGGTCCGCGACGAGGAACTTGCCGCGACGCCACACGCGCGCGAGCCTCTTCCCGACGACCGCCTTGGCGAACGCCGGTCGCGAGAGTCCGCCGAGCGTGCGCGTCCAGCGCACCTCGCAGGCCTCGATCCTCCGCCCCTCGAGCCTGGGGCGGATCAGTCGCGCGATCGTCTCGACCTCGGGGAGCTCCGGCATCCGACTTCGACGCGATCCCGACAGGACGGGATCCCCGGTGAAGGATAGCGCGGGTCGCGCGCTTTCCACCGCGGGAGGTCGGCTGGAATCGGATGCGGTGGCTACATCGCGTGGCTGACCCCCAGGAGCTCGAACAGCCGGTTCTTGGCGCGTCCGTACTCGGGGCTCCCGAAGTCGCGCGGGTGCGGCATGCCGACCGTGACGATCTCGGCGATGCGGCCCGGGCGCGGGCTCATCACCACCACGCGATCGGCGAGCTGCAAGGCTTCGTCGACGTCGTGGGTCACGAACAGGATCGTGGGCTTCTCCTGCTGCCAGATGCGCAGGATCTCAGCGCGCATCTGCAGGCGCGTGAGCGAGTCGAGCGCGCCCAGCGGCTCGTCCATGTAGATGATGTCGGGCGATACGGCCAGTGCCCGCGCCACGGCGACGCGCTGCTTCATGCCGCCCGACAGCTCGGCGGGGTAGGACTTCTCGAAGCCGGTGAGGCCGACGAGGTCGACGTAGTGCTGGATGGTGCGCGCGCGATCGTCCTTGCCATTCTTGCGCAATCCGAGCGCCACGTTGTCCCACACCGAGGCCCAGGGAAAGATCCCGTACTCCTGGAACACGAACACACGACGTGGGTCGGGACCCTTCACCTCCTCGCCGTTGATCTCCACGCTGCCGGAGGTCGGCGTGTCGAACCCGCCCACGATGTTGAGCAGCGTCGACTTGCCGCAACCCGAGGGCCCGAGCACGCACACGAGCTCACCCGCCTGCACGGTGAGATCGATGTCCTTCAGGACCTCGAGCGTGTCGCGCTTGCGGGTGAAGGCCTTGCACAAGCCGCGGATCACGACCTTCGTCGCACCGGGCGCGGGTCTAGTCGACGAGGCGAGGTCGACCGGCTGGAGGCCGCGGATGAGCTTCTCCATGGCGCGTCACACCTTCGAGAAGCCCCAGCGCACCTCGTCGAAGCGCTCGAGGCGGCGAATCAGGAAGTCGAGGCCGACGCCGATCAGGCCGATCGAGATCATCGCCCCGAGCACGCGCTCGTAGTTGCTGGCGTTGCGCGCGTCCATGATCAGGTATCCCAAGCCGGAATCGACTGCGATCATCTCGGCCGCCACGATCACCATCCAGCCGATGCCCAGCGCCAGACGGAGGCTGGTGATGATCTGCGGCAGGCAGGCCGGGAAGACCACGCGGCGGAAGAGCTCGAAGCCCTCCAAACCGAAGTTCTGCGCCGACCTGACGTAGACCAGCGGGATCGCGCGCACGGCGGTCATCGAGCCGGTGACGATCGGGAAGAAGCAGGCCAGCGTGATCAGGAAGGTCGCCGAGTTGTCCTTCACACCGAACCAGAGGATCGCGAGCGGGATCCAGGCGATGGGCGAGATCGGGCGCAGCGCCTGGATCAGCGGATTGATCGCCTGCGAAGCGCGCGTCGACCAGCCGGCCCAGAGGCCCAGCGGGATGCCGATCCCCGCGGCCAGCGTGAAGCCGCAGGCGATGCGGTAGAGGCTGGCGATCGCATACCTCAGCAGCGTGCCGTCGCGGATCGGGATGCGCATCTCGACCAGCACGGCCCAGGGCGTGGGAAACACTTCGATCGTGCGCAGGGTCCCGTCCAGCTGCTTCGCGTCGTAGCGCTTGAGCTCGCACGTGACCTGCCACAGGCAGACGAACATCACGAGCACCGAAAGCGGCAGGAGGACCCTGGGCAGCCAGCCCCTGAGCTTGCGCGAGATGTAGATCGTCGCGACGGCCGTTCCCGTCGCGACGAACGGCCACGTGGTCACTTCTTCTCGGCCTCGGCCAGAGCAGGCAGACGGTCGCAGGGCAGCGCGACGGTTTCGAGGTCAGGCGCGAAGCTCGTGTCGCAGTACTGCTCGAACTGCATCATCTTCGGAAGGACCTTCATTTCGAAGGCCAGCTGCATGATCTCGTCGAAGCGATCCTTCGGCGGCTTCAGATCGCTGTACTTGACGCGCGTCACGTCCTTGGTGAGCACGAATTTCAAGAGCTCAGGCTTCTGGTTGTAGTACACGTTGCCCACGACCAGAGCCGCGTCCTGGCGGTGCTGCGCGCCCTTGTCGAGGTCCGAGTCGAGCCACTTGCCCGAAGCCGCGATACCGCGCACCAGCTCCTCGACGAGCGGGCGCTTCGTGTCGATCAGCTCCTGGCGGACCACGAGACCGCAGGAAATGAATCCGGGCCACAGCTCGCCGGCCTGGTAGAGCACGCGGCCGACGCCGTCGAGCTCGGCCTTCGCGGCATTGGGCTCGCCGATGATGAAAGCGTCGATGCTCTTGTTGGCAAGCGCAGTCGGATGCTCGGGGGGCGGCAGCTCTTTCAGCGTGATGTCGTCGTCCTTCATCCCGTTCTTCTGCATCATGCGGTGCATCAACAGATTTTGGTTCGAGAAGCGGCCCGGGATGGCGACGACCTTGCCCTTGAGGTCCTTGAACTCCTTCATCGGGCTGTCCACCGGCACGATGATCGCGGTGCCGTCGCGGTGCCCCAGATAGACGATCTTCACCGGCACGCCATCGGAGGCGAGCTTCATCGCCAGCGGCATGTTCATGAAGGTCGCGTCGATCTTGCGCGCGATCAGCGCCTCCTTCATCGAGGGGAAGTCCATGAACTTCTGCGTCTCGAACACCGTGCCCTTGTCGCTGTGCTCGGTGATCCAGCTCGTCACGGGGCAGGTCAGGTGGCAGGTGACCGGCAGGAAGCCGACGGTGAACTTCTCGCGCGCCTCGCCCGAGGCGGGCTTCGCGGCCGCGGGCACGCCGGGGATGTACTCCTTCTTCTGGCTCAGCCAGCGGTTGACGAAGAACAGCCCGGCGATGACGACCACGGCGGCGATGAGGAGCTTCAGCTTCATGGGATGGGTTGGGATGGGTTCCGGGCAGTGGCGGTTCGGGATGAATCGGCGCGCGGTCTCCCCGGTTTCGCCGAAAGGGTCTTCGACGCTTGATTCTCCCGCACTGGACGGCCTCGTGCCACTCCGACGTCCACGCGATCGCCGCCCGAGCTCCTCATAAACACTAAGTCGGGCTCGTGAAACCTACGACCCTCCCTCGGGGCAGCGCGCGAAGCGGGTCCCAGGTTCAGAATCCGACGGTCAGTCCCGGACCGAGGACGTCGACCTCGAGCGCCGTGTCATCGCTCCGGGACCGGTCGAGCTGCAGCGTCCACTTGACGTTTCGACCGCCGCGGTAGCGGTCGAGGGCGAGCAATACCACCGACGTGTCGCGCACGTCATCGACAGGCGCGAGGATTCTCGTCGGAGAATCGCGTCGACCAAGGAGATGCTGCGCAAGACCGCGTCTCGGAATTCCTGCGTGCCCGGTCCTGTTCCCTACGTGGGATCGCGCGCGCTCGGCTGCTAGCATGACCGCCGATGGCCACCGAGCCTCGCGCCAAGCTCGCCCGACCCTTCCAGCACTCCCGGCTCATCGCCTTCTTCATCGCCGTGGCCGTCCTTGGCGTCGCGACGGGCCTCTTCCGCCTGCGACGCCTGGGCGACCCCCCACGAGCGGAGGACGTGGAGTGGGTCGTGGCCTCGACCGCCGTCCTCACGGCGCTGGTCGGATTCGTGGGCGTCTTCGTCCACCGCATGCGCATCCTGCCCGTGCGCTGGCGCGAGACCGAGAAGTACCTCAAGGTGATCCAGCGCGAGTCGGAGAAGTACCGTGCCCTCATGGAGGGCGCGGCCGACATGCTGTGGATCGTCGATCCGGAGAGCGGCCGCCTGCGCGAATGGAACGCTCGCGCGCGCGAGGAGCTCGGCCTTCCTGCGGCGACCGGAGAGACCCTCGTGATCGGCTCGATCGTCCTCGCGGAGGACCTTCCCCGCGTCCAGGGTGCTCTGCGAGACGCCGCCGCCACGCCGGGACCGGCCGCGCCGCTGGCCGGGATCCGCTTGCGCGGCAGCGGCGGGCGGACGCTCGTCGCGGACGCGCGCCTGGCTGCCATCGAGCTCGAGGACGCCCGCGTCGTCCAGGTCTCGCTGCGCGACCTGACGCGGCAGAAGGAGATGGAGAGGCAGCTCCAGATCCACGAGCGCCTTTCGTCGATCGGCCTGCTGACGGCGGGGGTCGCGCACGAGATCAACAACCCGCTGGAAGGGATCGGCAACTACCTGAAGCTCCTCGAGCGCGAGGACGCCGACCCCGGGGCGCGCAAGCGTCATCTCGAGCAGGTCCGCCACGGCTTCTCGCGCATCCGCGAGATCGTGCGCGACCTGCTGCGCTTCGCCCGGCCGGCCAGCAGCGATGGCGAGGCGGATCTCGCGCAGGTGGTCGAGCGCGCGCACAAGCTCTCCGCCTACTCGGAGCTGCTGAAGGGCGTGGAGGTCGCCGTCGCGGGCCTCGATCGGCCGCTCCGGGTCGTCGGCGACGCCGGAAGGCTCGAGCAGGTCGTCTTCAACCTGCTGCTCAACGCCGCCACGGCGATGAAGTCGAAGGGACGGATCGCGATCGCGGCGCGGCAGGTCCGCGACGAGCGCGGGTCATCTCACGTGGAGCTGTCCGTCGAGGACGACGGACCGGGGATCCCGCCCGCCGACCTGGACCGGATCTTCGACCCCTTCTTCACGACGACCCATGGAACGGGCCTCGGCCTGTCGGTCTCCTACGGCATCGTGCGCGCGCACGGCGGGACCCTCACGGCCGAGAACCGCGCGGAGGGCGGCGCGCGCTTCGTCATCCGCCTGCCCTGGAGGACGTCGGCATGAACCCCGGACCGAGCGTCCTGATCGTCGACGACGAGGCCTTCGTGCGCGACTCGCTCTCCGAGGTCCTCGCCGCCGAGGGATGGCGCACGCACACGGCCGTCGGCGCGCGGGAGGCGGTCGAGCTCCTGTCGGGCCAGCGGGTCGACGTGATCTTCACCGACCTGCGCATGCCCGGCGGCGACGCGTTCCTCCTGCTCGAGCAGGCGCGCGCGGGAGCGGTCGAGATCCCGATCATCGTCATCACGGGCGTCGGCACCGTTTCCGAGGCAGTCCGGGCCATGAAGGCCGGCGCGTTCGACTTCCTCCAGAAGCCGGTCGACCCGGAGGAGCTGGTCCTGCTCGCGCGACGGGCGGCCGAGCACCGCCGGCTGCTCTCCGAGGTGAAGTCGCTGCGCGACACGATCCAGGGCCTGCGCGCGCCACGCGTGCTCGTCGGCAGCTCGGAGCGGATGGCGCGCGTGCGCGGCCTGATCTCCCAGGTGGCGCCGACGGACACGGCGGTCCTGATCACGGGCGAGACCGGCACGGGCAAGGAGCTCGCCGCGGAGGAGATCCACCGCCAGAGCCGTCGAGCCACTCGTCCGCTGCGGCGTGTCCATTGCGCGGCGGTCTCCGAAGGGGCGTTCGAGAACGAGCTGTTCGGTCGCGACCGCGGGGCGCTCGCCGAGGCGGAAGGCGGGACGCTCGTCCTCGACGAGATCGGCGTCCTGACGCCGGCTCTGCAGACGAAGCTCCTGCGCGTGCTCGAGACCGGCGAGTACCAGAGCCCCGGCGACCCGACCGTCCACGTCGCGGACGTGCGCCTGATCGCGATCACGAACGAGGACCTCCCGGGCCGGGTGAAGTCCGGCTCCTTCCGGGCCGACCTCTTCTACCGGCTCAACGTGTTCCCGATTCCGATGCCGCCCTTGCGCGAGCACCGCGAAGACGTTCCCGGGATCGTCGACCACTTCCTCGACTGGGCGCGGCGGCAGCTGCCGGGGGCTGCGACGAGCGCCGCGGCCCCGCGGATCGGCACCGAAGCGCTCGAGGTCCTCTCCTCCTACGGCTGGCCCGGCAACGTCCGCGAGCTGCGCAACGTGCTCGAGCGCGCGGCGATCCTCGCCGGCGAGCGCGAGCTGGACGCTGCGCTCGTCCGCGGCATCCTGGAGTCGGCGCTCTCCGCGCCGCTATCGTCCGCGCCGCGCGAGCTGCACCTGCGCAAGAACCTCGACGCCGCCGAGCGCGAGATCATCCTGCGCGCGCTGGCGCAGACGCAGGGGAAGAAGAAGGAGGCAGCGCTGCTGCTCGGGATCGATCCCAGGAACCTCGGCTACTACCTGCGCAAGCACGGCATCGCGGACGCCAAGGCGCGGGAGGAGAGCGAAGCCTGAGTGGCGCGGGACGATCGGTCCGCTACCCGAGCTTCGCCTTGCGCCACCTCCAGGCCTGGACCGCGGACCATGCGCCGTCGGTGTCCTGGGGATGCGATCGCCGGCAGCTTTGCGCCTGGACCTGTCCGCCCCACATGGTGCGCATCCTCGCGCTCGTGCCTCGGCGCGCGCAGTGGTCGAGCGCGCTGTCCATGAAGACGGCCGAGAGCGGGGGAGCCTCCACCTCGATCTCGCCGCGACGCGGCGCGAAGGGGTCGACCGACGGAGCGTGCAGGGGGTCGTGGAACGCGCGGGGCCAGACGATCAAGGGTCCCATCGCCTGGGTGCTGCCGTCGAGATAGCAGTTGAGGGAGACGCGCTCGAAACGCCTGCGCTGCGTCAGGAGAGCCGGATCCCAGTAGAAGTGATCGTGCCAGATGATGCGCGGCTGCGAGTCCAGGTTCGACCAGCGCACACCGGTCATCTTGAAGCCCACCCGCTCCTCGATCGCGTGCTCCAGGAACGTCCGGATCGGCGGCGCCTCGAGGAACTCCCGCACGCCCGGCTCGCGGTACCAGAGAGCCAGGACCTTGCAGCCGAACCCCGAGAAGCAGTCCTCGCTCCGATCCTCGACCACGCGGTCCAGGAGGCGGTCGAACAAGTCGTGGATCCGGCGACCCTCCTCGCGCGACCAGACCTCCTCCATCACGCAGTAGCCCTGCTCCCGCATCTCGGAGAGCAGGCGGTCCCTTTCGCGTTGCGATAGCTGACGTGCCACGGAGGGAGTCGCTCCTCGAGCGGCTAGCGCCGCCCTCCTCCGGCCGCGGGCGCGCGCCGGCCGAGACCCTGCCACAGGTCGAAGGCCTTGGCCTCGAGCGAGGCGAAGCGGAGGTTCCCGCTGCGCAAGCGCCCGATGGCGCGACGCTCCCACCAGCCGATTCTGCCACGCGCCAGGCCGTGGGACAGCGTGGCGAGGTGCTGGAAGAGCTTCCGCCTGCGCCAGACGAGGGCCGGGATGCGGCCGGGCCAGGTCGCCTCGAGGTGATACTGGTTGAAGCTGCCCCACTGCTCCAGGGTCTTCGGCGGGACGAAGCCCAGCTCGAGAGCACGGCGATACATCGGCGTCCCGGGGATCGGGTGGAAGGGCCAGACCGCCGGGTGGGAGAGCGGGCACGCCGCACGGATGCGCCGCGCCTGGTCGAGGGTCGCGAGCATCGAATCGACGCCCTCGTCCGGGTAGCCGATGATGTAGGTCAACCAGGTCGTCACCCCCCGGCGGTCGAGCTCGACCGCCGCGTCGAGGTTGTCGTCCCCCGAGGTGTGCTTCCCGATCTGGCGCATCATCTCGTCGCTGCCGGCCTCGGCGCCGATCTGGGCCACGTACAGGCCCGACTCGGCCAGCAGGTCCAGGGTGGCGGGCTTGGATCGCAGGACCGAGAAGGACTGCATCATCGGGAAGTACTGGAATCGCAGGCCTCGCGCGAGCTTGCCCTCGGCGAACTCGCGCATGCGCTTCTCGCTGACGCCCCAGTTCGCATCGTGGAAGCGGAGGACGTCGAAGCGCCACCGGCCGCACAGCTCCTCGATGTCGTCGAGCATCCGCTCGGCCGGCATCGCCTTCCAGCGCATCCCGGTGACCTCGGGCGAGCAGCAGAACGCGCACGGCTCCGGGCATCCGAAGCTGCCGAAGTAGGCGATGCCCACGAAGGGCTCGGGCTCCGGGATCGAGGGCGGGCGCGGCAGCCGCTCGACCGGGCGCCGTGCGCGGTCGCGGATCTGCTGCTCCCGATAGATGTCGAAGTCGATCAGGTGCCAGGGACAGTTCAGCAGCCGATCCCATCCGACGACCTCGCGGTGCGGCGTGTACGTGATGCGGCCGTCGCGCCGGAGCGCGAGGCCCGGGATCGCGTCGAGCGGCTCGCCCGCGTCGACGGCCTGGACGATCTCGCGGAAGGTGATCTCGCCCTGTCCGAGAGCGACCGCATCGTAGAGGCCGGTCTCGAGCTGAAGCTCGGGTACGACCGAGGCGAACCAGCCTCCGATGAACATCGGGAGATGCGGAAGGCGCGCCTTGACCTTGCGCGAGCACAGGACTCCGTCCGCCACCTGGAAGCTCAGCATCCCCGTCGTTCCGTAGAGCATCGCGCCCTCGCAAGCCTCGAGGACGCGGCGGTGCGCTTCCTCCTGGGGGTAGAGGCAGCCGTCGACGAGGACGACCTCGTAGCCGTCCGCGAGCGGCCAGGCGGCGATCGTCAGCAGCGAGAGCGGGAGGACGTCCTTGGCCGAGGTCTCGCCCAGGCTCGCGTCGGCGAACTGGGGGTGGTAGAGGACGATTCTCTTCTTGCGGACGATCATCACTCCCACTCCAGGAACCGCTTCGGGCTAGAACCTCGCGGAAATCAGCTCTGGGCAAGGCTATCCCAGACCATCCATCCTCGCCAGTCGCCCTCGCGGGAGGGTGATCGAGGTGGAGCGCCGCGCTAAGCTCGCCCTCGTGAGACGCTCCCCTGGGCACCGCGAGATTGCAGCCGGAGAACCTGCGCGCCTCGGCGCGCTGCGCGAGGTGCCCTACATGGGCGTGATCTGGGTCGTCCACGAGGCCAGCAAGCTCGGCTTCACCAACGGCCACCCCGACTGGTGCAATCTCGGACAAGGACAGCCCGAGGTCGGCCCGATGGATGGCGCGCCGCCGCGGATCGATGCGGTCTCGATGCGGCCCGAGGACCACGCCTACGGGCCGCTCGGCGGCACGCACGAGCTGCGCGCGGCGGTCGCGGCGCACTACAACCGCCTCTATCGCCGAGGCAAGCGCTCGCAGTACGGACCGGACAACGTGTGCGTCGCATCCGGCGGGAGGCTCGCGCTGACGCGCGCCTTCGCCGCGCTCGGCCCGGTGAACGTCGGCTACCAGCTCCCCGATTACACCGCCTACGAGGACATGTTCGAGCTGCACCTCGCGCGGCTGCACCCGCTGCCCGTTCGAACGCGCGTGGAGGACGGTTTCATGCTGGCTCCCGCGCAATTCGAGCGCGAGGTCGAGGACCGCGGCCTGTCCGCCTTCGTGATCTCGAATCCTTGCAACCCGACCGGCAACGTGATCCAGGGTGAGGACCTCGCGCGCCTCGCTGCGATCGCTCGCGAGCGCGAGGTGACGCTCCTGCTCGACGAGTTCTACAGCCACTTCATCTACACGCCCGAGGGGCGGCCGGGGGCAGGACCGGTCAGCGCCGCCGCGTGCGTCGAGGAGGTCGAGCGCGACCCGCTCGTCCTCTTCGACGGGCTGACGAAGAGCTTCCGATATCCCGGCTGGCGCGTTGGCTGGGCGGTCGGACCCTCCGCGATGATCGAGACGATGGCCCGCACGGCGAGCTCGATCGACGGCGGCCCGTCGCGGATCGCGCAGCGCGCCGCGCTGGCCGCGCTCGAGCCCGCGCAGGCCGACCAGGAGACGCGCGCGCTGCGAGAAGTCTTCGCGCGCAAGCGCAACCTCCTCGTGGAGCGCCTGAAGAAGATGGGCCTGCGCTTCGCGCGCGAGCCCCAGGCCACGTTCTACGGCTGGGCCAGCCTGGAGGCGCTCCCCGAGCCCCTCGACGAGGCGATGTCCTTCTTCCGCCGCGCGCTCGAGCACAAGGTCATGACGGTGCCCGGCGAGTTCTTCGACGTGAACCCCGGCAAGCGCCGCCGCGGCCCGTCCCCCTACCGCCGCTGGATGCGCTTCTCCTTCGGCCCGCCGATCGAGAACCTGGCGATGGGTCTCGACCGGCTGGAGAAGATGATCGGCGAGGCCTGACCCCCGGAAGCGTTGTCGGATCCGGGAGCCTCGGATAGCATCCCAGCGGGAGCGGCCGCCGCCGCGAGCGCTCCCAGCAACGAGGATTCCGCCGTGAAGAGGTCCACACTCTCCGTGCCTCTCCTGTCCGCTGCTGCTGCAGTCCTGGCCAGCTTCGCGCCCGCCCAGACGTCGCTCATCAGCCTGAGCACGTCCGGCCTGCAGACCGACGCAGGCAGCCTGTACCCGGAGATCACCCCCGACGGACGCTTCATCGCCTACCAGAGCGCCGCCACGAACCTCGTCCCGGGCGACACCAACGCCGTGCCCGACGTGTTCCTGCGCGACCGCCTGAACGCCACGACGATCCGCGTCAGCGTCGGATCCCTGGGCCAGGAAGGCGACAAGGGCGGACTCGAGCCATCGATCTCGGCGGACGGACGCTACGTCGCGTTCTACAGCGCCTCGACGAACCTCGTCCCGGGCGACACGAACGCCGCCTACGACATCTTCGTCCGCGACGTCCAGGCGGGCACCACCGTGCGGGCGAGCGTCGATTCCACCGGCGCGCAGGGGGACGGCGGAAGCCGCTACTCCTCGATCTCCGCGGACGGACGCTACGTCGCCTTCGAGAGCGCTGCAGGGAACCTCGTTCCCGGCGACACGAACGGCGTGCGCGATGTCTTCGTCCACGACCTGCTCACCGGTTCCACGGTCCTCGCCAGCGTCGACGCGGCCGGACTGCAAGGGAACGGCGAGAGCGTCGACGCCTCGATCTCCCCGGACGGGCGCTTCGTCGCCTTCGAGAGCGCCGCCTCGAACTTCGTCCCGGGGGACACGAACGGCGTCCAGGACGTGTTCGTCAAGGATCTCCAGACGGGCGCGATCGTCCGCGTCAGCGTCGACTCCGCCGGCCTGGAGGGGGACGGCGCCAGCTTCGATGCCTCGATCTCCAGCCAGGGGCTCTTCGTCTCCTTCGCCAGCCAGGCGACCAACCTCGTGCCCGTCGACACGAACTACTACGACGACGTGTTCGTCCACGACCTGACGACCGGCACGACCGTGCGCGCGAGCGTCTCCTCGAGCGGGGGGCAGGCCCACACCGGCGCCTACGACTCCGTGATCACACCGGATGGCCGCTTCGTCGCGTTCTTCAGCGGCGCCTCGAACCTCGTCCCCGGGGACTTCAACAGCAGCCTGGACATCTTCGTGCGCGACCTCGTCAACGGGACGACCGAGCGCGTCAGCCTCGGCTCCGCCGGCCAGCAGGGCGACGGCCACTGCTTCTACCCCGCCATCTCCGCCGACGGCCGCCTGGTCGCCTTCGACAGCTACTCGGACAACATCGTCCTCGGCGACGCCAACGGGACCCGCGACATCTTTCTCCGCGACCGCGCCAGCACCTTCCATCTCTTCTGCTTCGGCGACGGGACGCAGTCGACGCCCTGTCCGTGCGGCAACGCGGGCGCGACCTTCCACGGCTGCGAGAATTCCTCGGGAACAGGCGGCGGGACCCTCGAGGCGAGCGGACCGACGAGCCCGGACTCGGTGAGGCTGAACGCGACGGGCGAGCGCCCGACCGCGCTGTCGATCTTCCTCCAGGGCGATGCGAGCGTGTCCGGCGGCACCGTGTACGGCGATGGAGTGCGCTGCACGGGAGGACAGTTGAAGCGCCTGTTCGTGAAGAACGCGAGCGGCGGGGCGGTCTGCGCACCGGCACAGGGCGATCCGTCGATCACCGCGCGTTCGTCGGCCCTCGGCGCACCGATCCCGCCTGGAGCGACGCGCTTCTACCAGGTGTACTATCGGGACCCGACCGCGACGTTCTGCCCGAACGAGACGTTCAACGTGACGAACGGCGTCCGGGTCGGGTGGTGAGGACCTAACGGCGTCGATCGAGATCGGCGCGGATCCACTTCTCGAGCTCGCGCGCCACGATCTCGTGGCCGCGAGCGTTCAAGTGGCCGTCGCCGCAGTGCAGGACCGTCCCCGTGCGCACGACGTCGAGCAGCGCCTGGTCGAGGGAGAGGGTCTCGAAACCGATCTCGAGCCCGGCTTCGCGAAGCCGCCGGGTCACGCGCGTCTCGAATCCGGACGTCGGCGCGCCGGAAGGGATCGCGACCTTCGGCTCGTAGAGGTAGCGATCGTGCTTGTGCACCACGTCGAACGCGAGCGGGCGCGCGTTCATCTCGCGGCACAGCGCGGCGATGCGCGAGAGCAGCTCGTGGGTCCGGCCCTGCGGATCCGCGATCTCGTCGCAGATGTCGTCGTAGGTCCGTGTGACGCGCGCCTTTCTTTCGGAAGGAGGCTTCTCTTCCGTCCCGTCGCCCGTCGCGTCCTCCGCCCCGGACCGGAGCAGGACCTCCGCCAGCGCCGATCGTGAGCGCAGCTCCTCCCGCCAGCTCTCGCCCGCATGTCCGAATCGGATCCGGCTGTCGGCGACGGGCTGGTTCTCGACCGCCCACGTCCCGTCGGCCGAGCGGACCAAGCGCGGCTTGTCGCCGGTCGCCTCGTTGCCGAGGACGTCGTTCATGACGAAGGCGAGCATCACGACGTCGGGATGGTAGCGACGGCCCTCGCGCGCGAGCGTCCAGAGCTCCTGGTCCGTGCTGTAGCCCGGACAGGAGAGGTTGACGACCTCGACGCCGGGACCGAGGTCGCGCTCGATCAGGTCGGCGAAGGCAAGGCCGTCGTCGACGCCCCAGCCCCACGCCACCGAATCGCCCAGCAGAACGATGCGACAGGTGTCCGGTGTGTGCTCGTAGGCGTGCTCGCGGCCGCGCAATCCGCGGGAGCTCGTGCTGAGCTCGTAGGAGAACTTCTCCGCCGTCACCCGCGTGTGGACGTTCGGCTTCAGGACCCATCCGAGCTCGGGATCGAACGTCCCGAAGGCCACGTCGGGGATGCCGGTGAGCCGGGCGGGAGACGGATGGCTGCGCAGATAGAGCCGCGCGCATGCCTCGAGCGCGACCAGCAACACGAGGAGCGTGCCGATCGCGAGAGCGGAACGAAGGGCGACGAGGCGGACTCTCGACGGCACGATGCGACGGATCTGCGCTGGGTCCCGGCTCGGAGCGTCCATCCGTTCCGAATCCTACCGTGACTGCGGGAGACCGCGAGGACGAGCGCGCGTCGAGGCTTCTCCACTTGCCCTGCTCCGCCCGCTAGGATGGCGCCCGCGCATGCAGCTCGGCTTCCTGATCGACCACCGCCGCTGCATCGGCTGCCACGCGTGCACGGTGGCGTGCAAGGCCGAGAACGACGTGCCGGTCGGGAGCTTCCGCACCTGGGTCAAGTACCAGGAGAAGGGCCGCTTCCCCGCGATCCGGCGCCATTTCGCGGTCCTGCGCTGCAACCACTGCACGTCCGCGCCGTGCGTCACGATCTGCCCGGTCAACGCGCTCGAGAAGCGCAAGGACGGCATCGTCGACCTCGACCGCGACGCGTGCATCGGGTGCCGCGCGTGCATGCAGGGCTGTCCCTACGACGCGATCTACCTGAACGAGGACTCTGGCGCGGCGGAGAAGTGCCACTACTGCGCGCACCGCGTCGAGAAGGGGCTCGAGCCGGCGTGCGTCGTCGTCTGCCCCGTGGAGGCGATCGTCTCGGGCGACCTTCACGATCCGACGAGCCACATCGCGCGGATGGTCGCAGAGAATGAGACGCTCGTGCGTCGGCCCGAACAGGACACCGGGCCCAACGTCCACTACCTGGGCGCCGAGCCGTCCATCCTCCAGCCCGGCTCGGCGGAGCGACCTTCGACGTATCTCTGGAGCGACCGCCCTCCCCAGAAGCCGGAGCCCTGGCCCGACAGCCTCCCCCTCCAACCCGACACCCGCGTCGTGCTCGACGCCGGCCACGAGGTGCAGTGGCGCACGCCGGTGGCGCTCTACCTCGTGACGAAGGGCATCGCGGCCGGCGCCGCGCTTCTTGCGCCGTTCGCCGTGCGACTCGGATTGCGCGGGTGGCCTCTGAAGTGGGGGCTGGAGTGGGTCGCTCTCCTCTTCACGCTGATCACGACGTTCCTGCTCGTCGAAGACCTGAACCGGCCATTCAAGTTCTTCCGCCTGCTGACGCGGCCGAACACGAAGAGCTGGCTCGTCAAGGGCGCGTGGATCCTCATCGCGTTCACGGCGACGGTTTCCGCGACCCTCGCGTGCTCGTTCCTCGAACGGAGCACCGGATTGCCGCCGCCGCTCGACCGGGTCGCATGGGCGAACGTCGCCGGCGAGCTGCGATGGGTCAGCGCGCTCCTCGCGATCGGCGTCGCTGGCTACACTGCGTTCTTGTTCGCCCAGTGCGAGGGCCGCGATCTCTGGCAGTCGCGCCTCTTGCTCCCCCATCTGCTCGCGCAAGCTGTGTTCTGCGGCTCGACCATGCTGCTCTTCTTCAACCCGCGCGGTTTGGCGTTGAAGGTCCTGGTCGTGACCGCCGGCGCGCTCCACTTCCTGTTCGCCGAATTCGAGCGGAGAGGACAGCACCCGACGGACAACGCGCGGCAAGCGGCCGCCTTCCTCGACGTCGTCCGCTTCGGCCCGGTGCGTGCCTTCCGGGTCGCGCGAACCCTCGTCGTGCTCGGGATCGCGCTCGCGTTCGTGCTGCCGACCCTCGCGTTCGTGCCGGCGCTCGCGGGACTCTTCCTCTACGAAGTAGCCTACGTGCGTGCCGGGCAGGTCCCGCCCCTCTCCTGAAGCCATGGCCCGCTCCCACGATCCCGATTTCTGGCAAGTGACGCCGCTCGAGTCGTTCCCCCCGATGGAGAAGTGGGACGACTGGGTCGAGTACGAGGCGAAGGCGTGGCCGCGCAAGGTCGAGCGGCGCTACATGCTCGTGCCGACGACGTGCTTCAACTGCGAGGCGGCGTGCGGCCTCGTCGCGTACGTCGACAAGGAAACGCGGGCGATCCGGAAGCTCGAGGGCAACCCGCACCACCCCGGATCGCGCGGGAAGAACTGCGCCAAGGGGCCGGCGACGCTGAACCAGATCGAGGATCCCGGCCGCATCCTGTACCCGCTGAAGCGCGTCGGCCCGCGCGGGTCAGGGAAGTTCGTCCGCGCGAGCTGGGACGAGGCGCTCGACGTTTTCGCGGCGAAGATCCGCAAGGCGCTGATCGAGGGGCGCAAGACCGAGGTCATGTACCACGTCGGCCGCCCGGGACACGACGGCTACATGGACCGCGTGCTGCAGAGCTGGGGCGTCGACGGCCACAACAGCCACACGAACGTGTGCTCTGCGGCCGCGCGCCTGGGCTACGCGCTGTGGACCGGTGCGGACCGGCCGTCTCCCGATCACGAGAACGCGAAGATGATGCTGCTGCTCTCCTCGCACCTCGAGACCGGACACTACTTCAACCCGCACGCGCAACGGATCATCGAGGGCAAGATGCGCGGCGCGAAGCTCGCCGTCGTCGACGTGCGGCTCTCGAACACGGCCTCGATGGCGGACTGGTGGCTGGCGCCGTGGCCGGGGACCGAGGCGTTCCTCCTGCTCGCGATGGCCCACGTGATCCTGGAGGAGGACCTCTACGACCGCGCGTTCCTCGAAACCTGGGTCAACTGGCGCGAAACGCTCGAGGCGCTGTCGCGGAATACGGTACCGGGACAGATCTTCCACGAACCTCCGTGGGCCGATCGAGGAAGAAATGACGCGGTACCGTATTCCTTCGATGCGTTCCTGGTCGCCTTGAAGGAGCACTGCGCGCGCTTCACCCCGCAGGCCGCCGAGGAGGAGTGCGGCGTCGCCAAGGACACGATCGTCGCGATCGCGCGCGAGATCGGGCGGGCGAAGAGCGCGTTCGCGACGCACGTGTGGCGCAACGCGGCTTCGGGGAACCTCGGAGGCTGGCAGGTCGCGCGCGCGCTGGAGCTCCTGTGCGTGCTGGTCGGGTCGGTCGGCGCGAAGGGCGGCACGAACCTGAACACGCAGGACAAGTTCGTCCCGCCGCCGTTCCTCAGGCCCGCACCGCAGAGCGTGTGGAGCGAGCTGCTCTACCCGCGCGAGTACCCGCTCGCGCATCACGAGCTCTCCTACCTGCTCCCCCACTTCCTGCTGGAAGGGCGCGGCAAGATCGCCGCCTACTTCACGCGCGTCTACAACCCGGTGTGGACGAACCCGGACGGGATGGTGTGGGAGCAGGTGCTGCGCGACGAGAAGAAGATCGAGCTCCACGCCGCGCTGACGCCGACGTGGAGCGAGACCGCGCAGTACGCGGATTGGGTGCTGCCGATGGGCCACGGCGCGGAGCGCCACGATCTGATGAGCCAGGAGACGCACGCCGCGAAATGGATCAGCTTCCGCCAACCCGTGGTCCGCGTTGCGCGCGAGCGGATGGGCGAGAAGGTCGAATGGACGCGCGACGCCAACCCCGGCGAGGTGTGGGAAGAGGACGAGTTCTGGATCGCGCTGTCGTGGAAGATCGATCCCGACGGGAAGCTCGGGATCCGCAAGTACTACGAGTCGCCCTACCGCAAGAGCCAGCGCATCACGGTCGACGAGTACTACGGGTGGATCTTCGAGAACTCGGTGCCGGGGCTGCCCGAGGAGGCGAGGAAGAAGGGTCTCTCGCCGCTCGAGTACATGCGCCGCTTCGGCGCGTTCCTGGTCGAGAAGGAGACGTGGGAGGGGCACGCGAAGAAGCTCTCACCGGCCGATATCGACGGAGCGATCGTCGACGAGGCGGCGCGGACCGTGTCGAAGGGCGGGAAGCTGATCGGCGTGATCGCGGACGGCGTGCCGCGCATCGGTTTCAACACGCCGAGCCGCCGGCTGGAGCTGTACAGCCCGACGATGGCCGAGTGGGGATGGCCCGAGCACGCGCTGCCGGACTACATCGAGAGCCACGTGCACCGGCGGCACCTCGATCGCGCGAAAGGCGAGTACGCGCTCGTGCCGACGTTCCGGCTGCCGACCCTGATCCACACGCGCTCGGGCAACTCGAAGTGGCTCTACGAGCTCTCGAACACGAACCCGGTGTGGATCCACCCCGAGGATGCCGAGCGGATCGGGGTCGAGACGACCGATCTCGTGCGCGTGACGACGCGCATCGGGCACTTCGTGAACAAGGTCTGGGTGACGGAGGGCGTGCGACCGGGGATCGTCGCGTGCAGCCACCACCTCGGGCGTTGGAGATTGTTCGACGAGGGAGGAGCGGACCGCTGGGCGAGCAGCAAGGTCGCGCGTGAGGAGATCGCGCCGGGCCGGTTCCGTTTCCGGCGGATCGAAGGGATCAGGCCCTTCGAGAGCAGCGATCCCGACAGCCAGCGCGTGTGGTGGACCGACGGCGGCGTGCACCAGAACCTGACCTTCCCGGTGCAGCCCGACCCGGTGTCGGGGATGCACTGCTGGCACCAGCGCGTGAAGGTCGAGATGGCGCGGCCGGGCGATCGGTACGCCGACGTCGAGGTCGACACGACGAAGTCGATGGAGGTCTACCGCGAATGGCTCGCGCTCGCACGTCCGGCGCCAGGGCCGGGAGGCTTGCGTCGACCGCTGCACTTCGCGCGCGCGGTCAGGCCGACGGCGGAGGCCTACCGCATGACGTGATCCGCGACGGCACTCCTAGCGCATTACGATCTCTCGCATGTCCCCCGACCCAGGCCCCACGGTCGATCACCTCGCACCAGCGCATCCCGGGGCAGCCGAGGCCTCGATCACCAGCCGAGGCGCGTCTGAAGCCCTTGCGGCTGTACAGGTTGCGCAAGGGACCGACCCCGCGCTCGTGCCCTGCGACGTGGGCCGATACGCTCGCAGTCCTGGACGGACTTATCCAAGGAGGTAACCAGATGAAGTTGTTGGGGATTCTCATGGTGGCCGCGCTCCCTGCGATCGCGGTGGCGGCCGGCGACGGTCAGAGCGGCAAGACGCCGCCCCCGAAGCCGGCCCAGAAGAAGGAAGCTCCCAAGCCCCCCGAGAAGAAGGCGGCTCCGAAGCTCGAGATCGGCAAGCCCGCTCCGGCCTTCGAGCTCAAGGACCTCGACGGCAAGGCGGTCAAGCTCTCCGACTACAAGGGCAAGACGGTCGTGCTCGAGTGGTTCAACCCCGAGTGCCCGGTCGCCACGTACTACCACACCAAGGGCCCGTTGAAGGATCTCGGCGCGCGGATGGCCAAGGATGGCATCGTGTGGCTCGCGATCAATTCCGGAGGGTCGGGCATGGAAGGCACCGGCGTCGAGAAGAACAAGAAG
The DNA here is from genome assembly GCA_041488095.1 of Planctomycetota bacterium. GTDB lineage: Bacteria > Planctomycetota > UBA1135 > UBA1135 > DASYPQ01. The sequence continues at coordinate 34,069 of JBGPOP010000006.1, forward strand.
ACCGCGGCAGACTGGAAGATCGAATATCCGATCCTCCTCGACGAAGCGGGCACGGTCGGTCATGCGTACGGGGCCAAGGTCACCCCGCACATGTTCATCATCGACGGCAAGGGGAACCTCGTCTATCGCGGTGGCGTCGACAACGCACCCGGGGGCAAGGCCGAAGGCGGCACGGCGGTGAACTACATCGAGAACGCGCTCGCGGAGCTCAAGGCCGGCAAGGCCATCACGAAGAACGACACGAACGCCAACGGCTGCGGCGTGAAGTACGGCAAGCCGAAGACCTAGCGATTCCAGGCAGGAGACGCACGCGCGTCTCCGATCAGAGCGGGGTGCGGCGGGGCCGGGGCGAATCCGGCCCCGCCGTCGTTCTGATTTCCGTCACGCGGGCGGATGGAGACGCGCGATGACCGAGGTGAGCTTCTTGACGATCGCCTCGACCGCCGCCCGCTGCTTGGGTTCCTTCAGCGCGCCGTCCTCGCCGAAGGCTTCCTGCGCCTTCGCGACGGCGAGCTGGTCGGGCAGCACGAGCACGCGGATGTTCGAGAGGATCGAGCGCAACGTGACGAGCCCTCGCAGACCGCCGAGCGCGCCCGGCGACGCAGCCAGGAGCGCCGCGACCTTGCCCTCGAAGCAGGCGAGCGGAGCCTCGCCCTTCTCCGGGCGCGAGGCCCAGTCGATCGCATTCTTGAGGGCTGCGGAGATCGAGCTGTTGTACTCGGGCGACGAGATCAGGAGACCCTGATGCGCGAGCATCAGCTCCTTGAAGCGCCGCGCGTTCGCCGGAACGCCTTCGGCCTGCTCCAGGTCGCCGTCGTAGACCGGCATCGGCAGGTCGGAGAGGTCGAGGAGGGTGACCTCCGCGCCGGCTGCGCGCGCCGCGTCGGCCGCGACGCGAACAAGCTTCTTGTTGAACGAGTCCCTGCGGAGGCTTCCGGCGAAGGCGAGGATCCTGGGTGCGGGGGGCATCCTCTCTGTCTATCAGATCGCACGCTTCAGGGCACGTCGACCGCCGCGATCGGCAGGAAGCTCCGGTCGAAGCGCTCGACGAAGTCGTAGAGCAGGACCTTGGGATCGGGCTTGACCTTCTTCTCGAAGAACTTGCCGTTGAAGTTGACCTGCACGGGCTTCGCCGGATCGAACATCGAGGCGGAGAGCAGGAGCCGGAAACCCGCCACGCGCTCGCCCGTCGCGGCGAAGCGCCCGGGTCCGGTCGTCTTCACCTCGAGGCGCGCGGTGTGCTTCTCGATCTCCTCCTCGAGCAGCTTCCGCTTCCCGTTCTCGTCGAGCGCGTTCCAGATCGAGGCCTCGACCTTGGGAGTGACGTTCTCGGCGACGTCCTTGCCGAGCTTCGTGATCTCGACCCAGTAGGCGCGCGCCTCGTCCGCGCGCGCGGCGAGAAGGACCACCCGTTCGGGCACGGGGTTGCGCCGCGCGCTGCCGAAGAAGTCGGCCCAATCGACCGCGCCGAAGTCGAAGTCGTGGCCTTTGTCGGGGAACTCGACGAGCTTCGCGTCGGCGGCCTTCTTCTTCGCGAGCTTGTCGAAGGCGAGGCGCAGGTTGGCGATGAGGCCGGGATCGTCCTTCATGCCCTGCAGGTCGCGGATCGGCAGGTGGAGGACGTTGTCCAGATAGCGCAGGTTGTTCTGCCCGCCGGTCAGGTTGAAGCGCGGGCCGCCGATCATCGGCGCGATGGCGGCGAAGAGATCGGGATGGCGCAGCGCGAGGTCCCAGGCAAGGTGACCTCCACGGCTGATGCCGGTCGCGTAGATCCGGTTCTCGTCGACGTCGTACCAGCGCCGCATCCAGCGCAGCGCCTCGAGCGCGGACCGTCGCTCGCGATCCGAGAACGCGTAGCCTTCGTTCTTGCCCGCTTCGCTCGGCGCGAGGACGAGCATGCCGAGCTTCTCGGCCGTCGCGCGCCACATGGGCTCGGTCTGCTTCCCGTTGCCGCCGGTCCCGTGGAAGGCGAGGAGCAACGGTGCCGGGTGTGACGTGTCGAGGCTGAAGGGGACGTAGACGCAGAGCTCCGTCTTCTCCGTCTTGCCCTCCACGAGGAGATCGGCCGTCCAGGTTCGGGCTCCTCGCTCGGGCGCCGGCTTCGACCGTGGTTCGAGTCCGGGGCCAGGATTCCCTGCCGGGACCGGAGGAAGCGCCACGGCGCGCTCGGCGGAGCGGAGCCACTCGTCGAGGGTGACGTCGCCGCGCCTTGCAAGCTCGAACGCTACCGAGCGTCGGGTCTTCGCGTCCGGGTAATCGACGGAATTCGCGAGACCCCGCGCGAGATCGAAGGCCTTGTCGCCCGTCCCCGGCGCCTGCCGCGAAACGCACAAGACGGCGAATAGGAGGAGGTCCGCGGGGCGAGAACCGTGAGGACGCATGAGCGGGACCCGAGCTCGGCTTCACACCCTACCCGCGCGGATCTCGCGGGTTTCGAGGACGCGCGTCCGCTCGGGTGGGTTCTCGATCGCCCACACGAGCGTCGTGATCATCCGTTCGAGCGTCACGAGCCCGAGTCGGACGGCCCGCTCGCGCGTCGACGGAATTGCCTCGAGCACCTTGTACACGGGCAGCAGCGCGAGCGGCCATCGATGTCCCGGCCCGAGCACGTACCAGGGCCGCACGATCGTGGCGACGAGGCCGGCCTCGCGGATCCGCGCCTCGCACTCGGCGCGCACGTGGACGTAGGCCTGCATCACCGGAGCGGGCTGCGCGACGCTGACGTAGACGAAGTGCGGTACGCGGGCAGCCTGGGCCGCCTCGATGCCTGCCAGAGCCGAGGCGCGGTCGACCGCGCGGAACTGCCCGGACTTCCATGGAGAGGGCTTCGAGACCCCGACGAGCTGGACGAACGCATCAGCGGGCGCGACGCGAGCCGAGAATGAGTCGGCGTCGAGCGCGTCGCCGATGACCACCTCGCAGCTCGAGCGCAGCTTGCGCTCCGAGCCCGGCCGGAGGAGCGCCCGGACGCGGTGGCCGCGGGCGAGGAGGGCCGCGATCAGGCACGATCCGATGTATCCAGTCCCGCCCGTGATGAAGACGGCTCGAGGCGAACCCGCTCCCATCGTGCTGACCAGGGTAGGCGAGGGTCTTGAGGAGAAAACAGCGGATTCTCCTGCAACCTCGCGATCCCGAACCGATCCCCAGGATCAAGAAGGGAAGTTGCCCTCGACGCCGTGCATCCGATGTCACCATCACCGGAGTCTGTAGCTCCCCCGAAGCGTTCCTCGCACTCCGGGACATACTCAGGCCTGCTGGAAGAGCTGGTCGAGGTGCTCTCGTCCGCTCGAAGCGCGGCCGCCCGATCGGTCCAGACCATCATGACGACGACCTACTGGGCTATCGGCCAGCGAATCGTCGAGCACGAGCAGAGGGGGAAGCGGCGGGCAGGATACGGCCAGGCTCTGCTCAAGCACCTTTCCCAGGATCTGACCCGGCAGTTCGGCCGTGGGTTCTCGGAGCGGAACCTGGAGCTCATGCGCGGCTTCTACCTGACCTGGCCGATTTCGCAGACATCGTCTGCGAAATCTGGGGATCGGCGAAAGAGCTCCAGGAAACCCGGGGCATTCCGATTGCCATGGTCTCACTACGTCCGGTTGATCGCGCTGCGATCCCGGGAGTCTCGGGAGTTCTACGAGACCGAGGCACTTCGGGGCGGTTGGACGTTTCGGCAGCTGACCAGGCAGATCGACAGCCAGTTCTACGAGCGGACCCTCGTCTCCAGGAGGAAGACACGGATGCTGGGGGCGGCGCACCAGCCTTCTTCAGGAGATGAAGCCTCACCCGAAGAGGAGATCAAGGATCCATTCGTCCTCGAGTTCCTCGATCTCAAGGACGAGTACTCGGAGAGCGACATGGAAACGGCCCTCATCTCGCACCTCGAGTCGTTCCTGCTGGAGCTGGGAGGCGACTTCACCTTCGTCGGCCGGCAGCGGAGGCTGCGCGTGGGAGATCAGTGGCATCGGATCGACTTGCTCTTCTTCCACCGAGGGTTGCGCTGCCTCGTGGTCATCGATCTCAAGCTGGGCGAGCTCACCGCCGCCGACGCGGGGCAGATGCATTTCTACCTCAACTACGCCCGGGCGAACTGGACCCGGAGCAACGAGAATCCGCCGGTGGGCCTGATCCTGTGTGCTCAGAAAGACTCGGCGATCGCGCGCTACGCCCTCGAAGGCCTGCCGAACCGGATCCTCGCTGCAGAATACCGTACGGTCCTTCCCGACGAACGCACCCTGGTCCGCGAGCTGCGTCGCTCGCGTGCGGCCATCGAGCGGCAGACGCATCCAGCCCAGGGTTGTAGGCTGGGCAGGCCATGATCACCTCCCTCCTCCTCGCGCTCCTCGGTGGTGACCCGGTCCGGACCGTGACTCTTCAGACGCCCGAGGACGCGCACGAACCTCAGGTCGCGGTGGAATCGCCGACCGGGAAGGACGACGTGAGGGTCCTCCGCCCCGACGGGATCGAGCTCTGCGCGAGGAGGGTCTACGTCGCCTATGGAACGCGAGACGCCGTCTTCGTCTCGGTCTCCGAGGACTGCGGCGCTTCGTTCGGGCATCCGGTGCAGGTTGCCAAGGTCGGCAGCCTCGCTCTCGGCATGCGACGAGGGCCACGGATCGCGATCTCCGGAGGATCGGTCGTGATCACGGCGATCGCAGGAGAGCGCGGCGGTGGGCGCGACGGAGATCTCCTCTCCTGGCGCTCGACTGACGCGGGGAAGAGCTGGAGCCCCGGCGAACGGATCAACGAGGTCGTTGGATCCGCGAGGGAGGGTCTCCACGCGATGGCCGCGGGCCTGGAGGACCGTCTCTTCTGCTCCTGGATCGATCTCGGGACCGACGCGCCCAGGATCTGCGGATCGCTCTCGACGGACGGCGGCAGGAACTGGGGCCCGACGCGAGTCCTCTGCGCCGATTCGGAGGCCATCTGCCCGTGCTGCCAACCCTCGGTGGCCCTGGGCGGCAACGGTTGGATCCATGTCATGTGGCGCGGCCAGGCGAACGGCGCACGTGACATGGTCCTCGCCGTCTCGAAGGACGGTGGGCAGAACTTCTCCGCGCCGACGAAGCTCGGCCAAGGAACTTGGAAGCTGAGCGCTTGCCCGATGGACGGCGGAGCCTTGGTCGCGCTGCCGGGCAGGGTGGTCAGCGTGTGGCGGCGCGAGAACAGGATCTATCGCGCGGAACGCAACGGACCTGAGGGTCTCCTCGGTGAGGGTGAGCAGCCCTGGGCCGCGTGCGGACCGGCCGGAATCTGCTTCGTGTGGGTCGAGAAGCGTGGAGGACGGCTCCTCTTGTCGTGCGCGGGCGCGACGAAGCCGGTCGAGCTGGCACCGGAGGCGAGCGACCCGGTGATCGGGGCTGCTGGATTTGGCCGGGGACCGATGGTCGTGGTCTGGGAATCGGGGACGGGGCCGAGCTCGAGGATCGTCGCGGCGCGAGTGGCATCGGGTGCGAAGGAGGACTGAGCTCACACCCAGATCTCGCAGTCCCCGTCCTTCTCGCGCACGCGGTACCTCCTCGCGTCCTTGCACACGCGCCCGACCGCCTTCCCGGTCCGCGGATCGAACTGGTAGTTGTGCAGCGGGCACATCGCAAGCCTCCCGCCGACGAGCGGCCCCTCGCCGATCCGGCCTCCCTCGTGCGGGCATAGCGCATCGAGCGCGTAGAGCCCGCCTTCGACTCGGCACAGCACGACCTGCCTCCCCGTCCCCGCGAGCGGATCGCCGAGGTCGACCTTCCTCGCGTGCCCCTCCGGGAGCCTGCCCGTGCCCCGGATCAGCGCCGCCTTGCCGCGGAACAGGTCGAGGAATCCCACGCGCCCGATGCTAGCATCCCCCCGCTCCGATGAAGCCGGTCCTGCTCGTCGACGTCGTCGGGCTGACGCCGCGCCTGATCTCCGAGCGCACGCCGAATCTCTCGGACCTCGCCAAGCGCGGCGCGATGGCGCCGATGAGCGCCGTGCTCCCGGCGGTCACGTGCAGCGCCCAGGCGACGATGCTCACCGGGCTCGCGCCCACTTCGCACGGCGCCGTCGGCAACGGCTGGCTCGACCGCGCCAGCGGCGAGATCGCGATGTGGCGCCAGTCGAACGCGCTCGTCGAGGGCGAGAAGGTCTACGAGGCGGCGCGGCGGCTCGACCGCACGTTCACCTGCGCCAAGCTCTTCTGGTGGTGGAACCTGGGCGCCGCGGTCGCCTGGTCGATCACGCCGCGGCCGTTCTATCCCGCCGACGGGCGCAAGATCCCGGCGATCTACGCCTGGCCGACGGAATTCGGCGTGGAGATGGAGCGCGCGCTCGGCCCCTTCCCCTTCTTCGACTTCTGGGGTCCGCGATCCGGGATCGCGTCCAGCCGCTGGATCGCGGACGCGGCGATCCGCACGCTCGAGAAGCAGCGGCCGGCGCTGACGCTCGCCTACCTGCCCCACCTCGACTACGACTTCCAGCGCTTCGGTCCCGACGATCCGCGCTCGCTCCGCGCCGTGGAGGAGATCGACGCGGTCTTCGGCGACGTGCGCGCTGCAGCGCAACGCGCCGGCGCGGAGATCGTGGTCGTCAGCGAGTACGGGATCGGCGCCGTCGACGCACCGATCGACATCAACCGCGCGCTGCGGAGATCGGGGCTGCTCGTCGCGCGCGCGACGCCCGCGGGCGAGGTGCTCGACACCTTCGGCAGCCGAGCCTTCGCTCTCGCCGACCACCAGGTCGCGCACGTCTACACGCGCTCGCGCGAAGCCACCGAGCATGCGAGGGCCGCGATCCTCGCGCTCCCGGGGGTCGAGACCGTCCTCGAAGGCGAGCAGAAGCGCGAGGCCGGGCTCGACCACCCCCGCGCGGGCGACCTGGTCGCGATCGCGCGGCCGAACGCGTGGTTCACGTGGTACTACTGGCTCGACGACGCGGCCGAGCCCGATTTCGCCCGCACGGTCGACATCCACCGCAAGCCCGGATACGACCCGTGCGAGCTGTTCGTCGATCCGCAGCTCGCCCTCCCGCAGCTGCGCGTCGCGCTGCGCCTGGCGCAGAAGAAGCTCGGCCTGCGCTACCTCATGGACATGATCCCGCTCGACGCGAGGCTCGTGCGAGGCAGCCACGGACGATTGCCGGACGATCCGAGGGACGGGCCGGTGTTCCTGTGCTCGCGACCCTTCGGGGAGTGCGGCGGGGATCCCGAGGGGGGCGCGGTCGCGATGGCGTCTGTCAAGGAGCGCGTGCTCGGGCTGCTCCAGCGCGCGCGCTGAGCATGACCGCGAACCCGGGCGGACCCGCGGAACGGGAGAAGCTTCCGCGCGAGGTCGTCGCGCTCGGCTGGACGAGCTTCTTCACCGACGTCTCGAGCGAGATGATCGTGCCGCTCCTGCCGCTCTTCCTCACGAGCGTCCTCGGGGCCGGCGCTCTCGCCCTGGGGTGGGTCGAGGGTTTCGCGGAGGCCGTCGCGAGCCTGCTCAAGCTCTTCTCCGGCCGCTGGTCCGATCGACTGGGCCGCTGCCGTCCGTTCGTGGTCGGCGGCTACGCGCTCTCGACGCTCGCAAGGCCTTTCGTCGCGCTCGCAGCCGCGCCCTGGCACGTCGTGCTCGTGCGCGCGCTCGACCGCACCGGCAAGGGCCTGCGCACGAGCCCGCGCGACGCGATGATCGCCGCGGCGACGAGCGAGAGGAACCGGGGCTCCGCCTACGGCTTCCACCGCGCCATGGACCACGCCGGGTCGGTCATCGGACCGGTGTGCGCGATCCTGCTCCTCGAGTTCGCGACCAGCAACCTGAGGACGATCTTCTGGCTCGCTGCGATCCCGGGCGTCGTCGCGGTCGCCGTGCTGCTCGCCGGAGTCCGCGAGTCGCGGAATGCGAGGCCCGAAGCGGAGGTGGTTCCCTGGCGCTCCTCCATGCCCGACGGTCCGCTCCTGCGCCTGCTCGCGCCGCTCGCGATCTTCACGCTCGGGAACTCGAGCGACCTCTGCCTTCTGCTGAACGTCGGAGCGCACGGCTCGGGTCCGGTGCAGCTCTCGCTCCTGTGGATCGGCCTGCACGTGGTCAAGTCCGTCGTCTCGCTCCGCTCCGGGCGCCTCGTCGATCGCTTCGGCTCGCTGCCGCTCGTCTCGGCGGGTTGGCTCGTCTACGCCGCGGTCTACGCCGGCCTCGCGTTCGCGGAGGACAAGACCGCGATCGTCGCCCTGTGTCTCGTGTACGGCGCCTACCACGGTCTCTCCGAGAGCGCGGAGAAAGCGCTCGTCGCGCGCATCGCGCCGGAAGGCCGCCGCGGCGCGGCCTTCGGCTGGTATCACCTGACCGTCGGCCTGCTCGCGCTGCCGGCGAGCGTGATCTTCGGTGCGGTGTGGAGCGCGCGCGGGAGCACGGCGGCCTTCCTGCTCGGGGCCTCGCTCGCCGGCCTCGCGTGGATCGCTCTGCTCACGCTTCGCCCCGGCCGGGGCGGCGGTATCGCTGGGTCCCGCTGATCGATTCGACTGCGCTCGAAGCAGATGGAGTGTGTCCGGCATGGCCGCACGAATCCGGGCACAGCTCTCCGGCCGCAGGATCGGCTATCCTGGCGCGGCGCCGAACCCGGGCGCTCCAACTGCGAAGCTTCCGCCGCAATGAGCCGGAGAGTTCCCCTGCCATGACCTCGACCGATCGGGACGTGAAGTCGCTCCCGTACGCTCCCGACGACCCCGCACACGGCCCATGGGACGTCGTGGTCGTGGGCACCGGCATGGGCGGATCCACGGTCGGCTACGCTCTCGCACGACTCGGGCGGCGCGTGCTCTTCCTCGAACGCGGGATGTTCCTCTTCGGTGATGCCGACCGCGGCGACGGCCGGCTTTCCGTCGATCTGGACGAACGACCCGATGCGCGTCTTCGCCGCGGATGCTGGCCGCTGCCGATCGAAGGACAGACGAACTTCGGAAGGCTCGAGTTCTTCGCGCCGCTCGGATGCGGTTCCGGCGGCACGACGGGTTTGTACGCCGCGCAGCTGGAACGGCTCGCTCCGTGCGACTTCAAGCCCGGCGCGAACTATCCCGGGGTCCGCGATTCCACGCTGCCGGACTCCTGGCCGATCTCCTACGGCGAGCTCGTGCCCTACTACCGGCGGGCGGAGGAGCTCTTCAGGATCCGCGGAACGCCCGACCCGCTGAACCCCGATCCCGAGGCCTCGCTGCGCGAGCCACCGCCCCTCAGCCCGCGAGACCAGGATTTCCTCGATTCGTTTCGTGAGCTCGGTCTGCACCCCTACCGCGCTCACGCGGGCTACGAGTTCCTGCCCGGCTGCGAGGAGTGCGGGGGCGTGCTCTGCCCTCGCGGCTGCAAGAACGACGCCGGCCGCATCTGCCTCATGCCGGCCCTGGAGAAGCACGGTGCGCGCATCCTCGCGGAGTGCGAAGTGCTCGGTCTCGAGGCCGATTCATCCGCCGTGCACCGGATTCGCTGCAGGTGGAAGGGACGAGAGCTGACGATCTCCGGGAAGATCGTCGTGCTCGCCGCCGGCGCCCTCATGACGCCCGTTCTTCTCCTCAACTCCGCGTCGCCCGCCTGGCCGAACGGCTTGGCCAATCGCTCCGGGAACGTCGGTCGGAACCTGATGTTCCACGCCAGCGACTTCATCGCAGTCCGGCCGAGGCGCCCGCTCTCGCCGGTCGGCCCCAGGAAGGCCCTGGCGCTGAACGACTTCTATCTCTCGGAAGGCAGGAAGCTTGGCACGTTCCAGTCCGTGGGGATCGCCGCCGATTGGGGGTACATCCTCTACTTCCTGAGAACCGTCGTCCAGAAGACCCCCGCGTGGCAGAGGCTGCTCGTCAGTCCGTTCCTCAGGATCGTGGCCCGCATCGCGGCCATCTACTTTCGCAGCGCGGCGGTGTTCGCATCCATCATCGAGGACCTCCCCTACTGGGACAATCGAGTGTTCCCGGATCCGCAATCGAAGAATGGAATGCGCTTCGAGTATCGCTACACCGAGGAGCTGCGGGAGCGGACCCGGGCGTACCGAGGACGACTCGCCACCGCCCTCGAGCCCCATCACCGGACCATGGTCCTCACCGGCGAGAACAACCTCAACTTCGGGCACACGTGCGGGACCTGCCGTTTCGGAGAGGATCCCGCCACCAGCGTTCTGGACAGGAACAACCGCGCCCACGATGTCGAGAACCTCTATGTCGTCGACGCCTCCTTCTTTCCGTCGAGCGGTGGAACCAATCCGAGCCTGACCATCGCGGCGAACGCTCTGCGCGTGGCCGATGCGATCCATCGGCAGCTCTCGTCGACCTAGCCTTCCGTCCCGGACTCACATCCGACGGCTTGGTGCGCGAGATCCGCGACCCGAGAGGCCGACGGAATGTTCCGCGCACCATCGCAGGAGCGCGAAGATCGACCAGACGCGCGACCAGTAGATCCCCGGAGCACCGGCTTCGAAGGCTCGCCACAGGCGCGCGACGGTTTCGGGTACGAGCCCGACGGATCGGCACGCGTCGCGATCGTTCAAGGTGTCCGCGACCTCGCGCTGCATGCCTTCGCGCGCCCAGCGGTCGATCGGCAGGACGAACCCGGACTTGGGGCGCTCGAAGATCGACGGGTCGAGTCCGCCGAGCGCGACCTCCCGCAGCGCCTGCTTGCGGCCGAGCGGCAGGAAGCGGCGACGCTCGGACAAACGCCACACCGACTCGATCACGAGGTGATCGAGCAACGGGACGCGGACCTCGAGCGAGACGGCCATGCTGGCGGCGTCGGTGTCGCGCAGAAGCCGCTGACCGAGAAAGCTGGAGACCTCCAGGGCCGAGATCGCGCGGAGCCCCGTGTTGCCGTCGATCGCGGCAAGGAGCGATTTGCGCCGCTCGGACGTGAGCCCGCGCACGACGTCTTCCAACAAGTCGCGCTCGACCAGCTCGGCCAGGAAACGCTCGGAATACAGCGCGTACGAGACCTGATAGACGTCGACCAGCTCACCGCGCGTCGTCAGCGCGTCCTCGAGCTTGCCCCAGCGCGTCTGCGGTGGAACGGCGCCCGGAGCTCCCATGGCGACGCGTGTGACGACGCCTGCGAGCCGGCGCAATACCGGCCTCGGCACGAGGCCGGCCGCCCGCGCGATCCGACACCCGCGCGGGATCTCCTGGAAGCTGCGGTATCCTCCGAACAGCTCGTCGCCGCCCGTGCCGGCCAGCGCGACCGTGATGCCCGCTTCGCGCACCGCGCGGCTGACGAAGTACGTGTTGATCGCATCGAAGCTCGGCTGGTCGAGGCTGGCGAGAGCTGCATCGAGCTGCGCCCGGAACGTCGATTCGCTCAACCGGATCTCATGATGCTCCGTCCCCAAGCCCTCGGCGACTCGTCGCGCGTAGACGGATTCGTCGAAGCGCGGATCGTCGAATGCGATGGTGAACGTGCAGATCCGTCCGCGGCCCGCCCGGGAGGCGAGCGCCGCCAGGGCACTGGAGTCGATCCCCCCCGAGAGGAACACCCCCATCGGCACGTCGCTGATCAGGTGCTGCCGCGTCGCACATTCGAGCTCGGATCGGAGCTCCTCGAGATCGTCCACGCCGGTCCCCGACGCCATCGGCAGGCTCCAATACCGCTCGGGCTTCGGCAACTCGCCGTCGAGGCCGACCACGGCATGGTGTCCAGCGGGCAACGAGCGCACGCCGATCACAGCGGTCTGCTCGCCGTTGATGAAGCCGTTCCAGGCGTAGGTCGCGAGGGCCTCCGGCGAGAGTCGTCGCTCGATGCAGCCGGACGCGAGCAATGCGCGCAGCTCGGAACCGAAAAGAATCGTGGCACGCCCTTCGGAGTCGACGACCCGCGCGTAGTACAGCGGCTTGATCCCGACGCGATCGCGCGCGACGAGGAGCATGCGACGCGTCGGGTCCCACAGCGCGAAGGCGAACATCCCGCGCAGGCGTTTCAAGCAATCGACGCCCCACACCGCGTAGGCGCGGAGCAACACCTCCGTGTCGGAGCGTGTCCGGAAGCTCGATCCCAGGCCACGCAGCTCGTCTCGCAGCTCCTCGAAGCCGTAGATCTCCCCGTTGAAGACCAGCACGTTGCCGGTCCGCTCGTCGTGCATGGGTTGGTTCGCGTCGGTGCTGAGATCGATGATCGAGAGGCGCCGGTGCGCGAGCACCACGCCACGAGAACCGTCCGCGGGCGAGGAGGACCAGATGGCGCCGGCATCGGGCCCCCGGTGAATCTGCGCGGCGCTCATTCGCTCGACCGCAGCCTTGACAGCCGCGTCGACGTGACCGATGGAGACGGCTATGCCGCACATGGAAGGCCGACTTCCTCCCCGGCGCAGCTCCGGGGAGAGGGGTGTGCAGCGTGCGAGGCCACGTAGGATAGGCTAACCTCGAGAGCGTGCTCGGTCATGATCGGGGATCGCACCAGGAGCCGGAGCACCGTCGCACGAGCTGGCTGACGTCGCGCCCGATCTCCCTCGGGAACGAACCCTAGCCCTTCGTCAACATGCCGCGGAACAACGACGAATCTGCCGTGGGTGTGGTCGCCATAGGCCGCAACGAAGGAGAGCGATTGCGACGCTGCTTGGAGTCCGTTCGAGGACCCTGCGAGACCGTCGTGTATGTCGACTCGGGTTCGCAGGACGGGAGCGTCGAGCTGGCGCGAAAGCTCGGCGTCGAAGTGGTCGAGCTCGACCTGGCGATCCCGTTCACGGCGGCACGCGCGCGCAACGAAGGCCTGCGTCTCCTGCGGGAGCTGCGGCCCGGGATCGAGCTCGTGCAATTCGTCGACGGCGATTGTGAGCTCGTGTCCGGTTGGATTCCGGCCGCGCGCAAGGCCCTGCTCGGGCGTCCGGATGTCGCTGTCGTCTGCGGCCGGCGCCGCGAGCGCTTTCGTGACGCGACGATCTACAACCGACTGTGCGACCTCGAGTGGGACACGCCCGTCGGCGAAGCCGATGCGTGCGGCGGCGACGCCCTGATGCGGGTGCCTGCGCTCGAGCGAGTCGGAGGATTCGACCCCAGCTTGATCGCAGGCGAGGAACCCGATCTGTGCCTTCGCCTGCGTGCGCTTGGATACGTGGTCCTTCGGATCGACGCCGAAATGACGCTCCACGACGCGGCCATGACGCGGGCAGCCCAGTGGTGGCGGCGCATGATACGCAGCGGCTACGCGGCAGCCGAGTCCCTCGCTCGACACGGCGCCGCGAAGGCGCGACACGATCTCCGCTGCGTGCGAGGCGTGGTCGTGTGGGTGGTCGCGTTCCCGGCGCTGCTTGCTCTTGGGTTGCTTGCCGCTGCCCATCGAGGCTCGAGTTCGGCGGTGCTGGCCGTGGCCGTGATCGCTGCCGCTGGGGTGTGCGCTCAGACCGCACGCATCGCTGCGAAGCGCCATTCTCGTGGGGATAGCGCAGCCGATGCCGGCGTGTACGCCGTGTCTTGCATGGCCGCGAAGCTGCCTCAATCGTTGGGGATGCTGCGCTACCTCAGCTACCGGCGGCGCCGGCTCGCTCCGCGCCTCATCGAGTACAAGTGACCCTCGTTTCGGCCGTCTGCGACGTGCTACCGTGGCTGAGACAACCTCCGAGGCCGTGCGGCTCGCGAAGTGGGCTAGCCGAGCCAACAGGAGAACCGTCATGAAGGTCGCGTACCTGATCGCGCAATACCCCAAGACCAGTCACACCTTCATCCGGCGCGAGATCGCTGCTTTGGAGCGACTGGGCATCATGGTGCAACGCTATTCGACGCGGGGTGCCAACGAGCTCCTGGTAGATCGCGATGACATCGCCGAGCGCGCGCTCACGCGCGTCATTCTCGAAGCCGGTCCGCTCATGCTTCTCGGCCACACCGTGATGCTCGCCCTCCGAAGGCCGCGGCATTGGGTCGGCGCCCTGCTCGACGCCCTGCACATGGGTTGGCGCTCGGACCGCGGCCTGCTGTTCTACTTGATCTACTTGTGTGAAGCGTGCGCTCTCGTGCGATGGATGGAAGAGGAACACATCGATCATTTGCATGCACACTTCGCAACCAATGCGGCATCGATCGCTCTGCTTTCGCGTCGGCTCGGCGGACCCACGTACAGCTTCATGATGCACGGCCCGGACGAGCTCGACCTCGGCCCGTTCATCTCGCTGGGACGCAAGGTCCACGAGGCGACCTTTGCCGCCGCCATCAGCCACTACGCACGAGCCCACCTCTTGCGATTCTCCTCGCCCGACGATTGGGCCAAGATATGCATCGTTCGTTGCGGATTGGACTCCACCTATCTGGATCAACCGAGCGTCCCGCTTCCCAAGGAGCCCAAATTGGTTTGCGTCGCTCGTTTCGAGGCAGTGAAGGGTCATCTCGTGCTGCTGGAAGCTGCCGCGCGGCTGGCCGGCGAAGGCGTCGCCTTCGAGCTGGACCTGATCGGCGATGGTCCGCTTCGTCCGGACATCGAGCGCGCGATCCTGCGCTTGGGGCTGGAGCGCCGCGTCGTGCTCTCCGGCTGGCTCAGCAGCGCGCAGGTGCGCGAGCGGCTGCTGTCGAATCGCATCTTCGTGCTTCCCAGCTTCGCCGAGGGACTGCCCGTGGTGCTGATGGAAGCGCTCGCGCTCGGGCGACCCGTGATCGCCACCTACGTGGCCGGAGTCCCCGAGCTCGTCGTCCCTGGCGAGAACGGATGGCTCGTGCCGGCTTCGAGTGTCGACGCGCTGGTGCACGCCATGCGCGAGGCCCTGACCACGCCGCACGAGGAGCTCGAACGCATGGGCGTCCGTGGGAGGGAACGCGTCAAGGCCCAGCACGACGTGAGCATCGAGGCCGGGAAACTCGCCGGGCTCTTCCAGGCGGGGCCCACGAGACCTGTCGGGGCAAGCGACCCTGGGCCCCCCAGGGTCGAACTCGAAGGACCTGCGTGACCATCCCGCACGTCCCGGGGCACTGCCTGTGACTGGCCGGTTGTCTGGTATTCATCCCGGGTTTGTGCTTGGGTGTCCGCCGAGGCACATCGCCGACTACGAATCTCGACAAGACCTCCAGCCCGCTCCCTGAATGGGTCCCGGCTCGATTGCACCCGGCCGGCCGTCCACCCCACCAGGAGCGGAACAGCCATGCCCAATCTAGTCGCGTATCTCGCACTCATCGGCTGGGTGCCCGCAGCGCTGCTGTTCTTCCGCACCCTCCGGCCCGTGACCGCTGCAACGATCACGATCCTGGGGGCCTCCGTCCTTCTTCCCGCGAACTTCTCGATCGATTTCCCGGGTCTGCCGCCGGTCGACCGACACGTGGTCGGAGCACTCGCCTGTCTGATCGGCTACTACCTCTTCGTTCCGCCGAGTCTCCGGAACGCGCGAAGAGCCCGTTGGCCCGCAATCTTGATCGGGACGCAAGTTCTGTGCGCCTTCATTTCCGTTTCGACGAACTCGGATCCTCTCCACTACGGGGGGATCAAGCTACCGGGCCTCTCCGAATATGACGCCCTCGGAGTCGCCTTTCATCGACTGGTGACCATCGGCGTCCCATTCTTCCTGGGCTCCCGTCTCATCCGGAGCCACCAGGACGTTCAATCCGTGCTCCGCGTCATCGTGTTCTTCGGACTCGTCAACGTGCCGCTCATCCTCTGGGAAGTGAGAATGAGCCCGCAGTTGCATGCGACCCTCTACGGGTACTTCCCGCATGTCTTTTCCCAGCACATCCGCAGCGGTGGATTTCGACCGGTTGTGTTCACTTCCCACAGTCTGGAATTGGCGCTCTTCATGGCGACGGCGGTGATCGCTTCCCTCGGGCTCTTGCAAGCCGGGGTGAAGATCCTTGGAACGCGGGCGATTCTGAGCTTTGTAATCTTGCTCGTGGGGCTGGCATTCTGCAAGAGCTTGGGGCCTTTGCTATTCGGACTCCTGGTACCCGCTCTGATGATCACGACGAAAGTGAACGTGCAAGCCAAGGCGGCCATGCTCATGTCGTTCGTGGTCCTGCTCTATCCCTTGCTCAGGTCACAAGAGTTGTTCCCGACGGGAGTGTTCGTGGAGGCGGCGGAGACCGTGAGCCACGACCGGGCCTACTCCCTCGAGTTCCGTTTCAAGAATGAGGACCTGCTGCTCCAGAAGGCCCGCGAGCGTCCCTTGTTCGGCTGGGGCACCTGGGGAAGGAATCTTCACTATGATGCTCTGACCGGGACCGACATGTCCGTGACCGACGGGTACTGGATCCTCGAGATGGGCATGTTCGGTCTCACCGGGTTTCTGAGCTTCTTCAGCCTTCTCCTGACGCCCGTCATCCTCTCGGCGAGAAGGCTGCGGTTCGTTCCGCCTGGACGTCAGCGGGCTTTGATCGTCGCCTTGATTCTGTTGGTCCTCGTGCGAGCTGTGGACCTGCTACCCAATGCGTTCTTCGCTCCATTCACGCTCTTCCTGGCCGGGGCACTCATGCAGTTCGCGACCGAGACTCCCAGTGTGCCTGCACTCCCCGAGGTGAAGCCGGAACCCGATGGTCTACGGCAACACGGGGTTGTCGCACCGGGACGTCCGGCATCGTCCACAGGGGGACCCCGACGGCGCATGCCGTGCCTGGCTCGACCCCTTTGAGAGGTGCGTCTATCGACTTCTCACGAACACCCGCTTCAGCTGCGGAGTTGCCTCGATATGCCTCAGCAGCACCTCCGCGATGAATGTGTGCCCGAGAGGATTCGGGTGATGATCCTCGGCATCCACCCACAGGGTGTGCATGTCCTTCATCCCCGCCTGTTTCAGCATTTGCTGGTACTGCGGGTAGAGATCGAGCACCTCGTACCCCATCTGCCGAAATCGGTCTGATGTGTTCTTGTGGAGACGGAGATAGGTATCGCTCGTGACGTAGTCGTCGTCGGCCGCGACGTTGGCGTTGAAGACCACGATCAGCACGGGGATTCCCCGGGCATGCGCCGCTTCCATGAGGGCCCGCCGGCTCTCCATCATGACTTCGTAGAGAGGGCCCTTGACACAGTATTCGCCCATGTACTCGTTCTGGCCATCCGCCTCCATGAGAACAGGCTTGTCCTTCATCTTCTTGAGCTGGCGGAGGACGACCTTCAGCAGGGCCGAGTGCAGGACATTGTCACCATACTCGGGTGGCATCCAACCGACGTAGCCCCAGCCCGTCGGTTGCGAATCGTTGTGGTCGTGGAGCACGATCAGCAATCCAGGATTGAACGCCAGGATCTTGTTCACGAACACGTGGAATTCTTGACTGGCGTTGTAACCCGGGACCGAGTAGTTGCGCAGGACGACTGGCGATCCGGCCATGACTTCCAGAGCGCTGCGTAGCTTCTCACCGAACGAGTCCTCGTAATTGACGCGCCAGCCAAAGGAGGACGAATCGCCGATCAGGGCAACCCGGATGGACTGTTCTGGAACCCCCGGGCTCGCGGTCCCCACCCTGACACCGGACTCATCCGTGAGCACTCGCGATTCCTGCAGCTCGGTGTCGAGGCCGCTCCTCAGCTTGTACATCACCTGGGGGTCATCATCGAAGTCGATCAAGGATCTTATGCTGACACGCTTCAGCTGCTCTCGCAGATTTGCGGTGTTCCAGCGAGATCTCAAGAAGCAACGCGTGACGATCTCACCTGTCCCGAGGGTGAGGGCGAGGGTCACACCAGCCGTCAACAGAACAACCCGTAGTCTCTTTCGCTTCTCGACAAGTCGGGCCATCGGGTGAGCTCTCACTGTCCTGGAGACGAGCAGAACGTGCAGATCGACACAGCGTGGGCGCGCTTGGGTCGTGCGATCCCCGGCTTGCGCTTCGATGAGCAGGGGGGGATCCTCTGGAAGCGCTCGGCAGCCAGGGTGCAGTCGCGCAGCATCGCCTCCGGCACGCTCATGAGCGCGGCGATCTGGGCGTACATCGTCCCGTTCGCTGCTTCGAGCACTCTCTGCACGTCCGGCACATTCTATCCATCGGCCCGCGTCGAGACACCGTGCACGCCTTCCTCGAGAATTGCTCGCGTCCCGTTGGCTCGCTCGATCGCATGGCGATCGTCTCGAGGTGCGGGCGGGGACTCTCCAACCACGCGAAGGCGCGACGCCCGTGACGTCAGGCGACGAGCCCGGGGCCGCTGCGTTCCCGCAGCAGGATCTTGATCCGCTTCCCGTGCACGGCGGCGGGTGACGCCGCGCGCGGCCGCATGCCTCTTGACCAGACACGGCCGCCGGTGGAGATTCATCGCGTGGGCGAACCCATGACGAATGCCCCCTCGCAGACCGACGTCGACGGGTTTGCCGTCATCAACCGGCGCTATCTGCACGTGACCCCCATCCCCTGCTACGTGGACGGCGACGGCGCGGTCTGGCTGGGACGATCCTGGCACCACGATTTCGTCGAACACCTCACGTACCTGACAGATTTCGTCAACATCGCGCCGCGTCTCCCGCGGGGCTCGGAACCCGACCTCGTCCGGTTCGAGGCTCCCCCGGGCGCACGCGTGTCCTTCGCCTACCTGCCACCGCAGACATCCCTCCTGCGCGCCCTGCTTCGTCTGCCGCAAACGGCAGCCGTGCTCTGGCGCGCGATCGGGCGGGCGGACATCGTGCATTCTGCGATCAGCGGCTGGCCGTTCCCGCTGGGCTGGATCGTGAACCCCTTCGCGCTCCTGCGCGGGAAGCGACTCGTCATCATCGTGGAAGGTGATTGGCGGTTGGGGGGCCCTGGCCGAACGAGCTGGAAGCATCGCCTGATGGACATGGATCCGCTCCGGGATTGGATGGCGCGCTGGTCCTGCAATCGCGCGCACCTGGCTCTCTTCACTCATCCGACCTACCGCGATGAGCTGTGCAGCAGGAACCTGGGGAGGGCCTTCGTGACCCCGGCGGTATGGGTGAACGATGCGGACATCCTGGAAGATGCGGCCGCCGAGGCCACGTGGGCGACCAAGGCGCACGAACCCGTCCGGCTTCTGTTCGCGGGTCGACTGCTGTTGTCCAAGGGAGTCGAGGTGCTCCTCGCGGCGCTGCGCTCCCTCGACGCGCGCGGCGTCGAGGTTCGAGTCGACATCATCGGCGAGGGTGAGCAGAGGGACGCCTGCCTCAGGGCGGCAGCGGAGGTCCGGTCTGTCCGGCTCTCGGTGCTGGAATCCGTGCCCTACGGCAAGCCGTTCTTCGAGGTGGTGCGGCGCTACCACGCGGTCCTCGTCCCGAGCTTGAGCGCCGAGCAGCCGCGCATCGTCTTCGACGCCAATTCCCAGGGGGTGCCGGTCATCGCCTCCGACACGGATGGGCTCCGGCCCCATGTCGAGCACGGCAAGACAGGTTGGCTCGTGCCTGCGGGAGACGTCCCTGCGCTCGCATCGGCAATCGAGCGAGCGAACGGCGCTGCCTCTGAATTGCGCTCCATGGGGCTGGCTGCGCTTCGCGCGGGTCGCGGGGTCACCCACAAGGCCATGCACCGCAGGCGCTCGCAGCTCCTCGCCAAGTACCTCAGCTGACGCACAACCCAATCCTGGCGGGGTTGTCGATCCGTGCGGTCCCGCTGCGTGGCCATCATCCGGCACGCGAGCTCATCGCCGGGAGAGGGCCTGCCTCCCGTTCTTCACGACACGCAGGCCCAGCGGAACCAGGACAACCGCAGCCACCGCGATCTCGACCCAAGTGCGCCAACCCACATTCAATTCGGCAACCGCCCAGCGCTGCACCAGGAGGGCCCCGCCGACCGACGACACCGCAACCGCCGTGTACGCGAGGTCCTGCTTGAGAATGTGAGTGCCGCGCCGACGCAGCGAGAGCACGATCGGAACGTGCCCGGCCAGGTTTCCCAGAGCGAGGCCGAGGATGAAGCCCGCCAGGCCAGCGATGTGATAGCCCAGGATGCAAGCGACGATCTTGACCAGCAGGGACGCCGCATTGGAGACCGCCAGGGTCCGGGACTCCCCTACGGCCAGCACGGCTCGGTCCGCGGAAATCATCAGCATCCAAATCCACATCGGCACGATCAGCACCTGGGTCATCCACGTCGCTTCTGAATAGCGCTGGTCGTACAGGATCCGGAAGAACGCTGGCGAAAGAAGTGCCAGTCCTGCCAGCAAGAACAGTGCTCCTTCGAGGATGACTCGTCGCGCCGCGAAGAGCGCTCGCTCGTACTCCTTTGCATTGGTGCGCGAATGGTGCGCGAGAAGTGGAAACAACACGCCGCCAGTCAAGGTAAGCGTCACCATCGGCGGCAACGACGCCAGATTCGTGGCCATGCTGTACACGCCGAGCAGACCGATGGGCACGAATTTTCCCAGCATCAAGCGATCGACCTGCGAAGTCAAGAAGGAGAGTGAGGTCGATAGGAAGATCCAGCGACCGAATGTCGTCAACTCGTGGACTGCTGCGCGTTCGAACTTGAACCCGTTGCGCTCACCTTGGAGCGCAACGTGGCTCAACACCATCTTCGCCGTCGTGCCGACCAGACCTCCGAACACGATCGCCCATACAGTGCGTGATACGAAACACCAAACGACCATCGTGACCAAGCCCAGCGTCTGGCTGGCGAAGTCGAGTAGCGTGATCCGCGCCAACGCGATCTTGCGGTTGCTCGAGAAGAGCTTTGTCGAAGTGAAGCCTGATATGATCGAAGCCATCGCCGCCACGGGGACCAGCGCAGAGAGCTGAGGCTGGCCATACCAGGTCGCGAACGGCGCAGCACCGATCAGGCTCACGATCCACAACAAGACACCGCGCGCAACCTGGATCGTCCAGGCCGTGTTCAGGTAGGCCAGCTCCTCGCCGCGCCGGCTCTGAATGATGCTCGGGCCGATGCCGATGTCCGAGAACATCGTCAAGCCCTGGACGAAGATCGACACCAGGAGCATCAAACCGAGGCCCTCGGGAGAGAGCAGCTTCGCGAAAACCACGTTGCCCGCCAGACGCAGCACCTGGCTGGCGCCGTAGCTGGCGATGGTCCACACCGAGCCGCTGATGACACGGCCCCTGAGCGAGGCGCGGGCCGAGTCCGCGGCAGCCGAAGTCGACTCCGGAGCAGGTGCAGCGTGGGTCATGGCTGTCGCGAGGTGTCGATCGCCGGGGAACGCCAGGCTCTGACGTCTGCCTGCGCCGCGATCATCTCACTTCCGCAGAGCGACCGCGAGGGCATGAGCGAACGCCTTCGCCGCCGCACGCTTGCCCGTGTCGTTCAAGTGTCCACCATCGCTCGAGTAGCCGGTCCACATCATCGGCACGGGATGCCCGTCGACGTCGTATTGCTCACGCGTGCCGTCCGGGCGCGTCGACTCGACCCTCGCGAGGTCGAAGAACGGTTCGTCCGCGAAGCTTTCCCGCAGCTTCTCGCCGTAGGCAAGACGCCTGGCGTTCGCCTGGTCCTCCCAGACAGGACGGCCGAGCGCCCGGTTGAGCTTCGACTTCACGTCGGTCGGCCGCGTGCAGAGCGGCGGCGTGACGTGCACGATCTTGACCCCGGGCCGCGCCTTGCGCACGCGCTCGACCGCGTGCCGGTAGGCCTGGACGAGCTCGTCGACGTCGGTCCGCGGGTTGAAATCGACGAAGCACAGCTTCATGAGCATCAGCTGTGTCCGATCCGCCGGCTGGCTCTCGGCACGCTTGGCGAAGTCCGCGAACTTCTCGAGCGGCCGGGTATTCTGGCCCACCGGTCCCTCGTCGATCTTGACCTCGATGCCAGCCTCCTTCGAGAGCACGGCCAGGCCGTCGAGGATGTCCTGGCCGACCGAGTGGTGGCCGAAGAAGACACGCGCGCTGCGCAGTGTCGCCAGATCTTCTTTGAGCGTGTCGTCGGTCAAAACGCTGGTCTCCGGCGCCGAAGGTGTCTCTCCGCCGCAGGCCGAGCTCAGCGCCAGGCCAGCCAGTACGGCGGCGGCTCTCATCCTCCCGCCTCGGGCACGGCCTCGATGAGCTGGGCCCTCAAGTGCAGGTAGCGCGTGGTGCGGCGCTTCTGCTCGATGTCCTTGTACACGCGCTCCACCTGCTCGGCATCGAGGTGGAGCGCGGTCGCGACGTCGGCTGCCGCGACGGCGTGGTTCTTGGCCCACAAGCACAGGTCCATCTGTTCGTACGGAAGCGAGAAGTAGAACTCGTCCTGCGACTGCGGCAACGAGTACGTGTCCGTGGTCGGACGTCGACCGCGAACATCGGCCGGGATGCCGACCTCCTCCGCGAGGGCGTACACTTGCTGCTTGTAAAGGTGCGCGATGGGTTTCACGTCTCCCAGGCCATCGCCACCCTTGACGAAGAAGCCCTGATCGTACTCCAACCGGTTCGGCGTGGCAGCGACGCAGTAGTTCAGCCGATCGGCATGATAGTACTCTAGCATCTTGCGAGTGCGCTGCTTGAAGTTCGTCGCCGCGACCACGCCGAGGTAGGCCTCGGACGACAGCCGGACCTTCTGCGATCGTCCATCCGGGCCTTGGACCACGACGGAGTAGAAGCGGATCGCCTCGCTCTCCAGGACGTTCGGCAGCACGATCTTCGACTTCCAACCGGGACCGTAGCCGGGCACCACCTTCCGGATGGCCGCGTCGCGCCGTTCGTAGCACCGGGCTGCCGTGAGGATGGGGGTGATGTCCTCGTGCACGGTCTCGATGCCGAGTGCCCGAGCGACGCTCTGCGAGAGCCCCAGGGTCTCATCCGCGGAATCCGTCTCGGGCATGAGCAGTCCCAGGACGTGCTCCTTGCCGAGGGCGCGCACGGCGAGGCCTGCCGTGACGCTCGAGTCGATGCCGCCGGAGAGCCCCACGACGACGCCGCGTCGTTTGCACGTGCCCACGACGATCTCGCGCAGCTTCTCGGCGATGGAGTCGGCGGTCTTCTTCGTGTCGAGCCTGAGGACGTCGGGAGTCAACTTCAAGCCGGCTCGCTTCGCTCCAAGAGCGCTTGTCTGTCGATCTTCGCGTTGGCGGTTTTCGGCAACTCCTCGAGGAACTCGACCTTCTTCGGAACGGCGAAGTCCTCGAGGTGGCGGGCGCAGTGGCGCAGGACAGCCTTCTCGTCGAGTTCGGCCCCCGGCTTCCTCACGATGAAGGCCTTGACGGCCTGGCCGAGCAGGGCATCGGGGATCCCGATCACCGCGGCGGCGAGCACGCCATCGAGCTTGCAGAGGAGGATCTCGACCTCGCGCGGGCTCACCTTCTCGCCGCGCGTCTTGATGATGTCGTCCTTGCGGGAGACGAAGTAGAACCAGCCGTCCTGGTCCAGGCGGAAGAGGTCCCCGGTGAACAACACTTTCTCGCCGGGCACGGGGCCCGGCCTCAGCTTCTGGGCCGTGGCTTCAGGAAGATTCCAGTAGCCGCGCATGAGATGAGCGCCGCGCACGACGAGCTCGCCGGTGTTGCCGGGAGGGAGGCGCCGCCCCTCCTCGTCGACGATCCACATCTCCTGGTTCGGCATGCCCCTGCCGACGGACGTCGGATTCCGGTCGACCTCCTCCGGGGGCAGGAAGGTCACGCGGATGCACTCGGTCTGGCCGTACATCGGGAAGATCCTGACCCAGGGCAGACGCTGGCGGAGCTGCTTCAGGAGCTCCGGCGCGATGCCCGCGCCGGCGTTGGTGAGGTAGCGCAGCGAAGAGAGGTCGAACTTCGTCAGGTCGTTCTGGAGGAGGATGGTTGCGATGGTCGGCACCATCGCGAACCCCGTGCACCTCTGGCCGGCCATGCGCTGCAACGTGACTTGAGGAAACGCGAAGGAGCGCTCGAGAACCAGAGTCCCGCCGGCGAGGAAAGTCGGCAGCAGCTGGCTCAAGCCGTACCCGAACGAGAGCGGGAGCACCGACAGCACGACGTCGTCCGGCGCGCTCCCCAGATACTCCGCGATCGAGCCGGTCGCGGTCGCGAGCGACCGGTGCGTGTGCATCACCCCCTTGGGGCGGCCCGTGGATCCCGAGGTGTACAGGAGGCACGCGAGATCGCCGTCGCCGGCACGCTCAGCGACCGGCGCGGCATCGCCGGTGCCGACGAGCTCCTTCCAGGTGAACACCTCGGGAGCGATGTCCCGCGTCAAGGACCCTGTGGGGAGCCGCTGCGGCTCGCCGACGATGATGATCGTGCGCAGGTGGTCGGAACGCGACGGTGCTCCGCCGACGCTCTCGAGCTTCCTGTCGGCGATCACGAGGGCGCAGGCGGTCGAGTCGCCGAGGAGCGCGCCCAGCTTCTCGCTCTTGGTGGTTGGATTCACGAGCACCAGGGCGGCGCCCGCCTTGAGAACGCCGAAGATGGAGAACACGGCTTCAGGCGTGTTCTCGAGGCACACGGCCACGCGGTCCCCGCGCGCGACGCCGCGGGCCATGAGCGCGTGGGCCAACCGATTGGCCTCCGCATCGATCGCGGCGTAGGTCCAGCGCGTGCCGCCGCACACCAGCGCCGCCTTGTCCGGCGTGCGGCGCGCGCTCTCCTCGAGGAAGCACTCGATCTGCACGGCTACCCCGCGAGCTTCTTGTTCACGAACGCCACGAGCCTGGCGAGCGAGTCGAGATTCTCGGGAACCATCTCCTCGTCCTTCACCGAGAAGCTCCAGGTCTCTTCGAGGAACTGCACGAGCTCGAGCACTCCGGTGGAGTCGATGATGCCGGCCTCGAGGAACGAAGAGGTACCGACGATGTCGACCGTCCGACCCAGGAGCAGGTTGTCGACGATGAAATCGGAGATCTTCTGCGCGATGTCGCTCATGGGATGGCTTGAAGGGATGCAGGGAGTCCGCTCTCGAAGCGTTCGAGGAAACGGTCGATCACGAGCTGCGTGGAGAGGACGGAGACGAAGGCCATGTTGTCCTTCACCCCCACGGCTGTCCCGGACCGCACCTTCTCGACCAGCTTCTGCACGGCACCGGGATCGAAGATGCCGCCTCTCGCGACGCGCTCGGGCGACAGGAGCTCGTCCACGTAGGCATGGCGCGACCTGCGCGTGACGGGGTCGATGAAGCTGGCGGCGTCCGGCGCCCGGTACGGCTGCTTGGGGCGCTCGAGAACGCGCGGCGGGACCAGGCCTCGCGCGGCACGCTTGAGGATGTGCTTCTCGTCGAGGCCGCTCATCTTCAACCTGGGCGGCAGCTTCGCCGCCCAGTCCATGAGCCGCGCGTCGAGGAACGGGAATCGCCCTTCGATGCTGTGGCCCATGGCAGGTCGGTCGCCCTGGGACGAGAGGATGTACCCGGGCAGCAGGATGGTGCTCTCGAGGTACTGCGCCTGCGCGAACGGGTGCCAGCTCGTGTACTCCCGCGGCAGGCGCCCGCGCAGCTCCTCCAACGGGTCGTGCCGGGCCAGCGCCGCCTTCACATCCTGGCTCAGGAAACCCTTGATCTGCTGCGTGAGTCGCCAACGCGGCAGGTGCGAGAAGAACGGGCTGTCGAGGTCCGCAGGTCGCACGTGGAAGAACGCCTTCAGGTACGCGTCCGGCTGCGCCTGCAGGTTCTTCAGGTAGGGGTAGAGGCGGCGCAGGAGCTTCGGGCGCATCTCCGACGACGGCTGTCGCCCCCAGAAACGGCGGATCTTCGCTTCCTTGAAGATGTCGTAGCCGCCGAGCATCTCGTCGGAGCCCTCGCCGGTCAGCACGACCTTGAAGCCGTTCTGCCGCACGAGGCCGGCGAGGACGTAGAGCGGCGCCGGCGCGGTGCGCACGACGGGCGTTTCCATGAACCACGCCATCTCGGGGAAGACGCGCCCGATGAGCTCGTGGCTGGCCGACACGGTTTCGTGCTGCGTTCCGAGGAGCTCGACGACCTCCCGCTGGAAGCCGCTCTCGTCGTAATCGGGGTCTTCGAAGGTGACCGAGAAGGTATGCAGGGGTGTCTGCGTGTGACGCTTCACCACCCCCGCGATCACCGACGAATCGAGCCCGCCCGACACGTACGCGCCCACCGGCACGTCGGCGCGCAGCCGGATGCGCGCCGCGTCGACCAGCAGGGCCAGCAGCTCCTCGGTTCGCTCGGCCTCGTCCTTCGAGTCGTCGATCGTGTAGTCGAGCTGCCAGTATCGCTTCACCTCGACGCGGCCCCCGGCCCGAGGCGAGGCGTCGACGACCAGCGTGCAGCCGGGCGGCAGCTCCGAAACACCCTGCCACACCGTGCGCGGGGCTGCCGCGCACCAGAACGTGAGCACCTCGTGCAACCCGTGGAGATCGAGAGCGCGACGCACGCCGGGGTGGGCGAAGATCGCCTTGACCTCGGAACCGAACAGGAAACGCCCTTCGTGGATGGCCCAGAAGAACGGGCGCACGCCGATGCGATCGCGCGCGCAGAACAGACGCTCCCGCTTCCGATCCCACAGCGCGAACGCCCATTGGCCGTTCATGCGTTCGACGCAACGATCGCCCCACACCGCGTACGCGTGGAGGATGGTCTCGGTATCCGACCGCGTCACGAAGCGCCGCCCGTGCTTCGTCTCGAGCTCGCTGCGCAGCTCGATGTAGTTGAAGATCTCGCCGTTGAACGTGATGACCAGGTCGCCTCCGTCGATCGCCATGGGCTGCCCGCCGCCGGTCAGGTCCAGGATGGAGAGCCGGGCGTGGGCGAGGCCGCACGCACGGTCAACGTGAACACCGCGGGCATCCGGGCCGCGGTGGCGGAGGGTCCCGATCATCCGCTGCAGCAGCTCTCGGGTCGGGGATGTTCCCTTGGGATCCAGGATGCCTGCGATTCCGCACACGATGAGTGGACTTTACTGCAACACGCGCGGCAGAGAAGCCCGAGCCGGGCGGAAGTTGTCGGCCGTGCATCGGGCGGCCTCACCGTCCCATCGCGCCGGAACCGGGGGCTGCTTCGAGGTGATCGGATGCTGCCGGACGCGGAGTGACTCGGGGATCGCCCCATTTCTCTTCGTGGGAGCCGGGCGCCCCGGGTCGGAAGAAGAGCTCGGTCCAGATCCAACCGATGGTCTCCGAGAGGACGGTCTTCGCCCCGACGCTGGTCCTCCACCAAGCGTCCAAATCGTACGCGCCGGGCCGCGCCGCGAGGATCCCGACGCGCACGGTCGGCCCCAACGCCATCTGATAAAGCACCCAGGAGCGACGGCTGTGGACGCCCGAGGAGAAGAGGTCGAGCGCATCCAGGGCAAGCCCCTCCTGCTTTGCCCACTCGCGCAACATCACCGCATTCAGGAAGCTGCGATCCTGGGCGGAGGCGGGCGCAGGGATAGCGATCACCGAACCGTCCTGGAGGCCGCGTTTCAGGAGGAAGTCCCTGGCCAGCTCCGCGAAGGATGCGCAGCCGAGCCGCTCGAATCCCTGCGGAATCGGTCCGCCCGTGGTGACGATGCGCTCGTAGCCGCCGGAATGGAAAGCTGCGACGGCCTGGTCGAGCTCGTCGGGCGGCATCCAGCCTTCGACGACCATCAGGCGCGCGCCTACGGGCCGGTTCGGAGCCAGGAAGGAAGGAATGTGGCGAAGCACGAACACGAACGCCAGGCAACTCGCGGCCAGGATCGTCAGCCATCCCCAGACCGTGGGGATCCAGACCTCTCTACGGCGGGCGAGGGCCGGACGCTTCATGGACCAGAGCCTACCCGAGCCTCGTCGGCGCATCACGTTCGTGGAGTGGAGCCAGTGAGCCTCTCAGCGCAACTCGACCCGCCACGCGCGAGCGCCGCGTCGGGTTCGGTTGGTACACTTGCAGGCCGCGCCTTCCCGGCACCGAAAGACGGACTGTCTGCCTTGAAACTGGTCGTGGTCATCGTCAATTACCGCACGCCATCGCTGGCGCTGGACTGCCTGCGCTCCGTGGCCCCGGAGATCGCGGCGATCCCAGGGAGTCGTGCCGTGGTCGTCGACAACGCCTCAGGGGATGGATCCCAGGAGACGCTGGCCGCAGCGATCGAGCGCGAGCGCTGGAGCTCATGGGCTTCCCTGGTCCAAGCCGGTCGAAACGGCGGCTTCTCGTTCGGCAACAACGTGGCCGTCCGCAGTGTGCTCGCGTCGGCTGAGAAGCCCGAGTACGTGCATCTCCTCAATCCGGATACGCTCGTCCGTCCAGGGGCGCTCCGCGAGCTGATGGAGTTCATGGACCGGCATCCCGAGGTGGGCATCGCCGGCAGCCGGCTCGAGAGCCTCGACGCCGCCATCCATCGCTCGGCATTCCGCTTTCCCAACCTGGCGGCTGAATTCGAATCCGCCCTGGGGCTGGGCATCGTCAGCAGGCTGCTGGCGAACCGCATCGTGGCACCGCCCTCGCGCGGCGAGGCCCATGTCACCGATTGGATATGCGCCGCGAGCATGATGATTCGCAGTCGGGTCTTCGAGGACATCGGCCTCTTCGACGAGCAGTACTTCCTCTACTGCGAGGAGACCGATTTCTGCCTTCAGGCGCGCCATGCGGGATGGCCGTGCTGGTACGTGCCGGCGAGTCGCGTCGTGCATCTGGGGGGCCAGTCGACCGGCTTGAACGACACGAGCACGCCCATGCCGCGGTACTGGTTCGAATCGCGACGTCACTACTTCGCCAAGAACCACGGCCGCGCGTACCTGATGCTCGCGAACCTGGCCTGGCTCACGGGCTTTTCGCTGTGGCGCATCCGGCAGCGCCTTCAGAGCAAGCCCTCCACCGTCAAACCGCGGATGTTCTCGGACTTCATACGTCTCAGCTTCCTGGCCGACCGGAACGGACGATGACGAGTCCGCTCACAGCCACCCCGGTTCCCGCGCGACCGCCGCTGCCCAGGGGCGAGCGCAACGAGAATCCGCCCGGGATCTCGTTCTGGGCCCTGATCGCCGAGGACTTCGCAACGCACGACCGCAAACTCCTCGAGCCGGGCTTCTGGGCGATCGCGTTGCAGCGCTTCGGCAACTGGCGCATGGGCATCCGGCCGAAGCTCCTGCGAGCACCCTTCTCCGCGATCTACGGCTGTCTGTTCCTCGTCGTCGACTGGCTCTGGGGGATCAATCTCTCGTACACCGTGAAGCTCGGTCGGCGCGTGCGGATCTGGCATCACGGCGGGATGATGCTCGGCGCTCGTGCGATCGGAAATGACGTCCACATCCGCCACAACACCACGATGGGCCTGTTGAGCCGTGACGACGATACGGCCAAGCCGACGATCGAGGACCGCGTGGACATCGGCGCGGGAGCCTGCATCCTCGGCCATCTCACGGTCGGGCACGACACGGTGATCGGGGCCAACACCGTGGTGGTGAAGGACGTGCCGCCGAACTCGACCGTGTTCGGCATCCCCGCCCGGCCGGTGAAGCTGCTGAGGTCGGAGTCGATCTCCGGCGCACCCTGAAAAGGAGAAGAGCGATCTTGGCAAACAGGAGAGATGTCTGAAGGCCTTGGCCTCCGGAGTCGACGCATCCGCGTCCTTTCATCCCGAGAGGCTTGCGGGCGGCGTCGACGTATGGCTGGCCAGGACCGATCCGGCTCGGGATCCGGTCGTGATGCAGCGGTGCCGCGACCTGCTCACTCCGGAGGAGCGCGCGTCCTGTGCCGGGTTCCATCGCGAGGTCGACCGCCGCCGCGCCGTCGTCACCCGCGCCCTGGTCCGCACGACGCTCTCGCGCTACCTCCCGGTTCCTCCGGAGGCGTGGCGCTTCGAGCGCGGAGTCCATGGCCGGCCTGAGATCGCAGCCCCGGCCGGACCTCCGCTGCGCTTCAACCTCTCGCACACGCGCGATCTCGTGGCCTGCGCGGTGACGCTCGACGCCGACATCGGAGTGGACCTCGAGGAGACGAGCGAAGACGTGGACTGCCTCGCGCTGGCGACCTCGGTGTTCTCTTCCGAGGAGATCGCCGGCCTGCGCGTCCTCGCTCCGATGGAGCGAACACGGCGCTTCTTCCAGATCTGGACGCTCAAGGAGGCGTACCTCAAGGCACGCGGCGTGGGGCTCGCGCTGCCGCCGCGGAACCTGAGCTTCGTGCTTCGCGGCGCAAGCCCAGTCATCGTGCACCTCGGGTCCGAGGCGGCCGATCACCCACCCGACTGGTGGTTTGCGCTTCTGGACGCCGGAGCAGACCACCTTCTCGCGCTGGCACTGAAGCATCGCGATCGCCCGGTGCACATCGCCATGTTCCGCGTGACGCCACCGGATCCCCCCATCGTGACCCTGGAGCCGTGCTTCTTCGCCACCTCGTGCGAAGAGCTGCCTCCCAGCGACCGGTCGTCTCCTCGCATTCGAAGCCCGGGCCCCGCCAGCCTTCGTCTGGGCCGAGGCTGAGCTGCCGCTTCCCTCGTTCATCCGGAGCCCGACTTTCCATCCGCATCCTCGGTGCCGATTCATGGACACGTCGCGAAAACCGGCTCTTTCGATCCTCATCGCAACCAGGGACCGCCCCGAGTCGCTTCGGGAGACGCTCATGTGCCTGGCCGCCTGCTCCGGGAGCGAGCCCTACGAAGCGGTCGTGATCGACAACGGCAGTGAGCCGCCGTTGCCGGTTACGGCTCTGGATGTCCCGGGGCTTCCGGCGTCGCGCCTCCTGCACGAACCGCGGTCCGGAAAGTCGCATGCGCTGAACCGTGCCATCGACGAGGGCGCCCTCGGCGAGATCGTCGCTGTGCTGGACGACGACATGTCTCCTGCGGAAGGTTGGATCGAGGGAGTCCTGGCCTCCGCGCGCCGGCTCCCCGAGTTCGAGATCTTCTCCGGGCGCTCCCACGTGATATGGCCTCCGGGTGTCGACGTCCCGCCCTGGGCGCATGCGCCACTGGCACAGGGTCTGTTGTTCTCGGTCTTCGATCTCGGTCCGGTGGGCGACGTCGAATTCGGGATCGGCTGCCCGCGGTTTCCGAGCGGCGGCCACTTCTGGTTCCGTCGCTCGCTGCTGGGAGAGGGTGTGCGGTTTCCCCCGGTCTGGACCACGGAGCCTTACTTCGTCGTGGCGCTCGAAGAGAGGGGGCACCGTGGGGTCTTCGTGCCCGAGGTGGTGGTCGGTCATCGCATCCAGCCCGGGCTCGTGGACAAGAAATTGTTCCAGGAAAGGGCGTCACGATTCGGACGCGATATGGCCCGAATGGAAATCTGCTCCCCTCGGCCGCCACTCCTTGGCGCTGCTGCTTGGATCCGCCCGTGGAAACGCCGGGTGCGTGCCCTGACTGGACTCGTGGCGTGGTCGCTGTACTGGCTTTGGGCGGGACTGTGGACCGAGGGTCGGCGCTTGCCTGCCCGTGCTCGTGCTTTGTGGGGTCTCGCTCTTACCCGAGAACGACTGCGGCAATCCTGGTAATCCCCTCGCTCCAAAGGCAAGTTGGGCGGGGTGTTCACCGCATCGTCGGCGGTCCACCTGAGGAGACGAGGAGACCTGGTTGGTGAGCGAATCGAACTACGACCCGGACGTCGCCGCAACGCAGGGGCGATTGCCGAGCGGTGGATCGACCGATGAGTCGGTGTCGCCGCGCACCGAAGCGGAGGGTCGAGCCGCGAATCGCGCCGCGCCGGAACGGGCTTCCGCTCTGCTGGGAGACCGCCTGGAAAGGATCGCGCGCGTCCGTGGGGATGCCATCGCGGTCGTCGACGGCCAACGTCGGATGTCCTACCGCGAGCTCCTCCTGCGCGCCGACGCGCTGGCTTGGGAACTCCAGGCCAGGAAGATCGGTCCGCGCGACCTCGTGGGCGTCGCGCTTCCGCGTTCGGCGGAGCTCGTGGTCGCCGTGGTCGGAGTCGTCCGCGCAGGCGCGGCCTACGTACCGATCGACCTCTCGCACCCCGCGGAGCGCCGCGCACTCATCCTGTCCGATGCGCACCCGCGGCTCGTCGTGACCGACGGATCCCGGATCGACGGCGTCCCGTCCGGGATCGAGATTCTCCCGCTGCCCCACGAGGCTCGGGATCGGATCGACCCGCGGCCACGCGACTCGGCCGACGATCCCGCCTACGTGATCTACACGTCGGGCTCGACCGGACAGCCCAATGGTGTCTGTGTCACGCAACGCAACGCCGCGCGGCTGTTCACCGCGGCCGAGCCCCTCTTCGGGTTCGGTGCGGACGACGTTTGGACGCTGTTCCACTCGATCGCGTTCGACTTCTCGGTGTGGGAGCTGTGGGGCGCGCTCCTGCACGGCGGTCGCCTCGTGGTGGTTCCGGAGCCGACGGCGCGGGCCGCCGATGCGTTTCACGCCCTCGTGCTCCGGGAGGGAGTGACCGTCCTCAACCAGACTCCGAGCGCGTTCCGTGCGTTCGACGCTGCGGACGCGGCGGCGGGGCGGCCGGCCAACCGGCTGCGCGTGGTCGTGTTCGGCGGCGAGGCACTCGACCCGCGCACTCTCAAGGGTTGGTTCGAGTCGCACGGAGACGAGCAGCCGCGCCTGGTGAACATGTACGGGATCACCGAGACCACCGTGCACGTCACCTTCCGGCGGATGCGGGCGAAGGATGCGCGCGGGCAGGGCAGGAGCCTGATCGGGGCTCCGCTCGCAGACCTGCGCATCGATCTCCTCGGTCCCGACGGCCGACCGGTGGCCGAGGGCGACGTCGGCGAGATCTGGGTGGGCGGCGAGGGCGTGAGCGCGGGCTACGTCGGGCGCCCTGAGCTCACCGCCGAGCGCTTCCGTCCGGACCCCCGCGGGGAGCGCCCCGACGCGCGTCTGTATCGCTCCGGGGACCTCGGCCGCCGCACACCCGACGGAGATCTCGAGTATCTCGGCCGGGCCGACCTTCAAGTGAAACTGCGTGGTTTCCGGATCGAGCTCGGCGAGATCGAGGCGGCTCTGCGCAACGTCCCGGATGTCCGCGACGCCGTTGTCGCGCTGCGCGAGGACCCGGTCACCGGGCCGAGGCTCATCGCGTACGTCGTGCAGGACAGTCGCACGCCGCTCGACGCACACGCCTTGCGGGAGCACGTCGCGCTCCACCTGCCCGATCAAATGGTGCCCGCGGCTTACGTCCGGATCGACCGCGTACCGAGAACGGTCAACGACAAGGTCGACCGCGCGGTGCTCCCCGCGCCGACGGCGGCCGATTTCCCGCGCGCGAGCGGGGGTGAGGCTCCGCGCGACGACGTGGAGCGCACGATCGCACGGATCTTCTCGGAGGTGCTCGATACAGCCGTCACGACGCGCGAGTCGGATTTCTTCCGGCTCGGCGGTCATTCGCTTCTCGCGTTGCGCGGGGCGGTCCTGTGTCAGGAGCGTCTGGATGTCGATCTGTCCGTGAATTCGATCTTCGGTCATCCGACCGTCGCAGCCCTCGCGGACCTCGTGCGGCGCGGGAGGGAGCAGGGTAGAGCCGCGGAGCGCGTCGCGCGCGTTCCACGCAACGGCGCGATGGCACTGTCGCCCCAGCAATACGCGCTGTGGCTCGAGCTCAAGCTCCGCCCGGACGCGGACGCGTACAACGAGCCCGTCGCGTTCCGCGTCGAGAGGCGACTCGAGCCCGGGCGGCTGCGCCGGGCACTGGTGCGGCTCGCGGAGGCGCACGAGATCCTGCGCGCCCGCCTGATCGAGGTGGACGGCGAGCCCCGGCTCGTCTTCGACCGCTCCGCATCGGATGTCGAGTTCGACTTCTCGGAGACGGATGTCCTGGCTCCGCGTGGACGGGACCTCGCCGGAGCGATGCGCCGCCCCTTCGACCTGAGCGAAGGTCCGCTCTGGAGGAGCGTGCTGCGCCACGAGCCCGACGGCGGATCGGTGCTGCTCCTGGTCGTGCACCACATCATCCTGGACGCTGCCTCGGAGGAGATCCTGCTCCGCGATCTCGCCGCCGCCTACTCCGCTCCCGACGCGGCGCTCGTCTCCCGCGCTTACGACTTCATCGACCTCGCGGCCCACGAGCAGGTTCGCCTGGCCTCCGAGCGCGAAGAGCTCGAGCGCTTCTGGGCCAGGACGCTCGCGGGTGCCGAGCTCACGCCCGAGCTGCCGCCGCCGTGCATGCCGTGCTCGCCTGAAGAGGAGGACACCGGCTGCACTTCGCGCCGCGAGATCGGGATCGCGCTCGCCCGGCGCGTTCGCGATCTCGCCGCGAGCTGGGGCACGACGTCGTTCCATCTCTATCTCGCGGCCTACCTGGCCTTGCTGCGCACCTACACAGCCGGCGACGACCTCGTCGTCGGCTCGCCCCTCTCGCTGCGGGACACGCCGGCGGCGGAGGGCGTCGTCGGGTACCTGCTGAATCCGGTGGTGCTTCGCGTGCAGCTGGCAGGGGGCCGTTCCTTCCGGGAGACCGTCGAGGAGGTGGCACGTCGGTGGCAGGAGGTGCGCGCGCACGCCCGCCTGCCGATGCATCTCGTCATGCATGCCGCACGAGGTGCACAGCGCACGGGCATCGGCTCGCCCGTCCAGGTCTTCTTCTCCCTCGTCCAGAACCCGATCGAGGCCCTGCGCCTGGAGGGCCGCGCGCTCACATCCGTCCATCTCCCGCCGGCCCACGTCAAGTTCAAGCTGTTTCTGCTGGTCGAGGAGAGACACGAGGATGCGTCGCTCGCTCTGGAATTCCAGCGCGGGGCCTTGGACCCCGACATGGGAGAACGGCTGCTGAAGCACCTCGAGGTGCTGCTGCAGGCCGCAACCGAGAGTCCCGACGTGCCCATCGCGCAGCTGTCGCTCACGGACCCAACCGAGGTGGCGCAGCTTCGTGCGTGGGGGACCTGCGAGAAGCCCTACCCCAGGGACCGCTCCGTGCCGGACCTCTTCGAGAAGGTCGCGCGCGAGCGGGCCGGGAGAGTGGCTCTCGTGGCGGGCGAGGTCCGGGTCACGTACGAGGCGCTGGATGGCCGGGCGAATGCGGTCGCGGCCGCACTGCACCGGGCAGGAGTGGGCCGAGGCGACCGCGTCCCGCTGCTGATGGCGCGAGGCGTCCGGTTCGTCGCCTGTGCGCTCGGCGTGATGAAGTGCGGAGCGGCCTACGTGCCGCTCGACCCTACGTATCCGCCCGAACGGCTGGGGCGCATGCTCGACGGGCTCGGAGCTCGTGTCGGTCTGCGAGGCCAGGGGCTGCCGTTCTCCGGCGGTGCGATCACGTGGCTGGACGCGGACCTGGCGGACGAGGAATCCTCGGTCGCGGCGCCTGCGCGGGACGTCGGCGCCGGAGACCCGGCGTACGTGATGTTCACCTCCGGCTCGACGGGTCGACCCAAGGGCGTCGAGGTCCCCCACCGCGCGATCGTCCGGCTCGTCCTCGGGCAGGACTTCGCCCGCATGGGACCCGATGAGACCTGGCTCCACATGGCGCCGACCTCGTTCGACGCCTCGACGCTCGAGATCTGGGCCCCGCTCCTCCACGGTGGCCGTGTCGTCGTGCTCGAGGAAGCGGTGCCGACCCCGAGTCTCCTCGCCGAAGTCATCCGTCGCGACGGCGTGACGTCGGCCTGGCTCACAGCGTCGCTCTTCAATGCGCTCGTGGACGAGGCGCCTGCGTGCCTGTCCGGACTCGCGCAGATCCTGATCGGTGGCGAGGCGCTCTCGCCCTCGCACGTCCGGCGCGCCGTCGATCACCTGCCGGGCGCCCGGCTCGTCAACGGCTACGGCCCCACGGAGAACACGACGTTCACGTGCTGCCATGTGATCCGCCGCGAGGACCTCGAGCCGAGACGATCGGTGCCGATCGGGCGCCCGATCGCGCACACGACCGTCCATGTGCTCGATCCCGACGGACGGCTCTCCCCCGTGGGAGTGCCCGGAGAGCTCGTCGCGGGCGGCGACGGCGTCGCGCTCGGCTACGTCGGCCAGCCCGAGCGGACCGAGGAGTGCTTCCTGCCCGACACGTTCTCCGGACAGCGCGGTGCCCGCCTCTACCGCACCGGAGACCGTGTCCGCTGGCGGCCCGACGGCGTGCTCGAGTTCCTCGGCCGCTTCGACGACCAGGTCAAGATCCGCGGACACCGCGTCGAGCCCGGCGACGTCGCAGCCTGTCTCGCCGAGCACGAAGCTGTCCGCCAGGCCGGTGTCGTCTCACGCCTCTCCGCCTCCGGCACCGCGCAACTCGTCGCCTGCGTCGTCCCGCGGAGCACCGAACCCGCGCCCGAGCTGCTCCGGCTCCTCACCCGACACGCCGCCGAACGCCTGCCACCCTACATGGTGCCGGCTTCGTTCGTGTTCATGCGGGAGCTTCCGCTCAAGTCCAACGGGAAGCTCGATATCGCTGCATTGGAGGATGCAACGCATGACTCACCGATCGTGCGGAACGACGCACCCCTCACGCAGGTGGAGGCCCGAGTTCTCGGGATCTGGCGGGATGTCCTGAAAGACGGGGAGTTGGGCCCGGACGACGACTTCTTCGAGGCCGGTGGCGATTCCCTGCTCGCCGTGCGGACGCTGTCGCGCCTCGAGCGTGAATTCGGGATCGGTGTTCCGGCGCGCGTCGTGGCGGAAGCCAGCACCGCGCGCCGCCTGGCCAGCCTCTTGGCGAGACCCGAGGCCCTGCGCTCGGCCTATCCGGCCGGTGTGGCGGGAATCAGGGAAGGAACTTCCTCCAGACCCCTTTTCTGCCTGCCCGGGCTGGGAGGCCTCGCGCTCCAGTTTCGCGCTCTCGCGGCGAAGATGCGCACCCGCCGCCCGGTCCTCGCGGTCGAACTCTACGACCTGGATGTCGCGCCCTCCGTGCTCGAGTCGCTCGGCGACACGGCTGACGCCGTCGTTCGATGCATGCGCCAGGTGCAACCGGTCGGGCCGTACGCATTCGTCGGCTACTCGTATGGCGGGAATCTCGCGGTCGAGGTGGCCAGGCGACTGATCGGCGAAGACCAGACGGTCGAGCTGGTTGCCATACTCGACGCCTATGCGCCCGGTTCCCTGCGCAACCCCGGTCGTCTGAGCAAGGTGGCGAGACATCTGCGGATCCTCATGCGCCTGAAACTCCACGATGCGTACGAATACATTTCGTCCCGCATCCTGCAACGCCTACGCCCGCAGTCCCAGGACTCTCCCGGCGCAGCTCCTGCCCCCGCGGCGCACGAATCCGAGATCGAGCGGCGGATCGCGGAGGCGTCCGAGCGTTGCAGTCGCGCTTTCCATGCCTATCGACCGGAGCCTTTCCCCGGGCGAATCGTGCTCGTGCACGCGACCGATCTCGGCGATTGGATGGAGGTCGCAGATCCTTCCGGCACGTGCGGGTGGGGCTCCATCTGCGCGGGTGGTGTCGACATCATCCACATCGACTGCCGCCACCTGGATCTCTTCAAGGAACCGCATATCACCGATCTCGCAGGACACCTCGACGATCTGCTGGTGGCGATCGACGAGGGTTGATCGAACGACGGATAATCATGGCCTTGGCGAGGCCTCGTCGCTTCACGGCATCGAGTCGAATCGGATGACCGGGCGCCGCTCGTGGAGCCGAGAGCGGCTTGGCCTTGCTGCGATGCTGATGCGCTGCTACCTTTGCACCTGCTCGACGGGCTTGGAATCCCCATCAATCGCTCCGGGCATCTGCCAGGATCGAATTCCCCCTCGCGTGAGTGTCGTCATTCTCGCACCGTGAAGATC
Source organism: Planctomycetota bacterium (assembly GCA_041488095.1). Taxonomy (GTDB): domain Bacteria; phylum Planctomycetota; class UBA1135; order UBA1135; genus DASYPQ01. The sequence continues at coordinate 71,291 of JBGPOP010000006.1, forward strand.
GACAGCGAGCTATCCCGGTTACCCATGGTGCCCAGACCCCGAATCAGCGCGGTGCTCTTTCTCGCGGCGGCGGCCTCTTGGTTCCTCACCTATGACATCTCGACCATGCCCGTGGACGCCTGTCTGGGTGGCTATCGCGACCGGTGGTTCGTCTTCAACGTTGTCCTCACGTACGCCGCCTGCTGGAGCGCGCTCCTCGTCCTCTTCAGGCCAGTGCGGACCACGCTCTCCAAGCTGATGGCGCTGCACATCGGTCCCCTCCTGGTCCTCGGAGTCGGCGAGGCGGCTGGAGTGTTCGGATGGATCGATTACCAACGTGTTTCCAGGGACATCGCCCGCGGATTGGCCAAGGGCACGCCGCACGACACTCCCTTCGTCAAGCTCACCGGAAAGGCCTACCCGGACCTGAAGCTCATCATGCACGCAGTGGCCGATCCTATTCCCTACGAATTCCAGACCGACCGTTTCGGCATGCGCAACAGCCCCGACCTGGAAGACCCGCGCTTGATCTGCGTCGGCGATTCCATCCTGGTTGCCGGGCTGGTGCCGACGGCGGAAACGGTCACCGCACGCCTTCAGTCCGCGCTGGGTGTGGAGGTCATGAATGCTTCGACGGACGGTGCCTCGCCTCAATGGTCCTTCGAACAATTCGCGAGAACCGGCGTGGCGGTTTCAGGAAGGTCGATCGTCCAATTCGTGTTCGAGGGCAACGACCTCAGCGACAGCGAGCTCTGGATCCGCAGCAAGACCGTTGCAAGGGAGGTCATGGACGACACGGATCTCCACGAAGGGCAGGCTGGGAGCAGCCTGTTCAAGGAGCTGCTCCGGCTCTGCCATCGCCCGAAGCCCGGGCTCGCATGGCGACGGAGCGGTCTTTACCGCGAACGTGACGGGCGATCCACTCGCGTGTACTTCTATTACTCGGGGTCCGAGATTCGAGCTCACCTGACCGCCATCGAAGGCCTGGGAACTTTCCTGGCTTCTGTCCGTGACGAAGTGCTCGGGCAAGGGGGCAAGTACGCCGTGGTGCTCGTCCCCGACAAGTCCACCGTGCTGCTGCGCGAGGTCGAGCTCCCGACCGATACCATGCTGGATCCGGAAAAGGACGCGGACACCGGTGCCCTGTCGCTGCTCCACGCCGACCTCGAGGCGCGCAGGGTCCCGGCTCTCGACCTGAGACCGGCCCTGTGCGACGCGGTGAAGAGGGGGACGCTGCCCTTCATCCCGGCGGATACTCATTTGAACTCCGCGGGCCACAAGGTCATGGCAGACGCCATCGCACCCTGGTTGGTGAGCATCGGCTTGGCGCAAGGACCGAGGTAGGGCCGCACCGGTCGCGGCTTCAGCGGTCGGCAAAGGGGTTTCGGTACAGGCCCATGCGCTGCCGCGCGAGGTGGTACAGCACCGGCGGCTGATGCACGAGATAGCGATGCCAGCGCTGCCGTGGCTCGCGCGCGAAGCGGTACAGCCATTCGAAGCCCAGGTCCGTCACCCAAGGGGCGGGACGTTCCAGGGTGCCTGCCTCGTAGTCGATGGTGCCTCCAAGTGGGAGAAAGGTCTTCACGTGCGGCAGGCGGTCGCGATGCCTGACGATGAACTTCTCCTGGCGACCCCCGCCGAGCCCGACCAGGAGCACGCTCGCCCTCGACTCGTTGATCCTGGCGATCATCCGCTCGATCTCGCCCGGCCTCTTGTCGTAGTCGAAGGGGGGTGAGTCGGTTCCCACGACCATCTCCCGCCCCACTCTCGCATTCACCTTCTTCCCGGCGATCTCGGCCACGCCCGGGCCGCCGCCGCAGACGAACACGGTGACGCTCGGGTCGTCCTTGTGTCGGGTGTAGAAGCGCGGGAAGAAGTCCGAGCCCGACACGCGTTCCCGGATGGGTGTGCCCAGCATCTTCGACGCGGCGAAGAGGATCTGGCTGTCACAGGTGATCACGTCGAAGTGAGGAAGGATCTCGTAGAATTCGCGGTCCTGCTGCAACTTCATGATCATGTCGACGTGAAGGGTCAGCAGGAGGCCCTCGCGGAACGAGTCGACGAGCTCGTCCATCGTGATGTCGTCGACTTCGACGTTGAGGAGTCTCACTCGCTCGCGCATCGCTCCGATCCTCGGACGGCTGGACATCGAGCGTCGGTAGCGCCAGCGGCAGAACGAATCATCGCCATGCGGCACCCGCGTACTTGGCGTCGAGCTTCACGATGAGGTCCCGGGTCTGCTCGATGTTGCGGCGCGAGGAGGCGCCGAAGACGATCGACTCGATCTTGCGCTGCCGACACACGTAGTCGAGCGCCTCCTCGGGAGGGATTGCGCCGCTCGCGAACACGCTCATGGCGATGGGCCGGAAACGCCGTTCGCGGATCGTCCGCTCGTACACCTCGAGGCCGCCGCACATGCGGAAGTTGATCTTGTTGATGTTGGCACAGACGATGGGGTTCTCGATGCCGACCGCTTCCAACGCATCGAGCAACGCCGGGACGTTCATGGTGATGAAGCCCGCCTCGGCACCGTAACGCTCGCGGATGTACTTGTGGAATTCCGCGAAGACGCCGTGGAGCTTCATCCCCAGGAGGAGGTCGGTGACCACGTTCTGCACCAAGATCACGGGCGTATTCAGGCTCGCGAAGCTCTTCATCTCGCCGTCGACGAGCAGTTTCATGAGGTCGTAGATGTCCCGTGTGATCGCACCCACCGCACCGCGGAGCAGTGTGCCCACCACGCTCCCGGCCGAGTAGCGCTTGATCGTCTCCAGCGCGCCGACTTCAGTCACGGAGTTCGCGTACTTGTGCGCGTACGGCATGCACGGATGGAAGATGAATGCCTTGTAGCGCGTCGGATCCGCGCGTATGTGGTCGCAGACCTCTCTCATGCGGTCGTGCGTCGTGCACATGAACGTGCGGATGCCCATGTCGTACGCGATGTCGAGCACCTCGATGATCGCAGCGGTGTCCTTGAACTTCATCATCTGCTGGCGGGCCTTTTCCTCGGACATGTGGTTCACGCCGAAGAACTGGTTGTCCCCGAAAAGGATGCGGTCCAGCTTCATCATGGCCCCCGTCCTCAGCCGTCGGCCTGGTTGGCCCGGACGATGAGGTCCAGGACACGGTCGGCCTCGCAGGCGCTCGCGAAGGAGTTCTCGTGGTCCATGTTGCCCGACTGGATCGCTTCGACGAAAGCGTCGATCTGCGCCGAATACTCCTCGCCGCGGAGATAGAAGCTGACGGGTTTCTGGAGGTCCGTGATGTAGCGCGTGTTCCAGCCCTCTTCGTAGCGCTCGAACCCGCACCCTGCGCGCAGGTATAGCTTGAGCTCCTGTCGGTCGGCAACGATCTTGCCTTTCGTCCCGTAGGCGGTGAGGGTCGTGCTCATCTTGCGGAATGTCTCGTCGCTCCAGTTCGTCTCGAGCACTCCGCTCATTCCATCAGGATAGGCGAGGATGGCGTAGACGGCGTCCTCCACGTCCTTCGAGAAGATGCTCTGCATGCGTGCACCTCCCACGCGGATCGGCGGGCCCGAGACGAAGTTCATGAGATCCACGACGTGGCAGGCGTAATCGTGGAGGCAGCCGCCACCTTCCGACTTCTTGGAGCGCCAGGTGGAGCTCTGTTCCTTGACGACCACCTGTCCGAAGGCGCTCCCGTGCAGATTGGTCACCTGGCCCAGCGCCCCGGCGCGCACCAGGCGTCGCGCTTCCTGGAACGTGCCGATGAAGCGGTTGTGGAACCCCACCTGATTGATGCGCTTCCGTTGGGTCGCGAGCTCGGAGAGAGCGCGGCTCTGCTCCGGAGAGAGGGTGAGCGGTTTCTCGACGAAGAGGTGCAGGTTCCTCTCCAGCGCGTACTTCGCGCACGCGAAGTGCGTCGACGTCGGCGTCGCGACGAGGATGGCGTCGAGGCCCGCGCGATCGATCATCTCCTCGTGATCGCCGTACGTGGCAACCCCCGTGTACTTCCGGAGGACCGACAGGACGTAGCTCGAGGTGTCGCAGACGGCGACGACCGAGGCATCCCGGTGCGCGTTCACGATCGCGTAGTGGGAGATGCCCATCTTCCCCGCACCGATGATCCCGACTCGGATGGCCATGCGCTGCTCTGCACCCCGCGCCCGCGTCATGCGGGCGGTGGTACCGTCGCCGAATCGCAGCGTGTGTTCAATACCTTGGGAGGCGCGAGTCCGAGAGGCTTCGTGCCCGAAGGGGGCCGGACACCTCGGCCGGATCGAGGGCGCAGGGAGTCTAGCAGTTCAGCCCGACTCGCCGGACTCCGGCTTGCGCGCGATGAAGGACACGGAGCCGGCGGTCTCGACGCGTCGCGCGCGCAGGTCGAGGACACGGCGCCCGAGCGCGCGGCGCGCCAGGTTCGAGCTGCGGGTGAAGCTCCACTCCATCGCCGAAAGGAAGGCGCGCGTAGCCACGTGCCAGGGCAGGGCCTGCACACCACGGAACGACATCTGGGGGATGGACTTCGTGTAGGGCCAGTCGGCCCACATTCGCGAGACCTGGAAGCCGGCGCTCCGCAGCGTCCAGAGCAGCCCGGCGTGGGTCATGTGATGGAAGCTCGCGCGGTCATGGAACCCGAACACGAACGCAGCCGAGCCGAAGAAGGTGCCCCCTGGCCGCAGGACGCGGAGCGCCTCCCGCGCTGCCACCACGGGCGCCACCAGGTGCTCGTACACGGCCATCGAGGTGTAGAGATCGAAGCTCTCGTCGCAGAAAGGCAGGTTGTGGGCGTCCGCCATCACGTGAGGGCCGGGGCCGCGGCGATCCACGTCCGTGCCGACGTAGCGGAATCCGCGTGGCGCGAACCAGCCCTCGCACTGCCGCTCGCCGCACCCGATCTCGACGATCCAGCGACCATCCCCGACGGTGCCCGGCACCGACGCAAGCCATCCGTCGAGGTGGCTCGGCAGGCCGGATGCGCGCATGGGCTCGGGCGGATCGAGCGAGAGCGACTCGAGGTCCTCCCACGGTTCGTACCAGGGCAGGTCGACCTGCAAACGCGCTGGAGGCTGGCGCAGGTCGGGCACGCCATCGACGATGGGGTATCTGAAGCGGCCATCCGCGCTGCGCAGCTCATCGCCTTCGCGCTCGAGCGACTGGAAAGAACGCGGGCAACGCAGCCGCGGCAGAAGTTCATCCAGCGTGACGATGCCGGTGTCGATCATGCCCATGTGGATCAGGAAATGCGTAGCCTGCGGTTTCAGCGTGAACCGCCGGACAGCTCCGGGTATTCAAGCAAGGCCTTGAGCACCGCATCGGCAGCTAGAGCGTGGCCGGCCTCGTTCCAGTGCCCGTCGATCCCGTAGTACAAGTCGGGACGTTGCGTCTTCGGGGGAATGCGGACCAGCTTCGTATGGGCTTGGGTGCAAAGGTCGGCGAGCGCAGCGGCGAAGTGGTCTTCCAGATCGGCGGCCACGACCAGCGTCGGCCAACCACGCTTCTCGCAGATCGACAGGGACTCGTCGATCAGTCGTAGGGTGAGCAATTCCTGCGACGCGGGCGCATCGGGGTCTTGCCGTGGCGTTGCATCGGCAGCGGCTGGGTCCACTGGCGCGGAGGCGATCGAACCACGGTCTTCACGCAGCAGCGAAATCGCGTAGGAGTAGGACAGGCCCGGGATGGACTCGACGATGCCTTGGGCTCGGCGTTTCCAGCTGGGGGGCAAGATCACGGAGGTTTCGGTCAGTCTTCCCTCCCCGTCCAGCCTGAACAACCCTTCACGCACGTTGTCCCCGATATCGTTGCTGCAAACCTGGAACACGACGATGCGAGGCTCGAACCGGGCCGCATCGGTGCGAAGGAACTTGACCCATCGACCGTTGCCGTTGTCGCCCAGACTGGCATTGACCACAGGAACCTTCCCCGGACCCTTTCGCTGGTCAAGAGCCTTGGCAATGCGGGCGGGAAACTCCTCGCCGTCGTCGACACCGTAGCCCAGGGTGAAGGAGTCCCCGATGAACAGCAAGGCGTGGGCAGGGAACGCGGCCGGCTCGGGACCGCGGAAACCCAGCGAGTTCGTCGTGAACTTCATCGTGAACTCGGGCGTGATGCGCGTGCAGTGGAAGCTCTTCTTGAGGGCTTTGCCGTAGACGGCATCGTAGATGGTGAAGGACGGGCCGACGTTGCGGACGGGGATGAACACCCGCACGGCGATCTCGACGAAGGAGAGCCCCAGGATCGTCGAGAGGACCACGAGCATGACCTTGACTCGGAGCGCGCGCCTGCGGCGTGCGAGCGGGAGGTGTTCCCCCGGTACGACAGCACGAGCCCGAGGAGGCGGCCGAGGGTCGATGGGCTGATCGGTCATGGGGAGTCGACGGTGACTGGCTCCAGGCAGCCGCGTCAGGCGCGGAAAAGTGAACCGGGCGGTCCGGCGTCCGAGTCCAACCGCAGACTCACGAACGCCAAGCCACCCATGGAGGAGCCGCAACCTACCACGGCGAAGACGGTCGATGCCAACTGGTTCGAGGCCCTCGAGATGTGCGCTCGTTTCCAGGTGCAGACATGGCTGCAGACACTCCTCGAGGAGAAGGTCGAAGTCCTCCTCGATTCCAAGCGTCACGAGCGCAGGGGCGGTGCAGATTCCTCGGTGGGCTGTCGCAGCGACCACGGCGGACCTGGCCGACCGTCGATGGGCTGAGGCACGATCGCGGTCCACCCTCCAGGCCTCAGCGGGCTCGAGGAGCTGTTCGAGAGCCGGGGCCTGCTCCTCTTCGAGAAGCAGTCGGAGAGCGCGGGGACTGCGCCGAGCGTGCAGGGGGCGGAGCCAGGGTGGTGCTCAGGCTTCCGTGTCCGTCGATGTTCCGCGGCTCCTCCGGGCTCTCGGAAGTTGTGTGTCCTGCGTGTGCTCGCGGCGGGCTTGCGCAGCGGCCCCGCTCTCACCCCCCCGGCCGGGACGGCGATCGAGATAAGCTCACGCCATTCAAGATTCCCCGATCCGCGGCGCGATAATGGCCACGCAGAGGATCAGGAACCGGGACTGACGTCGCATCCCTCGGGGAGAGGAGCGGCCGACGCCGGAACCTGAAGGGAATCACGGTGGCGGGACAGTTTGACGCCTGGATCTGGCAGGCGGACCTGCCGTGGGCAGGCCAGCACGTGCGGCATCGCACGTCGGTGCGGCCCGCGCTCGTACGGGGCGCGCGTGCTCGGTGAGTGGGGCAAGAGGGGCAGAAGGGGACGGGCCATGGTAGAAATGTGTGGGGGGCGTCTCGCGCCCCGGTCGAACCGGCGCAGGATGAATCGGGCACTGCTCGCACTGGCACTCGCAAGCCTTGGCTCTGCGTGCGCAGGGGGAGGCAGCGGCGGCGGCGGCGTCTCACCCGGTTTCACGTACAACGGTCCGACCACGTGGACCATCACGGGCCCCGAGGGCGGCCCGTTCTCGAACTCCAGCACCGTCGTGATGCTGGACAATCAGGGCAGCCAACCCGTGTCGTGGTCGGCGACCTCGGTGCCTTCGTTCGTGCAGTTGGATCAGCTCAGCGGAACGATCCAGCCCAGCACGCAGATCAGGATCCATGCGGATCTGAACACTGCGATGGCTCAGACGCTCACCGCGGGCAACTACCAGGGCACGCTCACCTTCCACAACGACAGCGGCTCTCAGGCGGATATCGACATCGCATGCACCTTGTCGATCCAGTCGGTGGGGAGAAGCTCCCAGCTGGTGCCGGCAACCGATTTCGCATCGCAAGGCCCGGCGACAGGACCCTTCCAGCCAGACAGCATCGTGTACACGTTGACCAACACCGGCAGCACGGCGCTGAGCTGGCAGGCGAGCGCACCGGACGCGTGGGTCTCGATCGCGCCAGCCTCCGGCCAACTCGCGCCCAGTGGTTCGATTGGCGTGGTGGTCTCCATCAACGATCCGGCGACGAGCTTGCTGTCCGTCGGCATGCACCAGTCGGTGGTCGAAATCCAGGACGCGGCGGACAGCACGGTGCTGCACACTCGCAACGTCGACCTGGACTTGCTCCCGGATCCGCCGTCCAGCGGGTGGACGGTGTTCACACCCAGCGTGGACACTCGCACGGTCTACGTCAGCAGCTCGACCGGCAACGACGCCAACAATGGTCTCTCATCGGCCGCTCCCAAGCGCACGATCGCGGGGGGCAAGACGCTCCTGCGCAACGGCTTCCCGGATTGGCTGCTGTTGAAGTGCGGTGACACGTGGGATGAGTCGCTCAATACGAGCGGGGAGTTCAGATTGAACGGGCGTTCCCTCACGGAGCGGATGCTCGTCTCCAGCTACGGTACCGGCGCTCGCCCGCTCCTGCGTACCGGTACCGGCAACGCAGTGGACAACTTCACCCAGGGGAATCACATCGCCCTCGTCGGTCTTCACCTCTGGGCGCACCTGTACACGGGAAGCCAGGGAACGCCGAACGCCGTGCAGTGGCTGGGTGCCACTGCCAACTTCCTGATCGAGGACTGCTTCATCGAAGGCTACGAAACGAACGTCGTGGTCATGGGTTACCCCGAGCCAACCCACAGGCACACCAACGTATCGATCCGCCGCAACGTGATCGCCGATGCATACAACACGGGTGGCACCAACTCGGAAGGCATCTTCGCCTCCAGCACCGACGGCCTGTTGATGGAGGAGAACGTGCTCGACCGCAACGGCTGGAACGACACCATTCCGGGTTCAGGACCGACCTGGTATCGCCGCAACGTCTACATCCAGAATGGATGCACCGGCGTCGCGCTTCGCGGAAACATCCTCGCCAGGACCGAAGGCGCTCAAATGCGCTCGGGCGGCTCCGTCGAGGAAAACTTGTTCTTGCACCTCCCGATCGCGGTGCTGCTTGGCGGGGGCATGATCCCCGAGCCTCAAGGTGTCACCGGCACCATACACCACAACGTCATGCTCGACGGCGGAGACCTCCAAGCGGGCAGTCCGCGCGGCTGGGGCATGTGGCTGTCAAACATCGCCCAGGCAACCATCGATTCCAACGTGATCGCCCACAACGTCAGCGGACACGCGCCCTACCCCGTGTCCTTCGACGTGGCCCTCAACGGCAGGGGCGTCGAGAACGCGGTGTTCTCGAACAACACCATCTATGCGTGGAACGGCTACACTCGATTCACGGGGACTGCTGCGCAGACGGTGAACATCCAGCTGCTCAACAACAAGTTCCAGAACGAGATTACATCGGATCCGCTGGTCGCGCATGATCAATCAGGCAGCACGAGTGGCGTGACCTCTGCGAACAACACCTTCGACTCCATAGCTGCACCCAACGCGTGGATGCGGGCCGGCGCAAACCTGTCGCTCGCCCAGTGGAAGGCGCTCGTGAACGACACGACCTCAGTTGCGCAGCAGGTGGTGTTCCCCGATCCGACTCGGTCGATCGCCACCTACCACGCGTCGATCGGGGGCGCTCCCAGCCTCGACGCGTTCATGACCGAGGCGCGTAACCAGTCGAAATCCAACTGGCGTGTCCAGTACACGGCTCGCGCCGTCAACGACTACATCCGCGCCGGTTTCGGCCTTTGAGCAGTCAGTGACGCGAGTCACTGAGGTGCTCCCTCGCGGGCGGTTGACAGGTTCTGGTAGGCGATAAACCGCAGCCTGCTCCGAACTCCGAAATAGGGACTTGCGCCACGGCACGAGCTCGCAGGCGTGATGGCGAGTTGCTGAAGACCACCGATCATCGTCGCACTAGGAGGACAGCATCGCCGTCGTCACGCCGAGCTGGCGTGCGAACGCGCGTCCAAGTCCCTTCCGTGGAGTGGCCGGACGGACCGCGGCCCAGCCATGCGTCGCGCGTGGAACCGCTCCCGATCCGGACCATCGGAGCTCGGTGCTCACCCAGTCTCCCTTCGAGTTCCATTCGGGACACCGAGCTCGGTACCGCGGAGCCACTGCCTTCTCCTTGCGGCAAACCCCGGTGCTTCAGCTGGCCGAGGCGCGGTGGGGCGTCCGGCACCATCGTGGGGCTGTGGATGCCTACGGGGACGTCCAACACGGCCTACCACTTCGGCTACCTCTCCACTCTACTTGCTAGCCTCGGCCTGGACGCTAGTCTTGTCCCATGCTCCTCCAAGAAGGCGGTCAAGGCAGACGCCAACCGCTGCAACGGCGCGGGAGGTCACTCTCGGGCGAGCCCATGGAACCCCGACCCATCAAGGATCCGCTTTGAAGCTCGATTATATCAAGCACCTGGCGGTCGGAACCCCTCTCTATCGGCCCATGAACGCCTGCCGCGATCTGCTGGGCTATTTTCATCGCCGCCGACATCCTGAATTGGCCGAGATTTTCGCCGAATCCGATCGCATCGATCGCTTCATGCGCGCGGTCATCCGGTCCGATTCCAACTGTGTGGATATCGGATGCCACATCGGTTCGATTCTCGCACGCATGGTCCAACTCGCCCCAGCCGGACACCACATCGCGTTCGAGCCGACGACCGACAAGCAGCGATGGCTGACACGCAAGTTCCCCAACGTCATCGTCCACGGAGTGGCCCTGGGCGAATCGAACGAAACGCGAAAGTTCTACGAGCGACGCAAACACTCCGGCTACAACACCCTCGCGCCCGGCGTCGCCGACGACCCCGAGTTCATCTGCACCGAAGTGATCTGCCGCTGCCTCGACGACGTGCTGCCCGCCGATTATCACGTCGATTTCATCAAGATCGACGTCGAAGGCGCAGAGCTCGGTGTGTTCCGCGGCGCAGCGCGGACATTGGCTCGTTGCCGCCCCGCGATTGTCTTCGAGTGCACCACGAGCGGGCTCGCTCAGTACGGCGTACAGCCCTCGTCCGTGTATCACACCGTCACCCGCGACCTCGGCTATCACATCTTTTTCCTGGGGGACTGGCTCAAGGGCGGTCCCCGTGTGAGCGAGAGCGATTTTCAAGAGTCGATGGCCTATCCCTTCAAGGCTTTCAACTACATCGCCATGCCGCAGCCGATTGCCGCGCCCATCGCGGTCTGATCCCCGGTGCGCCGCCGCCGACCACGACCCTCCACCGCCTCCTTGCTGGCGCTCGAAGAGCCAGGTCTGCCCACCAGGAGATTGACATCCTCCCGCCACGCACCGACGATCGTACCGCCGTGCTTGCCTCTCCCGACATGCCTCGCCCGCGCACCCATGCGCCGCACTCGCTCCCTCAATGACAGCCCGCGCCGCCGCAGTAAGTGCTGGGCCTCCTGCCGCACGCTCGAAGGGCACCGCCTGGTACTACGATCCATGCACGCACCCAAGCCCACTTCTTCAGTCCGAGGGGCATTGGATGCACACTACGCCCTGTCGATGGGTGACAGACCTGCGGACATGGTTCCGGTGCACCTTCCGGATCTTCGGACCCGGGGGCTAGACCAACCTTCAACTCCCCCACCACGTTCAGAGGAGATCGAATGCGAACGGCACCGTTCTTGATGCTACTTCAGGGCCCACGCGCCCTGGACCAGTCCGAACGAATATGCCGCGCTACCGAAACAACCCTTGGACTATCGCTGCGCTGCTGTGTAATTCCAGAACATAATATTCTCATAGCAACGGCCAAGGACAAGGATACGGATGCATCTACGGCGCCATATCCTGAACAGCCCCGCTTGGCAAGCGCAGCGCCTTCGAATCCACCCGGGCATCGTCTGCTATTCGCATTGGAGCACAGAGGGTCTCCTGCGGCGTCAAGACATCTAATCGGCACAGACCTGTCGTGTGCCAGCCACGTGCTCTTGGCCAGGATCATCGGAGCAGATGCCTGGATGACGGAACATGCGGAAGCGAGTCGAGTGGGCGAAGTCTTATCCATATCGGACGTCTTCGCTCTCTTTGACCCTCGGAACGGCGAGTGGATGATCGGACGAAGCCATCCAGGATTGCGCTCTTTCTACTACAGCGTGTCATCCAACGACGACATCCAGTTTGCCGCAAGCACACAACTTCGTGCCCTGCTTCCCATGTTGCAGAGCCGGCCAACTGTGGACCACTTGGCCATCAGTCGGTATCTGTGCAACGGGTTCTTCTCGGATCCGGACACGCCGTTCAAGGAACTGCGCAGTCTTCTCCCTAGGGAAGTATTGCGGACCCGTCATTCCACTAGGACCTGGGTGCCGATCCCGGACACACAAGCTGATGCCCCCGGCTACACCCCTGTGCAGCAACAGCAATCAGAGTCGCCCACGCAACGTGTGCGCAGGTTGCTCGTCGAGGCCGTCGCCGTGCAGACCACCGACGGCAACGAGGCAGCCTGCATGCTCTCCGGCGGGGTCGATTCCTCGACAGTTGCCGCCATTGCTGCGCGCCTCCTGGGCAAGCAGGTGCATACCTTTTCCCTTGTATTCGAGGACGAGTCCCTCAGTGAGGCCAAGTATGCGTCGGCTGTGGCGCGACGCATCGGCTCTAAGCATCACAACGTGCTCCTGAAGCAGACCGACTTCGAGGCCTCCCTCGATTGGCTTCTCGGCGCTTTGGACGTACCGACCACGGACGCGCTGAACAGCCTGTTGATCTGCAGATCGCTGGCCGAGGCCGGGCACCCTGCGGCGCTCGCGGGAGTGGGCAGCGATGAACTCTTCGGTGGTCACGAGTGCATGCGGAGAGTGCCCCGCGCCATGACTCTGCTTCACCACTACAGGCGATGTCCCCGGTTCGCAAGGACCGCCATTCAGCAACTCGCGGCAGTCCTGCTCGGCTGCACGAAAGAGCACTGGCTGCCCAGCCACGGGCTTCGCGGCAAGTTCATGGCCCTGCTGGATCAAGAATTAGATCCGCTCGCCGTGTATCTCCTGAGTCGACGGGTCCTGCTCCCGGAGGCCGTTGCCCGATTGAAGCCGGCCATCCTGGAGTCCTATAGCTCGGTGCCCGTTCGCACGTCCGCTGCACACCACGATGCTCCGCGAAGGGACGTGCTTCTCAAGACAATCAGCCAATACGAGCAGGAGATTTATCTGAGAAACCAGCTCTTGCGTGACCTGAGCATGGTCAGCGTGGCGAGCGGCGTCGATGTGCGAGTGCCCTTTCTCGATCGCGCCCTGATTGCTGCAGTGGGTTCGCTGCCCGCCTCGCAACTGTTCCTCAGTGGACGGCCGAAGAGATTCCTGATCGAGTGCGTGTCCGATATTCTCCCCGTTGAAGCCTACGACAGGCCGAAATTGGGCTTTGTGCTACCCATTGGCCAGTGGCTCGGCGGGATCATCTCGGCACGTCTTCATCGATTCACTGCACAAGGTGAACTGTTGGACATTCTCGGGCTCGATCAAAAGGCATTGGAATTGATCATCGCCGACTGTTCGACAGCGAGAGGGCGTATATTCTACACAAGGGAGTGGTGCGCATTCGTCCTCCTCGACTGGTTCTCGAGGCACTTGCGGAATTGAAGCTCCGAGGCATCTGTCCGGCCGACTGCCCAAGGTCCCCGCAGCTAGAAATCGCTCCTGTGTGAGGGACGGCTGGGGTCCCACAAGCCCGCCTGTCGAGTGTTGAGATCTTCCACCGCCCTCGACTTGCCCTTCAACAGGCAGGCCCATTGGTATCTGCGGAGGAATCGGCGGAACTCGGCACCATCGTATCGAGGATCCCCCTTGACCATGCTCCTGAAATACCCCCACAGCATCGCGATGCCTCCGATGAGTACCGGGGGACGGGTCATCCTGAAGGCCGAGCTGGCGATCATCCACACGGGGCCTGTGCCCATGAAGTAGTGGCCGAAGCCGTGACGTACCCGGCCTGTCCACCAGTTCCTGTGACTGGTGCCCATGGGGCGGAGGTGGACGAAGCGGAGGTCGGGGTCGTCCCACGAGACTGCGATCCAGCCGAGCTGGCGGCAACGGTGGGAATCGATGCCATCCCAGGCGAGCTGACGGATGAATCCGTTGATCTGCGCGAAGCAGGCTGTGCGGTAGAACTTGGCCATGCCGAGGGAGTGATCGTCGCCAATCTTCTCCGAGATGAAGAGGTCTAGATTCGTGAGAGGGAACCGGGGAGAAGCAGCCGCAGCCCCGCCGGAAGGGAAGTAGGCCTTCCCGGAGCATGTGCCAATCCTCGGATTGGCCTCCATGCGCTGCATCAGGTTCTCGAAGTATCGTGGAGGCATGTCGAGGTCGAGGTCGAGTTTGCACACGTAGTCGAACTCGTTCGGGTCCATGGTGGCGAAGCCGGCATAGAAGGCATCCATGACGCCGCCGCCGACCCTGCGCTCGCCACGATCAGGCCGGCGAATCGTCTTGATGAACGGAAAGCGGGCGGCGTACTCGGCAAGGATTTGCGGAGTGGCGTCCCCGGAACCGTCGTCGACGATGATCCAGAGTGCGGGAGGGATCGACTGCCCCGTGATGGAATCGAGGGTGCGCCGAGCGTACCGGGATTCGTCGCGGCAAGGGGTGATCAGGCAGTACCGGCGCGAGCTCATGCGGTGCACTCTCCTCCTAGGATTTCTGCGTCACAGGAGATCGATGGCCGGACGCGGACCCATCATGGCCCGGGGGCCACTTCATGATGAACCGGTCCTCGATCGCCGGGCGAGCGTTGGAGGTCGGGTCTCACGCCGGCGGGCGTGCCGCCCGGTCTGGGCAGACGGCGAGGGCAGGGCCGAAGCGGCTCCCCGCGTCTTCTGCGGCTGAGTGTCCTGTGCCGTCGGTCCCTCAGAGGCCGAATCCGGCTCGGATGTACGCGTTGACGGCGCGAGCTGTGTATTCGCCACGCCAGTTGGCTTTCGATTGATTGCGCGCCTCGGTCATGAACGCGTCGAGGGTGGGCGCGCCCCCGATCGACGCGTGGTAGGTACCGATCGTCCGAGTCGGATCGGGGAATACCACCTGCTGCGCAATCGATCCCGTGTCGTGCACCAACGACTTCCACCTCGTGAAAGGCGCAGCCAAGGGGCCTGCCTGCATCCACGAGTTCTCAGGCAGCAGACAATGGAAGACGTTGTTCGCGGAGATCACGCCGTTCGTGCTGCCTGCCTGGTCGTGCACGATCAGCGGATCCGATGTGATCTCGTTCTGAAGCTTGTTGTCGAGCAGCTGGATGTTCACCGTCTGCGCGGCAGTCCCCTTGAACCGACTGTAGCCGTTCCAGGCGTAGATGATGTTGTTCGAGAACACGGTGTTCTCGACGCCCCTGCCGTTGAGGGCCACGTCAAAGGTCACGGGGTAGGGCGCGTGCCCGCTGACGTTGTGGGCGATCACGTTGGAATCGATGGTTGCCTGGGAGAGGTTGGACAGCCACATGCCCCAGCCACGCGGACTGCCCGGTTGGAGGTCTCCGCCGTCGAGCATGACGTTGTGGTGCATGGTGCCGGTGACACCTTGAGCCTCGGGGATCATGCCCCCGCCAAGCAGCACCGCGATCGGGAGGTGCAAGAACAGGTTTTCCTCGACGGAGCCTCCCGAGCGCATTTGAGCGCCTTCGGTTCTTGCGAGGATGTTCCCGCGAAGTGTGACGCCGGTGCATCCATTCTGGATGTAGACGTTGCGGCGATACCAGGTTGGCAGCGATCCCGGGATGGTGTCGTTCCAGCCATTCCTGTCGAGCACGTTCTCCTCCATCAACAGGCCGTCGGTGCCGGAGGCGAAGATGCCCTGCGAGTTGGAGCTGCCGGTGTTGTATGCATCCACGATCACGTTGCGGCGGATCGTTACGTTGCTCTGCCTGTGGGTTGGCTCGGGGTAACCCATGACAACGACGTTCGTTTCGTAGGCTTCGATGAAGCAGTCTTCGAGCAGGAAGTTGGCAGTGGCACCCAACCACTGCACGCCGCGCGGGGTTCCCTGACCCGTGTAAGTGTGCGCCCAGAAGTGAAGACCGACGATGGCGATGTGGTTCCCTTGCGTGAAGTTGTCCACACCAGTGCCGGTTCCGGTTCGCAAGAGCGGGCGAGCGCCGGTACCGTAGCTGGACACGAGCATCCGTTCAGCGAGGGAACGCCCGTTCAAGCGGAACTCCCCGTTCGTATTGAGCGACTCGTCCCACGTGTCGCCACATTTCAGCAGCAGCCAGTCCGGGAAGCCGTCGCGCAGGAGCGCCTTGCCCGCAGCGACCGTGCGCCTGGCAGTGACCGGTGAGAGGCCGTTGTTCGCATCGTTGCCGGTGGAGCTGCTGACGTACACCGTGCGAGTGTCCACACTGGGTGTGAACACCGTCCACCCGCCGGACGGCGGGTCCGTGAGCACGTTCAAGTCGACGCTGCGGCTGTGCAGCACAGCGCTGTCCACCGCGTCGCGGATCTCGACCACCGACTGGTGCATGCCCATGGACAGCGTGCCCGTCTCCGGATCGTTGATGGAGACCACCACGTCAACCGAACCGCTGGGCGCGAGTTGGCCGGACGCTGGCGCGATCGAGACCCACGCGTCCGGTGCGCTCGCTTGCCAGCTCAGCGCCGTGCTGCCCGTGTTGGTCAACCTGTACACCGTGCTGTCGGGCTGGAAGGGTCCTGTCGCCGCGCCTTGCGATGCGAAATCGGTTGCCGGCAAGAGCCGGGAGCCGCTCGCCGGCGGCTGGATCAACAATGCGCATCCGATGCCGATGTCCGGTTGTGGGGCACTGTCGTTGTGGAAGGTGAGCGTGCCCGGGTAGTCGCCGAGGGTGAGCGTCTGAGCCACCCCAGCGTTCAGATCCGCATGGATGCTGACCTGCGTGTTGGGTGAGATCACTCCGGTGAGCTGATCCAACTGCACGAACGCAGGCACCGAGGTCGCCGACCATGCGACAGGTCGGCTACCCGGATTCTCCAGCACCGCGATGTTGCTGGCGTTCGAGAAGGGGCCGCCCTGCGCACCCGTGATGATCCACGTGGCCGCTCCGCGGTACGTGAAACGGGGCGAGGCCCCGCCGCTACCGCCGCTGCCTCCCCCTGCACACCCCACGCCGACGCTTGCCAGCGCCAGCACGAGCAGTGCCCGATTCACCCAGCCCGAATCCGACTCGGGCGCGAGGCGCCCCCCACACGTTGCTGCCATGGCTGTCCCCTTCGTATTTCGTCCCCTACTCAAGCGAGTACGCGCGCCCGAAACGAGCGCGCGTGTCCCCGACGCGTGATGCCGCACGCGCCGGCCACCCTATGGCAAGTACAACCATCGGATCCAAACGTCAAGATGTCCCGCCATGGTGATCCTCTTCAGGCTCGCGGCGTCGGCGCCAACTCCCGACTCTCTCCACGGGCCTTGCCTCCGTTCGTGCCGCGTCGGCCTCTCGACCCTCCGCCCGCACGATTCGTTCTTGGATAGAACCGCCGAACCTCTGCACGTGGACCGAGGTCCCGAATCGCGCGGCATTCTACGACCCCACGCCGGCTGCGACGAGCACCCTCGAGCGTGAAAAAAACGTCCTCGACGGAGATTCAATGGACCCGCGGGCGACGTAACTCCGGACCCAGAGGCGCTTTCATGGGGCCCGGTCGGGAGGGAGTCAACTTCAGCTCTGCGAGTGGTGACGTCCCAAGGCCGCCCGCCTGGATGCGGTGGGCCGGACGGGAGCGGGCCAGCCGTATGGGCCAGCAGCCCAGGAGGCAGGCCGGCCGATACATCCTGGACGGGCGCCCCTTTTCCGCCCGAGTCTCACTCTGCCGCGCCGGACAACGTCTGCGGCCGATCCAGGGGTCACGACCGAGACTCGACGGGAGGCCAGGTGATACGATGAAGAGAAGTTCCCTTCCTGAGGATCCCACGACGATGTCCCTGCTTCGTCCGACCTTCTCCCGGCGACGGCCCCGGCGCCTGCTCCCCTGCGTCGTCCTGTTGGCCTTCCAGGCGGCCTGCGCGAGCACCGGGAGACCGATGGCCGAGGTCGCCGCCGAGATCAACGCGACGCTGGATCCTCTGCCCTCGCGGTTCCTGCCCGGGGATTCGGTGGCGTTGCGCTTCCCGCACGACGCCAACCTGGACCAGACGGTGCAGGTCGACGTGAACGGCAACGCATCTTTCGTCCTGATCGGTACCGTGAGCGTGGCGGGCAAGCGCCCTGAGCAGGTTCGGGAGGAGCTGGAGCTTGCCTACAAGACGAAGCTCGACAAGCCCGAGCTGAGCGTGAACCTGATCGGGCTCAATCCGGCTGCCGGCATCGGCGCCACCAACCGCGCCATCCACGTGCTGGGGGAAGTGAGGTCGCCCGGCGAGATCCCCTACATCGGCCAGCAGGTGACCCTGGTCGACGCCCTGGCGCGCTCGGGTGGGCACATCAAGACCACGGCCTTGCTCCAGGACACGCTCCTGGTCCGCTGGATGCCGGACCAGCGTTCGTGGCGAGCCTGGCGCATCGATGCGCGACCGAACCACTGGGGCGCGGCGAACCAGGTCCTGCTGCAAGCCAACGATCTCGTGTACGTCCCCAACACGCCGATCGACAACGTGGACACCTGGGTCGACCAGTACATTCGCCTGCTCATACCCTTCCCCTTCCTGATCGCACCCACTCCGCGCTGAGGACCCTCCGAGGTGGAATCCATCCAGCTCGATTCCGGCGAGCTTGCCCAAGAGCCGCAGGCTGACCTCGCCAGCGCGTTGCTGATACCTCTGGCGCGCTCGCGCTGGCTGTTCCTCTCGGTCGCTCTGCTGGGCGCGGCCGCCGGGATCGCGTTCGGAATCGTCCAGCCGAACAGCTACGTTTCGACCGGGAAGCTGCTCGTCCGTCACAGTGCGCGCGAGGAGGTCACGCCTGAGACGGTGATCGCGGGGCCGGGTGGACAGGCTTACGGGCAGACCAACGACCTGGTCAACAACGAGATCCAGCTCCTGGCCGTCCCGCTGGTCTTCGAGCGCGTGGCCCGGGATGTCACCCCGCCGCGAATCTACTCGTCCTACGATCCCACAGCCGAGGACAGGAAGGAGACGCCGCCCGCCTTGCGCCTCTTCCATCGGTTCCAGTCCTGGTGGTTCCGGCGCGCGAGCGCCGAGCAGGCGAGCAAGATCGGTCACACCCTGGACGGCTGCCCCGCGTGCGTGAGCGAGACGGCGCACGCGCTCATGAAGGAGATCGAGCTGAACGCCGAGCCGATGTCCAGCGTGATCACGGTCTCCTACGCCTCACACGATCCCGCCTTGGCCCGCCAGGTCGTCGGCGCTTTCCTGACCGCCGCCGAAGAGCGCCACCGCGAGGCCTACAGCACGAACACGACGCTCGCGTTCGTGAACGAGCGCCTCCAGGAGAGCCTCTCCCAGGTGCAGGTGGCCGAGACCGAGTTCACCGCCTACCGCCAGACCTGCGAGGTGTTCGACTACGACTCCCAGCGCCAACAGCTCATGACGCTGGCCCAGGACCTGGAGAAGCAGGCCGCGGATTACGGTTCCAAGCTCGCGGAGCTGCGCAGCCGCTCCACGGCGCTCACCGCCTTGCTGGCGGCGCAGCCCGCGACCATGAGCCAGGAGGTCGAACGCGCTCCGGTTCCGAACCCCAGATGGACGTTC
This sequence comes from Planctomycetota bacterium, assembly GCA_041488095.1. Classification (GTDB taxonomy): domain Bacteria; phylum Planctomycetota; class UBA1135; order UBA1135; genus DASYPQ01. Next base: position 90,649 of record JBGPOP010000006.1, read on the forward strand.
TTGCAGCAGCGGCTTGTCGAGCTCCAGGACAAGCTCGACGATCTCCGCACGCGGGTGGGCGGGACGACCGAAGATCGCAAGACCGAGCTAGCCCTGATCGAGGGACGCATCCAGAGCATCCAGGGCGAACTGAAGGAACAGCCCGCGCTCATCGAGCAGACTCCGGTCCAGCAGTCGGTCCCCGATCCGCGTCACCAGCGCCTGACCCAGGCGCTCGACGAACTCACGCAGGACATCGCCGCACAGGAGACGTTGACCTCCAAGGCGACCGACTGGCTCGCATCGGTCCGCCTGCGCCTCGTCGCGACCGAGCAGTGCGAGCCCAGATACCGCTTCCTCGAGGCGACGACCAAGAACGCGAAAGCAAACTACGACGCTTTGGTCAAGGCTCACGAGCGGACGAACCTGATGAACCTGCTCGAACAGGTGGAGTTCTCGAACCTGCGCCGCATCCAGGAGCCTACCCTGCCCCTCGAGAAGGAGGGGCCCAAGCGGATCAAGTTCCTGATCATCGGACTCCTCATGGGCGCGCTCGCCGGAGCCGCGCTGGCCTTCGCGCGGCACCACCTCGACCCGTTCGTCCGTTCCCCGGCCGAGGTCGAGCGCCTGCTCGGTCTCCGAGTCGTGGGCGTGCTGCCGCGCTCCCGCCTGCCCCGGCGCCTGCGTCGGACGCTCCGCCACGCCGCCCTATGAACCCGGCCGTCGACCCGACCGACACCCTGGGGCCGATGGCGTCGCTCCGGAAGACGGTCGACACCCTGTGGACCCATCTGGCGCCGGCCGGCAAGCCCCAGAGTCTGAGGCGCATCCTCTTCACCGCGCCTCGCTCCGGCCAGGGAACGACGACCGTGGCCTTGTGCGCGGCGCTCGGTCTGGCTCGTCACCTTCAGGCCAAGGTCACCCTGGTGGAGACGGGGGCACCGTCGGCGACTCTCGCCGCCCTTCTCGGGGCCGAGCCTCAGCCGGGGCTCTCGGAAGTCCTGGCCGGAGAGGCCGAGCGGGAGTCGGCGATTCGTCAAGGCTTGGATTCCGAACTGATCGTCATGCCCGCGGGGAGTCGGCCCATCCAGCCGGGCGCCCTGAACGGTGATCTGGCGCGAGGGCTCTTGGAATGGCTGGGTCAGCGACGGGACTTTCTCCTGATCGACGCGCCGCCGCTCCTGCTCCACCCCGAGGCGCGGCCGCTGATGTGGGAGGCCGATCAGATCGTGGTGGTCCTGGAGGCCGGACGGACGCGCAAGGACGAGGCCCGGGCCCTGGTCCAGGCCCTGAACGAGGCCCAGGTGGAGGTCCTCGGCTGCGTCCTGAACCGCTACCGGCCGGACCTTCCGAGCTGGATCGGCGGGTCGTCGCTGGCCTGACCCGGGCCCGTCACGGAATCTGGCCCCCTTGATTGTGCCTCGATCCGCCCCAAGTCCTTAGCCGCCAACATTCTGTCAGCGGCCCAGGATCCCCCGGCGCGCCTGGCGCTCGTGATCGGTCGCAACCCACTGCGCTGACTGGACCTCCCCGAGGGTCAGGGACAGCGAAGTGTGCCAGGTTCCCCGTCACGCCTTCGCGCACGCGCGCGCGAGCGTCGCGACCAGGCGGCAGCCGGCCTCGAGCGCCTGGGGATCCCTCTCCGCATTGCGCCACCAGACCTTCACCTCGCGATCGGCGACCTGCAGGTTCACGGAGCGCGCGAGTGCGCCGAGGCGCAACCGCACCTCGTCGTCGAGGGCCCGCAGCGTCGCCTCCGACGCCTTCGAGCGGACCACCATCCTGTCATCGAAGCTGCGGTCGCCCGTGCGGATCGATTTCCAGCCCACGGCCTCGCCGATCGGCGTCAGGAACGTCCGGCGCGTGGCCAGGAGCTTCCCAGGGAAGCGCCGCTCGAGCTGGCTCTTGACTCGCGTGTAGGTGACCTGGGTCTTGCCGGTGCTGACGGTGAAGGTGTCGAGGCGGAAGGCGACGCCCTCGAGCGTCCCTTCGATCGCTTGCGGGATCCGCCGGTACCAGGGCCCGGCGGCCTCGATCCACCGGAAGCCGCGGTCGGAGGCGAAGCGACGCCAGGCCTCCCGCCGCAGCTCGCTGCGGCGCGCGTCGTAGCGGACCGCCACGACGATCACGATGGCGAGCCCGGCGACGAGGAGGGCGAGGACGAGCCAGATCACTGCGCGCGATTACACAGCGATCGACCTCGGCATTCAACGCGGGCCGCCGTCGACGCTCGGGCGCGACGGGTCGAGGGCGCGAGCCGAGCGCGCCCACCGGTCCGCGTCATCCCGCCGCCCGGACCGGCGATGGTGCTCCGCGAGCGCGCCGGCGAGCGCCGCGTCGGGCGAGATCGCGAACGCCGCCTCGAGATCGGCCGCGAAGCCGTCGCGGTCGCCGAGCTGGAGCTTCAGGACGGCGCGGTTCCTCAGCGCGCCGGCGGCCTTGGGGTGATCGGCGATCGCCGCATCGAGCACGTCGATCCCCTCGCGGGGCTTGCCGAGCCGTCCCAGCAGCAGCCCGAGGTTCACGACGGTCTCGGTCTGCGCGGGATCGAGCGCCAGAGCGCGCTCGTACGCCGTCCGTGCCTCGCCGAGGCGCGAAGCCCCCTCGAGCAGCGATCCGCGCAGGTGGTGGTAGGTCGCGAGCCTCTCCGACGCCTTTCCCGGCTGCCGGTCGGCGTGTGGAAGGGCGAGATCGCCGCGCCCGGACGCCATCAGGGCCATCATCCACAAGCCCGGATCCTCCGCGTAGGCGGGCCGCGCCCGTCCAGGCCAGGTGAAGACCGCGAGCTTCCCGTCCTTCGATTCCGTGGCCCGCAGCTCCGCGGCTGGCGAGGGGGGTCCCCGGTTCCTGCGGATGAAGTGGTCGTGGATCTCGACGCCGGCGACATCGAACACGCCGGTCCGGCGCATGTGGCACTGGACGCAGTCCTCACCCGCGCGTTCCCCGGGAGGACGAGCGCACGGTATCCGGCTCGATGTGTGGCACCGCAGGCATCCGTTGCGCACGACTGCGCGCTCCTTCGGATCGAAGCTCGAGCGGTGCGGGTCGTGGCAGGAGAGACAGGTGAGCGGCTCGCGCGTGGATCCGGAGGAGCTGGGCTTCGTCGACTCCGTGAAGCAGCGCGAGCGCACCAGGCGTTCGACCTGGCTCACGAAGCGGATCTCGTCGCTCGGGCTCGCGGCGAGGAACACGGCGCGCTCCGCGAGAACATCGCCGCCTGGCGGTGGCACGCCGCGCGCTCCGGGCTCGAGCAGGAAGCTCGCGTCGCCCTGCAGGTGGCAGCGCGCGCACAAGGACAGGCTCTCGACCCATCCCGCGCGGCTCGCCGCGAGGACCGGATCGTCCGCGTCGGGCTTGCCTCCGGCGAGATCCGTCTCCCGCCAGCGCGCGTGGCCCTCGACGTCGCCGTGGCAGGCGGCGCAGGAGACGCCGGACGGCTGCCAGGAGGCCGGGTCCGGCCGAAGGTTGAGCGGGTAGTCGCGCGGGGGAAGCCGATCGGTGTGGCACGCCAGGCACTCCTCCGCGATCGGAGTCGTGAATCGCGTGCCAGGTCGGATCGTGTGCCCCGGCGCCAGCGCCGCATGGCGCTCCTTGCCCCGTCCCGCGACCTCCACCGGCGCGAACCACAAGAGGTCGCCGACGAGCGCGGCGTAGGAGCGGTCCATCAGGCCCGCTCCGATCGCGAAGGGGAGCTCGGCGGAGATCGCCGTCTCGCCGCCCTTCCAGGTCTCTACGATGCGCGCGGATCGCCCCTTCTGCTCCAGGCGGTAGCTCCAACCCGTGTCGGCGTCGGGAACGGACGCGAGATCGTCGAGCTCTCCGGCACGGAGGGGTTCGAGCGCCCTCGCCATCCCGGTCTCGCGGTACGAGCGGACGACGTCCGCGTGGCAGTCGAGACAGCGCTCGCCGACCTGCGGCCAGGATGGCTCTCGCGGGAGAGGAGGACTCTCGAGTCCGCGCGAACAGCCGAGGAAGCCGGCGGCCAGGACGGGCGCGCAGTGCAGGTGTCGGGCGGGGCGCATCGCGGTCGGGCACGAGGCAGCTTAGAATCCCGCGCCCTTCCGAGGGAGGAAGCATGGGGAACCACCGCTACGCCGTGTTCGGCGCCGGACGACAGGGGACAGCCGCGATGTACGACCTCGTCGCGAACTGCGAGGCGAGCGAGGTGAGGGTCTTCGAGCCCGATGAAGCGCGCGCCAAGGCAGCGCAGGCACGCCTCGCGAAGCTGCTCGGGACGAGGGCGCGCAGCCTGAAGTTCTCCTCCACCGCCGCGCCCTCCGACCTCGAGCGCTGCGACGTCGTCCTTTCCTGCGCTCCGTACCGCGTCAACGTGGCCCTGACGCGCATGGCCCTCGAGGCCGGCGTGCCCTTCTGCGACCTCGGCGGCAACCCCGAGACCGTCGCCGAGCAGGAGAAGCTCGCCGCGAAGCGGAAGACGCCGGTCGTGCCCGACTGCGGAGTCTCGCCGGGTCTCTCGAACATCCTCGCGGTGCACTGTGCGCGCGAGCACGGAGCCGACGAGATCCACGTGCGCTGCGGCGGCCTGCCGCTCTCGCGGCCGGATCCGACCGCGAACCCGCTCCAGTACAAGCTCCTGTTCAGCCCGATGGGCCTGATCAGCGAGTACAGCGGCGACGTGCCGGTGATCCGCGAGGGGCGGGTGACGTCGGTCGAGGCGCTCTCGGTCACCGAGGAGTTCGACGCCGAGCACGAGGCCTCGCCGACGTCGAACAACTCGCCGCAGGTCGTGCGCTACCTCGCCAGCATCGGCGTGCGCGAGTACGACTACATGACGGTCCGCTACAAGGGGCACTGGGACCTCGTGCGCGGCTGGAGGACGCTCGGCCACCTCCGCGGCGACCCGGAGCGCGACCGCGAGCTGGCGAGACAGCTCGACTCCGACCGCGCGCTGCGCTACGACAGCGCCAAGGACCGCGACAAGCTGATCCTCTCCGTGCGCGGCTCGCGCAGCCAGAACGGCCTGCGGCGCGGCTTCGAGTACCGCCTCGACGTCGCGGCCGACGAGAGGACCCGGTTCACGGCGATGGAGCTCACGACCGGCTGGGGCATCACGATCGTCGCCCACCACATCGCGAGCGGCCGCGGCGCACCGAGGGGCTTCGCGACGCCGGAGCGCTTCGTCGACACGGGCTGGGTGATCGGGGAGATCGAGCGGCGGCTCGCGTCCCTCGCGCGTCCACCGCGGTAGGATGTCCATCCGCCTTCGATCTCATTCCGGAGCACGGATCATGTTGTTTGCACCTCGAAGAACTGCACGACTCGTCCTCATCCTGTCCATCGCATCCCCGGCCGCCGCGCGGTCGGATACGCGGAGGGAGGACGTCCTCACCCCCCGCAACGTCGCCGCGCTGCGCGCGATCGTCGGCGCGGCGATCTCGCCGGACGGACGCCGCGCCGCATTCGTGCGCCTCGTGCCGCGCAACGCAGGCGTGGAGGAGGACGGGACGCCGTGGAACGAGCTCTGGGTCATGGACCTCGAGGACGGGCGCGAGCGGCCGTTCGTCACGGGCAAGGCCGACGTCGGCTCGGTCCAGTGGACGCCCGACGGCAGCGGCATCGCGTTCCTCGCGAAGCGCGGCGAGGACAAGTTCACCTCGCTCTACGTGATCCCGCCGGACGGCGGCGAAGCGAAGAGAGCGCTCGCGATGGGGAGCAACCTCTCCGCGTTCAGCTTCTCACCCGAGGGCCGGCGCGTCGCGGTCGTCGCGAGCGATCCCGAGGACGAGGGGCGCAAGAAGTGGCAGGAGAAGGGCTTCAAGCAGGAGATCTACGAGGAGGACTGGCGGCCGGACCGGGTGTGGATCGCGACGCTCGGCGACGAGAAGGAGAAGCCTCGCGCGCTGCCGATCGAGGGCTCCGTGCACGCGATCCACTGGAGCCCGGTCGACGAGCGGATCCTGATCACCCTGTCACCGACGCCGCTCGTCGACGACGAGTACATGCGGCAACGCGTGAGGATCGTCGATCCGGCCTCGGGCGAGATCCTGGCCCGCATCCAGAACCCCGGGAAGCTCGGGCAGGTCGCGTGGAGCCCGGACGGGAAGCACGTGGCCATGATCTCCGGCGCGGACATGAACGATCCGGCCGCGGGCCGGCTGATGGTGTGCTCGTCGGAGGGCGGCGTGCCCGAGGAGGTGCTGCCGGGGTACGACGGCGACTTCAGCGCGATCGCATGGCAGAGCGCGGACACGGTGATGGTCCTCGGCAGCCAGGGAGTGTGGAGCACGTTCGGCAAGGTCAAGGTCGGCTCGCAGGCGAAGGACGCCCTCAAGCCGATCCTCGCGCCCGGCGCCGGACCGGTCCTGACCTCGTTCACGCTGTCGAAGGACGGCCAGCGCGGCGCATTCGTCGGCAGCACGGCCACGCATCCCCTCGAGATGTTCACGATGGCCCACGGGGACGCCGGGCCGGTGCGCAGGACGGACAGCAACCCGTCGCTCGCGAAGGTGCGGTTCGCGGCGCAGGAGGTCGTGCGCTACAAGGCGCGCGACGGGATCGAGCTCGAGGGGATCCTCGTGCGGCCGCTCGAAGAGGAGAAGGGCCAGCGGTGCCCGCTGATCTTGTGCGTGCATGGCGGGCCGGAGTCGCACGAGCAGAACGGCTGGCAGACGGGGTACAGCAAGCCGGGGCAGATGGCGGCGGCGGAAGGGATCGCGACGTTCTATCCGAACTATCGCGGGAGCACGGGCCGGGGGGTCGCGTTCAGCAAGCTCAGCCAGGGGGACCCGGCCGGGAAGGAGTTCGACGATCTCATCGACGCGGTCGACCATCTGATCTCGATCGGGCTCGCCGACAAGGACAGGGTCGGCGTGACGGGCGGCTCGTACGGCGGGTACGCGACGGCGTGGTGCTCGACGAAATACTCCGAACGATTCGCGGCCGGCGTCATGTTCGTCGGGATCAGCGACAAGATCTCGAAGGTCGGCACGACGGACATCCCCGACGAGGATTTCTACGTGCACTTGCGCAAGCGGCCGTGGGAGGACTGGCAGCTGATGCTCGAGCGCAGCCCGATCTACTGGGCGGGGCAGTGCAAGACGCCGCTGCTGATCCTGCACGGGAAGGACGATCCGCGGGTGAATCCGGGGCAGTCGCGCGAGCTGTACCGGCACTTGAAGCTGCACGGACAGGCGCCGGTGCGTCTCGTGATGTACCCGGGCGAGGGCCACGGCAACCGCAAGGCGGCGGCGAGGCTCGACTACAGCCTGCGGATGATGCAGTGGATGGAGCAGTACCTGAAGGGACCTGGAGGCGCGCCGCCGCCGTACGAGATCGATTACGGGGAAGCGGGGAAGAAGGAGGGGAGCTCGGCCGTGCCCGCCGCGAGCCGGTGAACGATCCGCATCATCCCTGGACGCCATGCTCTCCCTAGCCCTCGCCGTCGCGTGCGCTCCGCAGTCGTCGGGTCCCGAGGAGTTCGGGAGGAAGGTGCTCGACAGGACCCTCGCGGCTTCGCACCTCGGGTCGAGCATCGGGCACACCCGCGTGCGCGTCGACGGCCCGGGCGAAGCCGAGAGCTTCGTGCTCGAGACCCGCGCGGGCACCGCGTCGATCGTCGCAAGCGATCCCGTCGGCGCGATGTATGGTGAGCTGGAGCTCGCCGAGCGCGTCGAGCGCCTGGGCGCGTCCGTGTTCCAGCAGGCGTCGACGACCCACGCTTCGCCCTATCTCCCCGTCCGCGCGCTCAACCTGTTCCTGACCCTGCCCTGGGATCCGGAGAAGAACGAGCCGATCCGCGATCCCTCGGCCCTCGGGGATCCGCAGCGCTGGTGGTTCCAGAACGAGGACTACTGGACGACGCTCCTCGACCTGATGGCCGAGGCGCGGCTGGACCAGCTCGACCTCCACGGCGCCTACGACATCGACACGACGCGCTTCCCGAACCTCTACGCCTACTTCGTCGACAGCCCCTCGTTCCCCGAGGTCGGCGTCGCCAAGACGATCAAGAGCAGGAACCTGGCGCAGCTCGCCCACGTGATCGAGCTGGCCCACTCGCGCGGCGTCAAGGTCAGCCTGATGTCCTACGAGGCGCAGTTCTACACGCCGCACAACCCCAAGCCCGCCTACGAGTCGAGCGAGGCCAATCTCCAGCGCTACACGCGCGAGGTGGTCGAGGCGATGATCCGCGCGCTGCCGGGCCTCGACGCGATCGGCTTCCGCATCGGCGAGAGCGGACACGGCGCGGAGTTCTTCCGCTGCTACCCGGAGGCCGTCCAGGCGAGCGGCCGCGACATCCCCCTCTACACGCGCTCGTGGATCACGAGGAAGAGCGTGGTCGTGCCGCTCGCCCAGGCCAGCGCCGACTTCACGGTCGAGATCAAGTTCAACGGCGAGCAGTGGGGCCCTCCCTACCCGATCGCCGGCGGCCGCGTGCCGGGCTGGCACTCGTACTCGTTCGAGGATTATCTCTCCGACTCGAACGTGACGAGCGCCGCGCGCATGTGGCCCGGCGATCCGGCCGAAGGCGGAGAGCGTTGGCCGGCGGAACCCTACAAGATCGTCTGGCAGGTCCGCGCCAACGGGACGCACCGCATCTTCCCCTTCTACGATCCCGACGCGGTGCGCCGCACCGTGCAGTCGATGCGCATGGGGACCGCGCGGGGCTTCTCGGTCGAGGCTCTGGACGCCTACTTCCCCGCCACGCCGCGCTACTACGTCGCCGATCGCAAGGACGTCTGGTGCGACTGGGTCCATCAGCGCGACGCCCTGTGGCTCGTGCAGTGGGGCCGGCTCGGCTACGACCCGACGACGCCGGAGGAGGTCTTCGAGCGCGCGATCGAGGCGCACCTCGGGAAGGACGCGCGCGCCCTGGCGCCGACGTGGAAGGCCGCCAGCCGGGTGATCCCGACCGTCTTCACGGCCCACGCCTTCGGTCCCGACCACCGCGACCATGCTCCCGAGCTCGAATGGGGCGGAGCGAGCGACGATCTCGTCCAGACCGGGCCGTTCGACGCGCACGTCTTCAAGACGATCGCGGAATCGCTCGCGCTCGAGGCGACCGGCGGGAAGGACGGAAGGCTCTCGCTGCGGGACGGGATCCAACGGCTCGAGAATCTTCGCTCGGCGATCGGGTCTCTCGCGCCCCTGGACATGCCGGTCGAACACCGCGGCGCGGCCAGGGAGATCCGCGCCGCGACGGCCGAGCTCTGGTATCTCGCGGACTACCACCGCTTCCGCTGGTCCGCCGCCTGGGCCTCGGCCGCGGCGGAGGCTCAGATCGGCGAGCCGCTCCGCTGGCGCCGGCTGGCTGCGTCGAAGATGGACGAGGCTCTCGAAGCCTGGCGGGAGCTGTGCGAGTCGCCGTCGAGCCTGTTCTACAAGCCGTTCACCGACCGGCTGCGGATGGGCACGCATCACTTCCGTTGGGACCTCGAGCTTCCGAAGGTGGCCGACGAAGCGAAGCGGCTTCGGGCGCTCGCCGAGGGAACCGGACCTGAGGCGCTCCTGGAGATCGGAACCGGAACCCTCTCGCCGGACCGCTCGCTGCGCTGGCGCGACGAGGCGGGTCAGGTCCAGTGCACGCTCGACGGGCGGAGCGTCGACCGCGCGTGGCTCCTCCACAAGCCGCTACCCAGCTCGACCTTCTTCCACAAGATCCCGATGGCGCGCCGCGGGAACGACTTCGAAGCCGCCTTCGAGCGCAAGAGCTGCGGACACCTGATCGCGGCGGAGGTCGAGAGCGGCGGGGAGGTGCGACGCCTGCCGCTGTGGACCCGGGCGACCCCGTATCTCGTGGTTCCGAGCCGCCCCGGACCGACGCCTCTCCACTACTCGAGCCAGGAAGCGCTCACCTACCTCGCGCCCTCGTCGCTCGACCCGGCCAGGCACGGGATGCTGCTCGTGGCCACGCGGGCATGGGACTTCCACCGCGGCTTCGACGTCCCGGCGCAGCGGAAGATCCTCGACGCGGTGAGGCGCGGGATGAAGCTGCTCGTGCTCCAGCAGGACTACGCGAGCGGCCGCTACCCGCTCGACTGGTTCCCGCGGCGGCCGGTGATCCGCAGCGCGCCGGCGAACGTGTTCGATCCCGGCGGCGCCCTCGGGCTCGAGAGGGTCGAGACCGATGCCATCCTGTGGCAGCCGATCCAGGCGAGCGAGGGCTGGGAGGTCTTCGGCAACGGCGGGATCGCGCGCTGCGCCTGGGGCCGGGGAGAGATCTGGCTGTGCCAGGCGCGCCTGATGCAGCGCATGCACGTCCCGGGCTGCGCGCGCGACCTGAAGAAGCTCCTCGAGCTCGGCGGCCGCGAGAAGCCCGTCGTGGTGATCGACGCGGGGACGGAGGGCAACCGCTACTCGACCAGCGTCTTCTGCGACCTGATGAACGCCTACGACATCCCGTTCCTGACGCTGGGCGAGGTGATCGCCGATGAGCAGGGCATGAGCTCCTCGAAGCCGGTGCCGGGCAGCGCCTCCCTCGACCGCGTGCTGGAAGGCCGTGGCGAGAAGATGGTCGCCGCCTGGCTGGCCTCGCGCATGCGCGGAGCCTGCAGCCGGCCGGTGCCCGCGACGCGCGCGGAGTTCGAGGTCGAGCGCGCGCGACGGAGGAAGGAGTTCCTGCGCTCGATCGGCCTCGATCCCCTGCCGCCGCGATCGCCGCTCGGCGCGCGCGTCACCGGAGCGCTCGACCGCGACGGCTACACGATCGAGAAGATCGTCTTCGAGAGCCGTCCGGGCTTCCCCGTCACCGCGCACCTGTACCTGCCCAAGGGCCACGCGGGCGAGAAGCTCCCGGTCATCGTCAACCCCAACGGCCACTGGGAGCACAAGAAGACGCAGCCCGAGGTGCAGGCGCGGCTGATCGACGAGGCGCGCGCGGGCTACCTCGCCCTGGCGGTCGACTCGCCCGGGCACAGCTTCGAGGGCGACGCCCGGATCGAGCGGCGCGGCGCGGGGACGCACTTCGACCCGCGCCTGATCGCGGGCTCGACCACGGCCGACACCGTCTACGTCTGGGACCTGATGCGCGCGCTCGACTACCTCGAGACGCGGCCCGAGGCCGATATGGCGCGCGTCGGCATCACCGGCACCTCGGGCGGAGGCCACGCGACGATGTTCGCGTTCGCGGCCGACGAGCGCTTCGCCTGCGCGGTGCCCTGCTGCTATCCGTCGAGCTTCCTCGACGGCTGGAACAACGGCTGCGACTGCAACCACGTGCCCGGCTACGCGCAGGTCGGCGATCGCGCCGACGTGATCGGCATCCGCGCGCCGGCTCCGGTGTTCGTGATCGGCGCCAGGGAGGACGACGAGTTCCCGGCCATCGGCACGCAGCACACCGGAGAGAAGCTCCGGGCCCAGTGGAGGCTCTTCGGCGCCGAGGACCGGGCCTGGTGGCGGCTCTTCGACGGCGGGCACGGCTACTCCCAGCCGATGCGCGAGGCGGCGCTGGGCTTCTTCGATCGATACCTGCGCGGGAAGGGCGACGGCTCGCCGGTCGCCGAGGGCGCGATCGCGACCGAGGCGCCCGAGGCCCCCGAGCTCGTCTGCCTCCCCGATCCTCCGGCGGATCAGCTCACGATGCGCGCCATCGCGCGCGAGAACGTCCGGCGCGCCGGCCGCGCGAGCTGGGACCAGGTCGTAGCGCTGAACGGCGGGTTGCCGGAGCGCGTGCCGCTCGATCGCAAGCTCCTGCCGCCGACGCCCGACGACCCCGGCCAGCCCGTGACCTTCGTGTCCGAAGCGGGATTGACCATCCCCGGCATCCTCTACCGGCCGCAGAGCGCGGTGGCCGGAGCGGTCTTCGTGCACGAGGAGGGCAAGCTCGTCGCGCGGCGCGAATTCCCGATCGAGGCCCTGGTCGGCCGAGGGATCGCCTGCCTCGTGATCGACGTGCGCGGGTTCGGCGAGCTCCCGGGTCTCGACCCCAAGCTCATGAGCTACCTCGGCATCGCCGACAGCTTCGCCATGGGCTGGGACGCGGCGCGCGCCGTCGAGATGCTGCTCGAGGACCTCCCCCGCGGGTCGAAGGTCGCGGTGGTCGGCCAGGGCGTCTGCGGATCGCTCGTCGCCCTGTACGCCGGATTGATGGAGAAGCGCGTGTCGCTGGTCGTCGGCGTCGAGGCCCTGGAGGAATGGTCCGAGCTCTTCGACGATTCGGTGCCGACGTATGCGCTGCAGCCGCGCGTGATGTACGGCGCTTCGCTCCCGGCGCTGCGCGATCTCCTCCGGCGTCCGATCGAGTGGCGCCCGCGAGGTGCGCCCCGGGTCGACCTCGCGGAGATCCTCGTCGCGCGGCTCGGCGGTTGAGGGGCCGTTACCTCACTTGCACGGAGTCGATCCCGCCCACTCCGCCGCCGGCGACCATCGTCCCGGAGAGCACCACGCCCCCCGACACGTTGGGACGAGCGCCGAATAGCTCTAGAACCCCCTGGACGCGCTCATCGGCCACGTACACCAGCCTCGCGCCGGTCGTCGACCACTTGAACCCCCGCACGCGTCCCCCGAAGGTGAGCGGTCCGCAGATCCGTACCGACCCGGTTCCGTCGGGCAGGATGGTGAACAGCTCGTACTGGTCGTCGACGTACCGATCTGCACGATAGGCCACGCGAGAGCCATCGGGCGACCAGACGAAATCGATCACGCTCCCGCCCGCCACCATGGGCCCCGTCAGCCACCAGTCCGTCCAAGGCGCGATCGCCCGCGCGGTGAACAGGTCGTACACTCCGTCCATGCGCTGGTCCGCCGCGTAGGCGAGAGTGCGGCTGTCCGGCGACCACGCGAACTTCACCACGTCGCCGCCTGGAACCAGGAGTCCGGAGGCCCTCCCCTGCCAGGCCGGATTCCCGTCGGCCGCGGCGACGTAGAGCTCGAATTGGTCGTTCACGTCGCCGTCCGCCAGATAGGCGACGCGCGAGCTGTCCGGCGACCAGGCGAAGTCGATCACGTCGCCGCCGGCCACCATCGAAGGTGAGACCTTGACCGGACCCGCCGCGCCGGGCGCCACCGTGTACAGCTCGAAGACTTCGTCGACGTCCTGATCGGCGCGGTAGGCGATGCAGGAGCTGTCCGGCGACCATAGGAAGTTGAGAACATCGCCTCCGCTCGTCAGCGGACCCGAGATCTTCAGAGGAGTGCCGCCGTACGGCCCGTTGACGAACACCTCGTAGGTCTCGTCCGTGTCCTGATCGGCGCGATAGGCGATGCGGGAGGCGTCGGGGGACCATGCGAACTCGATCACATCCGTGCCCGTGCCCATGTTGTCCGAGAGCATCGTCCTGTCGTTTCCGTCCGGTCCGATGGCCCACAGCTCGTAGCGCTCATCTTCCCAGGGGTCGGCCAGGTAGGCGATTCGCCCGCTGTTCGGGGACCACGAGTACGCGGTCACGTCTCCATCGACCCCGTTGAACGGGAAGTCCGACACCTTCACCCGCGCGCTTCCGTCGGGGCGCACGGTGAAGAGCTCGAAGACCTGGTCGGACGCCTCGTCGGCCAGGTAGGCGATCCGCGATGAATCCGGCGACCAGGCGCAGGAGACGACGTTGCCTCCGGGAACGAGCGGTCCGCTCGCTCTCACCGAAGGCCCGCCGCTCGCCGGCGCGACGTACAGCTCGACGACGCCATCCGTCTGCTTGTCCGCGAGGAATGCGATCCACGTCCGGTTCGGGGACCAGGCGAAGCTCATCACGTTCCCGCCGACCGTCAGTCCGCCCGAGAGCAGGACCACTGTTCGGCCGGCCATATCGGCGGAGAAGAGCTCCTCGACCCCGTTCGTCCGGCCGTCGGCGAGGAAGACGACCTCCGGGACGAAGGCTGCCGGCCCTCCTCCACCACCCCCACCACCACCCCCGCAGTCTGCCAGGAGCGCAGCCGCCGCGACCACGGAGCACGCATGCACGGTTTTCATGGGCACCACCTCCAATCGAAACGGGGCAAAGCGCATGCCCGCGCTTCGTGGGGAGTCGGGCACGGTCGGAGATGGAAAGTGCGCGCGCGCTGCGGACTAGTCCGCGCAAGGGCGCGAGCCGGTCCTCGTCTCGAAGCGAGGGTTCATCGGGCGAAGAGATGGGGCAGGAGCGTCGTCATCGGCGCGAAGTACGTGATCAGCAGCACCCCGATCCCGAGCACCACGATCATCGGCACCGCCGCGCGATACACCTCGCTCATCGGCTTGTTCAGCCGGTACGACGCCAGGAACAGGTTCATCCCGACCGGCGGGGTCAGGTATCCGAGCTCCAGGTTGGCGAGGAAGATGATCCCGAGGTGCACCGGGTCGATGTGGAAGTGCTCGCCGATCGGGACGATCAAGGGCACGACCACCACGATCGCCGAGAAGATGTCCATCAGGCAGCCGACCACGAGCAGGAAAAGATTCAGGATCAGCAGGAACACGAGCGGTGACTCGATCGTTCGCGCCACCCAGTCGAAGAGCGCGGTCGGGATGTCGGCGAAGATCAGGTAGCTCGTGAACCCCTTCGCCACCCCCAGGATCATCAGCACACCGCCGATCACGAGGCCGCACTCGACCAGCACCTTCTTCACGCCGCGCGCGAGCGACAGGTCGCGGTACACGAACGTCTCGATCGCGAACGCGTAGAGCGCGGTCATCGCGCTGGCCTCGACCGCCGTCGCGAAGCCGCCGAACAGGCCCCACATCGCCACCGCCGGGAGGAGCAGCTCCCACTTCGCGTCCCACACCGCCCGCGCCGCCTCGCGCCAGTCGATCCGGCCACCCTGGTGCGCGACGCGCGGACCCTCGCGGATCCCCCACCACCCGGTCAGCCCGAGCAGCAGGATCCCCGGCAGGATCCCGCCCAGGAAGATCTCCTGGATCCGGATCTTGGCGACGATCGCGTACAGGATCAGCGGCAGGCACGGCGGGAACAGCAACCCCAGCGATCCCGCGCCGGTGATCAGGCCGAGCGCCGATCGTTCCGAGTAGCGCGCCGAGATCAGGATCGGCATCAGCAGGCCGCCGAGCGCGAGGATCGTCACCCCCGACGCACCCGTGAACGAGGTGAAGAACGCGCACACGAGCACGGTCACGATCGCCGGACCTCCGCGCACCCCGCCGAAGAGCGTCTGGAAGACGCGGATCAGGCGCCGGCTCGCCCCGCCCTCCGCCAGGAAGTACCCCGCCAGCGTGAACAGCGGGATCGCCGGCAGCGCCGTGTTCGTCGCCAGCGAGTAGTGATCGATGGCGATCGGCGAGATCGGCTCGTCCGCACCCCAGAACAGGATCAGCGCCGCGCCGCCGAGCGTGACGAAGATCGGAGCGCCGAGCGCGGTCGCGGCGACCAGCACCGCGAGGGCAGGCCAGACGAGGCTCGAGGGCTCGAGCGGCGGCGAGAGGCCGATCCAGCCGACCGCACCCGCGATCGACAGCGCGAGCACGCGTCCCTTCCACGTCGACGAGGCGCGCCCCACGAGGCTCAGCGCGACCAGGCCGAAACCGATCGGAATCGAGCTCTGCACCACCCAGGTCGGGATCCCGTAGACGAGCGTCCCGCCGGCTGCCTTCGTCTCCAGCGCGAATCGCGCCCCCGCGACCGCCAGGAACGCGCTGATCGCCGCGCCGAAGGCGTGGCCGAAGAGCTCGGCCGCCGAGCGCGCCTTCCCGTGCAGGAACGCCTCGACCGTCGACAGCGAGAGCAGCCGGTTCTCCCGCGCCGCCACCGCTCCGCCGATCATGCCGACGAGCAGCGTCAGGTGCTGCACGATCGCCATGGAGTTCGAGAGGCCGACCCTCAGCGTCGCGCGCAGCGCGATCTCGGCGAGCGGCAGGAGGACGATGCCGGACAGCGAGAGCGCGAGAACCCAGTCCTCGACGCGGGCCCCGGCCTGGACGATCCGGTGCAGGGGCGAGCGCCGCACGCCCCTCCGGGCTCCCTGGCCGGCGCGGGGGCCGGCGCTTGCGGGCTCGGCACCCATCAGCGCGGAAGCTCTTTCTCCTTCGGCGCCTGCGGAGCGGCTCCCTGGCGGAGCTCCGCGAGGATCCGCTGCACCTCGTCGAACAGCTCTTCCGGCACATCCATGCCGCGCAGCTTGGGGTAGATCGGCTCGACGAAGGCGCGCCACTCGGCCTCGATCTCGGGCGTCACGGAATGGACGACGAGCCCGCGCTTCTTCATGGCCGCGACGGACTCGTCGCTCTCCTTGCGGTTGCGCGCCGTGAGCTCGTCGCCGGCCTTGGCAGCCGCCTCGCGCATGGCCTGCTGCATTGCCGGCGGATATCCGTCCCAGACCTTCTTCGAGATCACCAGCGCGCCGACGAGCGGCGCCCAGGCGAGATCGAGCATGTGCGGAGCCGGCTGGTAGTACTGCAGCACCTGCGCGTAGTACGGGGCTGCGGGCACGGCGTCGATCAAGCCGGTCTGGAGGCTCGTCAGGATGTCGTTCGGCTCGAGAGGCACGGGGCTCAGGCCCAGGTGCTTCATCAGGTCGATCTGCGCGGTCGAGCCGGTCCACGTGAACACCTTGACCGCCTTGAGGTCGGCCGGGTGGAGGATCGGCGTGCGCGAGAAGAACTTGACCCACCCGACGTCGCCCCAGAAGAGCGAGACGAAGCCCTTGTCCTGGAGACGCTTCTCCAGGCTCGGCCGCAGCTTCTCGCGGACGGTTGCGACCTCGTCGAGCGTGCGGAACATCATCGGGAGGTTCTGGAGCGCGAACACCGACTTGTCGATCTCGCCGATCCCGTTCGCGGTCAGCAGGCCCGCCTGCACCTGCCCCGCGCGCATCTTGGCGACGACGTCGGCCTCGCCTCCCATCAGCCCGCCGGCGTTGACGACCACCTTGACCCCGCCCTCGGGCGCGTCGCGCCACTTCTCGCCCATCGCGAGGAGGATCTGGTGCGAGGAGGAGCCCTGCGGCGCGAGCGTCGCCAGGCGCACGGGCTTGCGGTCGCCGGCGAAGGCCATCTCCGCGCACAGGATCGACAACGCCAGCGCGCCGACGAGGCGCCTCGAGGTCGGATGATCGCTCATCTTCGGCCGGTTCACCGGGGTGGGGTCACTCTACGAAGTGTTCCCCAACGTGGTCGAGGAGCCAGCGCGCGCGGCGCTGGAGCACGAGGTTCTCGAGCCGCCACTCCGGCCGCGCGTCCGCGTCGACGGCGAGCGCCCGCGCGAGCAGGGACTCGAACTCCCCGCGATCCTGGTGCGGCATCGCCACCGCCTCCGCGAGCGCGACCATGGGTCCCGCCAGGCCGCCGGCCGAGAGCTCGACCGCACGCTCGAAGTGCCCCCTGGCCCGCGCCTCGGCGTCGCGCGCGCCGCCCGGACGGCTCGACTCGTACGCGATCAGGAACGTGTGGATCGCTCCCGAATCGAAGCGCTCGTCGAGCGCGAGGGCACGGTCCATCATCGCCTCGACGAGCGGCAGGTCGGCGACGGTCTCGGGGTCGTCCTTCGAGAGGTTGATCGCCCCGGCCCACGCAGCCGCGGTCCAGTAGAGCAGCGGCACGTCGCGCCGGCTGGCGCGGTCGAGCGCCTTCCTGGGGTCGGCGCGCAACGCCGCCTCGAATCCGGGGTGCGCGACCTCGAGCCCGCGCAATCCGTAGCCGCGCGCGCGCAGGTAGAGCTTGCGCGCGCGGGTGCGCAGCTCGACTGCGCGCGCGACGCTGTGTTCCTCGATCTCGTCGGCGTCCTGCTGGACGAAGGCGAAGGCGTACTGCGTGAAGCCGCGCGTGGCGGCGAGCAGGAGGCCCCCGTGCCGCGGCGTCTCCTCGAGCACGCTCTCGACGAGCTTCAGGCTGAACGGCACGGCCCCGCGGACGAGCTCGGGGTCGTCGTCGGAAGAAAAGGTCGCGCCGCTCCCCGCGAGGGCGTCGCCGAGCCGGCCGATCGCATAGCGCTCGACCGAGCAGGCCGAGAGCGGGACGAGCGCGAGGAGGCCGAGCGTGAGATGTGCACCGCGCATGCTGTCTCGTTCGTCGGGGCCCCGGGGCGCAGATGATAGGGGCCGCGTGACGGAAAGGGGAGCCGTCCGCTCTCAGCGTCCGTCGGGCCGCACGAGGCGCCACACGCGGATCGTCTCCAGGGTCGCACGCTCCTCGGGGGAGGTCGTGCTCGAGCGCAGCGCGTCCAGCCCCTCGAATCCGGCGCAGTTCACGATCGTCGACTCCGGCATCGGGTTCCCGATCTCCGCGACGAGCTTGAGCTCGACGCGGTGCGTCTCGATGTACTCGCGGAACTCCGGCGCATGGAGGAGGCGCAGGTCGCCTACGAGGTAGCGGAAGCGGCCGTTCTCGAGCGCGTCGATCGCCTCGGGCTGGTCGTAGCACAAGAATGGGTGCTCGACGTCCAGCAGGTAGAACAGGATCGCGTGCTGCGTCACCAGCACGTCCGGGCGCGGGTCGCGGGGAGCCTGGGCCAGGAACCGCGCCGCCAGCTCGTAGCCGCGGTCCTCGAGCGCGAGGGTCGCTCGCGACGACCACGCGCCCGGAGCCAGGGCGGCGAGCGCGAGCAGCGCCGTCCTCCCGCGCCTCCAGCCCGGCGCGATCCGGCGCGCGAGCGCGTCGAGCCCGACGCCTGCTGCGAGCGCGAGCGGGAGCAGAAGGGGCACGAGGAGGCGCGGGTAGAAGCGGTAGCACGGGATCACGGCCAGGAACAGCCCGGTCCAGGCGAGCACGAGCAGGTCGCCGCGCGCGCGGCGGCGCCCCATGACGATGAAACCGAGGAGTGCCGGCGCCAGGGCGAAGGGCGAGACCCACTCCCACAGCGAGCGCGCGACGAGGCGGATCGCCTGCGGGATCAGGTACAGGCCCGGCTCCGAGAGCCACGCGCTGTGGTTCCTGAGGAAGGCCGCGAAACCGAGCTTGCGCTCGATCTCCCACGCGAGCCAGGCCGCGGGCACGGCCGCGACGGCGCAGGCGACGAGCCACGCGCGCCAGCACCGACTGCCGGCGCCCCCGGCGAGAGGCTCCTCGTCGTGGGATCGGCGTCCGCGCAGGAGGAGGAGCCACGACACCGGAACAACGAGCGCCAGGAATCCGTGGTACTTCGTGAGGATCGCCGCCCCGGCCGCGAGCCCGCACAGGAGCGAGAGAAGGATGCTCGCGCGCTCGACCGCGGCCGTGAACGCCCAGGCCGCGAGGAGGAGGAAGAACGCGAACGGCACGTCGGTGAGCGCCTGCCTCGAGAAGAGGAGGTGGAACTGCATGCCCGCGAGCGCCGCCGCGCCCGCGAGCGCCGGCGCGTCGCCGACCCAGCGCCGGCCGGCGAAGAAGAGCGCGACGACCGTCGCGACGCCGAAGAGCGCGATCGCGCCCATCGCGAGCGTGTCGACCGGGGCCCAGAACGCGAAGAGCGCCGCGAACATGCGCGGGACGAGCGGCGGGGTCTGGAAGAGGACGATCTCGCCTTGGCCGTACGGCCCGACGCCGAGCGGCCCCGCCGTGTACGTGCCCGCGTCCCAGTGCGAGATCCCCGCGCTGCCGAGGTTCCAGAATCGCAGGAAGACCGCGGCGACGACGACCAGGACGAAGACCGGGAGCGACACGCCGCTGCGACCTCCGCCCGGGACCGGAGCTCCCGCGTTGGACTGGTTCTCGATCACGGAGGTCGCTCGTCCGGTCCGGGTCGCCTGGCGGCGCGCATGCTACTCGGTCGCGAGCGCGCGCAGTAGCATGGGAACAATGTCTCGGTCCACCACGGTGATCGAGCCGGACACGGAGACGCAGGAGGAAACGCGCCTCGCGCCGCGCTGGAAGGTGATCCTCCTCAACGACGACGTCACCACCTTCCAATTCGTGATCGATCTCCTGCGGAGCCTGTTCCACAAGTCGCACGACGAGGCTGTGCAGCTGACGCACGAGATCCACGTGACGGGCTCGGCCCTGATCACCGTGACGAGTCTGGAGCGCGCGGAGCTCTACGTCGATCAGGTGCGGTCCCTCGCGCGCCCGCGCGGCTTCCCGCTGGCCGCGACGATCGAGCCGGAGTGAGCCCAGGGATCGCGTGGTGCTGCGCCGCGCCTGCGAGGCGCGCCGTGTCGAGCGGCGCGCAGGCGCGGGAATCGCTCCGGCTTGGCGCGTGAAACCACGCTGATCCTCCCGCATTCCGTCCCGGATCGAGTCCGCTCGGAGCGCTACGCACAGATTCGCAAAGCCAGCACGGGAATCGGAAGGCTCATCGTGCAAGCAACTTGCGATCTCGCTTTTTGCGGAACACGCGCGGGCTGCGTGCGGGGTTCCGACGGAATGAAAACGGCATGACGGTTGCTCATCCCATCGCAAAACCATGATGAAACGAGCAACGTCGACCCTGGAGTTCAGGCGGTCGACCGACTCGACGGAGGTGATGTCATGTTCAGTACCAGACAATTCGTGACTGCGCTGGCTTGGACAGGCCTGGCGGCGGCAGCCGCGGCGCAGGGTGGAGCCAACGTGCCTGGGAAGGGCTCGAATCTCGACCGAGCGGGAGGCCTTCAGCCCAGGTTCGAAGTGAAGCACGCGGGCAGTGGACTGCCCGACGCGGGCGGCAAGATCAGCCCGACCGTCGGTGAGGCAGGCTTCCCGATGTGCTTCGGTGACGGCACGGGGAGCCCGTGCAGCGCGAAGCCGGGAACTCTCGGTCACGGCTGCGAGAACTCCTGGGGCTTGGGAGGCGGCCTCCTCTCGGCCGAGGGTGTCGCCCGGGTCTCGCAGGACACGGTCGTGTTCACGGCCTTGGCCCTGCCCCCGTCTTCGACGGTCGTGTACCTGCAAGGCACGGCCAGCTTGAATAACGACCGTGGCACCCCGTTCGGGGACGGCGTGATGTGCTTGAGTGGCTACTTGACCCGGCTGGCCACCAAGCGGACCGGCGACGGGAACAGCGTGTACCCCGCGCCCGGCGAGCCGTCGATCACGACCGCCGGGAGCGTGTCTCCAACCGGAGTGACGCTGATCTATCAGGCCTTCTACAGGGACGAAGTGCCCTACGGCTCACGATTCGACTTCAACCTGACCAATGCCTGGACGATCCACTGGGCCCCGTGATAGGCCCCTGATCGTCGGGACGATTCCCCATGGCGGCGGCGCACTCGCGCCGCCGCCTGCGTTCTTGGAGGGTGAGGGAAGGAGCACCAGCGAAGGGCGAGGCGTGCCGCCAGGGTGCGAGACCGCACCGGGCCTCGAGCGCTTTCGAAGCCACCTCCTTCCGGCCTCGTTCTTCGATCTCGATTCTGGAGGAGATTCGTCCGGAATCCGTTCCCTTCGGGCCGATGGCTGGACAATGGCCCCCTGCGAGCGTCTTTTTTTTCCGCACCGGCCAGATCGCACGCGTGCTCAAACCCGTGGGCTCGCAATTCCGATAGAACCATGGCCGGTTCGGGCATCGGGCGCGAGATTTGTCTGCGCGGCGCGCCCTCCGGTCCGCGAGCACACAGGTCGTAATCGCACGGGGTCGCAGGGGCCGGCGAGAAGGGATCCGGAGGGGCAAGATGAGCGTGGGGGGTTAGGCGTTGGGTTGGACACTGCTCGGGACCCTCATCCTGGCCCTGGCCGCAGCCATCTTGTTCCTCATGCAACGGCGTGCGGAGCTCGCGCAGCTGGCGCATGGGCTCGAGGAGCGAGAGCGCGCGCGGGAGACTGGCACCCACCGCGCGCGCCTCCAGCATCCGCACGTCGACCTGACCCGTTGCATGGGCTGCGGGACCTGCGTGCGCGCATGCCCCGAGGACGGGGTTCTCGAGCTGATCCATGGCCAGGCGATGGTCGTGCACGGCGCCCGCTGCGTCGGCCACGGCCGCTGCGCGGAGGAATGCCCGGTCGGCGCGATCGCCATCCGCCTGGCCGACCTCGAGGAGCGCCGCGACATTCCGGTGCTCACCGAGAGCTTCGAGTCGACTCGCACTCCCGGACTGTTCCTGGCCGGCGAGGTCACCGGCTACGCGCTGATCCGCACCGCGGTCGCCCAGGGAACCGCCGTGGCGGACGAGATCGCCCGTCGCCTGGAGGGCTCGCCGGGCGACGCCTCGACGAACGGCCACGAGACCCTGGACCTCGTGATCGTCGGAGCCGGTCCGGCGGGGCTGGCTTGCTCGCTCGAGGCCAAGGCTTGCGGTCTCGCGTTCGTGACCCTGGAGCAGGCCGACCTCGGAGGCACCGTCTCGAAGTATCCGCGGCGCAAGCTCGTGATGACCCAGCCGGTGGCGCTGCCCCTGCACGGGACGCTCTCGCGGACGAGCTACGAGAAGGAGGAGCTCGTCGAGCTGTGGAGCGAGGTCGCCTTGCGCCACGACCTGCCCATCCATACCGGCGTCGAGTTCAGGGGCCTGGACCGTACTCCCGACGGGACGCTCATCGTCGACACCAGCGCGGGCCGCTTCGCCGCGCGGTACGTGTGCCTCGCGCTCGGCCGGCGCGGCACGCCGCGCAAGCTGGGTGTGCCGGGGGAGGAGCTCTCCAAGGTGACCTACAGCCTGATCGACGCGCAGTCGTACACCGGTCGCCGCCTCCTCATCGTCGGCGGGGGGGACAGCGCCGTCGAGGCGGCCCTCGGACTCGCCGATCAACCCGAGAACCAGGTTCTCATCTCCTATCGTCAGACGGCCTTCACGCGATTGCGCTCGCGCAACGAGGCACGGCTGGCTGACGCCGTCCGGGAGGGGCGCATCGGTCTGATCCTCGAGAGCGAGGTGACGCGCATCGAGGAAGGTCTCGTCCACCTGAGGGTCCGAGGGAGCGAGGAGTGCGTCATCGAGAACGACGACGTCTTCGTGATGGCCGGGGGCATGGCGCCCTTCCCCCTGCTCGAGTCCGCGGGCATTTCCTTCGACCCGGCCGAGCGTCCGCCGACCGAGGCCCTTGTGGAGCAGGGTCCGGGACTCGTCCGCGCCCTGGTCGCAGCGCTCGTGCTCGCTCTCGCGACGCTCGTCTGGGCGGCCGGGAACGCCGGCTACTACTCGCTCGACGCGATCGAACGCCTCGCCTCCCCTTCTTACCAGCTCCTGCGGCCCTCGGGCCGGCTCGGTCTCGCCTGCGGCGTCGGCGCGGTCCTCCTGATCGCGGCCAACCTCGCCTACCTCGCGCGCCGCTCGCGGCGCCCCCCGTGGATCCCCTGGTCTCTCCAGGCCTGGATGACCGCGCACGTCGCCACCGGGCTCTGCACGCTGCTCCTCGTCCTCGTCCACGCAGGGATGACACCCCGGGACACGGTCGGAGGCCACGCGTTCCTTGCGCTCGCGATCCTGATCGTCACCGGCGCGATCGGCAGGTATTTCTACTCGTTCGTCCCGCGCGCCGCGAACGGCCGTGAGCTCGTCCTCGACGAGGTCAAGGCGCACCTGGCCAGTCTCTCCGGCGAGTGGGATCGCCAGAGTCCTGCTTTCGCCGAGCGCGTGAGGACCGAGATCCAGCGCCTGACGGCGGACGTCGGATGGAGGACCTCCTTCTTCCGCAGGGTGAAGGAGCTCTTCCGCAGCAACCGCCGCCTGCACGAGACGATCGGGCGCCTGCGCGCCGAGGCGGCGAGCGCGGGCGTCTCTCGCGGCCAGCTGCGGGCGCTCGTCTCGCTGGCGCGCCGCGCGCAGCGGACGGCGCTGATGGCCGCGCACTACGAGGACCTGCGCGCGCTCCTCGCTTCCTGGCGCTACTTCCACCGCTGGGTGGCCCTGGCCATGGTGCTGCTCGTGGTGCTGCACGTGTGGACGGCCTGGCGCTACGGCGGTCTGGGAGGCCACGCTGCGTGAGACTCCGCCGCCCCGGAATGTGGCTGGGCCTCGCTTCGGCTCTCCTCGTGGTCGCAGTCGTGTGGTCCGACCGACGGCGCATCACTCCCGGTGCGGTGAGCGCGGTGCACGCGCGGGATCCCGCGCTCGCGGGGGCCGGCTGCGAGCGCTGCCACGGCCAGGGGACGGGAGACAAGGCCTGGGCCTGCACGACGTGCCACGAGGACATCGGCGCGGAGGTCTCGGAGCGGAAGGGCTTCCACGGCAAGATCGCGTCGGATCCGCGCAACTGCGCAGCCTGCCACCTCGAGCACCACGGGCCCGGATTCCCGCTGGTCGGGCCGCAGAGCTTCGCGCTTGCCGGTGTCCCGGAGCGCGATCGGTACGACCACGCCGGACTCGCCTTTCACCTCTCGGGGCGCCACGCCTCCCTCTCCTGCCGGGAGTGCCACAAGCAGGCCGATGCGACGCTGCTGCCCGAAGGCACGAAGCGCTTCCTCGGCCTGGCCGAGGCCTGCGCGGGCTGCCACGAGGACGTGCACGGGGGGAAGCTCCCCGACTGCGCAACCTGCCACGGGCAAGAGCACCCCTTCGCGAAGGTCGCGAACTTCACCCACACGGCGTCCTTCCCCCTGACCGGCGCGCACGCCGCCCCGGGGTGCCTCGACTGTCACCCGAAGGGCGGTCCTCATGCGGTCGAGATGGTCGCCTCGGGCCGCGCAGTGCCCGAGTCCCCCGCGCCGAAGAACCGCGCCTGCGCTGACTGCCACGAGTCGCCTCACTCACCGGTCTTCCTCGCGGCCGCCGCCAAGGAGCGGGGCGTCGACAAGAACGCCGCCTGTGCCGACTGCCACCCGACGTCGCACACGAGCTTCGCGGGATCGCAAGCGGTTCTGACCCGGGCGCAGCACGCGGCGACAGGCTTCCCTCTCGACGCGCCGCACGACAAGGTCTCCTGCGAGGCCTGCCACCCGACCCCCCGCGCGAGCTTCCAGGAAGCGTATCCGGGTCGCAAAGCCGACGACTGTCGCTCCTGCCACGCCGATCCGCACGCGGGGCAGTTCGCGCAGGGCCGATTCGCAGGTCAGGGCTGCCTCGCCTGCCACGCACGGCACGCGTTCGAACCAGCGGCCTTCGGCCTCGCCGCGCACGCGAAGACGAGGTTTCCGCTGACGGGCAGCCATGCCGGGGTTCCCTGCGCGCGCTGCCACGCCGAGACGCTTCCTCTTCCCGGCCAGCCGGGCAAGCTCGTCCGGGCTTTCCACGGAACCTCGACCGCGTGCGCGAGATGTCACCTGGACGCGCACAAGGGTTTCTTCGACCGACAGGGATTCCTCTCCGACGCGGAACGCGCGCGCGGGTGCGTGCTGTGCCACACGTCGGGATCCTTCGCCGCGCTCGCGGCACCCTTCGACCACGCGCGGCGGACCGGCTTCGCGCTCGAGGGAGCCCACGCGCGGGAGGACTGCGCCGTCTGCCACCCTTCCAGCCGGAAACCCGATGTCCTCGACCGGAGCTTCGGGCGGGCCAAGCCCGGAGTCGCGGCTGCGAGCTGCCACGTCTGCCACGCGGACCCTCACCGCGGCGCCTTCGATCGTCCCGGCGAGCCGCAGATCGTCCAGGGTCGCACGGATTGCGCACGCTGCCATACCACGGAAAGCTTCGAGGACACCCGCGGCCGCTTCGATCACAAGCTGTGGACGGGCTACGCGCTCGACGGCGCGCACGCGAAGCTCTCGTGCGAGAGCTGCCACGCGGTCTCCTCCACCTCGGGCGCGGGCGCTCGCGTCCTCGCCCCTGCCCGCGGGACGGACTGCGCCGCGTGCCACGACGATCCGCACGTCGGACAGTTCACCCAGGGCGGACGCACGGATTGCACGCGCTGCCACACGACGGCGGACACCTTCCAGAAGGTGCTCTTCGATCACGACACCGGCTCGAGATTCCATCTCGACGAGGGCCACAGGAAGCTCGCCTGCTCCGCCTGCCACGTGCCCTTCATCGTGGAGGGCGGGGGAATGGCCGTGCGGTACAAGCCGCTCGGAACCGTCTGCGGAGACTGCCACGACGCGAGGGGGTCGCGCCCGCGATGACGCGACGGATCCTCCTTCTCCTCGCGATGGTCGGCGTCGGCGCCTCGGGGCTCCACGCCCAGGAGCTCGTGCGCATCGAGTCCCGCGTCGTCTCCGTCTCCGGCGACAGCATCTACCTCGACCGCGGCCGCCAGGCCGGCGTCGCTCCGGACGACCGGGTCGTCCTCTACCCTCCGGGGTCGGCCACGGTGGATGCGGTCGTCCGCGACGTGTCGAAGAGCACGAGCCGGGCCGAGCTCTCGCCCGGCTCGGGCGCTGTTCCCGTCGGAACCCGCGCCGAGATCCTGGTGCCGAAGGAGCGCCTCGAGGCGAAGGAGAAGCCCGCGAACCCCGAGCCAGCCACGCCGCCTTCTCCCTCGGGCGTGGGTCCGGCGCCGCCCCAGCATCCGCCGTGGACGCATCCGCCCGAGAACTGGGTCCAGGACTCGCCGCTCCTCGCGCAGGCTTTCTCCTCCTCTTCCGGCGGGCGGGCGGCGGATCGCGAGCCGCAATTCTCCGGCCGGGTCTACTGGCAGATGAACGACACGCTGGACCGGCAGAATGGACAGCGTCAGTACCTCTTCGGCTCGCTGGGGAGCGACCTGCACCTCGAGCACCCCTTCGGCCGGGCCGGATCGTTCGACTTCCAGACGGATGTGTTCCACAACGCGGCGATCCTGCCCGATGCTCCCGACGATTCCAGCACGACGCTCAGCGTCCGCCGGCTCTCGTACTTCGAGGGCGGAACGCCGGACGACCCGACGCGCTGGGAGGTCGGACGATTCCTGCAGCACGAGTTCCCCGAGCTCGGAACCGTCGACGGGGTGGACTGGAGCCGGCGCACGCAGTCCGGCAGCCGATTCGGCGCGAACGTGGGCGGGATGCCCGATCCATTCATCGGGATGCACGACTCGCAGGACTCCCAGGCTTCCCTCTACGGTCGCTGGGTCGCCGATCGCTCCGGCCGGCTCGCGCTCGGAGGCGCCTACCAGAACACCTGGCACGAGGGGAAGCAGGACCGCAACCTCTTCCTGGGCACCCTCGACTACGTCCCGAGACCCGGCTTCTCGCTGCGGTCCGCGGTCTGGGTCGACTACTACGGCGCCGGGGACACGATCAAGTCACACGGGTTCGAGCTCACCGAGCTGCAGACGCAGGCCTTCTGGTCCTTCATGAAGTCGGGGGGGTTCGGGATTTCGCTCTCCCATCGACGCATCCCCGAGCTCCTGCGCGACGAGTTCCCGATCACCTCGACGGACCTGATCAAGCACGGCAAGTACGACCGGGTGGGCGTCAATGGCTGGCATGCCCTGGGCGAGCACACCCGCCTCTCGGCGCGCGCCGACCTGTGGCAGGATCAGAGCGACAACGGACTGCGGGGCGAGGTGGGGATGGCCTGGCGCGATCTCCTCTACCGGCGCGGCGAGGTGGGTGTCGCGGTGTTCACCGTCGACGGCTCCTTCAGCTCCGGCGAGGGACTGCGCCTGTCCGCGAGCAAGACCTTCGACCGGGCCTTCGGGACGCTCGCCTACGAGCTGGCGACTTTCGACCAGCCGGGCTTCGCGGGCACCCAGTCGACGCTTGCCCACCACGACCTCTTCGGTAGCCTCGATCTCGACCTGGGAAAGAAGTGGAGCCTGTCGATACTAGGCGACAAGCGATTCGGGGATCAGCAGGATGCTTACACGCTGGGCCTGCTTCTGCAGCTGCGATTCTGAGGTGCAACGATGAATGCGACACGATCCCGTTGGTTGCCGATGCCTCGCCTACACGCCCTCGTGCTCTTCGTGACGATCGCGCTGGGCCTGATCGCCTGCGTTGCGCACTTCAAGAAGGGCCTGGGCGACGGCTCCGTGCCCCAGCAGGGATGGAGGAAGAGCCGTGGCCCCGTCATCCCCCACGACAGCTTCCCCAAGGACTGCTCGCTGTGCCACGTGAGCACGGGCTGGCGGGAGATCCGGAAGGACTTCTCCTTCGACCACGAGAAGGAGACCGGCGTCGCGCTCGTCGGCGCGCACGCTACGGCCGAGTGCCTGCGCTGCCACAACGACCGCGGGCCGGTCTCGACGTTCTCCCAGCGCGGTTGTGTGGGATGCCACGATGACGTGCACCGCGGCAAGCTCGGAACGGATTGCCAGGACTGCCACACGCAGACCGACTGGTCGCCCAATGAGCAGGTCACGCGCCACAATCGGACGCGGTTCCCGCTGATCGGGGCGCACGCGGCCGTGGGGTGCTTCCGCTGTCACCCGGGAGCACAGGCCGGGACCTTCGACCGTACGGATCCGAACTGCATCGCCTGCCACCGCTCCGATCTCGCCCGCGCCACGAACCCCGATCACCGGACGCAGGGCTGGGTGGACGACTGCCAGCGATGTCACATCCCGACGTCGTGGACGGGCGCGGGATTCAACCACTCGGGCTTCCCCCTGACCGGAGCCCACCGGGCTCTCGCCTGTGCTGCGTGCCACCTCGGCGGCATATTCAGCGGCCTCTCGCGCGCGTGCGTCTCCTGCCACCAGACCGACTACGACGGGACGAACAACCCCCCCCACTCTGCGGCGGGATTCCCGACGAGCTGCCAGTTCTGCCACAACACCAGGACCTGGCAGGGCGCGACCTTCAATCACTCCGGCTTCCCCTTGACCGGAGGACACGCGGGTCTCGCCTGCGCCCAGTGCCACAGCAGCGGGGTCTACGTCGGCCTCCCGACGGCTTGCGTGTCCTGCCACCAGACCGACTACAACAACACCACCAACCCCAACCACACCGCGGCGGGTTTCCCGACGACGTGTCAGACCTGCCACAACACGACGACGTGGCTGGGTGCGACCTTCAACCACACCTGGTTCCCGATCACCTCCGGCCACCACTCGGGGTTCACCTGCGCCCAGTGCCATCCCAACCCCGCGAACTTCTCGACATTCACGTGCACGAACTGCCACCTTCAGGCGCAGACCGACAGCCACCACCAAGGCGTGCCTGGCTACAGCTACAACAGCCAAGCGTGCTATTCGTGCCACCCGCACCCAAGCGGCGGGTAGGGGCCGGTCGGCCTCGCTCGAGACTGGTCGGGGCGAGAGGATTTGAACCTCCGACCTCTGCAACCCCATTGCAGCGCGCTAGCCATGCTGCGCCACGCCCCGACGCGATGGGAGCGAACGTTATAGGAATGCGGGGCGTCGGCGTCAATCGTCCGCCTTGAGCGCGCGGTCGCCTCGGCGGAGAATTCGCGCATGGCCAGGCCCCTGCGCAGACTGTGGAAGGTGCGCATCGTCGTGCGCCGCAGGCATCGCACGTGGATGATCTCCATGTGCTTCGCGAGCCTGGGCTGGGGGAGCTGGTGGCTCACCGTCTTCCTCATGCGCTACTTCCCGAACGTCGCGCCCGGCATCTCGACGACGGGCTGGTTTGCGGGGACCTTCGCGGCCTTCGGCTTCCTCGTGGCCCTGTTCACGATCCGGGCGCGGCGCACGTGGCTGCTCTTCACGCTCGTGCCTCTTTTCGCCAACGCGAGCCTGTTCCTCGTGCCGTGGCTGGTCGAGACGCTCCGGGCCAGCCGAGCTTCCTAGGAATTCACCCGCGGCGAGAGGAGCAGCATCGCGGTCCCGGTGATCGCCGTGAGCACGGTCATCCCGAGCACCACGAACGCGAGCTTCCTGTGCAGCCGCCGTGTCGCCGGCGCGAAGATCGTCCGCAGCCCGGTCGCGATCGGCAGCAGGTAGCACGCGGTCGTGATCTTCGCGAGCGTCAGGTGGATCGGCGTGATCGCGCCGGCGGCCGGCAGGTCGTAGAGCTTCCCGAGCAGGAACGCGAACCGGATCGTCACGCCGAGCGAGGCGAGCGCGAGGGCGACGAGCGGGATGTGCCAGCGCCGCTTCGCTCGCAGACCCGTCGCCACGACCAGAGCCAGCAGCGCGAGCGTCAACGCGAGGGAGGCGGGGAAGCCTGCGGTCGGGCTCAAGCCCGGCTCACTCCCGGCCCTCGATCAGGCCGTCCATCTCGCCCGTCGGCGCGCGGCTCATCAGGTCGAGCACGGCCTCGCGCGGGTCCTTCCCCTCGAAGAGCACGGCGTGGACCTGCTCGGCGATCGGCATCGAGACCCCGTCGTCGAGGTCCGACTCCGGCCCGAACAAGGCCTTCGCCGTCCACACGCCCTCGGCGACCATCTTCATGGTCGAGAGCACCTGCTCGAGCGTCTGGCCGCGTCCGATCGCCTCGCCGACCGCGCGATTGCGCGAGTGCCGGCTGCAGCAGGTCGTCACGAGGTCCCCGATCCCGGCCAGGCCGAAGAACGTGCGCGAGCTCGCGCCGCGGCTGCGCCCGAACCTCGCGATCTCGACCATCCCGCGCGTGATCAGCGCAGCCTTGGCGTTGTCGCCGAGGTCCAGCCCGTCGCCGATCCCGGCCGCGATCGCGATCACGTTCTTGAGCGCAGCGGCGAGCTCGGCGCCGAGCGGGTCGTCGTGCGTGTAGACGCGGAAGTACTGGGACGAGAACGCCAGCTGGACGCGCTGGGCGAACGCGCGATCGAGGCTCGCGGCGAGCACGGCGGCGGGCTTCTGCACCGCGACCTCCTCGGCGTGGCTCGGGCCGGTGAGCACGCACACCGGCCGCCCGCCGAGGATCTCGGTCAGGATGAAGCTGGGCGTCTTGAAGGTCTCGATCTCGATGCCCTTGGTCGCGCTGACGATCGGCGCGTTGCCGGGCAGCGCGTCCTCGAAGAGCGTCGCGACGCCGCGCAGGTACTGCGTCGGCACGGCGCTGACGACGAGGTCGACTCCCTGCGCAGCGGAGTGGGGATCGGCCGTGATCTCGATCTCGCGCGGGATGTGCACACCGGGCAGGAAGCGGCGGTTCTCGTGGAGAGAGCGCATCTCCTCGACCTGCTCGGGGAAGGCGCTCCACAGCGTCGTGGGGATGCCGTTGCGGTGCAGGAGCAGGGCCAGGGTCGTGCCCCATCCGCCGTCGCCGATGACGAGGGCATGGCGCACTCCGCGATCGATCGTCTCAGCCATGGTGCCTCGCGGCCGGGCTGTCCTCGACCTTTTCACCGATGTGCGGCTCGGTGCCCTGGAGCATGCGCTTCATGTTCGACCGGTGGCGCACGAGGATCAGGATGGTCAGCAGGAACGAGCCCACGCGCAGCTCGGGTCGCGCTTCGCCGTTCCACTGGTCGATGATCCACACCGCGATCGGGAACGTGATCCCCATCAGGATCGAAGCCAGCCCCGCGTAGCGGGTCGTGAGCCGCGTGACGAGCCACACCACTCCCCCGCAGAAGAACACGCGCCAATCGATCGCGATGATCGCGCCGCAGCCGGTGGCGACGCCCTTGCCGCCCCGGAACCCGAGGTAGATCGGGAAGCAGTGCCCGAGCACCGCCGCGGTGCCGGCCAGGACCTGGAGGAGCGGCCGTGTCTCCGGGTGCTCGCCGACGAGCCAGGGTCCGTAGCAGGCCAGGACCGGCAGGAGGCCCTTCAGGAAGTCGAGGCAGAAGACGGCGAACCCCCACGGCCGACCCATCGCGCGCACGGCGTTCGAGGTCCCGATGTTGCCGCTGCCGAACTCGCGCAGGTCGATGCCACAGACGCGCCGGGCGATCAGCAGACCGAAGGGCACCGCGCCGACGAGGTACGCCACCACGATGACGATCCAGGCCGAGGGCAGGAGGACGAGCTCGCGCGCCGCCGGGACGATCGACGGCAGGGCGGCGAAGAGCGGAGGGAGCATCATCGGAGTGAGCGGTTCGGGGAAGGGACCGCGCACGGCAGGTTAACCTCCGCAGGTCCCCGCCGGGGAGTGTCCGATTCAGGCTGCGATTCCGGCGGGCTCCGCACCTCCGGGCAGGGTTGCAAAAGCCGACCTCGGCCCTAGGATGGCCCGCTCCTCAGGCCCGAGCGGCCACGCACCCACGGACCACGCCGCCCACGCCCGCCCACGCCCATCGCAACGCGCCGCCCCGCGATCCCCCCGCGAGCAGGACCCCGCCATGACCTACGTGATCGCCGAGCCGTGCATCGGGACCAAGGACACGGCTTGCGTCGAAGTGTGCCCGGTCGACTGCATCCACCCGACGAAGAAGGAGCCCGAGTTCGCCACGGCCGAGCTCCTGTACATCAACCCGGACGAGTGCATCGACTGCGGCGCGTGCGTCCCCGAGTGCCCCGTCGACGCGATCTTCGACGAGCCCGATCTGCCGGAGAAGTGGGCCAGCTTCAAGAAGATCAACGCGGACTGGTTCGCGCAGAAGAAATAGGGCGCGCTCCGAGAACGGGAAGGCCCGGATGTCCGCGAGGACGGCCGGGCCTTCGGTGTTCCGGGGCGGGTGCGCCTACTACGGCTTCGGCTTCGGCTTGGCCACGGCCTCCTGGAGCGCCTGGGCGAGCCTGTCCTGCGCCTCGACCTGGTCGGGCTGGTCTCGAGGAGTCACGCAGCTCGGGACGGAGGAGAGCAGGGTCTGCGCCTTGGCGAGCTGCTCGGAGGTCGGCATCGTGGTCCCGACCAAGGCCGCGCGAGCCTTGAGCGCAGCGAACGCGTCCGGGTCGGCGATCGGCGGCTGTCGCCAGCTCGCCGCCTCGGGTGGGAGCGCCGCGACGTTGGCCTTGGCCGCGGCGACGCGGCTCGAGAGGCTGGGGTGGTCGCTCTCCTTCTCGGGCGCCTTGTCGAGGCCCTTGTCGATCAGCTGCTGGAAGAAGTCGCCGAAGTGGTTCGGGTCCCAGCCGGCGTGCGTGTAGAAGTAGAAGCCGTACTTGTCCGCCTCGGCTTCGTCGTCGCGCGTGTAGCCGAGGCCCAGGAACTGCCCGATCACGGCGGTCGAGAGGAACGCGATCTTCCCGTACTCTTCGCCGTGCTTGTGGCCACCCACGACCACGCCGGCGACGCCGGCGAGCGCCGCCCCGCCCAGGATCTCGAACTGGCGGTTCATCCCCTTGTGCACGTGGCGCGAGTACACGTGCGCGTACTCGTGGGCCATCACGGCGGCCAGCTCGTCTTCCGTGCGGCACTGTTCCATGAGCTGGGCGTAGATGTACAGGTGGTTGCCGCCCATCGTGAAGGCGTTCAGCGTCTTGCTGTTCACGAGGTGGAACTCATCCTGCTTGGTGAACATCCACTCGTTGTCCTCACCCTTCGCGAAGTGGCTCTCGGGTCCGTATTTCGTCCGGTCCGCCTCGCGCGCGGCGGCGACGATGCGCATGCCGATCCCCTGGAGATAGTTGGAGAGCTGGGGATCGCTCAGAACCGCAGGCTTCAGCTCGGTGTGTGTCTCCTCGGCCTGCCGGATCACCTGCTGGTCGGTGGCGCAGCTCGCCAGCGCGAGGAGGCCGAGGGCGAGGCCCGCGGCGCGGCGGAGCACACTTGTCGTCTTCATGGCTTGGAGATCCTTCTCCGTCCGCCCGGAGGAGAGGGGCGCGAGCACGCGGACCGCACGTCCGTGGCGGTTCGCCGTCGACTCCGCGCGAGCCGAGAAGGTAGCACGGAGAGCGCGGCGGTCCCACGGTGAGCCGCGAGGGCTCCGTGACGGGCGCCCAGGGGGAAAATCCGGCTTGGAGCGCTGGGCGGCCCTCCCTAGGCTCCTGCGCCTCGATGGACGTCGCTCCCGCTCCGCGCCGCGCAGTGCCGCCCTGGCGTGCGGTCCTCGCCCTGCTCGTCGTCACCGTGATCTGGGGCGGGACGTTCGTGTGGATGAAACAGGGGATCGAGGCGGTGGAATCGAAGCTCGGCCCCGGGCACGAGATGGCCGGGATCGCGCTGTTCATGGTCCTGCGCTTCGGGATCGCGGCGGCGTGCGTCGCAGCCTTCGTCCCGGCCGCCCGCCGCGGACTGACGCGCGACGTGTGGCTCTCCGGCCTGGGGATCGGCGCGTTGCTGATCGGGGGCTTCGGGATGCAGATGATGGGCCTCGCGGACGTTTCCCCGGCGGTGTCGGCGTTCCTGACGAGCCTCTACGTGCTCTTCACCGCCGTGCTGACGTCCGGGATCGAAAGGCGCGGCCCGAGCCTCGCGCTGTTCGTCGGAGTCGTGCTGGCGACGTGCGGCGCGGGATTCATCCGCGGGCGCCCCGAGCTGACGTTCAACCGGGGCGAGCTCCTGACCGTGGCGTGCGCGGCGTTGTTCGCGCTGCACATCCTCGTGACGGATCGGGTCACGAGGAGGGTGCAGCCGATGCCGGTGACGCTGACATCGTTCATCTGGGTGACCGCGGGAAGCGCAGCGATTCTCGCGGCAACGCTGCTCGCCCGGAACTCGCCGGAGCCCGGGGAGCTCCTCGGGCTGGCCGCGAGCCACGGGTTCGCCGTTCCCCTGGTGCTGTCCTCGTTGCTCGCGACGGTGGTGGCGTTGTCCCTGATGAACCTCTACCAGCGCGAGCTGGATCCGGTGCGCGCCGCGGTGCTCTACGCGTTCGAGCCGATCTGGGCTGCGGTGTTCGGGATCGCGTGCGGGACGGATGCGTTCACGATGTACCTGTGGCTCGGGGGAGCGCTGCTGCTGGCGGGGAACCTCGTCGCGGAGCTGGGGCAGCGCAGGAAGCTGCGCGAGGCGGCGCGGGCGTGAAGCGATGACCTTGCACTCGCGTGTAGGGTGTATACTCCGCTCTGTCCGATCCTAGGCGCGCGCGGAGAAGGACTCCCGCGGCCGAGTCCGGCGACCCGAACCCATCCATCGAAACCATGTCGAGAATCGCCCTCTGGACCGCTGGCGCCACCCTGGCGCTCGGCGGCGTCGTGCTCGCTCACCGCATCGTCTCTCGCGACGCAACGCGCAGCGACTGCCCCGGTCGCATCGTTTGCCCCATCACGGGCAAGGAGGTCTGCATCGACCGGTGCCCGCTGACGAAGCAGGAAGCCAAGGCCCAAGCCGTGCCCGCCTGCTGCCGCAAGGCAGAGTAGAGACCGCGCGGAGGAAGCCCCTGCGCCGACGGCGTGGGGAGTCATCCGGCATCCGAGGGGAGCCGGCGGGCAGGTCGAGCGATCTTGTACGAGGAGGGCGGGAGAGATTCTCCGGCTTCGGAGCTTCCTCGCGCTGCTGCATCCGACGTTTCCCGCGCAGACTGCGAGACCGAGAGCAATCGCCCAGGCTCGGAAGTCGTCGGTTCACCGCCGTCATCGAGCGCGAGGTGGATGCATTCGTGGCCCTGTGTCCGCAGCTCGACATCGCCAGCCAGGGGTCGACTTCAATGAGAAGACCCACCCCCATCAAGGGTCGGCGGCGCTGGTATGCTGCGATGCCGTGACCGCCGGCAAAGCGCATGGTGAACCACCCTCGGACCCGGATCGGGGTCGCTCGCTCTCCGAATCGGTCTACCAGCACTTGCGCGCGATCGCGCAGCGGCAGATGGATGGGGAGCGGCGCGGGCACACGTTGACGGCGACGGCACTCGTCAACGAGGCCTATCTGAAGCTGGGCGAGGTCGCGCCGGGGGACCGGGCTGAGTTCTACCACGCCGCGGCGGCGGCGATGAGGCAGGTCCTGATCGACTACGCCCGGGCGCGCGGGGCCGAGAAGCGGGGCGGCGATTGGAATCGGCTGCAACTGATCCAGGGCGTTGCGGAGCTGGCATCCGGGGCCACGCCCGAAGATTTGATGGCGCTCGACGAGGCCGTAGTACGCCTTGAGAAGGAGGACCCCGGTGCCGCGGCGGTGGTACGCCTGCGGTTCTACGCGGGGCTGAGCGGGGACCAGACGGCGGAGGTGCTGGGAATTTCGGCGCGCCAGGTGGACCGGGAGTGGGCGTTCGCTCGGGCTTTTCTGACGCGGGTCTTGACGACCGGGGATGGTGAACGCCGCGACTGACGGGGTGCGCGATGAGCCGTTTGGCGAGGGCGAAGCAGGTGTTCGGCGAGGCGCTGGAGCGACCGGCACTGGAGCGGGACGCGTTCGTCGAAGGCGCGTGCGCGGGGGATGAGCCGCTGCGGGATGAGGTGCGGGCTCTGCTGGCCGCTCACGCGCAGGGCGGACGTTTCTTGGGTGCGCCGACGTCGAGCGCGGAAGCGCGTTCGGGCGGTCCGGACGGGGGCGCCCCGATCGGCGAGGGCCCGGGCTCGAGGATCGGGCCGTACAAGCTGCTGCAACGGATCGGCGAGGGCGGGTTCGGCGTGGTGTTCATGGCCGACCAGGAGGCGCCGGTCGCGCGCCGTGTGGCGCTCAAGATCATCAAGCTGGGGATGGACACGCGCCAGGTGATCGCGCGGTTCGAGGCCGAGCGGCAGGCCCTGGCGATGATGGACCACCCCAACATCGCGCGGGTGCTGGACGCCGGCTCGACGGGGACGGGGCGGCCGTACTTCGTCATGGAATTGGTCAAGGGTGAGCCGATCACGGAGTTCTGCGACAAGCACAAGCTGAGCACGGACGAGCGGCTGGACCTGTTCACGCAGGTGTGCCAGGCGGTGCAGCACGCCCACACCAAGGGGATCATCCACCGCGATCTCAAACCGTCGAACATTCTCGTCTCGACACAGGACGGGCGAGCGCACGCCCGCGTGATCGACTTCGGGATCGCCAAGGCCACCGGCGCGCGGCTCACGGAGAAGACGCTCTTCACCGAGCACAGGGCCCTGATCGGGACGCCGGAGTACATGAGCCCGGAGCAGGCTGAGGGGTCGCTCGACATCGACACGCGGACGGACGTGTACTCGCTCGGCGTGCTGCTGTACGAGCTGCTCACGGGCACGACGCCGTTCCCGGGGGCGGAGCTGCGGCGAGCGGCGTATGCGGAGATGCAGCGGATCATCCGCGAGGTCGAGCCGCCCAAGCCGAGCACTCGACTGTCGCAGAGCGCGGAGACGCTCGCGAGCATCGCGGCCAAGCGCCACACCGAGCCGCGAAAGCTGGGCGCCCTGGTGCGCGGCGACCTGGACTGGATCGTGATGAAGGCGCTGGAGAAGGACCGCCAGCGCAGGTACGAGACGGCGAGCGGCCTGGCGATGGAGATCGGCCGACATCTGGCCGGCGAGCCGGTGCTGGCGGTGCCGCCGAGCGCGGCCTACCGCGTTCGCAAGTTCGTGCGCCGGCATCGCGTTGGTGTGGCGGCCGGAGGCGTGGTCGCGGCGACACTCGTCCTCGGTCTGGCCGGCACGACGTGGGGCGTGTTCTGGGCCTTGGACGAGCGTGCGCGGGCCGGCGTGCAGGCCGCGGAAGCGACGATGCAGGCCCAGAAGGCCGAAGCCGCGCGGAAGGAAGCGCAACAGATCGCGGATTTCCAGGCCGCGCAGTTTCAGGATCTGGATGTGCAGGGCATGGGTGTGCGGATGCGCCAGAACCTGTTGACCCAAGCCCGCGCGGCCATGGAACAGGCCAAGCTCGAGCGCCGCGAGATCGAGGCTCGTCAAGCCGAGCTCGAGAGGCTGCTGGCCGGGATCAACTTCACCACGATCGCTCTGCAGCAACTCGACCTCGACGTGTTCGAGCGCGCCCTCGACGCCGTCGAGAAGAAGTTCGCCGATCAGCCGCTGGTTCACGCCCAGTTGCTCCAGACGCTCGCGACCACGCTGCTCGATCTCGGACTGACCGAGCGGGCCGCGGCTCCTCAGGAGCGGGCACTGGCGATTCGCCGGCGCATGCTGGGCGACGAACGTCGTGAGACGCTGTACTCGATCAACGGCATGGCCCGCTTGCTGCAGGCTCAGGGCAGGCTGCCGGAGGCCGAGGCGCAATATCGAGAGGCGTTGGAAACGGGCCGGCGTGTGTTGGGCGACGAGCACCCGGACGTGCTGGCCCTCACGAACAACCTGGGGGGGTTGCTGCAATCCAGGGGCAGGTTTGCCGAAGCCGAGCCCTTGTACCGCGAGGCCCTGGAGAAGCGCCGCCGGGTGTCGGGCGACGAGCGCCGAGAGACGCTGCTCTCGCTGCACAACATGGCGACGCTGCTGCAGGACCAGGGCAGGCTGCGCGAGGCCGAACCGTACTACCGCGAGGCGCTGGAAAAGCAGCGCCGGCTGCTGGGCGTCGAGCACCGGGACGTGATCGTCTCCACCATGGACCTCGCCACGCTCCTGCGACAGAATGGAGAATTCGCCGAGGCCGAGACGCTGCTGCGCGATGCGATGTCGGTCGCCCGCCGCACACTCGGCGACGAGCATCCGCTTACGCTGGTTGCATTGAGCGCCATGGCGGCTCTGTTCATGCATCAGTGGCGCCCGGACGAGGCCGAGCCGTATGGTCGTGAGGCTCTTGAAGGGAAGCGCCGCCTGCTCGGTGACGATCATCCCGAAACGCTCGACGCGATGGGAGTCATAGCCCTGATCTTGCAGGACCAGGGAAAGCTGGAGGAAGCCGAGCCGCTGCTTCGCGAAGTGCTGTCACGGAGCCGCCGTGTGCTGGGAGAGGAGCACCCCGACACCCTGGATGCCAAGGGCGCTCTGGGACTGCTGCTGGCCTACCGGGGGAACTTGCAGGAGGCCGAGGCACTCCTGCGTGAGAATCTCGAGCAGAGGCGCCGCCTGCTCGGCGACGACCATCCGAAAACGCTGGTCTCGATCCACAACTGGGCGCTCCTGCTCGAATACGAGAACAGGCCTGACGAGGCCGATCCGATCTACCGCGAGGAGCTGGAACGTGCGCGGCGAGGGCAGCCGCCCGACGAATACTTGATCGCAGGAGCACTGGCGGCGCTCGGTCTCAATGATCTGCGGCGTCAGCAGTTCGCCGAGGCCGAGCCGTTGCTGCGCGAGTCCCTGGAGATCCGAAGGCGGATCCTGGTCGAGCCCCGAACCGACGTCTGGACCCTGTACAACACGATGAGCTCGCTGGGGGAGGCGCTCGCCGGCCAGGGCCGCTACGCGGATGCCGAGCCGCTGTTCATGGACGGATACGAAGGTTTGCGATCGAACGCGGATCACATCCCGGGCGCGATCCGTGCCCGTCGCATCCGGGCGGCACTCGACCGCATCGTCGGGCTGTACACCGCCTGGGACCGGGCAGAGCCCGCGGGGGGCTTCGAGCGCAAGGCGGCCGAGTGGCGGGCCCGCGTGGACGCCGTTTCGCCGGCGCCCGTTCGCTCCCGCTGATGGCGCCAATCGCGAGGAGACCCGCGGATTCCTGGCGCTCCGTCGATCCAGCTTACGCACGAGTGCGGGGAGGATCGCCGGCGCGAATGTTCGCGTCGGGCACGAAAGCCCGGAGTAAGCACGAGGTGATCGTCATGAAACGTGTGTTCTTGGTTCTTGGTGCGGCTCTGGCGGGCAGCTTCGCGCGGGCGCAGACGACGGAGCGCGTGAGCGTGTCCACGGGCGGGGCGCAGGGGAACGACAGCAGCTATCTTTCCGGCCTTCGCTCGATCTCGGCCGACGGCCGCTTCGTGACGTTCGACAGCTGGGCCTCGAACCTCGTCGCGGGCGACACGTACGGAAATCGCGACGTCTTCGTGCGCGACCGCCAGAGCGGGACGACCGAGAGAGTCAGCGTCGCGACAGGCGGCATGCAGGGCCATGCAGACTCTTGGTTCCCCTCGATCTCGGCCGACGGCCGCTTCGTGGCGTTCGAGAGCCTCGCCTCGAACCTCGTCGCGGGCGACACGAACGGCTGGCCCGACGTCTTCGTGCGCGACCGCCAGAGCGGGACGACCGAGCGCGTGAGCCTGGCCCCGGGCGGGGCGGAGGGGGACAACGACAGCTCCGATCCCTCCATCTCGGCCGACGGCCGCTTCGTGGCGTTCTGGAGCTGGGCCTCGAACCTCGTCGCGGGCGACACGAACGGGTGGGCGGACGTCTTCGTGTGCGACCGCCAGAGCGGAACGACCGAGCGCGTGAGCCTGGCCACGGGCGGGGCGGAGGGGAACAACGGCAGCGCCTATCCCGCGATCTCGGCCGACGGCCTCTTCGTGGCGTTCCAGAGCTCGGCCTCGAACCTCGTCATAGGCGACACGAACGCGAGGGCTGACGTCTTCGTGCGCGACCGGCAGAGCGGGACGACCGAGCGCGTGAGCGTGGACTCGGCCGGGGCGCAGGGGAACCTCGACAGCTGGTATCCCTCGATCTCGGCCGACGGCCACTTCGTGGCGTTCTTTAGCTTCTCCTCGAACCTCGTCGCGGGCGACACGAACGCGCATGAGGACGTCTTCGTGCGCGACCGCCAGAGCGGGACGACCGAGCGCGTGAGCGTGGCCACGGACGGGACCCAGGGGAACACCGCCAGCGAGTCTCCCTCGATCTCGGCCGACGGCCGCTTCGTGGCGTTCGAGAGCTTCTCCTCGAACCTCGTCCCGGGCGACACGAACGAGTCCGACGACGTCTTCGTGCGCGACCGCGACGCAACAGGCTTTGCGAGCCTGTGCGATCCTGGCACGGCTGGTGTGAGGCTCTGTCCGTGCTCGAACCCGCCGTCAGGCCCGGCTCACGGTTGTGACAACTCATCTGCGACAGGAGGAGCCTCGCTCTCGGCCTCGGGTATTGCCTACCTCTCGATGGACAGCCTCGTCTTCACGACGGCCGGGGAGAAGCCGACAGCGCTGAGTATCGTGATGCAGGGGAATGCTCTGATCCCTACCGGCGTGATTTACGGGCAAGGCGTGCGCTGCCTCGGTGGCACGATCATTCGACGGTTGTTCATCAAACGGGCGATCGCCGGCAGCATGACAGCACCCGACTTCGGCGCAGGTGACCCAACCGTGTCGGCTCGCTCCGCCGCCAAGGGTGACGTGATCCAACCCGGGCAGAGCCGCTGGTACCTCGTGTACTACCGAGATCCGACCGTGCTCGGTGGATGCCCTACGAGCAGCACCTTCAACGCGACGCAGACGGGTCAAGTGACGTGGTGGCCGTGATATGGATGGACCTTCCATGAGAAGGCCCTCAGCAGTCAAGAGGGACTGACGGATTGTTGCCGGTCGTGACCGGCGCTTCTGGCGACGGGACCGGGCCGAGCCCGCGGGGGGCTTCGAGCGCAAGGCGGCCGAGTGGCGGGCCCGCGTGGACGCCGTTTCGCCGGCGCACGTTCGCTCCCGCTGATGGCGCCAATCGCAAGGAGACCCGCGGATTCCTGGCGCTCCGTCGACCCAGCTTACGCACGAGTGCGGGAAGGATCGCCGACGCGAATGCTCGCGCCGGGCATGAACCCGAGACACAAGGAGAACGCCATGTTGATGACTTATCGCTCCATCGTGTTGGCGACGCTGCTGATCGGACCGGGGACGACGTCGGACTTCAACGCACGTCCGGCGCCCGCCGGAACGACGCTCGCGCCATCGCTCTTCTCGACTGCCACGCAGACGGCACCGGCGGCGCCCGATGGCTGCTGGGCTCATCGTTGGCAAGGGTACTTCGGCGGGTGGTACGCCAACGTGGGCTGGAACGACAACTCCGACAACGAGGACGGCTTCAACGTCGAGTGGAGCGGACCGCATCAGCAACACGGCACGATCACCGTGCCCTCCAATTCCACCCAGGTTTACAATCTCCCGAGTGGCACGAATTTCAAGTACCGCGTCCAGGCTTTCAACGCGTACGGCGATTCCGCTTGGAGCAATTGGGCCCACGCGACCACTGGCGGCAACGGGTAAGTCCTTTCGACCGGCGCTTGTCGGCGCTGGCGCCGCAGATGTGCGCGTCATCCTCGCAGAGCCTGTCTCACAAGGGGGTGGACTTGGTGTTGTTCGGCCAGGATTCGGGGCCTTGTGACCCTGGGTAGAAAGTCCTCCCGTCGAGGGTGACCCGTGCCTGACCGGAAGCCAAGTGCTCGCGGTAGCGGGGGAGCGTGTCGTGTTGGTGGGGCATGGCAGTTCTGGAGGTTGTGATGCCGGGTAGTACTACCCAGCGTCCGGACCTTTTCGAGCTGCTCTGCCCACCGTGGGCAGGTTCCCGAAACCTCGGGATCAGCGGGACTTAGTTGTTGGAGCGGCTGAAGGGACTTGAACCCTCGACATCCACCTTGGCAATCGGAAGCCGGGGTGGCCCGGAATGTCCTCTCCAGTCTCGTCCTGTCTCGGAATGTCTCGTCCTGTCTCGTCTTGTCTCACATCGGGGGGTGGGCAGCGCGAGACAACGCGAGACAAACGAGGACCCGATGCACGTCACGAAGGCGGCACCGACCCCACGTCGGGCACGGGGTCGCCTCCTCCCGGCGGACGGATCGGCGGGGTCGCTCGGCCGCGGCCGCGGCCCGTGTCGCGGCACGTTGGCCCACGGCGCGGCTGGGCAGCCGAGTGGGACGACACCCGGGGCATGCTCGCGGAGGCCCCGCCACGGGGGGCCAGCCGTGGACTCGCCATGCATATATGAGGAGGCGAACCCCCTCCACGGTCCACACGACGGGGGTTCTTGGCCCATCGGATCCTCCGGAATCAGCCTTGCCGGTTCGCCCCAGTTCGAGCCCTGATGCGGCCCGGAGGTGAACGACGATGGCGACAGAGTTGAAGACCGTGACGCCGAGGCTCCTGTGGAGCGAGCGTGGGCAGGTCGGTTGCGAGTTGCCCGGGCACGCGCCGTACCGGGGCACCGACACGTGGGTGTGGGAGCGGTGGAAGCGAATCACGCCGCGCGAGGCGGAAGCGTTCGAGCGCGAGTTGGGGCGGCCTCCGGCATGTGAGACGTGCACGGCGATCGCACGACGGGGACGCACTCGACCGTGAGGCCCTGGACCCGCGACCGCACCTGAAACACGACCGACCCCGAACAGGAAGGCGGAGCCCCCGCCTACTTCCTGTCGGCTGCGTCGATCTCGGCGAGCCGTTGCGCGGCCCAGCGCGCGTGCTCCTCCTTCCTGGCATCGCGCCGGATCCGCGCGAGCAGCGTGCGGGCCTCCTCCGTGCGATGGAGAACGATCAGGCAGCTCGCCTTCCCCACGAGCGCGGGCTCGACGAGCTTCGGGTATCGGTGCCGGGACTCGATCATGCCGTCGTACGCAGCGAGCGCTTCTTCCGCACGCCCGAGGCCCAACAGCGCCAGCGCCTGGCTCCACGAAGCGAATGCCCGCGCGACGTCGGGGATGTCGCCCGCGAGCGCGCGCCGGGCAACCTCCAGCACCGCGGAGTGACCACGCTCAAGCGCCTGGACGATCTCGCCGACGGCGGAGGCGGTGCGCGCGCGGCGCGCCTCCAGCACCGAGGCGGCGTGCACCTGCGCCGCCGCCAAGTACTCGACCATCCCCATCCCGGTCACGTCGCGCAGGGCTTCCTCCGCCGTGCGCCCCTCGGAGATCGCCCGGACCAGTCGGCGCAGGCCCTCCAATCCGTGCTTGTCTTCCAGGAGAAGGAAGGAGAGCCCTCCGGCCATGGGCGGATCGGAGGAGCAGGGGGGAGACTCGAACGCGAGATCCACCTTTTCCCAGTCCTGTCTTTTCAGGAACCCCGCGGGATCGCGGACGAGGCGGCTCACGAGGAGGCGGTCGACGTTCTCGACGAGCTGACCCGCGACCATCTCCGCGATCCCCTCGCGCATCCAGCCCGGCAGCCGATCGTAGGCCGGTCCGAACGCCCTCATCAGCGCGGCGTGCGACAGCTCGTGCACGAGGAGCTCCTCGTCGGTCAGCAGCCGGAGGGAGATCGTCTCGCAGAACACGATCACCACCGGGAGGAAGACCGGCCGGCGCGGATCCCCCGTCGTGTTCGCCCCCATCTCCGGCGCGTCGCGCAGCGCGTCGGAAAAGCCGATCGGGGAGCGCGGGAGATCCTCCTCCTTCCACCCGAGGCGTGAGGCGAGCGTGCGCCTGGCCGCGGGCACGGCGGAGAGCAGCGATTCCATGCGCCGGCGGTGCTCGGCGTCGCCCTGGTGCTTGCCGCGGTAGGCGTCGAGCCCGTCCGCGCCCGACTGGAGAAGGACGCTCG
Source organism: Planctomycetota bacterium (assembly GCA_041488095.1). Taxonomy (GTDB): domain Bacteria; phylum Planctomycetota; class UBA1135; order UBA1135; genus DASYPQ01. The sequence continues at coordinate 134,068 of JBGPOP010000006.1, forward strand.
CCTCGGCTCCATCGACCGTCCCGGCGAAGCGGTCGCGCAGGGATACGAGCATCGCGCGCGCGGCGGAATGGCGGCCGAGCAGGAGCAGGCTCTTGGCCGAGTCGAGCAGGACGCGGGATTCGCGCGTGGAAGCCTCAGCGATCGGCCCGCCGGAGAGGTCGTCCAGGAGGAGCTTCAGATGCCCGATCGCCTCGGCGTGCTCCCCGCGACTCTGGAGGACGCGGGCAAGATCGTTCTGGATCTCGGCGACGCAGCCGGCGGTGAAGGGCTCGAGGGGCCCGATCCCGCTGCGCCGGGCCTCGGGGGCTCTCTTGCGCAGGTCGGCGGCGAAGGAGAGCGCCTCGCGCGCCGTGCGTTCAAGATCCTCGGGCCTCCAGACCCGATAGAGTGCGGTGACTTCGTGAGCGGACGCCTCGAACCAGTCGTCGCTCCCGCGCGGGGCCAGCGACCGCGCAATACGAGCGCGCGCGATTGTGCCCTCCCAGTCGCAGACATCGCGGGCGGAGCGCAGCGCGCGCATCGCGGCGCCAAGCTCGGGGTCGGCCTGGCGGGGTGAGGCAGAGAGGGCGGTGACCTGCGCGAGCGATGTGACGAGTAGGAACGTCGCGCCGGCAGTGCTCGGGAGGACCATCGGGTGCGGAGCAGATCGTAGCTCCGCGCTCACCGGGATCCGCGGGGCAACCGGATGGCCTCTGTACTACCGGACGAAGTACTTCGTCCCGCGCTTCTGCCCCTTGGTCTTGAGCTTCTTCGCGGCGAGGAGCTTGGCGATCGGCCGCTTGAGCACGCCCGTGTCGGTCCGCATCGCCTTCCCGATCTCCTCCAACCGCCGGCCCTGCTTGGAGCGGACCTCGGCGAGGACGCGGGCGGCGATCGCCGCGAGCTGTTCGGAAGTGCGCTTGCCGCGCTTCGCAAACCCCCTCGGGCGACGACCCACTCGGATCGTCATCTTACGCGGCCGGCCCGGTCCACGCCGGCGAGGCGCGCCGTCGCCGAGCGCCTCCTGCACGGATTCGAGTGCCTGACCCTTCACCAGCGCGGCGATCTCCGCGAGGAAGGCGTCGATGCGGGAACGGATCTCTTGGTCGGTGTTGTTGTTTGCCATGGCGAAGTCCATCCCGACAATTTGCAGTCCGCCGGTCCAGGACAAAAAGCGATTTGGCAACCGGCGGATGCTAACTGGGAGTGTCCCCGAACGGACCTCCCCACTCACTCGGGATCTACCCATGGGGACTGGGGAGCGCCGATTTCCTCGCGGACCCACTCCAACTCCCCCGACATCGCCGTCTCGACTCGTTCCGAAGCAAATGCGCGCTCGATCAGGGACAGCGTCTGCGACGCTCTCAGCTGGACCAGCTCTCCGATGAGGATTCCGTTCAGGAACTCGCTGTTCGCTCCGAACCCCTCCAGCGCCTGAACCAGCGTGTGGACCGTTCCGTCCCGGGTGGAAGGGTCGCGCTCGCCGATCTGGCCAAGGGAGTAGGCCGCGATGAACCGCGCCTCGTCGCTTGCGTCCTTGTCCACGAGCAGGTGGCGCAGAGGCGCGAGCGAGGCCGTGCCGATCAGGACGAAGACCTCGGACAGCTCGTCCGTGACCCAGTCGTCGTCTGAACGCTCGCGAGCGAGCCCTACCAGCGGCCCGACCGCCTCAGCGGCGCGAAGCTGAGCGAGAGCTCTCCAGGCGTGGACCGTGGCCCACACCTCCAAGCTATCGGACTCGCACTCGTGAACCGCTGGATCCACGGCGAGTCGGATCAGCTCCGGGATCTGATCAGGCCCAAGGTCGTAGAGCGCGCGATAGTCGGGCCAGTCCAGGCCGAGCTTGGGCTCACCGATCGAGAGGAGGCTTGAGACCGGCGGGACGTACGAGGCAAGCGCGCTTGCGCGCGCCTCGATAGTCGTCTCCCTGCCGCCATCCTGAAGCCATCGCGTCGCCTCTGGGTGCCTCTTCCACGCCCTGCCCAGATGGGCGATCAGCTCGATCGTTTCCGAGCTGATCCGGTCGCCCTCCTCGGACAAGGATTCATCCTCCTCGATCGGGACGAGCACGCTCTCGACGAGCGAGTTGTGCCTGCGAGCGCGCCTCAGCGCCCGCGCCGCCTCCACGCGGTCCCCGACGAGGAATCGCTCGAGCACCCTTCCCCAAACCGCAACCGTCGAGAACTCCTGGGCCATCTGGTCCAGCACAGCCCTGGCGCGCGCCGTACCCCCGCCTTCGAGGTGAAGACCAAGCTGGGTCCAACGGACGTGTAGGTGGTCCTCGGGATCGAGTTCGAGCACGGTTTGGAGATGAGGCAGGGCCGCCTCAATCCGCTCCGCGCGCCAGAGAGCCTCGGCCAATGCTTTTCGAGAGCGAAGGTAGGAGCGCCCGCTCCCCTGGTCCCAGAGCCGGGCCTCTCTGTTGCCGAACAGCCCTTCGTCGCTGACGAGCTGCTCCCAGCGTCCGACCGCCTCTTCTAGAGTCCCGATCCGGCGCGAGAGTTCTTCCTCGTCCTCAGGTCCGGGAGGCAGCAGAAGCTCCACGAGTTCGGCCTCCTGGTCGAGGGAGCGTTTGCGGAGCCGCTTGAGCTGTCGTTTCAGCTTGGCGATCTCGGCCCGCGAGGCAGGTTCTGCGGGCAGAAGTTCCTCGGGCTGCTCCTCATCCTGCTGCGAGAGTTCCTGCAGGCCGGCCTTCAGCTCGCCTCGCCCTGGGAGAGTCCAGGCAGCCGAAAGTAGCTGGGTCCGACGGATCGCGGACTCCCACAAGAAGGGGGAGATCCCCTGTTCCTGCTCCGCCGCGTCCTCCGCGCTCAGATCCTCCTCGGGTTCAGATGGTTCTGAGCCTGGCGATGAGCCATACCGGCGCTCGTGCTTCGCGCGCCTGAGGCGCTCCTCTCGCTCGCGCCGTTTCTTCTGCCTTTGACGGTCGCGCCCGCCCATCGAGAAGACGCTACTCCTTCAGCCGTCCCCCTGCCACCGCGGCGCTGACGTGCATCTCAGGGCGGGAACTTGGCGCGGTGAGAGCAGGCCCACGTCCTCCATGCAGGCTCCTCGCTCCGCATCGCGATCGAGTCGAGCCAGCCCGCGAGTCGCTCGTCCTTCTTCCCCGCCCGAGCGGTCAGGCTCGCGATCCCCTCGATCGCCGGGAGGTAGTCGGGAAAGACCTCCAGCGCCGCGCCGTAGCTCGCGAGCGCCTCCTCGATCTTGCCCGCCCGCTCGAGCGTGATGGCGAGGTTGACGCGCGGGTCGGGGTGCCCGGGTATGAGTTTTCGCGCCCACTCGAACTCGTTCGCGGCCTCGTAGAGCTTGTCCTGCTTCAGGTAGAGGACGCCGAGGTTGTTGTGGGCAGGACCGTAGAAGAGGTCCTTCGTGAGCGCCTGGCAGAGAAGCGTCTCGGCCCTTGCAGAATCCTTCTCGACGAGATCCGCGCCCTCGCGGCTGAGCGCCTCCGCCTCGACTGTGCTCCGCGAGACTGCGGCCGGCGTGCTGTACGGTCCAGGCGGGGCAGTGGACTTGCAGCTGGCAAGCGACGTAGCGAGCGCCGCAACCCCCCACAAACCCACCACCCAAGTGCTCATCGTATCAGCCTCGGCTCGAGCCTGGGCCAGCCGTCCTCGACCTTGGCCGCGGCGAGGTCTTGTGTGCTTGCAAAGCGCAGATCCTCGAAGGTCGCCGATCGCATCACGCTCGTCCGGATGAACACGAAGAAGCGCGTCTTCGACTCGGACCTGCTCTGGTCGGAGAAGAGCGCCCCGAGGAGAGGAATGCGGCCGAGAAGCGGCACCTCGCTTGTCGCCTTGGACTTGCTCTCCACCTCGAGTCCTCCAACCACCACCGTGTAGCCGTCCGGCACGCTGACCGTGCTCTGGAGCTTGTTCTCCTGGCGCGGCGGCGGCAGCGTCTGTTCACCTACCCGAATGAGCCGGACAGTTGATTGATGAAACCGGTGGAGTAATCGCCGACTCCCCAGACCCGGCACTGGCCGGGGGGAGACAGGGCGATGGAAGACAGGACTGGTGGCGGAGAGGTCGAGGGAGCTGGCCGTGGACTGACGGACTCAGGGGGTCAGCAGAGACGGCAGGGGGAACAGGTCCTCGGGTCCTCGCAGGCCGGGGAACCCGGCCGGAGAGGACCCGAGGACGGCGCGACAGAGCAGGCGGGAGAGCTGACGCGCTCGGAGTACGAGGAGTGCCTCGTGCGCGCTCGCGGCCTGCTGGGCAGAAGCCGGGGCAAGAGTCCATCCCGGCGGACGATTGCGCCTGACGGGGTCGGGGAGCGCGGCCGCCCGACGCCGGAGCAGAAGCTCTTGATCCTGGACGCCTGGCAGCGCTCAAAACTGCCGGCGACGGAGTTCGGTGCGCTCGTCTGCGTGCGCGCATCGACGCTCTATGCGTGGCGGCGGCGCTTCCAGGATGACGGCCCGGCCGGACTGGCCGATCGCGTGCGGGGACGTCCCAGTGGCAGTCGCCTCCCGGAGCCGACCAAGCGCGCGATCCTGATGATGAAGCAGGCGCACCCGGAGTGGGGTCAGGATCGGCTCTCGGCGCTGCTCATGCGCACGGAGGGCTACGGGGCGAGCCCCGGTGCGATCCAGCGGGTGCTGATCGAGGCGGGCTACAAGGTCGAGGAGCTGCCGACCAGCCCGCACGAGCCCAAGCCGACGCGCTTCGAGCGCACGCGGCCGAATCAGATGTGGCAGACGGACCTCTTCACTTTCCTGCTGCGGCGCGAGAACCGTCGCGTGCACCTGGTCGCCTTCATGGACGACCACAGTCGCTTCATTGTCGGCTACGGGCTGCACGCGAGCGCCTCTGGCGCGCTGGTGCGCGAGGTGCTGGAGGCTGCGATCGCGAACTTCGGAGCGCCCGAGGAGCTGCTTTCCGACAACGGCACGCAGTACCGCACCTGGCGGGGCACGAGCGCCTTCCAGAAGCTGCTTGCGCGCGAAGGGATCCGCCACGTGGTGGCGCGCAGCCACCACCCGCAGACGGTGGGCAAGTGCGAGCGCCTGTGGGAGACGGTGAACCGGGAATTCTGGGAGCGTGCGCATCCCCAGGA
>JBGPOP010000007.1:0-135897 GCA_041488095.1 Planctomycetota bacterium
CGACGATGGCACTGGCCCTGGACTGTACGCTGGCGGTAGCATCTTCACCATCGGTGGAATGACCGTGCGTCACATCGTCCGCTGGGATGGCACACGGTGGTCGGCCCTGGGAGCCGGACTGAATGACTGGGTGCTCGCCCTGTCCGTGCACAACGACGGTCAGAGTGGCGCTGCGGATCTGTACGCGGGCGGTAACGTGACACAGGCTGGCGCCATTCCCTCAATCCACGTCGCCGAGTGGCACGGCTGCGCCGGGAGCGTGAACTCTTTCTGCTTCGGCGACGGCACCGTCGCCGCCTGCCCCTGCTCCAACACCGGCAATTCACTGCGCGGCTGCAAGAACTCGAGCACGAACAGCCCCGGTGCACTCTTGCGGTCCACTGGCAACCCGGCGCTCGGCAACGATACGCTCGTCTTCCACGCCACCGACGAGCTGCCCAGCTCGCTCACGATCTTCCTCCAGGGCAACGCCTTCGTCTCCACCTCGGCCAACTTCGGCGACGGCCTGCGCTGCGCGGGAGGCAGCCTGAAGCGCCTCTACGTGAAGACTTCGAGCGGAGGTGCGGCGAACGCTCCTGAGGTCGGCGATCCTGCTGTCCACGTCCGCTCCGCCGCACTCGGCGATTCGATCCTCCCGGGAACGATACGCTACTACCAGACCTACTACCGCGATCCCGATCCGAGCTTCTGCCCGACGCCCACGGGCAACACGTTCAATTCCACAAATGGGATGATAGTCGTCTGGCATTAGCACAGGTTCAATCGAGCCCGTTGGAAGGTAAGACACACGCGGTGAGTCCCTGAGGGCACGCTAGGCACCTGCACTGAGTCTCCGTAGGATCCCCGCCACCTGCGCGCTGGTCCAATTTGCTGAGAGGTGTTCGGTAGTGCCCGAGTGAGGTCCGATTTCCTACATCATGCGACTGCTCGAGTTCCTCGCAGGTTCCCCGCGATCGAGGTCGTCTGCCACTGGAAATGCGCCGGCTCGGCCCGCCCTGCACGGAACCTGCATCCAACCTGCATCGTTTTCGGCGTTTCGGCGGGACGGCCGCGAGTAGCCCGCTGACGCAGGGCGCGCAGCGGTAAAGACTTGGGGCGTTTAGCGCTCCATTTGGGCGCGGCCGTTGCACGGTCGCAGGAAGTTTGAGCACTTGCGGTCTCAACCTGCATCCAACCTGCATCCAAACTTCCATGCCTCTGGTCCAGGAGTTCCCCGGAGCTTCCCCGCTGGTTCCCCGAGCGACGGCTAATGCGCTTAGCGCCAGACGCACCAGGATTCGATTAGGCGAGAGCGGCTGTCGGACGTACTGCTCGTAGGTCTTGTAGTGCGACGCGCCCGTGGCTAGGTTACGGGCCTCAGCACGACAATCAGTTCTAGCCGCACGCAGCCCTCCAAGTAACCCCCTCCAAGTCCGCGCGGCACAATCGACCTCAGGGTCGGGGAGATGGGGTTTGGACAACTCGAAGACAGGTGGCCTGACGATCACGCGCGTTTCGCTGAGCGCGCTCCACCTGGACCCGGCCAATGCCAGGAGCCACGGCGAGCGGAACCTCGAGACGATCCGGGGGAGCCTCACGCGCTTCGATCAGGTCGAGCCCCTGGTCGTCCAGGCGGGCACGGGCCGGATCATCGGCGGCAACGGCCGCTACCAGGCCATGCAGGCCATGGGCTGGACCCACTGCGAAGTGGTCGAGGTCGAGGTCAGTGACGTCGAGGCCACGGCCCTCGGGATCACCCTGAATCGGACGGCTGAGCTGGCCGGGTGGGATCTTCCTTCTCTCGCGAGCCTCCTCGAATCCCTGCGGGCCGAAGGCGCGCTTGACGGGGTCGGCTACACCAACGAGGAGATCGACGAACTGCTGGCCGACCTCGACACGGGCGGCGGCGCGCTGATCGACGATCCCGGTCCCGGGGAGCCGCCGGCGAACCCGACCACCCGGCACGGGGATCTCTGGATCCTTGGCGAGCACCGCCTGCTCTGCGGCGACTCGACGAAGCCTGCGGACATCCAGCGCGTGCTCGCCGGCGAGAAGGCCGCGCTGCTCTCCTCGGACCCCCCCTACTGCGTCAACTACACCGGTAACGACCGGCCGATACACGACGGCAAGCCCTCGGGCAAGGACTGGTCGGCGCTCTACCGCGAAATCGACATCAAGGATCTCGGCGTCTTCATGGACGGCGTGTTCACGGCGTGCCTGCCGGAGATCACCGACAACGCGGCCGTCTACATCTGGCACGCGCACGTGCAGCAGCCGACGATCGCGGCCGCGTTCGAGCGTCACGGACTCCTGCTCCACCAGATCCTCGTCTGGGTGAAGCCGACCGCGACCTTCGGTCATTGCTTCTACAGATGGCGACACGAGCCGTGCGCGTTCGGTTGGAAGAAGGGCAACAAGCCCAAGCACGGCTACGGCGACAAAGAGACGGTTTGGGAGTGCGACTGGGAGGGCAAGTCGCGCGTCGTCGGCAACGAACATCCAACTCAGAAGCCCACGCGCCTCTTCGAGATTCCGATGGAGCAGCACACGCAGAAGGGAGCGATCGTGCTCGAGCCGTTCTCCGGTTCCGGCAGTCAGTTGATCGCAGCAGAGCGGCTTCTGCGTCGCTGCCGCGCCGTGGAGATCAGCCCGGCCTTCGTGGACGTGGGCGTGCGGCGCTGGCAGGAGGCAACAGGCAACGAGGCCGTGCTTGAAGGCAACGGCCAGACCTTCGCGTCAGTCAGAAACGAGCGGCACACGCCGCAGGACTCCCAGTCATGAACAAGAAGCTCCCTCCCGAGGCGTACGCGTTCTACATCTCCCTTGGCCCGGCAGACCGCAGCTACGAAGCCGTCGCAACGAAGTTCGATGTGTGCGAGCGGACCGTTGCGGACGCAGCCAAACGTGAAGGCTGGCAGGAACGGATCGTCGACCAAGAGCGTCGTGCGCGCGACCGCGTGGACGAGAAGGCGGTCGAGACGCTCGCCCAGATGAGCGAGCGGCACCTCAAGGTTTTGAAGTTCATGCAGGGGAAGGCGATCGAGACCATGAAGGAGCGACCCCTCGACTCGTGCATGGATGCGATGAAGGCGTTCGTCCTGGCGATCGACAAGGAGCGGCTGATTCGCGGCGAGCCGACCGATCGCACCGAGAACCTTTTGGAGACCTACCGGCACGAGTTCGAACGCTGGATGACGCCGGTGGAGCCAAAGGCCGATCCGACCGCCCAGGACGGTGGCGAGCCGCAGCCTGCCGAACAGGCAAGCGCCGACGAGCCGGCGGACGCCGAGGAGCCGAGCGCAGAGGACGAAGCTCCTCCCGAGGACGAACCGCGTGCAGAAGAGCCCGGCGCGGAAGCTTGACAAGGAGCGGTTGTTCGAGGACCTCGACTACGATCCGCATCCTGGGCAACTGCTCGTCCACCGCTCGCAAGCTCGCCATCGAGTCTTGGCTTGCGGGACGAGATGGGGAAAAAGCACCTGCGCGAGCGCGGAGGCGATCGTCGCGCTGCTGCTGCCCTGCGACAGAGCGCTCGGCTGGCTCGTCGCGCCCACCTACGACTTGGCGCAGCGCATCATGCAACGCGTCGTGGAGGTCGTCGTCACGAAGCTCAAGCACCGCGTTCGTGAGATCGATCCGCGCCACCAGAGAGTCATTCTGACCAACCTCGCCGGTGGAGTGTCCGAGCTGCGCGGGAAGTCGGCCGATCAGCCGGTCGGGCTATTGGGAGAGGCCCTCGACTTCCTCATCGTCGATGAAGCCGCGAAGCTGCGCCGCGAGGTCTGGGAGGAGATGCTCTCGCCCCGGTTGATCGATCGACGGGGCTGGTCGCTGCTCTTGTCCACGCCGGCGGGAGGGGGGTGGTTCCACGAGGCGTTCCGGCGGGGACAGAGGAACCGGGATTCGGAATGCGAGTCTTGGGCGCTGCCCTCGCGCGACAACCCTCACATCGATCCTGCGGTCATCGAGGCCGAGCGCACGCGGCTGGGGCCAGAAACGTTCGCACAGCAGTACGAGGCGGAGTTTCTCGGCGTGCCGAGGGAGCCCTGCCTCACCTGCGGCGGGCCGCGGGAGGACGTTCCGGGAGAGATCACCGCTCCCGAAGGGGAACAGGAGGACAGCTTCTTTCCTCGCTGCCCCGAGTGCGAGATGTTCGTGGACGCGGAGGGCAGGTGCATCGTGAAGAAGCTCGGCGGATCACACGGCTGGCTCCACATTCACCGACCGTGGTCGGACCCTCCGTCGGTCGTGATCTATTCCTGGCACACGCCTGGGGCGGATGGCGGGTAGTCGTAGCTCGTGCCGCTCGCATGCAGCGTGTGCGCCTGGATCGGAGGGCTCACTTCACGTCGAGGTACTTCATCACCGTCCCGAGCAGGTGGGTGTAGTCCCCGCTCGACGCCTCGGCCAAGAACGCGTCGCGTTCCGCCTTGGTCCAACCAGCGGCCGTCAGTACGCGCATCACCGCGCCTAGGACCGCGAACGCGTTACCGTCGGTTCCGACGAGTCGCACGCGGGGGCGGGGGCGGTCGGGGCTGGGTTCGCTAGGGGCGATCATGATCAGCCCTTTCGCGTCGCGCGATCGCCTCGCAGCACTCGCATGCGATCGGCCGTCCCAGCTCGCGCTCGAAGGCAGCCGCTTCACGCGGGGTGACTTTCCTCCAACGCTCCCACACCCAGGTATCGCTTCCCCGGTAGGGCGCGTGGCCCGGCAGCGAGCAGCCGGTCTGGCCGCGCTCGCTCCACAGAAGTTCAGGCTTCTTGGTCGTCGTCGTCATCGTGATTCTCCTTCGCGCGGGGGAATCCCGGCGCGTCCACAGCAGGGCTCGGGATGGGGAATGAGCCAAGGGAAACCTCTGGAATCGACGAGCGTGATGGGCATCGCATGCAGGTCGTGTGCCTGCGGGGTAGGGAACTTCTGCGCGGTGCGTCCAAGCACAACTGAAGCACTCGGAATCCAGGCGAGCCTCCTCCCTCGTGCCGCGATCCGAGCGCTGATGCACCTCGCCGCGATGGTGCGGCGCATTCAAGGAGAACGCGATGACAAGGAAGAAGACGAAGGCGGACGCCGCGCAGGCCGACGCCGTGACCACGACGACCGAGATCCCGATCGAGAGCCCGGTCGAGACGACAACCGCAGTGGAGGAGCCCGCGCCCGAGGCGGCGCTCCCGAAGAAGGGGAAGAAGGGATCGAAGAAGAAGGCGACCGCCGACGTCACGACGCTCGCCGATCTCGCCGCGGGCTACCTCGCGCACATGGAGGAGGTGGGCAAGAGCGACGGGACGATCTCCAGCTACCGGATGGAACTGAAGACGGCGGCAGCCGAGCTGGGCGAGGAAACCCCGATTGCGGACCTCACGCCCGGGCGCGTGCAGACGTTCTTCGATTCCGTGCGCGTCACGAAGCTCCGTAGCGGCCGCGCCAAGGCCAAGCCCTCGATCGACAAGACCCGCCGCGTGCTGCGCCTCGCGCTGACGTGGGCGGTCGAGGCGGGACTGATCGAGAAGGCCCCGCTGCCCGAGCCTGTCCCGGCGAAGTGATCGTTTGACAGAAGGAGGGCCGGCCCAAGGAGGAGAAGGGCCGGCCCTCAACGTAACGCTCTCCCTCAACTGACGAGGTAAACATGAGACTGGAAGAGGCTCTTTCAAGGTACCTGACACAGATCAAGGCCGACGGGCGCTCGCCGCACACGGCAGGGCAGTACCGCAGGCACATCACGCTCCTGGCCGCGTGGCTGCGCGGTCGGGGACACGGCGGGGAGGTCGAGGAAATCGACCACGAGACGCTGGCCCAGTTCCTCGCGTCGGACGCGGCACGCACGCGGCCCGATGGCAAGACGAAGAAGGCGGCATCAACGAACGCGCTGCGCACGTCGCTGCGGACGTTCTTCCGCTACGCCCACGAGGCGGGGTACACGCGCAGCAACCCCGCGCGGCTGATCCGACGCGCGCTCTGCGGGGTGCCGCCGCCACGGGCGATGAGCGACGAGGAGCAAGGACGGCTCCTGCTCGCGCTCGCTCAGGGCAAGGGACGCATCGCCGAGCGCGACCACGCGCTCTTCGCCCTGATGCTCGGAAGCGGCATCCGCCTCGGCTCGGCTCTCGCCCTGGAGACGCGCGACGTGGATCTCGAACGCGGCGAGCTGACGCTGCGGTGCACGAAGGGCGACGTGCCCACGAGCGTGCCCCTGTCGCGCGCCGTGCGCGAACACCTGCGTAGCTACATCAACGGTAGGGGAGACGGTCCCCTCTTCACCGGCCGCGACGGGGGCGCGATGTGCGCGCGACACACGCAACGGCGGCTGGCGATCTGGTGCCAGCGGGCGGGGGTCGGGCGCCGAATCTCGCCGCACGACTTGCGCCACTCGTTCGCCATCCGGCTCTACCGCAGGACCCGCGACCTGCTTCTCGTCCAGCAGGCGCTGCGGCACCGCTCCATCGCCTCCACGACGGTCTACGCCCGGTGCGACGAGGGGCGGCTGCGGGAGGTGCTCGCGTCGTAGTGCGCCCCAGTCTGAGCCCTGCACCACGGCAGCGCGGGGGTGGGCCGCTCGAATCCCCAAAGCCCCACGCCAGCATCTTCCGATGAGTTCACCATGCTCAGCTTCGGGGTGTTGATCGACGCGGTCGCTCTTGTGCTCGGAGTCCTCTGGTGCCGGGCCATGGCCAGGCGCTGTCGGAGCGATTTCGATGAGCTGCGGGAGGCGGCAAGTGTCCGCAAGTGCATGACGATCGCGGCCCTGTGGGGAGTCACCTGCGTTGTCCTGTGCATCGTGGTAGGCACGTCGATCGGGATCGTGCGGGGAATCACCGCCGGGCTTTGAGTTAGCCCAGGTCCACGACCGTTCGCGCGACGATCGATTGGGGTCGGCCGCGCGAGGTCCTAGCCTCGCAGGATCGAATGCCTCGACCCCAGGGGCGTACACTGCGCTCCAAGGCAGATCCTGTGGCCATCAAGTTCAGGCCGAGCTACGAGTACATGTCCGGCGCGCTCCTCTGGACGATCGCGAACGGTGTCGTTCTGCTGGTCCTCAGCGCCCTTACGGCCGAGTCCACCGCGACAAGGTTGGGCCTGCTCGCTGCTACGGTTGTCCTGCTCGTGGTCTTCTACCGAATCTGGCGGGCGAGCGAAGATGCAACAAGATGGGTAGCCGTAATCCTCGCGGTCGTGGGCATTCCCCTCCTGTGGTCGCGTTTCCACTAGCATCGGACGTGCTCACTGGCAGAACGCGTCGCGGCCCCTCGATCGCCTCGGCCTCCGTCTGCGCCCGGACCGGTCGGACCGGTCGGAAGGGCCTTTGGGAAGTCCTTCAGAAGAGGCCGCCAGCCGGAACAGGTGGGATCTAGCCGCTAGCCGTCCACCCATGGCGTCTTCGTAACCTCCTTCCTCTAGCGACGTACCGGCACAACGCCCGTGTTTTCGGAGGATCGCTTATCGCGCTCCGCCTACGCTTGGCCGCCGAGGAGAGGCATCAGGTGATGAGCACGCAGAGTTCCCGTTGCAGATTCGTGCGCTCGTTGATCGCGAGAGGCGGTGCTCGCCGACGCCAAGGACGTAGCCGAGGCTGAAAAGGTAGGGATCATGAGAACAGCAGTTCATCCGAACCAGATTTTGCGCCGGGACCGCATTGTTCGAGGGCTGCGACGCTTGGTCGCTAGGAATCCGGCCCCTGCCATGTCGGCGATGACGAGGATCGCTTCCGAGATCGTCGGCTACATGGAGCAGAAGCTAGCGGACAGGCGCACGCGCGCCTTCATGCGGTTGAAGCTGCTGGAGATTGCGAAGAGGGTCCTGCTCCACCCTGAGGAGATGGATTCTCGCTCGGGCGTCGGTATAGATCCCGAGCGGTGTCCTCCCGGAGTCGAGCCCGCGATCGCGGTTCATCTTGGCAACATGAAGAAGTGGCAGGCCGAGGCCTATCGCGCACTCGGCTACTACGGCCTGGAAGTGGACCTGGAACTCTGGAACCAAGTTGGCCATCTCAAGAGCGCGCGGGATGCTGGCTTCGATGTCTGTGGCCGGCACGCCATCGACGCCTATGCGTTCGCAGTCAGCCACGTCTTGTCGAGGGGAAAGCAGAGCATCACATCGGCTCTCGCGGACCTCGATCCCTCGAAGGTGTCCTGTCCGTTTGCGACACCGGTCATGGCCCTCGATGAATTCTTGCGGATGGAGATGCGGGCACCGCTTGACGAGGAACGCGACGAGAACAACTGGTGGAGGCTAGCTATTCTGCTTCTTCTCGGGATCGATCCGACCTTCGACGGCAGCGGAGTGGGGTTGGCGCAGCCCCTTTCGTGGGATGGCCACGTCTCCGATGACATCTGCTCAGATCGCAAACGCATCTTGGAGTCGTGCCGGATGTACTGGCCTCGTTCCGAAGACCTCAGCGCCGACGAACATCTGCTCGTCATGTTGCAACGAACACACGAACACCTCGATGAGGCCGTCCGTGAACGCAGAAATAAGCCGACTCCGACCCTCCATGATCCGCTCCCGCATCTCGAGGAAGAGGGGGAGAAGTTGGCGAAGCGAGTCATGCCAAATCCGGATGCCCAGCGACTTAGAGATCGCCTCGGCCGACTGCGAGACATGAGCGAGACAGAGACACTCTCGCCTACGGAGGTCATGGACATCTACGGGATCGCAAGTATCGACGAGCGCGACTTTCTTCGTAGCCCACAATTCGTAGCTCGGTCAGCATCGCCGAAGGCGTATCAACTCCCCCGACCCGTTGGTTCGGGGCAGAAGGGGGCGAAGGGTCGATACGAATCTCAAGCTGCGTGGCGTCCGCTTGTCGTCTTGGAGGCGGCCAAGGGGTGGCTGAGCAGGCTCGGAGAGGACACCACGGGACTGTTCTAGCGATTTGTCCGAAATCGAATCGGAAATCGTCGGTCTTGCCGGTGCCTGGTCGCGGACACCCCGTGCCAGGACGAACGCACTTCAGTGCCAGGTGATGTCCTTCTGGTGCCTGGACAGGTCGATGCGGCGCCTGGATGGGGCCCGCTGACCTCGTTCAACGTCATCCGCACTCGCTGCATACATCCTTTCCGTCTGCACCGAGATCGGTTCCTCTCGCGCTTGCAATGAAGCAAGCAACAGGCAATCGACTTATTACGGCGTCCACGTGCGCCGGCCGCCTCCGGGTACATCGCAGCACCGTTACTCGTTGGATCCAGCACGGGCTCCTCCCCGCTTGGAGGATTGGGGGAACGATCCGCGTTGATTGGGACGAGGTCGTCCGTGTGGTGCGCCAGAACACGACGGGCGGTGTGCGTCATGGCTGAGCCCAAGACAGCGTCTCCCGATTCGACGGAGTCCCGGGTGGCCGAGGCCGTGAAGGCCCACGCTCGCGGCTGGAAGCACACGCCCGCTCGAGGCAAGAGACCCTTCCTGAAGGAGTGGCAGCTCCAGCCCGATCCCAGCCTGGAGGACGTCCAGCGGTGGGCGCGAGCGGGGAACCTTGGCATCCGCACAGGACGCGTGTCGGATCTCTGCGTAATCGACGACGACACGGCCGATGGCTCCGCCGCCAGGACGCTCGGGTTGCCGCCGACCGTGACGGCGGTGACGGGGAAGGGGCGGAAGCACTACTACTTTCGCTTGCCTGCCGCCGTGCAGATTGGCAATTCGACTTCGAGGCTCGCCGCCAACGTCGACGCGAAGTGCGAGGGGGGGATGGTGATCGCCGTCGGCTCGATCCATCCCGAGACGGGGCGCATGTACGAGTGGGCGCTAGGGCTCTCGCCCGAGGAGATCGAGATGGCCGAGCTGCCCGCTCACATTGCGGCAGCCCTCGCCAAGAAGAAGCCGAAGCCTGAGAGGTTCGCTCCGGGACAGCCGGATCACGAGCGACTGCGCAACTACGCGCGGGTGGCCTTCCAGCGTCATGTCGAGTCAGTGGGCGTGGTTCCCGAGGGACAACGAAACAACATCCTGAACCGCGCTGCATTCGTGCTCGGCCGTTTCGTTGGGGCAGGCCTGCTCGATCGCCACGAAGTCGAAGAAGCTCTGTACGCCGCCGCACGGTCGGCGGGCCTTGAGGAGCAGGAAGTCCGCGCCACGATCCGAAGCGGAATCGAATCGGGCATCAGCGATCCTCACGATCTAAAGGTCCTCGCGCGCAAAGCTGGGAAGGCGATCGAGGACGGCAGCGAAATCCCGATCCGCCCCAGGCCGGACGAGAAGAATCGCCCGCTCATTGTCTGCGAAGGCGGAAAGCTCCCCGAGATCGTGGACGCGGCCGAAAAGGCCCTGCTCAAGGATCGTGGACAGCAGCTCTATCAGCGCGAAAGCCTGATGGTCCGCATGGTGCGATCGAGCAATGTGCAACTGGCAGATGGCATTCGCCGCCCGGTGGGCGCGCTGACGCTGATGCTGGTTGAGCCTGCGTATCTCGTTGAGCGCTTCACACGCGCTGCGAGCTTCCAAAAATTCGACAGCCGCCTCGGGGACTACAAGATCATCGATTGTCCCGAGCGAGTGGCGAACACGTACCTCGCACGCAAGGGATTCTGGAACGTCCCCGTGCTTCGCGGTGTTGTGGAAGCGCCCACCTTGCGGCCGGATGGAACCAGTCTACAGGCCGCGGGCTACGACCCCGGGACCGGGCTCTACTTCGATCCGGGGATGACTCAGTTCCGGCAGGTGCCCGAGCATCCGACCCTCGATGACGCGCGGGCCGCACTCGCTGATCTCCTCAGACTTCTGATCGGCTTTCCTTTCGTGGCGCCGTGCGATCGGGCCGCAGCACTCGCCGCGATCCTGACGGGCCTCATCCGCCGTTCACTTCGAACCGCGCCGATGTTCGGTTTCCGTGCTCCGACGATGGGCACCGGCAAGTCGCTCCTCGCCGACATCGTGGCGATGTTCGCGACCGGGCGCACAGTGCCGGCCATGCCGCAGGGCAAGGACGAGGACGAGTTTCGGAAGCGAATGTTGGCGCTTCTGATCGAAGGCGATCCGGTTTGCTGCATCGACAACATCGAGCGGCCGCTCTCGAGTTCGGCTTTGTGCTCGGTCCTGACACAGGAGACGTGGAAGGATCGTGTGCTCGGCAAGACCGGGATGGCGACGGTGCCCACGTGCACCACGATGCTCGCGACCGGAAATAATCTCGTCTTCGTTGGCGACCTGACAACCAGGGTGGTCGTGTCGGACCTCGACGCCGGGATGGAACGGCCGGAGGAGCGCACGTTCAATGTCAATCTGTATGAGTACGTTCCTGTGCATCGTGACGAGCTCGTGCCGGCCGCTCTCACGATACTGCGGGGGTACCACGTCGCTGGGCGACCGGGTCAGCGTCTGACGCCATTCGGCCGTTTCGAGTCGTGGTCGGACTGGGTGCGCTCAGCCCTCGTCTGGGTTGGTGAGTCAGATCCCTGCGAGGGACGCAAACGAATCGAGGCTGCTGATCCCGTGCGCCGCGACATCCAGGCCGTCTTCTCGAGCTGGTGGACGCGATTCAAGGACGAGCAGAAGACGGTCTCCGATCTCGTGCGCGCGGTCGAGGGAGGTCCACAGGACGGGGACGACCCGCTTCGCGATTCACTACGGGCGATCGGAACCGGGCGTGGGGGAACCCTCGATCCCCGTCGGATCGGGCATTGGCTGCAGTCCCACGATCACCGCGTCGAGTCCGGGGTACGCCTGGAGCGCGTCGGGGAGCGCCAGGGCGTCGCTCTATGGCGGCTGATCCAGGTCGCCCCCGTTCCAGGGGGATGTGTGGGTTCCGTGGGATCTGTCCACCGGACCGAAGAAAACTGTCAGTCCGACCAGAGCGACACAGGTGGAGGGCGAGCAGGAGAACCCCAACAGGCGGACGCCCGCCATTTTTCCTCGATCCGAGGTTTGGATCCCACACATCCCACACATCCCACCGCCGCCGTCAGGCCGGATCGCGGCGGGGGGATCATCGAGAGCGTGGTCGCGGATTTCGACGGCACGATCGTCGACGGGAACCCGCCCGCGCAGCCGCCGCCCGCCCCACCGAAGCCGCGGATCGAGACGCCTGGATTCGGATTCGGGGAAACGGGCAGCGAGTATGACTGACCTCGCGATCTCCGAGGTGCGCTTTATCGAAGCCCCGGTCCAGTACCACGACGGCGGTCTCCTCGGCTGGGCGACCTGCGTCGTGGACAACGGCCTCGGCGTCGCGCTCGGGGTGCGGCGGACGGTGGATGGACGTCTGACCCTCTCGTTCCCGGCGCGGCTAGATGACCAGGGTCGGCGGCACAACTCGACCTGGCCGATCGATCAGTCGACGCGCGACGCCTTCGAGGCAAGGGTGTTCGGAGAGCTACAGGCGCAGGGGGTGCTGCCGTGATCCTCCTCAAGGATCCCTCCGCGCTGACGCCCGAGGAGCGCCTCGCGGAGGTCGCCGCGATACTCGCGCGCGGCTGGAGCCGGTCGCATTTGCGAACGACTGCGACTGCGCAGGAAGGCGACGCAGAAACCGCCAACGGAGAGCGGAATCAGCTTGCGTCCCTCGGCTACGTCGAGCCCTTGTGCAGCGACGTGGTGAACAGCCGCGAGAACGAGGAGGTTGCATGACGACGAAGACCATTCCCGAGGAGATCGCGGAGCTGCGCGCGATGGACGTATCGTCGCTCGCCGCGCGGTACGAGGCCGTGTTCGGTCGCGCGCCGCGCGTGAAGCACCGCGAGTTCCTGTGGAAACGGATCGCCTGGAAGATCCAGGAGCAGCGCTTCGGCGGGCTCTCCGAGGTCGCCAAGCTCCGCCTCGACGAGCTGATCGCGGAGATTGACCTGCCGCTCGGCGAGGCGACGCGCACCGTCACGGGCCGGCTGGCGTCCGTGGCCAATCGCGGCCAGCCCGCGGTCGGCACGACGATCGTCCGAGAGTGGCGCGGCCAGCAGATCGCCGTGCGCGTCGTCGAGAACGGCTTCGAGTGGAACGGCGTCGTCTACAGGTCGCTCTCGGCGGTGGCGAGCGCGGTTACGAAATCGCATTGGAACGGCAGGCTCTTCTTCGGCCTCTCGAAGGAGCGGACGCGGTGATCCAAGCGACGAGGTCCAGGAAGGTGCGCGAGGCCGCCCCCTTGACGGTGCGCGTCGCGGTCTACACGCGCAAGAGCACCGAGGAAGGGCTCGACCAGGAGTTCAACACGCTCGACGCGCAGCGGAGCGCGGTTGAGGCGTACGTCACGAGCCAACGGAGCGAAGGCTGGGTCGCGCTGCCCGAGCGCTACGACGACGGCGGCTACACGGGCGCGAACATCGAGCGCCCTGCCTTCAAGCGCCTCCTCGCCGACATCGAAGCGGGGCTCGTCGACGTCGTGGCCGTCTACAAGATCGACCGCCTCAGCCGCTCGATGCTCGACTTCGTGCGGCTCATGGAGCTGTTCAAGCAACACGGCGTGACCTTCGTAAGCGTGACGCAGCAGTTCTCGACCACCAACGCAGTCGGGCGGATGACGCTGAACCTGCTCGCCACGTTCGCGGAGTTCGAGCGCGAGACCATCTCTGAGCGCACGCGCGACAAGGTCAGGGCCGCGCGGAAGCGGGGGATGTGGACGGGCGGTCGCCCGATGCTCGGCTACGACGTGGTCGGGAAGAAACTGGTCGTGAACCGGGACGAGGCCGAGCAGGTGCGGGCGATCTTCGCGCTCTACCTGGAGACGGGCAGCCTCATGGCAACCGTCGAGGAGCTTCGCCGTCGCGGGTTGCGCGCGAAGTCGTGGACGAACCAGGATGGCCGTCGCGTCCACGGCGGCGCCTTCGACAAGACGACGCTGCGGGCGCTGCTCCGCAACCCGGTCTACGTCGGTCGTATGCGCCTCGGGGCCGAATCGTTCCCCGCCGCGCACGAGGCCATCGTGGAGAAAGGGACCTGGGACGACGTCCAGGCGCAGCTCACGCGGCACGGCCGTCGCGGTGGCTCGGACGCGAGGAACAAGTACGGCCTGCTCCTTCGCGGCATCCTCGCATGCGGCACCTGCGGATCGTCGATGACCGGCACGTACTCCCAGCGCAATGGCAGGCGCTGGGGGTTCTACGTCTGCTCGCGCGTCCACAAGCAGGGCGCGGCGGCGTGCCCCGGCAGCCGCGTATCGGTGGGGGAGATCGAGCCGTTCGTGGTCGAGAAGATCAGGGACATCGGGCGCGACCCGGCGCTCCTGCGAGAGGCGATCGCGGCGGCGCAGCGTGAACAGGAGGCGATGCGGCCCGGGCTGGAGGGCGAGGCTCGCCGTCTCGAATCCGAGAAGCGACAGCTCGCCTCCGAGCGCAAGAACCTCGTGGACGCCGTGGCCCAGGGCGGACCGGGGAGTGACACCCTGATGCGCCGGGTCGGGGACCTGGACGAGGTCCTGGTAGGCGTCGAGAAGCGGCTTGCCGGCACGCGGCGGGAGCTGGCCACGGTCCATGCCGCGACGATCGACGAGGACGAACTCCGGGCCGCGCTCGGATCCTTCGACCCGGTCTGGGACGAGCTGTTCCCGCGAGAGCGAGCTCGGATCCTGGCGCTCCTGATCGAGCGCGTGGTCTACACACGGAGCACGGGGGACGTGTTGATCACCTTCCGGCCGAGCGGGGTCGCGAGCCTGGGGCGGAGGAGGGAGACGGCATGAAGCTCCGCGTGGTAACGAGCCATTCCGCGTTCACGAGAGATCTAGAGGACCGGAATCTTGCCGGAGCGCCGTCGTCGGGAATGCTCCGCTTCAATCCGCTTCCACAGTTCGCTGGTGCCCTCCAGAAGATTGGGCCAGTCCTGTGCGCGATGGTTTTCCCGAATGAAGGAGAGATGGGAGAGCAAGCGACTCCTGACATCCATGAAGTGCGCCAGAGTCATTTCTTGGAGTTCGAGTGAGGAGTAGTCCGGGAACTTATCCATGATGGACGAATCCTGTTTGGGGCGAACGGAGGCATCATACGCCGCTGCGTCGAAGGAGGTGCGCTTTCCCGAGGGGCACACGGGGGGAGAGGTACATGAGACTGATGTCGCGGATCGAAGGGCGGGGGCGGGGCGGGTTACGGTCAGTTACCGACTCGTCCCGAGGCAGAATCGAGCCGTCCAGCCCAAGGAGAAGCCCAAGCCGCCCCCGCGCCCGCCTCGCCAAAGCGACCGGACGACCCGGATGCTCGCCCTGGCACACCACATCGAGACCCTCGTTGAGGACGGCGTGCTGCACGACTACGCGGTCGCGGCACGGATTCTGGGGGTCACGCGGGCTCGGATGACGCAGGTACTGAACCTGATCCTGCTCGCGCCAGAGATCCAGGAGCGCGTGCTACTCGGCACGTTGGAAGTGCGCGAGAGGCGGCTCAGAGAGGCGCTGTGCTCGATGGAGTGGGACCTGCAACAACAGGAGCTTGGAACACCCGTCGCCAATCCAAGAAACAGAACGTTTATGCGCGGGAGGTAGATGCCCTCCACAGTGCACATCGTGACCTGAGTGCACCTGACCCCCGAGGAGGAAAACGGCCTCGATTCTCCATCCACTTCGGCCCTTCCACCCTTCCAATCTGGAGCTTGCCGCCGAACCCAGCCTCGATTCCGAGTGTTGTAAGATCCATGCAGGTGCTCGCTGCCCTGTTCGAGCCCGAAGTCGGCACGGATCCTGCTACCGTGTGACGACCCTGCCCCGGCCTCTCCTCTGGAGAATTCGAATGAACGCCACCATCAAGCT
Source organism: Planctomycetota bacterium (assembly GCA_041488095.1). Classification (GTDB taxonomy): domain Bacteria; phylum Planctomycetota; class UBA1135; order UBA1135; genus DASYPQ01. The sequence continues at coordinate 15,630 of JBGPOP010000007.1, forward strand.
CATCCCGCTCGCGCTCGTGCTGCTCGGCTTGGGGATACCGCTCGGCGCTCAAGAACAAGCTCCGCCCACGGCATCCACGCCCACGACATCCGCGCCGACGACTTTCACGAACGACCGCCTGGAGCAGATGGCAGCACCCATCGCTCTGTACCCAGATGCTCTGGTGGCTCAGATCCTCATGGCCTCGACCTACCCCCTCGAGATCGTCGAGGCATCTCGCTGGGTGGAGAAGAACCCCGCGCTGACCGGCGCTGCGCTCGAGGAGGCTCTCAAGCAGAACGAGTGGGATCCGAGCGTCAAGGCGCTGTGCGGATTCCCGACCGTCTTGAAGCAGATGAACGACAACCTCGCATGGACCAAGGATCTGGGCGACGCGTTCCTCGCCCAGAAGGTCGAGCTGATGGACACGATCCAGAAGATGCGACACAAGGCGCTCGATGCGGGAAACTTGAAGACGACCGAGCAACAGCAGGTCGTGCAAGACAACGGGAACGTCGTCATCGAGCCCGCGAATCCCGAAGTGATCTACGTCCCTTCCTACTCGCCTGCGGTCGTGTACGGTCCGTCGTGGTACTACCCGACTTGGTACTACCCCGGATGGTACGACCCGTGGCCGTGGGGCTTCGGATTCGTGTCGTTCGGACTCGGGTTCTTCTGGGGGTCTGGGTGCTGGGGTAGCTGCAACTGGAACCATCACTGCTGCAACATCAACTGCAACCAGTTCAACAACTTCAACTCGCACACGAGCGCTCACCCCACGCATTCGAACTTCCCGAGGACGGCCGGAAGCACGGCGACTTGGCAGCACGACCCCGCGCACCGCGCGGGTGTGAACTACAAGAGTCCGCAGATCGCGCATCAGTTCGGAGCTGCGCCGGGGTCCGCCCGCGTCATGAATGCCCAGGCACGCGGCGTCGAACACACCAGCCCGATGACTGGCATTCGAGGCAATCCGTCCGGCCCGGGAGCTCGCGCCTTCTCCGGCGCATCCCAGTTCTTGAACCATGCATCGGTGCCTCCGATGAATCGAAGCGGCAAAACTCCGGTCACCCAGCGATCTGGAGCGGGTCTCGCTTCCGGTCGCATTACGAGCGATCCGAGCCGAAGCTTCCCTCACGGCACGGCACCCGCGGTGTCGGGATCCAACAGTCGCTACCGGAGCGCTCCGTCTTATCGAGGAAGCCCCCGCTCATTCTCAGCGGCCCCACCGTCGAGTCGCGGCACGAGATACCCGAGCGGTGGCTTGAACGGTTACCGGAGCCCGAGCTCGGGTCACTACTCGGGCGGATGGGGCGGTGCGAGTCGCGGAAGCCTTGGATCCGTTGGCGGAGGATGGCACAGCGGGGGCCGCAGCGGCGGAGGTTTCGGCGGCGGTGGGAGCCACAGCAGCGGAGGCTTCGGTGGCGGAGGCCACAGCAGTGGAGGCTTCGGCGGCGGTGGATCGCACGGCGGCGGACATCGGTAGGAAGCCGAGAGATTCTCGCGTGCACAAGTCACGCAGGTCATGGACTTGGTGCTCCTCGCGCCCGACATCCAGGAGCGCCTGCTCCTCGGCACGTTGACGACCCACGAGCGCCGGCTACGGCTTGCACTGCGCTCGGCAGAAATGGCGGCCGTCAGGAGAGATTCATGACCGAGAACACGAAGAAGCGCATCCGGCGCGGCGACGAGCAACTGATCGCAGCCCTGGAGGCGAAGATCAATGCGATCAAGGCGCGCGCCGCCTGGAAAAAGGCCCGGAGGAACCCCGCGATCCGACACACGGTTGTCGCGATCCGTAGCATCGACAAGGCCATGGGGACGAGCAATGACGGCGTGCAGCGCAAGGCGCTCGACGAGGCACGGGGGACGCTCACGGCGTGGCTCACCTTCAGCGGGCTCTCGTCGCCGACCGGGAGGCGTCCGCGCCGGGCGCGAGCGGCTGGCGAGACCTCGGGCGACGGGTCCGTCTCTCCGCGAAGGAGAGGCCGGGCAGGCGCAGCGGGCTGATTCCTAGAACATCCGGCACGACACCGGTCTCGCGCTACCTCTACCAGGCGTGGCTCAGGCTCCGATCGAACAGGTCACCGAGCCGGCCAAGTCTTGCCGACGCGTGGGGGTTCGGGAACGTCATGCATTTCGACTCGAGCTTCCAACCGCCGGGCACCTGCCTGAGTTGGTGGTCCTGGAAGCAGATGCAGGCAACCGGCTTGCCAGCCAGGATCCGTCCGAGCGGGTCATCGATGGTCTGGACGGCACGGCGAAGCGCCTCGACGTGCAATCGCCGGAACTCCTCGTCGTCCATCATCCGAGTTACCAACCCCTTCGCGGGGTTGAACGCTCGGCTGACGTCCAAGAAGATCGCCCCCGGACAGCCCGTCGCACGGATCTGCCGGGCGCCGATGCGGACGGCATCAAGGACAGCGTCACGGCTCTTCGGGCGCTTCGCCTCCACGTAAAATCCGCGACCATCCAGCTTCGTGCGGACGTCTGGGCGAAGGTCGTCCCCGGGAGGTTCGAACTCCACGGGCAGGCCCGATCGATGAAGGGCCACCGCCACGAACAGTTCAAGCTGGGTGTCGCGTCCGCGGGTGTGTGCCCCCGGCGCGTAGGGGTCCACGGCGTCGCGCATTGCCGTCTTCAGGCGTCGATTTGCCGCCTCGTTGCGAAGGTCGAAGGGCCACGGATCGAGGATGAACTCGAACAAGGTGAAGTCCCGGAGAGCTTCGAGGGCGGTCCCGAACTCAGGGTCGTCCGGCTGGACCACGCGAAGCGCGCCCCGATCGTCGAAGAAGACCTTCCTCTCCAGCGACAGTCTGGATGTGGGTCCGACGGCATGCCCAAGCTCTCCCACGCGTCCGATGACGAATTCGGACTGCTGTGCGAGGGACCGCACCCGGTTCCCGTCGGTCTGGAGCCCCATGTCGGGCAGCTTCGGGATTCTCATGGTCCGCTGTCAACCGACGTCGGTCCACAGTGCATTCGGCCGGTCGGCGGCATAGATTCATCCGCATGTTCGCTCGGTTCACCGCGGAATTGTCCCTCATGCCGAGGGCGCTCCTGGCTATGCGCCGGAAGGAATCCCCTGGTCTGCTCCTCGACGGCTTCGTCTCACTTCTTGGCCTTCTCATCTTCTATCTCTGGAAGGGGAAGGACGCATCGCTGGTAGAGCTGTCGACGCTTCTCGTATTCGGAACATTCTGTGGCCTCACCAGCCGGTTCGCTCGTTGCCTCATCCGGGAGCGATCGAAGGACATCGAAGATGCGGCTTGTCGGGTGTACCTGGCGCTCCAATCGAAGACCTTCTTCTCTCCTGGTGGGGTGGCCAAGCTCGTGAGGCCGCTGGACGTTCTCAATTGGGCACGCATGGACCATGACCAATTCCTAGAGGGGTTCACGCGGCCGGAGTTGGTGCGCGCGATGGTGAAGGACTTCGGCCCGGGCAACGCGAGACAGGCAGAATCATCCGCAGACACCACTCTCGAACTCTTACTCAACGCAGGCGCTATCCGGAGACGCGATCGCTGTCCGAACGACCTGTATCGCCTGACGCCTCGCGGTCGAAGGCTTGTGGTTGTGGACAAGAGAGAGCAGAAGCGGCGCCGATCGGGCCCTTCTCCGAACCGAACCTCTCTGCGCTGAGTACCCGTAACCATCACGTCCGCACTTTCCACTCAGTGCTACGTTTGGCCTGGAACTCGACCATGGCCATCGTTTGGCGCCAACACGTCACGGCGTTCCAGAGGAACAGAGTGATCAATACCACACTGGAGAGCGTCCACCTCCATCCCTGCGAGATGCCGCAGACGCTGCCGAACGGATGCGATAGCCCCAGAGCGACAATGCAGTTTGTCGAGGTATTGAAGGTGTTCCAGCGACGCATTATCCACTCGTGAACTCCGCGCGAGAAGAGCTCGTGGTCGAAGGTCGCAGTAGCGTACAGCCGCTGTTCCTTGTTGAAATGATCCTTTGCCTTGACGGCAGACCAGATCGCCTTCAGGGATTCCTCACTCACCCCGACTTCGTACGTTCGGCCAGTGGGGCTCCAACAGCCCATCCGAAGAATCGCGGTGGACACCATAGCAATCAAGAACCCAAGGGGGATCGATGCCGCGCCCGCGGCTGCCGCAACGAGAAGGGCATGCTGCGGTGAAGTAGCCTGCAGAAGGCCCGCTAGGTCCCCGCCGCACAGGAGCCAGCCCCAGGCAATTGACATGAAAAGGAAGAAGGGCGGAATGAGGAGGCGAACTTGCCGTGCTTGATCCATACAGAATTCTCCTAGGTTGCAAGGGGCTGCCTGTCGGGTCGACGTTGACTGGTGACAGGACCTTCGGTCAGCTCCTCAGCTCCTCCGCGGCAGATCCTCCAAGACCTGCTCGATCTGTTCCAGTGCCGCCCGTAGATCGTCCGCAATCTCCTGCGCCAGCACATGCGGCTCGGGGAGGTTCGCGCTGTCCTCCAGGCTCTCGTCCCGGAGCCAGAAGAGGTCGAGGCTGCACTTGTCACGAGCGACGAGTTCGTCGTAGTCGTACGCCCGCCAGCGGCCGGAGGTAGGCTTCTTGTTGATAGAGACTGGCGCGCCCTTCCCGCCATCGGCCGCCGCATCCCACGTGGCGCGGCGTTCCGTGCGCGGACGGCCAGGGAGGTAGAGCGAGACGAACTCGTCCAGGTTCGCCCGCGTCATCTGATTCGTCCTGAGCGTGAAGTGCTGGTTGGTGCGCAGATCGTAGATCCAAAGCTTCGTCGTCCACGGCTGCTTGCGGCCAGGCTTGCGGTCGAAGAACAGCACGTTCGCCTTCACACCTTGGGCGTAGAAGATGCCTGTCGGCAGTCGAAGGAGCGTGTGAACGTCACAGTCGGCGAGCAGCCGCCGCCGAATTGTCTCGCCCGCACCACCTTCGAAGAGCACGTTGTCGGGCACTACCACCGCTGCACGGCCCTCCTGCTTGAGCAGGCTTCGCACGTGCTGGGCGAAATTGAGCTGCTTGTTTGAGGTCGTAGTCCAGAAGTCGGGACGGTTGTAGGTGAGCGCTACCCGATCCTCGTCGCCCTCCTCGTTCACGATCGTGACGCTCGACTTCTTCCCGAAGGGCGGGTTCGTGAGCACCACTTCGAAGTGTTCCCTCGGCTCCTCACGCAGTGAGTCATCGGTGCGGATCGGCGGCTCGCCCTTCCCGTTCGTCGGTCCGATTCCATGGAGGATGAGGTTCATCGCGCAGAGCCGGGATACGTTCTCGACGAGTTCCACGCCGCGCAGCGCGTGCAGCCGCAAGTCGGTCTTCTGGTCCTTGTCCATCCGCTTCCCGTACTCGCGAACGAGGTGCGCGTGGGTTTCCAGCAGGAAGCCACCGGTGCCGCACGCCGGGTCGCAGATCGTCTCGCCCGGCCGCGGGCGCACGCAGTCGACAATCGCGGAGATGAGCGGCCTCGGCGTGAAGTACTGTCCCGCGCCGCCCTTCACGTCCTCGGCGTTCTTCGCTAGGAGCCCCTCGTACGCGTCGCCCTTCACGTCGGCGGAGAGCGAACTCCACTGTTCCTTCCCGATCAGCTCCACGATGAGCCGTCGGAGCTTCGCCGGGTCCTGGATGCGGTTCTGCGCCTTGGCGAAGATGAGGCCGAGCATCCCGCCCTTGCGCGCCAGCGCCGAGAGCGTGTCGCGGTAGTGCGCCTCGAGCTTTTCGCCCTCCATGTCGTCGGCGGCGAGACGGCTCCACGAATTCTGCGCGGGGATCTCCGGCCCCGGCTGCCCGAGCTTGGCGCGCTCGTCAGCCATTTTCAGGAAGAGCAAGAACGTGAGCTGCTCCGTGTAGTCGAGGTAGCTGAGCCCGTCGTCACGCAGGACGTGGCAGAAGCTCCAGAGCTTGGCGACGAGTTGCGGGGCGGAGGACTCGGTCATCGGCGGCTCCGGAGGGACTTCTTCTTCGCGGAGGGCAGCGTGGCGGCGCGCTCATGGCGGATACGGTCGAGTAGGACGGACGCGGGCTCGTCATGCAGGTTCTGCGCGACAAGACGACCATCGAAGCCGAGGCGGAGGAGTGACTGGCGAAGGCGCGCGACATGAACCAACTGTATTCCGACTGCGGAATTGGTCGCGTCGATCACTGAGAGTTGCCGTTCGGCCTCGACGAGAGTCGTGGTCTGATCGGAAAGAGAGGGAATGGGAACGAATATGGACCGCATGTCCCTCTGGTTGATCTTGTGGATGCCAGCAGTTGTCTTCGCCATCGACTCGATCTGCCGACGCACAGGGGGCGCGTCCCACACGAGCCGCATGAACCGCGGCAGGAGGCTATCCTCGCGGACGCGGACGCGGATCATCGTGTCAGGGAATGCGACCTCGTCGCACTTCTCAGGCGCGAGCCCGCCTCGGCCAACGAGCCGAATCGAGCCATTGCCGCGAGCAACGAGGAAGTCGCCTGGCCTAACAAGGAAGGCGCGCGCGTCGTCACGCGTCCAGTCACCACCCTTCCGCTCGGTGATATCGATGGTGCCGCGGCGAATCGCAGTCAGACGAAGCACTGGGAAGCCGTCGTCGCGCGTCGGTACGGACTTGCCGTGGCAGAGCGGCGACGCGAGGACTTCTCCCAGCGTCGTCGTCGGCCACGATCCGACTCCTCCCAGTCGTCCCTCGACGACGGCTTGAAGCACAGCCTCGCGGCATCGCTTCAGATTCGCCTGCGCCCGCTCCAGCGAGGTAGCGGCGGCATCGAGTCGGGTGAACTGCGTCTCAAGGGCTTCGACGATGCGGCGCTGCTCGGGAAGCGGGGGGAGCGGGATGGGGATGCGCGCGGCGTTCTTTCCCGAGATCTCTAGAAAGGTCGTTCCACTCGCGAGTCCGACAGCGATCGGTTTGGCGCGATGCAGGTAGTGGTACACGTAGTCGGGCTCGATGCCGGATCGCAACAAGAAGCTCTTGAAGCCTTGGTTCGTGCAGAGAGCGTTCGCAGCAATCGCCACGTAGCCAATGGGAGCGCGCGAACTGAACAGGACTGTGCCCGCCGGCATGAGCCGCGCGCCGGAGTTCTCAACCGCCGTCTTTGTGATGCATCGCGCACCACGCCGGATGGACTTCGCCCCGTAGCCCGACAGATCTGCGGGGGTGATCCAGGGGATGTCGCCCTTGAAGTACTCTGGCTTGGCGGTGCTCGGCGTGCCGCCGCCGACCACTTCCGCGACTTCGCCCATCGTTGACCACGCCCACGATTCCGGGACGTCCCATGTTCTCGGCCCAGACGCCTCACTCACGCGGCTAGGACCTCATTCATCTCCCGGAGGAGCGGCGCGATCTGACCGCCGAACGCCCGCGCCGCCGCACCAAGCCCACCACGCTCCGCGAACGGCGTCGCGTCGAAGTCGTCCGTCGTGATCTCGACGCTCGTCGCGATGTGGTCGCGGATGGCCTCCAACCACGCCGTCTGCTCGGCCGTGAATGTTCGGCCAGCCGCGCCCTGAGCGTCGATCCAGCGATGGAATCTCTCGCGGACGTGGTCGGCGTAGGGCGCGAGTTCGTGGTCCCGCTGCACGGCGAAGCGAACGAGCGAGATCACGTCGGCGAGCTGGTCCGCCGCCAGGCGCGGGCGGACCCGCTGCGGGCGCACCTGCGCGTAGCAACGCCAGACGCGGTCGGTCGTGAAGTGCTCTGGCGCGTCGCGGAGTGCCTGCGCGAGGACCTTCACCTCGTCATAGCCGGGCCGCTTCGCCTGCGGGATGGAATAGTAGAAGCGCAGCGCCTCGATTTCGGCCTTATGCGTGGCGAGGTAGGTCTCGAACTCCTCGACGTACGTCCGCGCCGCCTTCTCCTGCGCGGCGGGCGCGCCGGAGAAGAGGAGTACGTCCTGGTTCTCCTCGTCGATGAGCATCTCGTCCTGACGGCGCGCTTCGAGGATCGCGGCCCGGAGCTTCGGATCGTGGAAAGGCATCACGGCCGTGCGGCCGAGGTCCCACGCGGCGTCGCCGAGCTGGATCTCCGTTGGACGCCAGTCCTCGGGAGGCGGCGTGCCGCCTGCCGCCGCCTTCTCGCGCGCGCGGGCGTGAAGCCCGTTCGGATCGAGCGTGCCGACAAGGTCCTGCGCGAGTTCCTCGATTGACCTCCCCCCCGAGGCCTGGTGGATGCGCTGGGCGTCGGCCGGGGTCACGTCCCTCGCAAGCCGCAGTAGCCGCGCCGCGAGTGTGGAGATGTAGTCCGGGTCCGCACCGCCCGCCTTGATGTGGTCGAGCAGAGCCTCGAGCCGCACGCTGGGCGCTCGGTCGAGCGGCTGCGAGTCGATGAAGTCGTGCTCCGTCACGCCGACTGCGTCCACGACGACGAAGTGAGTCTTGGCCCCGGCGTCGGGCGTGACGCTCTTCATCTCCGTCTCGTCGCAGATCCGCACGCCGCGGCCCTTCATCTGCTCGAACAGGAGACGGCTCCTCACCGAGCGAAGGAAGAGCACCACCTCGACCGGGCGGATGTCGGTGCCGGTCGCGACCATGTCCACGGTAACCGCGACGCGCGGCCAGAAACTCCCGCGGAACTGTTGGATCATATCGGCCGGCTTGCCTTGTGCCTTGTACGTGATCTTGCGCGCGAACTCGTTCCCCTGCCCGAACTCCTCGCGAAGAATCGTCACGACGCGCTCGGCGTGGTCGTCGTCCTTGCAGAAGACGAGCGTTTTCGGCACCTCCGTGCGGCCAGGGAAGAGCGTCGGGAGGGCGTCGCGGAAGGCGCGGGCGACCGTCCGGATCTGGCTCGGGTTCGCGGCTGCGCGGTCGAGGGCGTCGGCGTCGTACGCGACGTCGTCCTCCAGCTCCACGTCGCGGAAGAGCTGGCGGCGCTTGTCCACGGCCCGAACCAACTTGCCCGGCGCGGCTTCGATCTTCGCGCCCTGCCCGGTCACCTTGGTGCGGATGCGCCAAACCTCGTAGTCCACGTTCACGCCGTCGGCGACGGCGCGCGCGTGGTCGTAGCGCATGACCATGTTCTCGTTGAAGAAGCCGTACGTGAGCTTCGAGGGCGTCGCCGTGAGGCCAACGAGGAACGTGTCGAAGTACTCCAGCACCTGCCGCCAGCGGCTGTAGATGCTGCGGTGGCACTCGTCCACGAAGACCACGTCAAACGTCTCGGGCGGAAGAGCCGGGTTGTAGACGACGGGCGCGGACGTCGCCGGGCCAGCCCCGGAAGTGAACGCCGAGCCTTCTTCGTCGCCTGCGAACTCGGTCTCGCCGCGCAGGATCGAGTAGAGACGCTGGATGGTGGTGATGACGACAGACGATGCCGGCGCGATCACGTTCGAGGTAAGCCGTTGGACGTTGTAGAGCTCTGGGAGCTTCCGGTGCGTGTCAGCAGTGACGTAGCCCTGGAACTCCTTCTCCGCCTGCTCGCCGAGGTTCGCACGGTCCACCAGGAAAAGAACACGCTTCGCTCCGGCGTACTTGAGGAGGCGGTAGACCTCGGCAACGGCGACGACCGTCTTGCCGGAGCCGGTTGCCATCTGGAGCAGCGAACGCGGGCGGTCGTCGCGGAGCGAGGTCTCTAGGTTCTGGACAGCCGTGATCTGCGCCTTGCGGAGGCCGGCCATCACGAGGGGTGGGAGCACCCGGAGACGGCTACGGAAAGTCGAAGGCCGCGTTGCGGCTGGGCCTTCAAGTAGGTCGGGCCACGCGGTAGTCACCTCGGCAACCCTGTCCGCAGTGATCCAGTCGCGGAGCGCGGTGGCCGCGAGCCAAGCGGCGAGCGTCTCGGGGCGGTGGATGTGCGGAATCTCGTCGTTGAGCGCAATGCGGCGACTGCGCGGCCGGGGGTCGAGAAGGTTGAAGAAGAGCGTCTGGCGGCCGTTGCTGAGGTAGTTGAACGGCAGCGGCCGGACCGGCACGCGCAGCGAGGGCGGCAGACCCTTCGTGTACTTCTCGGCTTGCGACTCCACGCCGGTCAGCGTCGCACCCTCTTTCTTTGCTTCGACCACGCCCACGGCCTGGCCGGCGAGGAACAGCAAGTAGTCGGCGTCACCGTGGCCGGGAGCCATCGGGAACTCGCGAACCGCCACGGCACGGTGCGCCCCGGATCCCGCCGAGAGGTTCATCGATGCGTAGTCCTGCACCGCCCAGCCGGAGGCGGCGAGAGCTGCGTCGATGCGCTGGCGAGCGGATTCCTCAGGCTTCACAATGGACCGGATCGATCGCGCAGGTTACCGAGCACACCTCGCCCGCGCACGCCACATGCCCCGACTCCTGTCGCGGAGGAAACCCGCCTCACGGCGATCAAGCCTGGCCTGGGCGAGTGCGGACCCGCCGAGCGCAACGCGGCGGCTCGCTGGCAGCGTCGTGTCGCCTATTTCCGTACGAGCCTTGCATACGGAGCATAGCGTCGAATCTCCAACGTGTCCTGAAGGCGCTCTCGCCCCAAGCGATCCTTCACGTCCTCCGCACAAGCGTATTCAGGCGCTCGAACATCCTCTCGAACCTCGCCAGCGTCGACTCTGAAAGCCTCTCCGCCAGATCACTCGTGTGCTCCGCGAAGTAGCGAGCGGGCCGGTAGTGATTGAATCCCCCCCCCGACCGAAGCGGGTTCGCGGCGAGGAACTCGTCCACCCGCTCCAACACCCGAGGCTTGCGACGATTCATCGAGGCCTGCGTGAGCGGGCGCGCCAGCGCTGAGCCGTACTCGGCATTCACGAGCCCGAGGTAGAACTCTTCCTCAAACATGTCCTCGATGTCGGCCTCCACCAGGCCCGTGAAGTCCGCGAACGTGAGCACCTGCTTCTTCTCGAGCAGCTTCCGCTTGTAGAGATTCTCGATCGGTTGGCGGTCCTTCTTCTGGTAGTCCACGAGCACCGCAACGTTCAGGTGCTTCTGCGCACCGATCAGCGCGACGAACGTCGGGACCTTGTCGGACCCCCCAACGGGCGTGATCGTCCACTGTTCACTCAATCCAACGCGCCCGCGCTCCTCCATAATGGCGCTCATGGCCTGGAGGTAGAGCAGATCTGAAACGCCCTCCACGACGAGGCTGTTCGGCCCGATGAACAGCGTCTGGTATATCTCGTACCCGAGCGCTCCTTGGAGCGGGAAGAGGCTATCGCCCGTGGCTTGGAGAACATCGGTCAGCACCTTCGTGCCTTCCTGTTCGCGCGCGAGCTCCTCCTCGCCGTCGATGCTGCGATCTTGCACGATGCGCACTCGCTCGAAGTGCGTCGGCTCCACCATGAACGGCGAGTGTGTTGTGTAGATGAGCTGATGGTTTCCCTTGATCTCGCTCTCGAAGTACTCGAGGAGATCCTCTTGAGCCTTCCCATGGAGCGAGAGGCCGGGCTCGTCGAGCAGCAGGATGACCGGCTCCTTCCCACGCAACACGTCGCCGTACCACGCGAGGAACGAGAAGAACCACACGAAGCCCCGCGATCGCGTGCCGAGTTCCGTCGTCACCTTGTGCTTGCTGTCGTAGACGTCGCTCCAGATGTTCGTCCCGCTCCTCATCCCCTCGGGGTCCTCGGCACGGCCGGGCCTCACATCGAAGCGAAGCTCGAGGTAGCGATTCTGCGACCAGTACTTCACAACTTGCTTGGTCAGGTGGTTTCCGGCCCCTTCCAGACGGTTCTTGAGGTCGCGCGTACGAGACGGGTTCAGAAGCTCATCCAGGTTGAGGCGTGCACGGTTGATGAGCCCCCACAGCGGGTAGTCGGAGGGAACGAGCTTTCTCTCTTGCGTGCGTTGCTTGAGCTGCTCGATGTTGGCCCTCCCCTTCATCTGGTAGTACTCGTCGAAGTAGAGGAACTTGGGGACCCGCGGCCGCAGAGCCTTCTTACACAGGTGCGGCCCGAATCCCTTCACCTGCGCGACCTCCTGCAACAGGGCGACGAGCTTCTTCACTGACTCGGTCTGCTCTACCGAGCGAAGGACCTCGAGCGCCGTTCCGACCGAACCAGCTCCTTCCAACTGGCCCGTCACTTCCGGAGTGAGCTGGTGACGGGAGAGCACGTTCCGGAGGGCCGCTTCTTCGTCCACCACGCACGAGAGAAGAAGCTCGCCCTGGTACCCCTTCGACAAGGTGAGCAACCGATCCCGTAGAGCGCCCTCGCCGATTGCCTCGGTTACCACGGCGAGGTCCTCGGCCTCGAGCTCGAAGAGAGCTCGCGCCACTGTCGCGGGCTCCCTTTCCTTCGCCTCCACGGCTAGGCGGTAGTCTTCGACATCCCACCGGGGATAGTCGTCCGTCACGCTGTACTTCGCATGGCCCTCGATCAGCGGGTTCAGCCGGTAGAGCGCTTGCAGAACCGCCGTCTTCCCGGCCTCGTTCTTTCCGACGAGGCACGTAATGTCGCCCACCTCGAACTCCTCAGAGTCGAGAACGCTCTGGAACTCTGTGACGTGTACCTTCTTGAGTTTCATCTGCTCCCTCAGTGAGTTGGATTCGGCCTCAGTTCCGACAAGCGCGGGCTGCTAACCAAATCCGCACTCTCTCTGACTCTCCGAGAGTTCGAGAGTCGTTGCGGTCGGGCTCCGGTCTCAGGTGGCCGGGTTGCGACCGAGGTGTCGATCGTTGCGATGCGAACGGAGATGTAACCAGACTCCGGAATGTTCGCGGATATGCGCGTTCCTGCGCGCGCATTCCGCTCACCGTAAACCCGCGTCGGAGTTCGTGCTGCCATGTTTTTCGGGGTATGGCTCCCCGAGCCCAACGCTGGTGCGAACTGCTCTCTCCTCGGGGGGCCGGTTCTCAGGTCCTCGGACGCCTGAGCGGGCACCCGGCTGAGGGTGGGGGATCCTCTCCGCGGAAGCGGGGGAGGAGGCACCCGGTCCCCATAGAGAGGAGGGAAACCCCTGCCGGATAGGTTCCAGGGCCGGTCGGGTTGAACTTCTCCGTGGCTTCGAACAACTGGGCCGATGCTACGGTCTAAGGATCTTCGGCCGGTCAGCTCCCCCGACGGTCCCGCCGACCTCGATCCCCTCAGTGCCTCCGCCAGAGGGACTCTGGAACGGGGGCTGGCTGGCCACCGCTCGTGCGGCGAGCGCTATCGACCTGACGCCCTTCTCCCGAACGACGGTCCGAAGATCGCCCCGAGGATCCCGCCGACGAATCCAATGGCGCCGAGGATCAGCCCGCCGTAGAGGGCTCCCTTCAAACGGGACATGTCGATGCGGCGCGAGGTTAGCGGACGAAGTACTTCGTCCCTCGCTTCGCCCCGGTCGTCTTGAGATTCTTGGCTGCCAGCAGCCTCGCAACCGGCTTCTTGAGGACGCTTCAGGTGTTCCATGTTGAGGTATCAGCGCGTGCGCCAGCGCGTACCGGCCATGTGCTGCGGGCGAGCGCCGACGAGCACCAGCGCGGACTGTCCGTCGGGGGAAGCAGGCCACGGCTCGCGTGCCTCGCCTGATCTCGCGAATGATCCGCTCCATGGGGTTGTTCGTCCGGATGCGCCGCCAGTGCTCGTCGGGGAGGGCGTAGAGGGCGCGCCCGGCACGCGCCTCGGGGATGGCTTTCCACGGATTGGAAGATTTCGACCGAGTCTGCTCGTCTTAGTTTGGATCTCCAGTCAGGACCCAGGCAGCCCAGTCCCGCGTCGTGTATTTCGGCCCCCCGCTCTCATCCTTCTCGTTCCTGATCTTCATCTTCGCCTCCCACAGCGCCTGCCACTTGGGCTTCTTCTCCCCCCAGAGGCGGCGGTAGAAGTCGAGCATCAACTCCTTCGTCGCCTCGTCGGGCACCCTCCAGAGTGAAGTGATCACGGAGCGCGCTCCGGCCATCTGGAGTGCCTTCTGGAGGGAAGCGACGCCCTGTCCCGCCCTGCGCACCCCTACGTTGGTGTCGCAAGCCGAAAGGACTGCCAACTCGCAGTTGGTAAGGTTCAGAGTCGAGATTTCCTCCGCCGTGATCAGGCCCGGCACGCGACCGATGGCGTTTTCCGGCAGGTTCGCACCTGCCAGCGCGAGCCCGCACAGGAGCATCGGGCTCATTCCCTTCACCTGCTCCTCGCCGCTCAGACGCAGGCCCAGGCCCGACTTCTTGTCGAGCGGCTCTGGATCACTCCAAGATCGGATCGACTCGGGCGCAAACCACCCGTGCGTCGCGATGTGCAGCCAGCGAGCCCTTGGCGCGAGTTCCTCGAGCGCCTCGCGCGAAGCTTTGCGCCGCTCCAGCACCAGGGCCGGGCGCCCGTCCTTGTAGATCTCCTTGTAAAGCACGCCGATGCCGCGCGCTTCGTCGCCGGTGTGCATTAATGGCTCGAAGCCGCGCTCCCACGGCGTGCCGCGCAGAAGCCCTGCGGTTTGGATCGGTCTCGGCCCCTCGATCACCGCGACTTCCTCATCAGAGAGCGCGAGCGGTGGGAGGTTGAACGAAGCCCCCCCGATCGCGACGAGCGCCGTTCCCGTCGGCGCGGGTGATTTCCTGGAGAGCTCCATGAGCGTCGCTCGTGTCTCGATCCGCCAGAGATCGCCGACGAGCCCTCTCGAGTCCGCAAGCGGCAGCACCTCAAGCGGTACGAGGTGCAGCACGTCGTCGAGCGCGACGATAAGCCGCCGGCAGCCCTCCAGCTTCCCAAGCAGCGGATCAAAAATCAGAGCGCGGAGCCGCTCGCCGTTCACACGCAGTCCGGCAGGACTGGCCAAACGGGCCGTAACGCCTACGCCGCGACTCTCGCCAGCTCCAAGCGCGGCCCGCCATTCCCTTGCGACCTGCTCGACGGGCTCGATCGCGCCGAACTCGACTCGCTCGACATTGCCTCCTTCGCGAACAACGAAGGCACACAGGCTCTCAGTGGAGGTCTCCTGCGCTGCGCCGGGCGGAAACTCCGAGCGCGTGTAGCGCCTGTACGCGACCAACGCGTCGCTTGCGGTCAAGGTCGAGGCCAGCGCATCGCACTCGAACGCTATCGGATTCTCCCTATCCGCCGCGTGTTCCCGGGCGTACGCAACGAGCCTCCGCTCCGCCTCGTCTCGCTTTCGGACCGCTGCGCTAAACTCGTCCGCCAAGCCCATTCCCTGCACGAGCCCTGCGCTCTCCTGAACCGCCACGTGCAGCTCGGAGCGCAGCTTCTCGCAGCGCTCGTCCCCGCGAGCCATGAGCGCGAGCTCAGCCGATGCCATGGCCGCCCCGCGCGTGGTTTCGGAGAGGCCGAAGGCTTGGCTCTCGAGCACCGGATCACTCGGGAAGACGCCATAGCCTGCAGCGAAGGAGAACGACTCCCCTAGGCGGAACTGGAAAGCCGCGCAGCGCTCCTCCGCCTCGCGACTCGAGGAGCTGAGGAGCACCTGCCGGTAAAAGCGGGTCCAACCGCGCGTGAAGGCACCAGCGAGTTCCACGAATCTCTTCCTCTCTCCGTCCAACCTCGTGCCTCCCCACCCCTCGCGAACGATTCCCGCGGCGACCGTGCGGGCGAGATCTCCCCGCGCTCTCTGGAGCTCGGGGTGGTCGTCCGGTAGCGTTCGCGAGGATATCTCGAGCGCAGTCTCCTCCAGTGTTCGCGCGCCTTGAATGTCGCCCTGAAGAAGGAGCGTGGCGGCGAGGTTCAGTCGGATCGTTTGGAGATCGGGATGGTCCTCGGGCAGCTTGCGCGAGAACACCTCGAGCACCTTCTCCTCGAGCCCCCGTGCACCTTGGAGATCGCCCTGGACGTGGAGCGTGGCGGCGAGGCCTAGCCGCACTTTCTGGAGCTCGGGGTGGTCCTCCGGCAGCGTCCGCGAGGTAATCTCGAGCACCTCTTCGAACAGCGCCCGTGCCCCTTCGATGTCGCCCTGGTCGAAGTGCGTGTTGGCGAGGTTCAGCCGCGCCCCTTGGAGGTCTGGGTGGTCCTCCGGCAGTGTTCGCGAGTAGATCTCGAGCACCCTTTCTTGGAGCACTCGCGCGCCTTGGAGGTCGCCCTGCACGAGAAGCGTGTTTGCGAGGTTCATTCGCGCCGCCTGAAGGTCGGGGTGGTGCTCCGGTAGCGTTCGCGAGGAGACTTCGAGCACCTTCTCTTCGAGTCCCCGCGCACGTTGGAGGTCGCCCTGATCGCGGAGGGTGTTGGCGAGGTTTGCCCGTGCCCCTTGGAGGTCGGGGTGGTCGTCCGGCAACGTCCGCGAGTAGACCTCGAGCACCTTCTCGTATAGCGCCCGCGCCCCTTCCATATCCCCTTGGACGAAGAGTTCGCCTGCGAGATTCCCCCGCGCCCTCTGGAGATAGGGGTGGTCGTCGAGCAGGGTCATCGAGCAGACCTTGAGCACTTTCTCGTAAAGCGCCCGCGCCCGTTCGAGATCCCCCTGCACGAAGAGCGTGTTCGCAAGGTTCTGCCGCGCAGTCTGGAGGTCGGGATGGTCGTCCGGCAGCGTCCTCGAGGAGACCTCGAGCACCTTTTCCTGAAGCTCCCGCGCACGTTGGAGGTCGCCCTGTTCGCGGAGCGTGCTGGCGAGGTTGCTCCGCGCACTCTGAAGATCGGGGTGGTCGTCCGGGAGCGTGCGCGAGGATACTTCGAGCACTTTCTCCTCGAGTACCCGCGCGCCTTGGAGGTCTCCCTGGATGGCGAGCGTGTTGGCGAGGTTCCCCCGCGCTCGTTGGAGATCAGGGTGGTCGTCGGGCAGCGTCCGCGAGCGGACTTCGAACACCTTCTCCTTCAATGCACGCGCCCCCGCGAGATCACCAAGCGCCTCGAGAATGTTGGCGAGGTTCCCCCGCGCCCACTGCAGGTCGGGGTGGTCGTCCGGGAGCGTGCGCGAGCGGATGTCGAATACTCGCTGCCACGCGGCATATGCCGCGCGCATGTCCTGTGCATCGCACGCCGACCGCCCGGCTTTGTTCAAGAGCGCCAGCCACGCCTCGTCCTGTTCGGCTACCGGCCGCGCCAGCAGAGCAGCGACGGCCTCCGCGGCCTTGGCACGCGCCGTCGCGTAGTCGGAAGCCTTGTTCGCGGCGTTTGACTCACCGATCAGCGCGCATTCGCGAGTGAGATCGGAAGTTGAGCTCGTGCCGATTGGGGACGGCGGAGTGGCGAATCGCCGAGTGTCGATGGCCGTCGCGGGTACCTCTTCAGCCGCGCTACTCTTTGTCGGGAAGGTTGTGGTGGAAGTGGGGTGTGCGGGTTGCCCCTCCGACGGAGCACGCGCCTTGCACGCGACGATCAAGACGCAGGCCGAGGTGAGCACGAAGTACCGCATAGGAATCCCGCGGGCGCGGGTCAGGAAGAACACCCGTACGACCGGAGCATGGTAGCGGGGTGGCTGCGGGATTCTCCTCCTTCCGTCAGCCGGGGGTAGCAGTCCCAAACCTAGAACCCCGGCGGGATGAATGGGGAGAGGCCAAGCGACCCCGTTCAGCAAGTCGTCGGCTACCCCTCTCTAAGAAGAATGGCCACCCTGTCTCTGCCGGCTGGTTCTCCCGACCGCGATCCACTCGTGGCCCTCGGCGAGCGGGGCTACGCAACGAGGAGCCGCCGGCAGCTCTCCCGGCCCCACTGCCGCGTGGCATTCGGAGGGGGGACTCGATCGTCGCTTCGCGGTGAGGGTCTTCGGGACGAATGGGGTCGCCTGGGTGACGCCCCCCTTCGGTACGCACAACGGGCCGGAATCACGGACTCTCGGCCATCTGCATGCTGGGAGGGTCCTTGCCGAACGGGCTTGGATTCCCGTCGAGTCTCGTACGCGGCTTCACGTCACGTCATGACGAACCTCCGCGCCCAGGCTTTCCTTGGCGCAATCAGGGCAGCCAATCCACGCGCATCGTGGGACCCGCGTTGAAGGTACTCGTTGCGGCGCAGCCGCCAAGCACGGTCGGGTCGCGATAGTAGACGACGTACAGGCGAATCTCGCCCGCCGTGATGGGATTTCCGAGGGCAGCCGAGCGCACGTCGACGCTGGAGTCACCTAGACCGAAATTGGGAAGTGTGACGACACCCCCGGAAGCTCCGTGGGCGAAAAGGCGCTTCAGATTGCCTCCGAGACAGCGCACTCCCTGGCCGTAGACTACTCCCGTTGGGATGGACAATGTCCCTTGCAGGAGCAGGCTCAGAGCGGTTGGTTTCTCGCCGGTCGTTGTGAACGACAGCGTATCAGCGGAGAGCGATGCGGCACCGGAGGCTGAGAGCGTCGCTCCTCCCGTCGAGGAGGAGTTGTTGCAGCCACGACCGCTCCCCGAGGGCGGATTCGAGCAAGGGCAGGCGATCACACCATCCGATCCGGGCTCGCAGAAAAGGGTCAAGCCCGCCGAGAGCCGAGCGCTGGACTCGTTGCCCCCCGCATCGATCTCGACGTAGGCGAGGCCCGGCGGGGCGGCCGGAAGGTCGCGCTGCCGGTAGGTGTTGTCGCCCCACGCGACGACGGAGTCGTCACTTCGGCGGGCAACGGTATGGGATTGGCCTGCCGCGATTTCGACGTACGTCAGACCAGGAGGCAGCGCGGGAACATTGCATTGCCCACCAGAATTGTCTCCCCATGCGAGAACCGATCCGTCGCTTCGACGCGCAACGGTGTGAGCCGCACCCGTTGCGACCTCGACGTAAATGATTCCGGGAGGAAGGACGGGGACATTGCACTGGCCCAGAGCATTGTCTCCCCAGGCGACGAGGGAGCCGTCGCTCCGGAGCGCCATGGTATGCGCTGAACCAGCTGAGACACCCGAGTAGGTGAGACCAGGCGGCAACACCGGGACATTGCACTGGCCGGACGTGTTGCTCCCCCAGGCGACGACAGAACCATCGTTTCGGCGGGCCACCGTATGGTCATCCCCCGTCTCGACTTCCACGTAGGCGAGACCCGAAGGCAGAGCCGGGACGCTGCATTGACCGGAGGCATTGCTACCCCAGGCCACGATTAGACCGTTGCTTCGCCGTGCCGCGCTGTGCAGCCTGCCGCCGGCGACCTCGACGTAGGTGACGCCGGGCGGCAGAAGAGGGACATTGCACTGGCCCTCGATATTGCGACCCCAGGCTACGACGGACCCGTCGTCCCGACGCGCCAGGGTGTGGCTTACCCCGGATGCGATTTCGGCATAGCCGAGCCCGAGGGGCCCGGTGGGAACGTTGCACTGGCTGGAGCCGTTGTCTCCCCAAGCAACGAAAGTACCGTCGCTCCGGATCGCCAGGCTGTGAAACCCGCCGGCCTCGATGTCCACGTACGTGAGTCCGGCAGGGAGGGCGGGGACATTGGACTGGCCCTGCGCGTTCTCTCCCCAGGCGACAGCGGAACCGTCGCTACGCAAGGCCACTGTGTGAAATCGTCCAGCTGCGACTCTGGAGTAGGTGAGACCTGAAGGCAGGGCCATGACATTGCACTGACCGTGGGAGTTGTCTCCCCAGGCGACGACGGAACCATCACTGCGCCGGGCCACGGAGTGGGCGTAGTTCGCAGCAATCTCGACGTAGGTCATACCCACCGGAAGCGCCGGCACATTGCACTGGCCCTGACTGTTCTGCCCCCACGCGACCACGGATCCGTCGCTGCGGCGAGCCAGGCTGTGCCCTCCGCCACCCGCAATCTCCACGTAGCTCAGGCCTCCTGGCAAGCCGGGAACATTGCACTGGCCGAGGAAGTTGTCTCCCCACGCCACCACAGAACCGCCACTTCGTCGCGCAAGGGAGTGCAATCCGCCTCCCGAGACCTCGACGTAGACGAGCCCGGGGGGGAGCGCCGGCACATTGCACTGACCCGAACTATTGTTCCCCCAGGCAACGGCCGTCCCATCGCTTCGGAGCCCAATGGAGTGATCCGCGCCAGCCGCAATCGCAAGGTAGCTGAGCCCGGGAGGCAGGACGGGCAGAGTGCACTGGCCAGCAGCATTCTGCCCCCAGGCAACGACGGAGCCATCGCCCCTCCGTGCCGCCGTGTGGTTCTTGCCCGCAGCGAGCTCGACGAAGGCTTCGCTGTTCCACGCGCTGTTGAAGACATGTTGACCCGCCCCGACGATCTGGGATTGCGCCGACGCGCGGCACAGCGTCCCTGCGGCGGCCATCCCGAGAAATAGGACAGCGTTCAACACGACGCCGGACCCCATGATATGGCGATGCGCCTGCATCATTGCGAATCTCCCCTGCTCGGCTGGTGCGATGGGGCCATTCTGGCGCCCGCTGTGATCGAGGCGAAAATGGCTGCGCACAAGGTACCACTGGCCCCGGCTGCCCCACAGGGCTGAGAATTCGGCCGGTGCTCAACGTGCCGTGATCGCGGCACTTGCAGCCGCGCGACAATGACCGGATGAAGGCCGACACCTACCCGCTCCAAGTGCTCCTCGTGACCCTCGCGGGCTGGGTGAACCGCCACCAGCAGCGGGTCATCGAGTATCTGGCCGAGGAGAACCGCGTTCTGAGGGAGCAGCTGGGCGGGAAGGTGCCGAGGTTGACCGACGATCAGCGTCGGCGACTGGCGGCCAAGGGCAAGATCCTGGGCCGGAGCGCCCTGGAGCAGATCGCAACGATCGTGACGCCTGACACGATCATGCGCTGGCACAAGAGGTTGATCGCCGCGAAGTGGACCTACGCCAGGAGTCGGGTAGGACGGCCCGGGATCATGAAGGAGATCCGCGAGCTGGTGGTGCGCTTCGCCGAGGAGAACTCGACCTGGGGCTACTGCAGGATCCAGGGCGCGCTGCGGAACCTCGGCCATCGCGTTGCACCCAGCACGATCGCGAAGACGTTGAGGGAACACGGGATCAAGCCTGCGCCGGACAGGCTCACGTCATGGCGTGTCTTCCTGAAGGCGCACTGGGGGGACATTGCGGCAACAGACTTCTTCACGACCGAAGTGTGGACCCTCGGCGGCCTCAAGACCTACTACGTGCTGTTCTTCCTTGAGCTGAAGTCGCGGCGGGTGCGCGTGGCTGAGCTGACGACGAACCCGACCGATCTGTTCATGGGGCTGGCAGCTGAGGGATCTCTCGAGTTCCTCAAGGGCAGCCGCTACCTGATCCACGACCGCGACACGAAGTTCTCGCTGCGATTCAGAATCGTGCTGGAGGCCGCCGGGCTTGGTCTGATCAAGACTCCCTTCCAAGCTCCGAACGCGAATGCCTACGCGGAGCGGTTCGTGCGCTCGATCAAGGGGGAGTGCTTGAGCAGGATGATCCTGTTCGGGGAGGGACACCTTCGTCGCGCAATCGACGAATACCTGGTCCACTACCACGGGGAGCGGAACCACCAGGGACTCGGGAACGAGCTGATCGACGGTCAGCCGAGCGTGGGCACCGGCGCGGTCGGATCCACGGAACGCCTGGGCGGAATGCTCCGGTACTACCACCGCGCGGCCTGAATCGGCTGTTTCTCGCGGTTGGCGATTCGGGCTGAAGGTCTGTCCGGAGTGCTCGCTGCAACGCACGCAGGAGTCCGATTCCGGTCGAAGATCGGTGCCGGCAAGCCTCGGCCCGAATTCTCGGACCCTACGGGGATGTTGCAGCCCGCCGCGGATTCGTTCAACACGCGCATTGCGGGCATGCTCGCTTCGCTCGACGCCCGCAAGCCGCTATCCGTAAACCAAATCGGCCCTCTCTCGGCTCTCCGAGAGTTCGCAGAGCGTTGCGCTCGGGGTCCGGTCGCAGGGGGCAGGGTTGCGACCGAGGTGTCGATCGGATCGGTTCGAACAGAGAGTAACAAGACTCCCGGATCTTCGCGAATTGGCGCGATCCTGCACGCCTGCTCCGTTCGCCGTAAACCCGCACCGAAGTTCGAGCTACCATCGTTCTGCACGGGTGGCTCCCCGGGTAGGGCTCGAACCTACAACAACCCGGTTAACAGCCGGGTGCTCTACCATTGAGCTACCGGGGAACGCAGAAGGCGGCCAAGACTACTCGCGCGAGAGTGCCTGTCAAGTTGAGCGAATCCCCATCTCCGCGACCTCCGTGCTTCCGCACACGACCGCCTCGCGCGGCACACGCGCCATCTCGAAAGCCCCGACCAACTCGCGCGCCGAGCACCTCTCGCCGACCCCGATCCCCGACCTCCTCGCGATCCAGCTCACCACCGCGCGCGCATCCACCCCCATCTCCCTCAGCCTCGCCAGCGCCACCGCATCCGCCCGCTTCGCCAGCCGCTTCCCTTTCTCGTCGACGATCATCGGCACGTGGAACCACCTCGGGTGGGGGAGTCCGAGCGCCTCCTGCACCACGAACTGCCGCGCCGCGCTCGGCAGCAGATCGTCGCCGCGCACCACCTCGGTCACTCCCGCCCTCGCGTCGTCGACCACCACCGCGAGCTGATACGCCGCAGCCCCCGCCTTCCGCGCGATCGGGAAGTCGCCGACCTCGCCGGCGACATCGCACTCGAACACTCCCGCGAACCCGTCCTCGATCCGCACCTTACCTGGCGCCACCCTGAGCCTCACCGCCGGCGATCGACCTGTCGCGCGCTCCGCTTCTTCGACCGAACCGAACCGACCGCGGCACGTCCCCGGGTACTGGAGCTCGCGCTCGCCCCCTGCATCCACCGGGTGCGGAGCGCTCTGCGACGCCGCGATCTCTCCCCGCGTGCACACGCACGGGTACGCGAGCCCTTTCTCGATCAACCCCTTCACGCATGCGTCGAACCGCTCGGCTCCGACCGACTGCAGCACCATCTCCCCGTCCCAGTCCAGCCCCAGCCACTCCATGTCCCGCAGCGCCGCGTCGGTCATCCCCATCTTCAAGCGCTCGGCGTCGAGGTCCTCCATCCGCAGCACGATCCGCCCGCCGCGCGACCGCGCGTGCCACCAGGCGAGCAGGAAGCTGCGCGCGTGCCCGAGATGCAACAGCCCCGTCGGGCTCGGCGCGAGGCGACCGATCGCGGAATACGGTACCGCGTCCATTCTTCCTCGATCCGCGTGCTGAACCGGCGCCCCGTTCTCTCCCTGCTCGGCCCTGCTCGATCTGGCTCAGATCGAGGAAGAATGGACGCGGTACCGTATTCCTCCTAGTACCGGTAGTGCTCCGGCTTGTACGGGCCCTCGACCGGCACGCCCATGTAGTCGGACTGCTCCTTGGTCATCACCGTCAGCTTCACGCCCAGCTTCTCGAGGTGCAGCCGCGCCACGCGCTCGTCGAGGTGCTTCGGAAGCGTGTACACCTTCTTCTCGTACAGCGTCGCGTTCTGGAAGAGCTCGATCTGCGCCATCACCTGGTTCGTGAAGCTGTTCGACATCACGAAGCTCGGATGCCCCGTCGCGCAGCCCAGGTTCAGGAGCCGCCCTTCCGCGAGCAGGATCACCGAGTGCCCGTCCGGGAACTTCCACTCGTCGACCTGCGGCTTGATGTTGATCTTCTGGATCCCCTTGACCTTCGCCAAGCCGGCCATTTCGATCTCGTTGTCGAAGTGGCCGATGTTGCCCACGATCGCGTTGTGCTTCATCCGCGACATGTGCTCGACCGTGAGGATGCGCTTGTTCCCCGTGGCCGTGATGAACAGATCGGCCGTCGCGACGACGTCCTCGATCCGGAGCACCTGATAGCCCTCCATCGCCGCCTGGAGCGCGCAGATCGGGTCGATCTCCGTGACGACCACCCTCGCGCCCTGCCCCCGCAGCGACTGGCAGCAGCCCTTGCCCACGTCCCCGTACCCGCACACGACCGCGACCTTCCCCGCGAGCATCACGTCCGTCGCGCGCATGATCCCGTCGACCAGCGAGTGCCGGCAGCCGTACAGGTTGTCGAACTTCGACTTCGTCACCGAGTCGTTCACGTTGATCGCCGGGAAGAGCAGCGTGCCCGCTTCCATCCGCTGGTAGAGCCGGTGCACGCCCGTCGTGGTCTCCTCGGAGACGCCGCGGATCCCCTTGCCCATGCGCGTCCACTTGTCGCGGTCCTGGCCGAACGAGCGCTGGAGCAGGCGCAGGATGTGCGTGTACTCCTCGGAATCCTCGGCTGTGGGGGAGGGGACCTTGCCGGCCTTGTCGAACTCCGTCCCGAGGTGCACGAGCAGCGTCGCGTCGCCGCCGTCGTCGAGGATCAGGTTCGGGCCCTGGCCGTCCGGCCACGTCAGCGCCTTCTCGGTGCACCACCAGTATTCCTCGAGCGTCTCGCCCTTCCACGCGAACACGCTCACCCCGCTCGGGCTCGCGGCCGTGCCCTTCCGCCCCACCGCCACCGCCGCCGCAGCGTGGTCCTGCGTCGAGAAGATGTTGCACGACGCCCAGCGCACCTCCGCCCCGAGGTCGAGCAGCGTCTCGATCAGCACCGCGGTCTGCACCGTCATGTGCAGCGATCCGGAGATGCGCGCGCCCTTCAGCGGCTGCTTCTTTGCGTACTCCGCCCGCAGGGCCATGAGGCCGGGCATCTCGTGCTCGGCGAGCTCGATCTCCTTGCGCCCGAACGGCGCGAGCGAGAGGTCCTTGACCTTGAAATCCTGGGCCGTCTTCTGAACGGTCGTCGACATGAGGGTCGCTTCTCCTCCGGAGGGTTTGCGCGAGGTGGTTCGCGGGACGTCGTGATCCGCTTCCAGACTACCCCAGCTCGGCCGGCCGGGCGGTCAGGACCTCGACCTCGAGCTCGCCCGAGGGCAGCTTGATCTTCGCCCGATCGCCGGGCCGCCGGCCGAGCAGCCCGGCCGCGAGCGGCGCGCGGTAGGAGACGACGTGCTCGCGGTCGGTGTCCCAGGGTCCGAGGATCGCGATCTCGTGCTCGGAGGAGCTGTCCAAATCCCGGTACCGCACGCAGGTCCCCGGGCACACGGTGTTCTCCGGCAGGATCGCGTCCTCGATCAGCTCCACGTCGCGCAGCTCGGTCTCGATCTCGGACGCGCGCTGGGTCAGCTTCTGCTGCTCCTGGATCGCCATCTCCCACTCGGAGTTCTCGGAGAGGTCGCCCATCGAGGCCGCTTTCCCGATCGCGTCCTGGTTCGCCGGGATCTTCACCTCGCGCAGGAGCTTGAGCTCCTTGCGGTGCCGCTCCAGGCCCGGGCGGGTCGTCCAGATGCTGTCGCTCTCCCAGAAGCGCTTCGACTCGGACGCCGTGGCGGGAGGAGCCGCGCGCGAGAGGATCGAGGTGAGCAGGCGGTCGATCTCCTCGTCGATCCCGCGTTGGAGGGTGCGCTGCAGGCCCTCCAGCGAGGCGTGGTCGGAGCCCTCGAGCAGGCGGCGGAGGAGAGGCTCCCGGCCCTTGCACAGGAACTCGACCAGGCGCGACTGCGCGCGCGAGAGCGCCGTGTCGCCCTTCTTGTTGACGTAGAGGTACGAAGCCAGCGAGAGCAGCGCCTCGGCGCGCTGCACGGGCGGGGGGAACTGGCCCTTCAGGCGCCCGCCCTCGGCTGCGCGCGCGAGCTGCAGCAGCGCTTCGGGCGCGCGCAGCGGCCGCGCCAGCAGATCGCGGTAGTGCGCGGCGAGCTCGGATTGCTTCCCTGCGGCGAGCAGCGCCTCGACCAGCGGCCGGACCATTCCCGCCGGCGCGTGCTGGAGGTTCTTCGACGCCTCCATGAGCCAGCTCTCGCCCGACACGTCCTGCAGCGCGAGGACGCAGCGCTCCTGGTCGCGCGCGACCGACAGCGTCTGGAACAACGTCCACAGCGGCGGCGGCGCTCCGTGCTGCGCTTCAGGCTCGCGCATCACGGACGCGAGCAGCGCCGCGAGCGGAGCCGGGGCCGCGCCCCGCTCCTCGCGCAAAATCAGCCAGGCCGCCAGGCGGTCGGCGACGGGCTCGCCCTCCGCGTCGGCGCGCTGCTCGAGCACCTCGAGCGTCATCGCCCGGACGCGCTCGTCGCCCTGGCCGCCCGCGAGCGTGTCGCGCGCGCGCACGAGCAGATCGGAGAGCGTCGCCGCGTTCTCCAGCCGGCGGCGCAGCTCGACCACCGGGTCCAGCGCGGAGCGCAGGATCTGCACCTCGCCGCGGGCCGCCGTGCCGGTGACGCGGAACCACTCGCTCTCCTCGGCCTGCTTGCGCGCGCGCTTCCACCAGCTCGACCAGGCGCTGCCTTCGACGCCGACCTGCAGCAGCGCGTTCTTGACGGCCGAGTTCGTCGCGCGCCCGCCATGGCGCTCGACGACCGCCCGCAGCACCGCCAGCGGGTCCTGCCGCAAGAGCTTCCTCATCGCCTCGGGATCGCGGAAGTGCAGCGAGCGCAGGTCCTCGTCGGGCAGGATCTCGAAGATCTCGACCGCCGCCGCGACCGGGAAGCGGTCCTTGCGGCCGTTCTGGAAGCGCACGCCGATCTCGAGCGGCTCGCGGCACACCTCGAACACCTCCCCGACGCCCCAGCCGCCGCGGTGGTAGACGAGCTTCTTCTCCTCGAAGCCGATCAGGCGCTCGAAAGCGGTCCAGGCCGCGCGCGCGTTGCCGTTCTCGGGCGTGAAGCGTGCGATCTCGGTGTAGGGGCCCCACCACGCCTCCTCGCCCCACGCCTTCCGGGCCGCTTCGACGAGCGGCCCCATCAGCTCGCCCGGCGCTCCGCCTCCAGCCACGGCCGCGCCGAGGAGGCGCGCGGCATCGGCGGCGCGATCCTCCGCGAGGAGGGCGGCGGCGTGCTCCTTGATCTTCGGCAGGCACCTCGGGAGCCGTTTGCGCTCGCCGGCCTGGTGGAGGGCCCCGAGGAGATCGTCGATCGGACCCCCGGACTGCACGAGCTCGCTCCAGGCCTGGTCGAACTCCTGCCATTTCTCTTGGGAAACGAGCTGGGTGAGTGTCATGGCATGGCCTGGAGGTTGGGTTTCAAAAACCGGCGCACCGGGATGGAGGCGCCCTCGCGGCCGGACTCCGGCGCGAGGGCGCAACCCACTAGGATGGCATCTTCCGCCGCCGCGGTCCACTCCGCGGCCCTGGTTTCACGGCCGGCCCGACGCCGGCTCGCAGGGGGGCCTAGTCGACGGCGAGCAGGGCGCCCTTCAAGTACCGGGAACGGCTGAAGTCGGGCCGCTGGGGGTGGTCCGGCGCAGCCCCCAGCGTCTGGAGCAGCCGGATCTCGCGTCCGGCGCGCCGGGCCGCCTGGAACACCATGCCCATGAAGCCCGGGAGGTCGAGGATTCCGGAGCACGAGAAGGTCGCGAGCAGCCCCCCGGGTCGCACGCTTTCGAGCGCCAGGGTGTTCAGGTCCGAGTAGCTCTTGAGCCCCGCTTCGAGCTGCGCGCGGCTCTTGATGATCTTGTGGGGATCGAGGATCACGACGCCGGGCTTGGCCCGGTCCTCGCGCAGCGCGCGCAGGAAGTCGAACGCGTCGGCGTGGACGAACTCCGCGGGGAGGCCGTTCTCGCGAGCCGCCTCGCGCGCTCGCGCGACGACCTCTTCGTCGAGGTCCACGCCGCGGACGTGTCGCGCGCCGGCGCGCGCCGCCTGCAGCGCGAAGCCGCCGGCGTTGCAGCACAGGTCGAGCACGTCCTGACCCCGCGCCAGGGAGGCGATGGAGAGGCGGTTGTCGCGCTGGTCGCAGAACCAGCCGGTCTTGTGGCCCCGGCCGGGTCGCACGGGGTAGGAGATCTCGTGCTCGCGGATCTTCCGCTCGCCGAGGTCGGCAGGCTCCTCTTCGGGTGTGAAGCCCTCGGACTTCGCGGCGGTCGCCGGGACGCGGTGCACGACGGGGAAGCCGGGGTAGAGGTCCGCGAGCGCCGATTCGACCTCGCGGCGCAGGCGCCAGAAGCCGAGGGAGTGGTGCTCGCACACGAGGCACTCGCCCAGGCGGTCGACGACGAGGCCCGGCAGGTCGTCGCCCTCGGCGTGCGCGACGCGGTAGGCGTCGGACACCTCGGGCAGGCGCAAGAGCCGCTTGCGGATGCGGTCCGCCGAGGAGAGGCGGCGCAGGAGGAAGTCGCGCGGGTTGCGCAGGTCGCTGCGCTTGCCCCGGGAGAGCAGGCGGACGCGGATGTCGGAAGCGCCGTTGAAGAGGCCGTGCCCGAGGAAGCGCCCGGTGCGGTCAAGGACCTCGACCAGGGACCCGTCCGGCGGGAGGTCCTCGGGAGCGACCTGCCGCCCGAAGATCCACGGACCCGAAGGGATCTCGTCGGTGAGCAGTCGAACGGCGGGGAGAACGTCGGTCATGCGGCGGGAGACGGCGGGCGCGCGAGGGTTTATAACCTGCCGCCTGCATGATCCTCTCCGCGCTGATCGCGATCGCCGCCCAGGCCGCTCCCCCGGCGAAGGCCATCGCCCTGACGGGCGGCACGGTCCACACGATGGTCCCGGGCGAGGCGCCCCGGATCGCGACGGTGCTCGTCCTGGGCGATCGCATCCGCGCCGTGGATCCGCACGCGGAGATCCCCGCGGACGCCCTGCGGATCGATCTTTCGGGGAAGCACCTGATCCCGGGGTTGATCGACGGGATGGTCAACCACGACGCCGACCACGACCGGCTCTACGTCACCTCCGGCGTGACCCTCGTGCGCGACATCGGCAACGATCTCGCCCGGATCCTGGCCGAGCGCGACAAGGGCGGCAAGATCGGATTGCGCGATCGCGGCCCGGGTCCGGCGATCTGGTGCGCGGGCGGGGTGCTCGACGGATCGCCGCCCTCGACGACCGCGGCCGTGGTCCTCGGCAGCCCCGAGGAGGCGGCCGACAAGCTGGCGCGGCTGTTCGATCTCGAGCCGGACTTCGTGTCGTTCCACGCGGGCCTGGCCGAGCCCGTCTGGAGGAAGGTGATCGAGCTCGCGCACGGGCACGGCCTCCAGGTCTGGGGGCCGAAGATCGCCGGCGTCGAGATGGCGAAGATGGCCGAGGCCGGCCAGGACGGTCTCTACCACCTGGAAGCGTTCTTGCCCGCGGGCAAGAGCTGGCCCGACGTCTCCCTGGAGGAGCTGCGCGTGGGCGTCGACGCGCTGGCGGGGAAGAAGGTCGCGATCACGCCCACGCTGGCCGTCTTCGCCAAGCGCCTGATCGCGCCGCCCGAGCACCCGCCCGAGCTCGCCTACCTCGGCCCGATGTACGTGGCCTCGTGGCTGGCCGACGCCGCCATGCGGAGCAAGGTCATGACGGACGAGAAGGACTACCTGCGCACCGGGCTGCGTGTGGTCGAGACGCAGGGGAAGCTCCTCAAGGCGCTCCACGAACGGGGCATCACGCTCCTCCCCGGCAGCGGGAGCCCGAACGCGTGGCTCTTCCCCGGCGAAGCTCTGCAGGACGAGCTCGGGATGTGGGCGCGCGCCGGGATCCCGAAGGAGACCGTGCTCGCGATGGCCACCGCGGGCGCGGCCAAGGCCCTCGGCGTCGACAAGGACCGGGGCACGATCGAAGCGGGCAAGATCGCCGACCTGGTCGTGCTGCGCGGCGACCCGGGCGCGGACCTCGGTGTCCTCCATTCTCCCGAGACCGTCGTCCTGCGCGGTCGCGTCCTCGACCGCGCCGCGATGGACGCGCTGCGCAAGGACCTCGCCGACACGCAGAAGCGGCTGCAGGCCGAGGCCTTCAAGCCGCTCGAGATCGCCGATCCACCCCTTCCCCCCGGGGAGGGCGGCGATGTCGTGCTCCGCGGGACCGTGGAGACGCGGACGATGGGACAGCGGATCTCGGGCGAGAGCTTCGCGGTCGTGCGGATCCAGGACGGAAGCCTCGTGTACTGCGCGCGCGTCGTCACCCCCGGCACGGCCAGCACCGGCCGCACGGAGGTCGAGATGCAAGAGACCCTGCGCGACGGCGGCGTCGCCGGCTTCGACATCGGGATCCGCGCCGGAGGGAGGCTGGTCACGGTGAAAGGGATGCAGGTCGGGAACGTCCTCAACATCGAGCGGCGGGTCGACGGCACGTTCCAGGGCAACGTCCCGGTGAAGGACCTCCTCGCGTTCGTCGACGTGGGCAGCGTGACGGCCGAGATCGCGCTGGGTCAGCGCACGAGCGAAGGGCGATTCAAGGTCTTGTTCTTCGACGATCTCGACCCGGCGACCGGGAACTGGGAGCTGCACCTCGACAAGGACGGGACGCACCTCGTCCACACGCACAACGGGACGCTCAAGGTGCGCTTCGCCGCCGACGGCTCGGTCGTCGAGGCCCTGCGCGAGGAGGGGCGCGGGATCACGTCGACGAGGCCGCTCTCGACGCAGGCCAAGGACCGCGGGCTGCCGCTGCCGGAGAAGAAGCGCGGATGAACGCGACGCCGGACCGGGCCCGATCGCCGGGCGGCAGCGAGGAGGTCGCCGCGCCGGGGGAGTTCGCGCCGCTCTCGATCGGGCCGTTGCGGATCTCGCCACCGGTCGTGCTGGCGCCGATGGCGGGGGTCACGAACTACCCCTTCCGCAGCCTGTGCCGCGGGTTCGGGGCCGGGCTCTACGTGTCCGAGATGATCACCGCACGCGGCTACCTGAACGGCAACCGCCTGACGCGACTCCTGGCCTCGAGCCGGCCCGAGGAGAAGCCGCGCTCGGTGCAGATCTACGGCAGCGATCCGGTCGACGTCGGCGAGATGGCGGCGAGCCTCGCGGGAGAGGGCGTCGACCACATCGACATGAACTTCGGATGCCCGGTGCCGAAGGTCACGCGCTGCGGCGGCGGGAGCGCGATCCCGGTCAAGCCGAGGCTGCTCGCGCGGATCGTGCGGGCCGCGGTGAAGTCGGCGGGCGCGGTGCCGGTGACGATCAAGGTGCGCATGGGGATCGAGGCGGGGTTGCTCACCTACCTCGACGCGGGGCGTGTGGCGGAGGGGGAGGGCGCGGCGGCGATCGGTCTGCACGCGCGCACGGCGGCACAGCTCTACTCGGGCGAGGCCGCGTGGAACGCGATCGCGGAGCTGAAGGCGTCGGTCGCGATCCCGGTGCTCGGCAACGGGGACATCTGGGAATGCTGGGACGCGCTGCGGATGATGCGCGCGACGGGCTGCGACGCGGTGATCGTCGGGCGCGGGTGCCTCGGGCGTCCGTGGCTCTTCCGCGAGCTCGCCGAAGTGTTCGACGGGCGCGAGCCCGGGCCTCCGCCGTGCCTCGGCGAGGTCGTCGCGATCATGGAGGACCACGCGCGGCGCCTGGTCGAGTTCTTCGGCGAGGAAACGGGCATGCGCCAGATGCGGAAGTGGTGCGCGTGGTACACGAAGGGCTTCCGCGGGTCGGCGATCGTGCGCGAGCGGCTCTCGCGAGTCTCGTCGATCGAGGCGATGCGGTCCGCGCTGGCCGCGCTCGATCCCGAGGAGCCGTTTCCCGAGAGCGCGCTGCGCGCCCACCGCGGAAAGAGCGGCGGGGCGCAGGCCCGCGTCGCCTTGCCCCAGGGCTACCTCGACGACCGCGACGACGACACGCCCCCGCGCTCGCCGCACAGCGCGGAGGAGATCGCGTCCTGGGAGCAGGCGCTGTCGGGGGGGTGAGAGCGAGCAGGCGAGCCCCTTCCAGACCTTCAGCGCCCGCGGAAACCTTTTTCCGAAGTCGTGTGAAACCGGCTCGTTCCTCGGGAGGTCCCGCGGGCGATGCCCTTCATTCGCGAGATCGGCCCGCCCGCCGTCGGGGGAGGGGGAAGTGCCCCGCGTCACGGTCGTCGCCTTCCGTGATGCCGACGGCTCGGTGCCGCTTGTCGAGTGGCTGCAGAGCCTGCCGTCCAAGGCGGAGGTGAAGTGTCGGGTGAAGCTCGAGAGGCTGGCCCAGCTCGGGTACGAGATGCGCAGACCCGAGGCTGACTACCTGAGGGACGGGATCTATGAGCTGCGTGCGACGATCCAGGGAACCCACTACCGGATGCTCTACTTCTTCCTCGGTCGGCTGCTCGTGGTCGCATCCCATGGCCTGGTGAAGGAACGTGTCGTCCCGCCCCGGGAGATCGATCTGGCTATACTGCGGAGGTCGGAAGTCGAGCGGGACCCGAACCGTCATACTTTCGAGGAGATCTGAAGATGCCGGAAAAACGCAAACCCACGCGGGACCTGCTGGAGATCATCCATCGCCGCTTCTACGAAGGGCGACCCGAGAGAATGATCGAGCTGGAGGAGGCGCGAGCCACGGCTGCGATCGCGCGACAGGTGTACGACCTCCGGGAGAAGGCAGGTCTCTCGCGGCGCGAGCTGGCCCGACTGGTGCGAACCACCGAATCCGTCATCCGCTGCCTGGAGGAGGACGACTACGACGGCCAGTCCCTCGAGATGCTGCAGCGGATCGCCCATGCCTTGGGCCGGCGTGTCGACATCCGTTTGCTCCCCCTGCGCGCGAAGAAGAAGCCTGCCTGACCCACTCTCCGGGAGGGCGAGGCCACTCCGGATCCGAGAATGTCTTCCGAGCGAGGCCTCGAGAGCGAGATCTGCATCGTAGGCGCTGGCGCGGCCGGTTTGTGGGCGGCGGCGGTCGCAGCGCGGGCGGGCCGGCGCGTGCTCCTCCTCGAGAAGACCCCGCGCACGGGGACGAAGGTCCTGGCGAGCGGGGGGACGCGCTGCAACCTGACGACGACGTTCGACGTGCGGGCGGCGGCGGATCTGTTAGGGCGCGAGGGCTCGCGGTTCCTCGCGCCGGCCTTTCGCGCGCTGTCGCCGTCCGACCTGCGCGCGCGCTTCGAAGGCCTCGGCGTCGAGACGGTCGAGGAGCCGCTCGAGAAGGTGTTCCCGAAGAGCGGGAGCGCGCGCGAGGTCCGCGACGCGCTCGAGCTCGACACGAAGGCTGCCGGTGCGCGGATCCTCCTGGCGGCCGGCGTCGAGAGCCTCTCGCCTGTCGAGGGCGCCGGCCAGGGCTCGAGCGGATGGCGCATCGCGATCACGGGCGATCGCGAGGTGCGCTGCTCGCGCCTGATCGTGTGCCCGGGAGGGATGAGCTACGCGCGCACTGGCACGACGGGCGACGGATACCGCTGGCTATCCGACCTCGGGCTTCCGATCGTCGAGCCCGTGCCCGCGCTGGTTCCGCTCTCGAGCCCGGCCGCGTGGGTGCGGGAGCTCGCGGGCGTGTCCGTGCAGGACGTCGAGGCACGGATCGTGGACAGCGGCGGCCGCGTGCTCGGTCGCCGGCGCCGGCCCGTGCTGTTCACGCACCGGGGTGTGTCGGGCCCGGCCGCGATGGATCTCTCCGTCCACGTCGCGCGCGCCGAGGCGACGGCCCGGCGGGCGAAGACGCCGGTCGCGATGCACCACCTGATGCTCGACCTGTCGCCCGAGCTGCCGCGCGAGGCTCTGCGCTCGCTGCTGATCGATGCCGCCGCGCGCCCGGGCCTGCCGACTCTGTCGCGCGCACTCCCAAAGCAGCTCCCGGGCCGCGTGATCGAGGCGGTCGCGAATCAGGCCGGTCTCGGTGCAATCGATCCGCGCGTGAACGGCCTCGACCGCGAATCGCGCCATCGGCTCGTCGAAGCGTTGAAGGGCCTCGACATCCCGATCGACGGGACGCTCGGCTTCGACTGCGCCGAGGTGACGGCGGGAGGCCTCGCCCTCACGCACGTCGATCCCGGGACGATGCGGGTGAGGGGCTACCGGAACCTGTACGCCTGCGGCGAGATCCTCGACCTCGCCGGCCCGATCGGCGGGCTCAACTTCCAGTCCGCGTTCGCGACGGCGGAGGTCGCGGCGCTGGATGCGGCTCGCGTTTGAACGGCTCGCCGGCGGCGACCCTCACGCCGTCACGAGCTCGCGCTCCATCTTCTCGCTGTAGCGCCCCGAACGCGCGGCGCTGACCAGCTTGGCGCGGTTCGCGAACGCCTTCTGCGCCGCGCCGACGTTCGCCGCCTGTCCTTTCCACGCCTTGAGCGCCTCGTCCTGCAGCGCGCGCCCGTACGAGAAGCTCAGCTGCCACGGATGGACCATCGCGAGTGCGTTCATCGCCGAGAGGTTCGCCGTCGCCTGCGCGCTCGTCTGACCCCCCGAGAGGAACACGATCCCCGGCACGGCCGCGGGCACACACCGGCGGAAGCACTGCACCGTCGACTCGGCCACCTCCTGCACGGAGGCCTGCACCTTGCACTCCTTCCCGGCGATCACCATGTTCGGCTTCAGCAGCATGCGCTCGAGCACCACGCCCTGCTCGTGCAGCGCGTCGAAGACCTCGTGCAGCGTCGCCTGGGTGACGTCGAAGCAGCGCTGCAGCGTGTGCGCGCCGTCCATGAGCACCTCCGGCTCGACGATCGGCACGATCCCCTGCTCCTGGCACAGCGCCGCATAGCTCGCGAGCGAGCGCGCGTTGTCGGCCAGGCACGGCCGCGTCGGGATGCCCTCGCCGATCGTGATCACGGCGCGCCACTTCGCGAACCGCGCACCGAGCCCCTTGTACTCCGCGAGCCTCTCTCGCAACCCGTCGAGGCCCTGCGTCCGCTTCTCGTTCGGGCTGCCGGGCAGGGCCACCGTCCCCGTGTCGACCTTGATGCCGGGAAGGATGCCTCGCGTCGCGAGCAGCTTCGGGAAGGGCGTCCCGTCGAGCGCCTTCTGGCGGATCGTCTCGTCGAACAGGATCACCCCCGAGATGAACTCCGACACGTCCTGCGCCGTGAACAGGAGATTGCGGTAGGTGCGGCGGTTCTCCTCCGCGTTCGGGAGGTTGATGCTCTTGAAACGCTTCTCGATCGTCCCGTGGCTCTCGTCGGCGGCGAGGATCCCCTTGCCGGGTGCGACGAGCGCGCGGGCGGTGGTCTCCAGCTCGTTGGCAATCATGGCGAGAAGTCTAGCGCAGCCTAGCGGTCCTTGCCGCCCGGCTTCCCGCCCGCGGAAGGCGGGGTGAACTCGCCCAGCAGCCGCAGGAGCAGGGTGCGGACCGATTCTCCCTCCCGGTCGAGCGTCCTGTGGCGCGCCAAGCCGGCTTGCCAGACGGCTCCTTTCGCGTGGCACGTCGCGGTCCAGGCGGCCAGGAACTCGCTGCGTTTCGCCGCTGGCGGGAGCCTCTTCGCCATCTCTGCGGGCGTCGAGCGGCAGTCCTCCCACAGGGCGTGGAAGTTGTCGAGCTGGTCCGTGTAGCCGTCGCGCAGGACCGCGCTGCCCGCCAGGTAGCAGGAGGCGATCGCGTGGCGCAGGCCGCGGTGGCGTTGCGCCGGGACGAACAGCTCCCCGATGCGGTCGTAGAGAGCCTCGTGCTTCGACGCCGGCACCGGCGCGCGCCAGGTCTTCCAGTCCCCGAGCACGGTGTGGACGATGCCGAGCGCGTCGACGTCGGGCATCTCGATCTCCGCGCCGCACGCCCAGGCGTCGTAGAGCGTGATCCCCGGTACGACGCCGCCCTCGCGGTCGGTGTAGGCATGGGCGAAGGCCGCGAGCGCCTTCTGCTCGGCGCCGTCGTCGAGCGCGCGCTCGACCAGCGCCTCGGCGAGGTCGAGGTCGGGCAAGAACCCGCGCAGGCCGTTCCGGAACACCCGCTCGGGATCCTTCCAGGCCTTG
Organism: Planctomycetota bacterium; assembly: GCA_041488095.1. Lineage (GTDB taxonomy): Bacteria > Planctomycetota > UBA1135 > UBA1135 > DASYPQ01. The sequence continues at coordinate 50,672 of JBGPOP010000007.1, forward strand.
GTGCGGCGCAGCTCGCGGCTCGAGTAGTCGTAGCGCCACGCGCTGTCCAGGCGCGGAGCGGGGACCTTCTTGAAGATGAGGCGCGAGAGCTCCTGGACGCTCGGCGAGCCCGCCTCCAGAGGGTGGCGGGGGATGTCGTTCTCGGGCGTGTGCTCCTTGGAATCGAACACCGGCGCCGCCTGCTCTTCCGGCCACGCCGCCGGGTCGCGATCCTGCCCGTTGAGGACGAAAGCGACGAGCGAGAGCTGGAACGATCCGAGGTGCTTCGCCTCGAGGTGGAAGTAGTCCGCGAGGTCCTTGCGGTCCGCGGGCGAGAGGCTCTCGAACGCCGAGAGCGCCGCTTCGTCCTCGACGGAGCGCGGGTCAGCCTGCGAGGGGACCTGCGACTGGGCGCACGCGAGGAGAACCGGGAGGATCATCTGAATCTGGCTCCCTTGATTGTGCCTCGATCGGTCCCAAGTCCTTCTCCGCCAACACTCTGTCAGCGGCCCAGGATCCCCAGGCGCGCCTGGCGCTCGTGATCGGTCGCAACCCCCTGCGCTGACTGGACCTCCCCGAGTGTCAGGGACAACGAAGTGTGCCAGATTCCACAGGTTCCGCGCAGGCAAGAACAGGGGGCAGGCCCTTGTAAGGGGCTGCCCCCTGCGGTGGCAATGGCCGGCCCAGGAGGGGAGGCACCCCGCCCGGGTCGACGAGCTCGTTCAGTTGCCTGGAGCGCGCCCACGCCTTCCCCGCGCAGGAGCATCCCTTCGAGCCTCCGAGCCGGTTTTTGGCGCCGCCGTCACCGCAAAGGATGCGGCGCACCCGGCCCCTAGGGCGGCAGAGACTCACGGCGCTCCCGGAAGACGGGGCCCGCTCCGAACCAGGGAACTGTACCCCGCGAATGGGCGGCGCGCGGGATGGATCTACGGGGGCGTCGAGGGGATCTCTGCCGGGCCGGAGCCCTCGGCACCGCCACCGCGGCGCCTGCGCCGGCGGGGACGCTTGCGCGCCGCTCGACGCTCGGCATCGATCTCCTCCGGTTTCGCCTGGAGCGCCATCTCCCGCCGGGCGCGCCAGCCCTCGTAGAGGTCCCACCCCTGACCCCGCGCGGCCGAGCGCAGCCGGAACAGGTCGAGGGACTCGGGGAACTCCTCGCCCAGCACGAACAGGAGCGGCCGGAAGCGCCGCGATGTGGGCTGCGTGAAGCGGCGCTGGCGGTCGATGATCCGCAGCGCGCGCGAGAAATCGCGGCGGGCGACGCGCGCGGCCTGGGCCACCGGCTCGAGGATCTTCGCGGCCGTCGCGACGACGTCGGGAGGATCCTCCCCGCTCGCGGCGATCTCGGCCTCCCGCTCGATGATGCGCAGGTAGAGCAGGGCCAGGCAGACCGGGGTCGTGGGGGAGAAGCCCGCGTGCACGTCGCTGTCGAGCGCCTCGAGCAGGCGCCAGAAGGAGTCGGCGCGCTCCTGCGCCGCGGCATCGTCCCGATCGCCGAGGTAGGCGTCGACCTCGGGCAGGATCACGCGCAGCGCTCCGCAGGCGCGGAGCATGCGCATCGCCCCGAGCGCCGTCCCGGACCGCAGGAGTCGCAGGACCTCCTCGATCACGCGCGGCGGCGCGGCGCGTGCGAGCTGCGGCGCGAGGGCGACCATCGCCTCCCAGGTGTGCTCCTCGATGCGAAAAGAGAGGCGCGTCGCGAACTTGACCGCGCGCAGGATCCGCACCGGGTCCTCGGCCATGCGCACGAGCGGGTCGCCGATCGTCCGCAGGATCCCGGCCTCGAGGTCGCCGAGCCCTCCGACGTAGTCGAGGATCACCCCGCGCGTGGGATCGAGGAAGAGCGCGTTGATCGTGAAGTCGCGGCGACGCGCGTCCTGCTCGGCCGTCCCGAAGACGTTGTCCTGGGTGATCAAGAGGTCGTCGGGCGTCCCCTCGCCGGCCTCGTCGAGCCCGGCCTCGACGGACGGCTCGTCGGGTGAGGAGAGGTCGGGCTCGCGCCGGAAGGTGGCGGTCTCGACGATGCGGTTGCCGTAGGTGATGTGCGCCAGGCGGAAGCGCCGGCCGATGATCCGCGCGTTGCGGAAGAAGCGCTTGATCTGGCGTGGATGGGCGTCCGTCGCCACGTCGAAGTCCTTGGGCATGCGCCCGACCAGCAGGTCGCGGACGCAGCCGCCGACGAGATAGGCCTCGAAGCCCTGGCGCTGGAGACGGGAGATCACGCGCAGCGCGTCCTGGTCGAGGCGCGCGAGAGGGATCGACTCGGCCGGGATCGTGCGCGGCGCCGAGCCCGACGCGGGTTCCGGGGATGTGCGGGCGTCGCGGGTCGGTTCCTCGTGGCTCATGACGGAGGTGCGTGACTCTACTTCCCAAAGGGCGGCCGCGCAGCGTCGCGGCCGGCCGAGCGAGGCGCGGCAGGCTCGCCCCACTTGCCGCGAGGAGGCGGCCTGGAGTACCCTCCCGGTTCGCGCAGGAGGGCAGTAGCTCCAACCGGTTAGAGCGACTGATTCCAAATCAGTAGGTTCGGGGTTCGAATCCCTGCTGCCCTGCCAGAACCCGCCGCCCTCGCACGGACCGCAGCCTCGATGACCACGATCCCCGACCCGCCCGGCGAGCCCCAAGGGGGCGAGCCTCACGGTGGAGAGGGGGAGGAAGCTCTGCCCGAGGGCGCGATCCCCGAGGGCGAGATCGTCGAAGGCCCGATCGTCGAAGGCGAGGCAGGAGACGGGCTCGAAGGACGGCCGGACACGCCGCTCGTCCCGGTCGAGGTTTTGCTCGAGGCGATGCAATGGGCCTTCCAGGGCGAGGAGATCGCGCCGGCGATCCTCGAGCTCTACGCGCGACACGCGCGGATGATGCTGGAGACGAACCGCGTCGTGAACCTGACCGCGATCGTCGATCCGCGCGAGATCGCAGCCAAGCACTACCTCGACAGCTGGCGCGTGACGCGGCAGGTGCCGCTCTACGGGCGGACGGTCCTCGACCTCGGCAGCGGCGCGGGCTTCCCCGGTCTGCCGGTGGCGATGGCCGAGCCCGAGACGCGGGTCGTGCTGCTCGACTCGGTGCAGAAGAGGGTGGAGTTCCTGGTGCGCTCGATCGAGGCCCTCAGCGTGAAGAACGCGAGCGCCGTCCGCGACCGCGCCGAGGACCACCTGGCGCGCAACAGCTACGACGTGGTCCTGATCCGCGCGGTCAGCTCGGTGCGCGAGAACGTGCGCATGCTGCGCAAGGTCCGGCACTCGCACAAGGATCTCGTCATGCTCAAGGGGCCCTCGTGGGGCCGCGAGGTGCGCGCGGGCGAGCGCGAGGCAGAGCGGCTCGGGTTCCGGCTCGACACGGTGTGGGAGCACAAGCTCCCCGGCGAGATGGGCCAGCGCGCGATCCTCGTGTACCGCGCCCCGGGCGGGCACGGGAACTAGGGCGGCGGCACGTGTCGACGCTCGCCTGGATCGCGATCGGCGCCGCCGCGCTGCTCCTCGTCGCGGTCGCGCTGGCGATCGCGTGCTACCCGCGCGACAACTCCTTCTGAAGGGGCGTCCCCGGCGGAAGCACGTGGTGCACGGTCTGCGTGGGGTAGGCGAACTCGATCCCCTCGCGTGCGAAGCGCGCGTAGATCTGGAGGTTGATCTGCTGCTGGACGTCCAGGGCGACCTGCATCTCGTGGCTCAGGACGTGGTAGACGACCTCGAAGACCAGGGCGGAGTCGCCGAGGCTCTTGAAGTTCGCGTGGTCGAAGCGCGTGTTGGGGGTCGAGGTCACGATCTCGGTGAGGATCTTCGGGATCGCGGCGACCTTCTCGTGGGGCGTGTCGTAGGTGACGCCGACCGTGAACAGGTTGCGACGCTCGGTGAGGCGCTTGAAGTTGCGCACGCGGCTCGAGACGAGGTCGTGGTTGCCGATGATGATCTGCTCGCCGCTGACGCTCCGCAGGCGCGTGGTCTTGATGCCGATGTTCTCCACGGTGCCCTGGAAGTCCCCGAGCACGATCGCGTCCCCGACGACGAAGGGCTTGTCGAGCAGGATCGAGATCGAGGCGAACAGGTCGCCCAGGACGTTCTGCGCCGCGAGCGCGACCGCGATGCCGCCGACACCCAGGGAGGCGAGCAAGGTCTTGACCTCGACGTCGAAGCTCTCCAGGCACAGGAGCAGGACGATGGACCAGACCAGGAGCTGGCCGATGAAGCCGAGGACCGAGGCGCCCATCGTCCGGGCCGGGTCGTCCACGGACTTCCCGCGGATCATGCGCTGGATGCCGAAATGGACCAGGCCGCGGCCCCACAGCCCGACCTGGAGCCACATGGCCACGAGGACCACCTTGTGGAGGACGCCTCCCCAACCCGGTGAGACGTCGAGGCAGCTCTTGGCCACCAGGATCCCCAGGGCCAGGAGGAAGAATCTCGCCGTCCTGCGCACGAGGTCGACGACCAGGTCATCGAGGTCGGTGTCGGTGCGCTCGGCGATCTTCGAGAGGCGCAGGACGACGATGCGCTTGACGATCCCGAGGAAGATCGTGCTGCCGAGGAGGACGGCCAGCGCGAAGAGCCAGCGCTGGACGGAGTTGCCGGCGTACTCCCGCTGGAAGATCGATTCGAAGGACAGGTTCAGTTCGAGGGTCGCCATGCCGAGGGCTCGGGGGTTCAGAGCTTGATGCGCCGGAAGAGGATCCAGACCAGGGTGACGAACAGCGCCGCCCCCGCGCACACGAGCAGGCTCCAGCGGAGGAGCGCGAGGAAGGTCACGCTCCGCGGCTTGTCGCTCGGCACGGTGGTGCGGAGGGGTTGGTGCCCGGGGGGGGAATCGAACCCCCAATGCCTTGCGGCACATGGACCTGAACCATGCGCGTCTGCCAGTTCCGCCACCCGGGCGGGGAGTGGGCGGGGACGATACGCGCTGCGCTAACGGCCGTCAATCGGCGGCCGTCAACCCGCCGTCACGGCGACGCCGTCGACGAGCGCGAAGGGAACGAGGGCCTCGCCCATGCAGCGCTCCGAGGCCGAGGACAGCGCGATGATCTGCGGCAGCAAGGCGAACACGTTCCCGCCGATCAAGGTCTCTCGCACCGGTCCGGCGACCACTCCGCCTTCGATCCAGCGCGCGGACTTCGCCACCCCCGAGAAGTCGCCCGAGGCCGGGTCGACCGTCCCGGAGAAACGCTGGACGTAGAGCCCCCGGTCGAGCGCGCGCTCGAGGTTCGCGCGATGGCCGCCGCGGCCCGGAGCGACGGCGATCGCGTGTGCGCCGAGGCCCGGCACCGAGCGCGGGGATCCGCGCGCGTGCCCGGTCGACTCGCGACCCTCGACCGCGGCGGCGTAGGCATTGTAGAGGAAGCTCCGCAGCACGCCGCGCTCGACGATCGCGAAGCGGCCGCAGGGCTGGCCCTCGCGGTCGAAGGCCGTGGCGCCCGCGAGGCTCCGGTCCGACGGGTCGTCGAGGATCGAGAGATCGGTCGCGGCGATCGCCTCGCCGATCCGGCCCGCGAGGGCGCTCCGGCCGCGCTGCACGGCGATCGCGCTCGCCGCGGAGACGAGCGGCGACACGAACACCTCGAGGAACGCGTCCGGCGCGAAGAGGACCGGGCCCGTGTAGGACTCGGCCGGGCGTGCGCCGAGGTTGCCGAGAGCCACGCTAGCGAACTCGCGCGCGGCGGCGTCCGCGGCCCGATCGAGGTCGGCCAGGCGACGGACGCTATCGCCGGTGTAGTGGAAGCCGCCGACCTCCGGACCGTCGATCGCCATGCCGAACACGCTGAGCGAGACCTGGGCGTCGGACTCGGAGGCGCGCACGCCGCGGCTCGTGGCGATCGCGCGGGCGACGCTGGTCGTGTCGACGCCCGCGCTGTCGATCGAGAGGCGCTTGTCGGCCGACCGCGCCAGCTCGACGAAGGCGCGGCCGATGTCGACCGCGCGATCGATGGGGAGATCCGCGACCGCCGGGTTGACGAGAGCCAGACCCGGCGCCTGAGGCCGCGCGCGCGGGAGGACGTTGTGCGCGTCGGGAGGTGCGAAGCCTGAGAGCGCGATCGCGTCCCGCGCGCAGCCCTCCAGCGCCGGGTCGCCGCCCTGGTTCGTGGAGGAGAAGCCCAGGCGCCCGCCGCGAAAGACGCGCAGGCCGAGGGTCGAGCTCCGGTCGACCTGGGCGAGCTTGAGGTCGCCCTTCTCGAAGCGCACCGCGATCGAACGCCAGCCGGCCGCGCAGGCTTCGGCTTCGTCCGCGCCGAGGGCGAGCGCCCGCTCGAGGAGACGCTCGCAGCGCGCCAGCAGGTCCCGCTCGGCCGCGGCGGGGTCGAATCGGTCGATCGCGGGTGCGGCGGCGGTCGCCACGCTCAGCGCCCCCCGAGCACGACCGTGCACAGGAGCCAGGGACCGCCCGCGTCGACCTTGGCCGGCTGGCCCTTGCCGCAGTGACCTGCGCCGAGGTCCCAGCGGAACTCGCGCCCGACGCGCTCGACCGAGCGCAGGACTTCGAAGGCCTGTCCGGAGATGTTGACCCCGCGCAAGAGCGGACCGCGCTGGCCGTGCGTGATCCGCCAGGCCTCGCGCGTGCCGAACATGAACTCGCCGTTGCTGTCGGCCTGGCCGTTCGCGGCTCCGTCGAGGAGGTAGCCGTCCTCGATCGAGGCGATCATCTCGTCGAGGCTCGCGTCGCCGGGAGCGATGTAGGTGTTGCGCATGCGGATCAGCGGCGAGTGGTCGTACTCCCACGCGCGCGCGTTGCCGGTCGGGGCCACGCCGAAGCGCGCCGCGCTCTCGCGGTCGTGGAGGTAGGAGACCAGGATGCCGTCGCGGATGATCTCGGTCCGGCCCGCCGGCAGGCCCTCGTCGTCGACGGCGAGGCTCCCGCCCGCGCCGGGCAAGAGCTCGCTGGCGCCGGAATCGCAGAGGGTGATCCGCTCGGAGGCGACGCGCTGCCCGAGCTTGCCGGCCGCCACGGATCCGGCCTGGACGAAGTCGGCCTCGACGGTGTGCCCGACCGCTTCGTGGGTCAGGATCCCGACCAGGGCGGGAGAGAGCAGGACCTTGACGCGACCGCCCTCCGGGTAGCCGGCGGAGAGGAGGTCGACCGCGCGCGCCGCGGCCTTCTCGGCGAGGGCTTCAGGTCCGGCACGGCGGAAGAGGCAGTCCCAGCCGCCGGTCGCGCCGACGGTCTCGACGCCGCGCTGGATCTCGCCGTCGCGCTGGGCCACCGCGCTGACGCGGAACTCGGGGCGCACGAGGCGCGTCCAGGCCTTGGCGCCGTCGCTCGTGACGATGCCCTTCTCCTCGAAGACCTCGCTGTAGGCGCAGGCGGCGCTCTGGATCGCGGTCGAGGAGCCGCGGGCCTGAGCCTCGAGGCGCAAGACCATCTCGAGGGTGCGCTCGATCGGCTGGGCCAGAAGCTCATCGACTCCGGGAGAGTCGAAGCGCCCGCGCGCGAGGGGTGCCGGCGGCAGGGGCGGGCAGCGGTCCGTGCGGGCCCGGGCGGACGCGCGCGCAGCCGAGCGGGCCGCGTCGATCGCGCCGGCGATCGACGCGGGCTCGGTGCGGTCGGTGCTGGCGAAGCCGAAGGTGCCGTCCTCGAGGACGCGCACGCCGACGCCGGTGTGCTCGGAGATCTGCGCGGAATCGACGCGCCCCTTCTCGACGGCGATCGAGCGGGTGCGCTTCTTGTGGTAGCGCAGCTCGACGAAGCCGCCGGCCTTCTTCGAGAGCACGTCGGCGAGGAGGTCGGTGGGGTCGGAGGAGGGCGCCTTCATCGGGGACAGAGGATCGGCCACGGCGAGGCGGGACTCAAGCTTGCGGCGGGATCCGTTCGGCTATTCTCTCCGGCATGGGCGCAGACGGCGGGAAGGACGAGAAGCCGCGCATGATCGCGACGAACCGGCGGGCGCGGTTCGAGTTCCACATTCTGGAGGAGGTGGAGTGCGGGATCGCGCTGACGGGGACGGAGGTCAAGAGCCTGCGCAACGGGGGGTGCTCGATCGCGGAGGCCTACGTGATGGTGCGGCACGGGGAGATGGTCCTCGTGGGAGCGCACATCGCCGAGTACGCGCAGGGCAACGTGCACAACCACGAGCCGACGCGGGAGAGGAAGCTGCTGCTGCACCGCCGGGAGATCGAGCGCTGGCATGCGCGGGTCAAGGAGAGGGGGATGACGATCGTGCCGCTGTCGCTGTACTTCAAGGGCTCGCGGGCGAAGCTGGCGATCGCGCTGTGCAAGGGGAAGAAGATGTACGACAAGCGGCAGGACAAGCGGGAGAAGGACGATCGGCGCGACATCGAGCGGGCGATGAGGCGGCGGACCTGAGGCGCTCGCGCGGCTGCCCGGGGCGTGCTATACTGCGGCCGCTTCTGTGGGGGCGCACCGGTCTCGACCGGTTTCGACTGTCTCCAGGTTGCGTGCCGGGGATCTCGAGTCACCCTGTCAATCCTCTCGGGGCGGCATTGCATGCCAACAATTTCTCTCTCGCGGCCTGATTCTTCAGGCAGCCGTTTCCGCCCGGAACGCCCGCGGCCGGACGGAGACGTCATCAGCGGGCTGGCCGGCGAGCCGCGCCTCGGGGCGGACCGGCGAGAACACACCGAGGCTGGTCCGAGGGAAGCCCGTCCATGGGCGTCCGGAGGACGAGAACCAAACCATGGAACACGCACGTAGACGCCGGGAGTACGGGGATTCCGGGACGCGGGTTCGATTCCCGCCGCCTCCACCAACCTTTCGGCATGGTCTCCGCCGAGCAGAGGAAGCTCCAACGACCGCCCCCCGTGTCATAGACTCCCGCCGTGCGACCGATCCAAGCCGCGCTCGCCGCAGCCCTCGCCGCCGGCTGCCACGTGGTCGACGCGAAGGCGTGGAACCTCAAGGAGCTCCACGACGACACGGGCCATCACCGCTACAGCGGGGCGCTCGAGAGCGACATGGAGTTCTTCTTCCGCCATCAGGTCGCGCCCTCGTTCGCGGTCGGCGGCGCACGCTTCGAGGACAAGACCGCGATCGCGATCCCGGACCCCGCGACCGCGTGCCTCGAGAACCTGATCGGGCTCGAAGCCTTCGGCGACCGCGATCCGCACATCGCCGCGATGCAGGTCGAGTGGTTCGCGCGCCTGGCCGTCTCCGACCCGGCCAGGCTCTCGCGCGAGCGCGCTGTCCACGGTCTCGCCCGCGCCGGAGCGCGACTCTCGGCCGGGATCCCGACCGCCCTCGCGAAGGACCAGACGCCGGCCGGGCCCGAAGCGGTCGGGGAGGCCTTGGCCGGCCTCGTCCGGGCTTCGCGACCCGTGCTCGAGCGCGGCCTGCGCGCGACCGCCGCCCAGCGCCTCGACCTCGATGCGGCCTGCCAGGTCATCGAGGGCATGACCCTCGATGTCGATGGCGCGCGGCGCACGCTGCGGGCGGCTGCGGATCTGTCGGCCGCGGCAGGCGCCGGCAACTTGGCGGCTGCGCCCCTCTCGCGCCTTTCCGAGGAGCTCCAGCGGCGCTGCGTGCGCCAGGCGCTCGCCGCGGCGCTCTTCGACCCCGAGCCCCTCGTCCGAGCGGCCGCGGTCGAAGCGGCGGTGAAGAGCGCCGGCTCGCGGGTCCTGAACGAGATCCTGGTCCAGCTCCCGCACGAGATGTCGCCCGAGGTGCTCGTGCGCGTGATGGACGTCGTGCGACACGTGGGCCTGCCCGATGTGGCGCCGGCTGATTCCAACGCGACGCCCGAGCAGTGGCGCGAGATCCGCCTCACCCTCATCTACGACCTGCTCGATCGGCCCGAGAGCGCCGTGCGCGTCGGCGCGATGCGCGCGCTGGCGCGCGTCTCGGACGCCGGGATCGCCTCGCTGCGGGAGGAGGACTGGCAGAGCTGGTGGCTCTCGCGGCGGGAGAAGCGCGGGCCTTGAGCCCGGAATGGAGGAAGCGCGCGATCGCGTGGCTGCGCCCCGCCTTCGCGCTCGGCCTGCTGGCATTCGGAGCCTCCCTCGTGCCCTGGAAGGACCACCTCGTGTGGATGCGCGGGCGCGAGACGCTGGAGGTCCCGGGCCGGATCCACGGGAGCTGGCGCGACGAGACCGTGCGCTTCCAGACCGAGCCCGGAACCCTGGTCGACCCGCGGTGGCCCGCCGATCTCTCCGGCGCGCTCGCCTCGGGCCAAGAGATCGCGGTCGCGCGCTCGCCCGAGGATTCCGCCGGCGATCGGATCGACTGGAAGCCCGGCATGCTGAGGGTGTTCCGCGAGGTCGAGCCGGCCGGCCTGTGGAGCGCCTTGCTCCTGATCCTGTGCGGGGCGCTCGTCGCGATCACGCGCTGGTGGAGGCTGCTCGCGGTCGCGGGCTGCCGCATGCCCTGGACCTCCGCCCTGCGGCTCTCCTTCCTCGGGTTCTTCTTCAACCTCGTGCTGCCGGCCGGCATCACCGGCGGCGACGTGGTCAAGGCGGTCCTCGTCGTGCGCGAGAACCCGGGACGGCGCGCGGACGCGCTCGTGACGGTCATCGTCGACCGCGCCCTCGGGCTCCTGGTCCTGATGGGCATCGCTGCCGCCGTCGTCCTCGCCGCAGGACCGCGCTTCGCCGAGCTGCGCGTGTGGGTCGTGATGGTGTTCCTGGCGGCGCTGCTCGCGCTGTGGATCCTCCTGCACCCCGGGCCGCGGCGCTGGATGCGGGTCTCGGCGCTGATCGAGCGGCTGCCCCAGAAGGACCGGCTGAAGAGCGTCGACCAAGCCCTGCGCATCTACTCCGAGCACCCGCTCGAGCTCGCGATCGCGGTCCTGCTCTCCGCGGTGAACCACACCTGCATCGGCGCGTGCGTCTACCAGCTCGCGCATGCCTTCGGCGACCACCTCTCCTTCTTCGAGTACCTGGGTGTCGCCGCGATCGCGAACACGATCAGCTCGGTGCCCGTCACGCCCGCCGGCTGGGGAGTGGGGGAGTGGGCCTTCGGCTCGCTCTTCCACCTCCTGGGCTCCTCGAGCACCGTGGGGGTCGCGGTCAGCGTCGCCTACCGGCTGCTCTCGACCCTGGTGGGTCTCGTCGGCGGGTTGTTCCTGCTGATGCCCGGCGGCCGCGTCGTCCGACGGGAGATCGGGAGGATCGAGTGACTCGTGGAGCGAAGGGGGAGCCATGTCCCTGCTCGTGATCGGCACGCTGGCCTACGACACGATCGAAACCGCCTTCGAGCGCCGTGAGGACGTTCTGGGGGGCTCGGCGACCCACTTTGCGATGGCGGCGAGCCTGTTCGGGCCGGTCGCGCTCGTGAGCATCGTCGGCCGCGACTTCCAGCCGGCGCATCTCGAGCTTTTGCGCAGTCACCGCGTCGACCTCTCGGGCCTCGAGGTGGCGCCGGGCGAGACCTTCCGCTGGTCGGGGCGCTACGAGGTCGACTGGAACACGCGCCACACGCTCGAGACGCGCTTGAACGTGCTCGAACGGTTCGACCCGAAGATCCCGGCGCCGCTCCGCGCGTCGCGCTTTCTCTTCCTCGCCAACGCCGCCCCGGAGGTCCAGGCCCGGGCCCTCGACCAGGTCGAGAGGCCGGCCTTCACGATGCTCGACACGATGAACCTGTGGATCGAGACCGCGAGGGAAGCGCTCGCCTCCCTCCTCCGACGCGTCGACGCGGTGGTTTTGAACGACGAGGAGGCCCGCATGCTGACCGGCGAGCGCAGCTTGATCCGCGCAGCCGGCGCGGTCCTCGGCCTGGGGCCCCGCTACGTCATATTGAAGAAGGGCGAGCACGGGGCGTTCCTGATGGGCGGAGATGCGCACTTCTCGCTGCCCGCCTACCCGGTCGAGGACGTGGTCGACCCGACCGGGGCGGGGGATTCGTTCGCGGGCGGCTTCATGGGATACCTAGCCGAGAAAAATCGCGCCGACCCGCGCGCGCTGCGGCAGGCGATGCTGTACGGGACCGTGGCAGCCAGCTTCTGCGTGGAAGGCTTCGGCGTCGAGGCGCTGCGGTCCCGCACGCGCACCGAGGTCGACGGGCGCTACGACGAGCTCCTGTCGATCGTCACGGTGTGAGCCGTGGGCCGGTCGCCGCGGCTCTTTGTCGGCGTGTTCCTGCCGTACCCGGCCGCCCTGGAGGTGCACCGCGCCGTGCGCGGGAGGCTCGAGGCGGGCGACGTCCGCCTGGTGCCCCCCGAGGAGTTCCACCTGACGCTGCATTTCCTGGGAGCGACCGATGAGGTGCGGATCCCGGTCCTCTCCGACGCCTTGACCCGCAGGGTCTCGGCCCTGCCCGCCCCGAGGTTGCGCCTCTCCTCGACCGGTGCGTTTCCGGACGCCGCGGCGGCGCGCATCCTGTGGGTGGGGGTGCGCGAGGAGCCGGGGGCCGAGGGACGCCTCTCGGCGCTCGCCGGTGCAGCCCGCGCGGCGGCTGTCGATGCGGGCGCGTCGGCAGCAGGCGAGGAGCCCTGGAGCGCGCACCTGACCGTCGCGAGGTCCGCGAGGCGCGGGCGGATGCAGCTGCCGGACGGATTCCGCGAGCTGCGCCTCGACGTGCCCTGGCGCCCCGAGGAGGTCCGGCTGGTCGAGTCGTGCCCGGGCGAGACCGGCGCAGCCCGCTTTCCGCTGCTCGCGGCCTTCCGACTTTTGCCGGAATGCGCGTAACCGCGGCTCCGGCGCAGAGGTCCGCGGGGCACGCAGGGCGCTTCTTCCGCCCCGCGGCCACCGCTATGATCGACCTCTTCCAACCTGAAGCCGCGCCCGCCGCAGAGGACCCCATGACCTTCCCGAAGACGAAGCCCGACAAGACGCCGAACGAGAAACCCGAGCGCAGCGAGAACCAACCGTTTCGCAGCGAGAAGATCTCGGACCGCAGCGAGAAGAACCGCGCCCTGGAGGTGGCTCTGGCCGAGATCGAGAAGGCCTATGGCAAGGGCTCGATCATGCGCCTCGGCGATGGCCAGGTCGTCCGGGAGGTTCGCGGCATCTCGACCGGCTCGATCGGGCTCGACGCAGGGCTCGGCGGAGTGGGCTTGCCGCGCGGGCGCGTGGTCGAGGTCTACGGGCCGGAGAGCTCGGGCAAGACCACGCTCACGTTGCACGTGATCGCCAACGCGCAGAAGGCGGGGGGAATCTGCGCGTTCGTCGATGCCGAGCACGCGCTCGATCCCTCCTACGCACGCAAGCTGGGGGTCAAGCTCGAGGACCTGCTGGTCAGCCAGCCCGACACGGGCGAACAGGCGCTGGAGATCGTCGAGACGCTCGTGCGCAGCAACGCGATCGACGTCGTGGTCATCGACTCGGTCGCGGCCCTCGTGCCGCGCGCCGAGATCGCCGGCGAGATGGGCGACAGCTTCGTCGGCCTGCATGCGCGTCTGATGAGCCAGGCGCTGCGGAAGCTGACGGCGGCGATCTCCAAGTCGGAGTGCCTGGTGATCTTCATCAACCAGATCCGCGAGAAGATCGGAGTCATGTTCGGCAGCCCGGAGACGACCACCGGCGGGAGGGCGCTGAAGTTCTACGCTTCGGTGCGCCTCGACATCCGCAAGATCGGACAGCTCAAGGAGGGCGAGGAGGTGATCGGCAACCGGACCAAGGTGACCGTGGTCAAGAACAAGATCGCGCCGCCCTTCCGCAAGGTCGAGTTCGACATCCTGTTCAACAAGGGGATCAGCCGCGAGGGCGAGCTGCTCGAGCTGGGCCAGACCGAGGGAGTCGTGCTCAAGTCGGGGACCTGGCTCTCGATGAAGCACCCGCACGAAGGCGAGATCCGGCTCGGCCAGGGAGTCGAGAAGGCCCGGCAGTTCCTGATCGACAACCCCGAGGTCGCGCTCGAGATCGAGAAGGGCCTGCGGCAGAAGACGATCGAAAGAGCGGCCGCCCAGATCACCGCCGCGAGCCCGAAGCCGAGCCCGAGCCCGAGCCCGATCCCGGGAGAGACCAAGCCGCAGGTCGCGACCGCGCGCAAATGAAGCCGAACTTCCCGGCTGCGCGCGTGCGCCAGGACTTTCTCGAGTTCTTCGCCGCGCGCGGCCACAAGATCGTCCCCTCGGCCCCGGTCTTCCCCCGGGATGATCCGACCCTGCTGTTCACGAACGCGGGGATGAACCAGTTCAAGGACGTCTTCCTGGGGACCGGCCGGCGCGACTACAAGCGCGCCGCGGACACGCAGAAGTGCATCCGCGTCTCCGGGAAGCACAACGACCTCGAGGAGGTGGGCGTCGACACCTACCACCACACGTTCTTCGAGATGCTCGGGAACTGGTCGTTCGGGGACTACTTCAAGGAGGAGGCGATCCTGTGGGCGTGGGAGCTCCTGACGAAGGAGTGGAAGCTTGCGCCAGATCGCCTGTGGGTGACGGTGTTCGGGGGCGACGCGAAGGACGGGCTGCCGGCGGACTCCGAGGCCGAGCGCACCTGGATCGAGAAGGCGGGCGTGGACCGGTCGCACGTCCTGCGCTTCGGCAGGAAGGACAACTTCTGGGAGATGGGGGACACCGGGCCCTGCGGACCTTGCTCCGAGATCCACATCGACCGGGGCGGCACGGGCGCGGATCCGCGCGACGGGGCAAATCCGAAGATCGGGGTCAACGCGGGCAACGAGCGTTTCATGGAGATCTGGAACCTGGTCTTCATGCAGTTCAACCGGCTCGACGACGGGCGCCTCACCGAGCTGCCGGCGAAGAACGTCGACACCGGGATGGGGTTCGAGCGCGTCCTCGGCGTTCTGCAGGGCAAGACGTCGAACTACGACACAGACCTGTTCGCGCCGATCTTCGCGCGGATCGCGTCGTTATCGGGGAAGCGCTACGCCGGATCGGCGGAGAAATCCGACGTCGCCTTCCGCGTGATCGCCGACCACGCGCGCGCGGTGACGAGCGCGGTGTCGGACGGAGCGCTGCCGAGCAATGAGGGCCGCGGGTATGTGCTGCGGCGGCTGATCCGCCGAGCCTCGCGGTTCGGGAGCCAGGCGCTCTCGCTCGAGGAGCCGTTCCTGTGCGAGGTCGTCCCCGCGGTCGCGGAGGTGCTCGGCGAGACGTTTCCGGAGATGCGGCAGCGCTGCGAGCACGTCCAGGCCGTGATCCGCGCCGAGGAGGAGCAGTTCGGCAAGACGCTCGGGCGCGGGCTGGTGCTCTTCGAGGATCTCGCCGCGAGGCTGCAGGCTTCGGGCGCGAAGGTTCTGCCCGGTGAGAAGGCCTACGACCTCTACGCCACCTACGGGTTCCCGCAGGACCTCGTCGAGCTGATGGCCCGCGAGCGGACGCTCTCGCTCGACCAGGAGGGCTGGAAGCGGGCTCAGCAAGCCCACCAGGAGAAGAGCCGCTCGGAGGGCTCGTTCCGCCAGCTCCTCTCGGCCGAGCAGCTCGCCGGCCTGTCGCGCACGGTGTCGACCTGCCACGAGGCCGGCCCGCGGGCGTGCGAGATCGAGACACGCTGGACGGGTTTCTTCCCTGGCGCGGGAGAGCCGGATCGAATCGTCCTGGCTGAAAGCCCCTTCTACGCCGAAGCCGGCGGCCAGATCGGGGATGCAGGGATCATCGAAGCCGCCGGCGGCGGCTTCTCCTTCGCCGTGGAGGACACGCGCAAGGTCGGAGACGTCGTCGTCCACCTCGGCCGGGCGAACGGAACTCCCCCGAGCACCCGCGCCGTCCAGGCCCGCGTCGACCGCGTGCGCCGCAACCGCATCCGCAAGAACCACACGGCGACGCACCTTCTCCACAAGGCGCTCAAGGAGGTCCTCGGCTCTCACGCCGCCCAGCAGGGGAGCTACGTCGGACCCGACCGCCTGCGCTTCGACTTCTCGCACCCGAAGGCCGTCTCCCACGACGAGCTCGAGCGGATCGAGGCGCTCGTCAACGAGAAGATCTTCGGCAACGCTCCCGTCCGGACCACGATCGAGGATCTCGATGCCGCCAAGGCCCGCGGCGTCGTGGCCATGTTCGGCGAGAAGTACGAGGACCAGGTGCGCGTCCTCGACGTCGGCGGATGGTCGCTCGAGCTGTGCGGCGGCACCCACGTCTCGGCCGCCGGCGACATCGGTCCCTTCGTGATCCTCTCCGAGCGCGCGATCCAGTCCGGCGTGCGCCGGATCGAGGCGCTGACCGGGCCCGCGGCGGTCGAGGAGATCCAACGCCAGCGCCGCATCCTGCGCGAGGTCGCGCACAGCCTGAAGAGCGCGCCCGAGGAAGTCCCCGTGCGGCTCGCCGCGCTCCAGAAGGAGATCAAGGAAGCCAAGAAGAAGACCGCCGCGACCTCCGCCGGGGGAGTGGCCCAGGCTCTCGACCGCCTGCGCAGCAGCCTCGGCGAGATCCGCGGCGTCGCCTGGGCGGTTCTCGACGAGCCCGATCTGGATCTCGCCGGGATCCGGGACCTCGCAGACCGCGCCAAGTCGCTCGCTCCGCGGCTCGCGCTGGCCCTGTTCGGCCGCGAGGAGAACCGCGTGCCCTTCGTGATCGTCTGCCAGGGTCTCGGGCCGAGCGCGGGCACCGATGTTCGTGCGCTCAGCGCCCGCGAGCTCAGCCAGATCGCCGGCCGTCACCTCGGCGGGGGAGGCGGAGGCAGGCCGGATCTGGCGCAAGGCCAGGGCCAGGACGCCGGCGGCCTTCCCGGCGCCCTGAGCGAGATCGCCAGCGCGATCGAGACGGCCCTCGGGCATCCCTGAGCGCTCCCTCGCGTTGACAGGCCCCCGAGCGGGCGGCTAGCATCCGCGCCCTTCGAATCCACCCACCCGGCCATGCCCAATCCCAAGCGACGACACTCCAAGCACCGCAAGCGGATCCGCCGCTCCCACGACGCCCTCGTGCCGATCCGCGCCAACCATTGCCCGCGCTGCAGCGCAGCCGTCCGCTCGCATCGAGTGTGCGACAACTGCGGCTACTACGGTTTCGAGAAGGGCGGGCAGAACGGCGTCGAGGTCGTCTCCAAGGAAGAAATCTAGCTCCCCGACCTCGGGGGAGCGGCCATGCTCCAGACGCGGATCGCGCTCGACGTCATGGGCGGGGACCGCGCGCCCGACGCGATCCTGCGCGGGGCGCTCGCCGCCTGCTCGCCACTCGGAAAGCTGCGCATGGCCCCCGAGCGGATCCTGCTCGTGGGCGACGAGAAGGTGATCCGCGCGGGGCTCTCCGGCCTCGGTGGCGACCCCGGCTTCGGGGTCCGTCATGCCAGCCAGGTGGTCGGCATGGGCGAGTCTCCGACGACCGCTCTCCGGGCCAAGCCCGACAGCTCGATCGCCCGCATGATGGCGGCCTTGAAGCAGGAGCAAGCCGGCGCTGCGGTCAGCATGGGGAACACGGGCGCCGTGGTCGCCGCGGCGACGCTCGGTCTCGGCACCCTCGCCGGAGTCAGGCGTCCGGGCATCGCGGTCACCCTCGACCTGACCGGCCACCCGCTGACGATCCTCGACATGGGCGCGAACGTCGCTCCCAAACCCGAGCACCTCTACCAATACGGGATGATGGGCAGCGTCTACCTGCGCGACTGCCTGGGCAAGAGCTCGCCGCGCGTCGGGCTCCTGAACATCGGCGAAGAGGAGGGCAAGGGGACCGACCTCTACAAGGAGGCCCACAACCTGCTCAAGGCCTCGCCGATCGCCTTCGTCGGGAACCTCGAGGGCAACGATCTGTTCCAGGACAAGGCCGACGTGGTCGTCGTGGACGGCTTCACCGGCAACGTCGTGCTCAAGCTCATGGAGGGCTTCGCGTCCTTCATGCTGCGCTCGGCGATGACCGAACTGGCCCAGAAGGGCATCCGCGGCGCGACCGAGGCGCTCGCGCCGGTGCGTCGCAGCGTGGACTACTCCGAGTACGGCGGAGCGCTGCTCCTCGGCGTCTCCGGCGTCGTGATCATCGGCCACGGGCGCTCGGACGAGAATGCGGTCGCGAACGCGATCGGCCTGGCCGCGCGCGCCCTCGACGCCAACGTCAACGAGGACATCGTCCAGGGCCTCGAGAAGGCCGCGCGATCGAGCGCGGCGTCCTGAAAGCTTGCGGAGGGGCGGCGTCCGGCCCCTAGAATGAGCTCAGCGCGGCGGACCCCGCAGCCGCGCACCCCGACACCCCTGCATGACCACTCGCATCCGCGTCGGCATCGCCGGTACGGGATCCTACGTGCCCGAGCGCGTCGTCCCGAACTCGTACTTCGAGAAGATCGTCGACACCTCCGACGAGTGGATCGTGCAGCGCACGGGGATCCGCGAGCGCCGGTACGCCGCCGCAGACCAGGCCACCTCGGACCTGGCCGTGATCGCCGGACGCCGGGCCCTGGAGTCGGCCGGCGTCGCGCCCGAGGACCTCGACCTGGTCGTGGTCGGCACGGTGACGCCCGACCAGATGGTCCCGGCCTGCTCGTCGCTGATCCAGGACCGCCTGGGCGCGAAGAACGCCGCCGCGTTCGACTGCAACTCGGCCTGCACGGGCTTCATCACGGCGATCTCGATCGCCGAGGCCTACGTCGCCTCCGGCCGCGCGCGGCGCGTGCTCGCGCTGGGCGCGGAAACGCTCTCGCGGGTCAGCGACATGCAGGACCGCACCTCGTGCATCCTGTTCGGTGACGCGGCCGGCGCCGTCGTCCTCGCGCCGCACGAGGACTGCAAGCAGGGCGAAATTCTCAAGACCCGCCAGGGAGCCGACGGATCGGGCTACGGGTTGATCTACATGACCGCCGGAGGGTCGCGCAAGCCGGCCAGCCGGGAGACGGTCGAGGCGCGGGAGCACTTCATCCGACTGAACGGCCGCGAGGTCTTCCGTTTCGCGGTGACGCGGATGGCCGACCTGATCGCCGAGATGATCGAGGGCCACTCCTACGACGACCTGTGTCTGGTCGTGCCGCACCAGGTCAACAAGCGGATCATCGACTCGGCGCTCGAGCGTGTGGGCTGGAGCGACGAGAAGGTCATGGTCAACATCCACAAGTACGGCAACACCTCCTCCGCGACCGTTCCGGTCGCGCTCGACGAGGCGCGCCAGGCCGGGCGCCTCGTGCCGGGCAAGCTCGTGATCCTGGTCGCCTTCGGCGCAGGACTGACCTGGGGCGGCACGCTGATCCGCTGGTAGTCCGCGCCATCCCGCTCGCCATGACGGAAGCCATCCTCTTCCCCGGCCAGGGGGCGCAGTTCCAGGGCATGGGCCGGGACTTCTGCGAACGCTTCCCGGCTGCCCGGGCGGTCTTCGCGCGCGCGGACGAGGTGCTCGGGTTCTCGCTCTCGAAGAAGTGCTGGGACTCGGGCGACGACGTGCACCGCACCGACGTCGCCCAGCCGGGCATCTTCACCACCAGCGTCGCCGTGATCCGGGTTCTTGAAGTCCACGGGCTCGATCGGGCGGCCGTGCCGTTCACCGCCGGTCTGTCGCTGGGCGAGTACACGGCGCTGTGGTGCGCCGGCTCCCTGTCGTTCGAGGACGGGCTGCGGCTCGTCCGGCTGCGCGGAGAGGCGATGCAGGAGGCGAGCCAGAGGATTCCGAGCGGGATGGTCAGCCTGATGGGCGCGACCGAGGAGCAGGCCCAGGCTCTCGCGGTCGTGGGAGCGAGAACGGGCATCTGCCAGGTCGCGAACCTCAACGCGCCCGGGCAGGTCATCGTCTCGGGCGAGATCGCGGCGCTGGACGCGGTGGAGGCCGCGGCCAAGGACCACGGCGTGCGGCGCACCCGGCGTCTGGTCGTCGCGGGCGGGTTCCACTCCGAGTGCATGCGTTCGGCCGCCGAACGGCTCGCGGCAGCCCTCTTGGAGGTTGCGATCGTCCGTCCGCGCGTGCCCTTCGCGAGCAACGTCACCGCGCAGGTCTCCGCGGACCCCGCGGCGATCCGGCGGCAGCTGGCCGAGCAGGTGTGCGCGCCGGTGCTGTGGGAGAAGAGCATGCGTCTCGCGCTCTCGATGGGCATCCGGAACTTCCTTGAGCCGGCGCCGGGAACCGTGCTCGCCGGGATCCTGGCGAAGATCGACCCCGCGGCCCGGGTCCGCGCGGCGGCGCGGCCGGAGGACCTCGAGGCCGCGCCGGGGAAAAGCCTCGGTTGAAGGCCCGCGGAGGCCCCGGTATAGTCCGCAGGCTGCCCTTCCTGTCCGCGGCCTGTCCGCGGCGTGTCCGCGGCCCGCGCACCGGCCTGACGCTTGGATCCCGCCTCCCTCGAGACCCGCTTCCTGCAAGGCCGCGTAGCCCTCGTGACCGGCGCTTCGCGGGGCATCGGCGAGGCGATCGCGGTCCAGCTCGCCCGTCGAGGAGCCAAGGTGGCCTGCGTGGCGACGACCGCCGAACACGCCCGGGCGACCGCCGCCCGCTGCGCCGAGCTCGCCGAGGGAGCCCGCGCCTACGGATGCGACGTCGCCAGCACCTCCGCGGTCTCCGACCTCGTGGCCGAGGTGCAGAAGGAGATGGGCGGCCTGGACGTGCTCGTGAACAATGCCGGCATCACCCGCGATCAGCTCCTCCTGCGCATGAGCGAGGAGGACTTCGACCGCGTCATCGCCGTGAACCTCAAGGGCTGCTGGAACTTCCTCAGGGCCGCCGCTCGCCCGCTGATGAAATCGGGAGGGCGCGTGGTCAACATCGCCTCGGTGGTCGGGATCACGGGCAACGCCGGGCAGGCGAACTACGCCGCCAGCAAGGCCGGGATCCTCGGGCTCACCCGCTCGGTAGCCAAGGAGCTCGCCGGCCGGGGAGTCACCGTCAACGCCATCGCACCCGGCTTCATCGCCACGGACATGACCGCCGGTCTGGACGAGAAGGCCGCCGCAGAGCTCAAATCGCACATTCCGCTGGCGCGGATCGGCAGTCCCGGGGAGATCGCCGCTGCGGTCGATTTCCTGGTCGGCCCGGGCGCTGCCTACATGACCGGACAGACCCTCGTCGTCGACGGGGGCCTCTCGCTCTGAACCCGTCCATCCCGCACGATGCCGGCCGATCCGGCCTCCCCCGCTAGAACCCCGTCCCTGGAGGACACTGTTGTGACCAAGCCCTCGGTCGAAGAGCGCGTGATCAAGATCGTGAGCGACAACCTCGGGCAGCCGGCCGAGAAGATCAAGCGCGAGACCTCCTTCGTGAACGATCTCGGTGCCGATTCGCTCGACGTCGTCGAGCTGGTCATGGAGTTCGAGGACCAGTTCGAGATCTCGATTCCCGACGAGGACGCGTCCAAGATCCAGACCGTCGGCAACGCGATCGACTACATCGTGAGCAAGACCTGAGACGCGCTGCGATAGCGCCCCGGACAGAGCTCGCTCCTCCAGGATCCCATGCGTCGAGTGGTGATCACCGGCCTCGGCACGGTCAACCCGCTCGGGTTGGACGTCGAAACCTCGTTCGCCCGGATGCTCCGGGGCGAGAACGCCGTGGCGCCGATCACCCGTTTCGACACCTCGGATCAGGCGGTCAAGATCGCGGCGTGCGTCGATTGGGACCCGCTCAAGTACTTCACCGCTCCCGATCTGCGCAAGCTCGATCCCTTCACGATGTGGGCGCTGGTCGGCACGGACGAGGCTCTCCGGGACGCGGGGATCGATCCCTCCCATGAGACCGAGGCGGCCCGCGAGCGCTACGGCTGCATCCTCGGCACCGGGATCGGCGGGATCACGGGCATCGAGGAGCAGCACCAGGTCATGCTCGAGAAGGGGCCGCGCCGCGTCAGCCCCCACTTCGTCCCGCGGATCATGGCCAACGCCGTCAGCGGACAGGTCGCGATCCATAACGGGCTGCTCGGCACCTGCTTCACGACCTCCAGCGCCTGCGCTTCGGCCGGTCACGCGATCGGCATGGCCTGGCGGGCGATCCAGCTCGGCGACGCCGACCTCGTGATCACGGGCGGCGCGGAATCGGCCACGACGCCGCTCTCGCTGGCCGGCTTCGCCTCGGCCAAGGCGCTCTCGACGCGCAACGACGACCCGGCCGCGGCCTCGCGGCCCTTCGACAAGGACCGCGACGGCTTCGTGATGGGGGAGGGCTGCGGGATCCTGGTCCTCGAAGAGCTGGAACGGGCCCGGAAGCGCGGCGCCCGGATCTATGCCGAGATGAAGGGCTTCGGATCGACCGACGACGCCTACCACATCACCGCGCCCAAGGAGGACGGCACGGGCCCCGCTCGCGCCCTGCGCGAGGCCTTGCGGCACGCGCGGATCGAGCCCGCGCAGGTCGACTACATCAACGCCCACGGCACGAGCACCCCCTACAACGACGCGATCGAGACCCGCGCCATCAAGCTGGTCTTCAAGGACCACGCCTACAAGCTCGCCATCTCGTCGACCAAGTCGATGATCGGCCACCTGCTCGGCGCCTCGGCCGCCGTCGAGCTGGTCGTGACGGCCTTGAGCGTCTTCCGCAGCCAGGTCCACCCCACGCGCAACTACACCACGCCCGACCCCGCCTGCGACCTCGACTACGTGCCCGGCGCAGCGCGTGAGATGAGGGTGCGCAACGCCCTCTCGAATTCGCTGGGATTCGGCGGCCACAACGTCTCCATCTGCCTCGGCGAGGTAGGCTGAGGTAACCGCTCCCGAGCGATCCCACGTCCCACATCCAGGAGTTTCCCCGTGTACTTGAAGTTCAAGGAGCTTCTCCACCAGTACAAGCTGGAGGTCTTCCACACCGAACACGACAAGCGCAGCGTGCAGGAGATCACGACGGAGTGCCTGCACCTCACCGAGGACGTGCTCAAGCAGAAGGTGCACTACCAGTTCCACCAGCTCCCCGACCAGAGCCGTGCGGAGATCGTCAACCTGATCAACAACTACGTGCGCGAGGCGATCCTGCCTCCCGTGGTCGAGAAACTCGTCCACCGCCAGGTGATCCTGGACAAGCGTCTCTCGGCGCTCCTGCACTTGACCGAGAAGATCCTCGAGGCCCTCTCCGCCGAGCCGGTCGCGGGGAAGAGCTGATCGCCTGACCGGCGCTCGTGAGCCGCGCCATCGACATCCGCGAGCGCGCTCTGCGGGGCAACCTTCAGGAAGCCGGTCAAGGCCACCTGCTCGGGGCGCTCGACCGCCTGGGCGCGGGGGAGAGCGGCCGCCTGCTCGACCAGCTCTCGGCGTTGGATCTCGCGCTCGTCGCGGAGCTCTCCCGCGCGATCGCGGCTGACCCGACGACCGCAGAACCCGGGGACTTCGCGCCCGCGGAGGTCTTCCCGCTCGGGCGCGACGCGCGGCACGCGGCCCGCGCGAGCGAGGCCGTCCGGCGCGGTGAGGAGGCCCTGCGACGCGGAGAAGTCGCCTGGCTCCTGGTCGCGGGGGGTCAGGCCTCGCGCCTCGGCCTGGAAGGACCGAAGGGCGCGTTCCCGGTCGGGCCGGTCAGCGGGAGGAGCCTGTTCGAGGTCTTCGCGCGCAAGCTCCTCGCCGCGCGTGGGCGCTACGGGGCGGCGATTCCCTGGTACGTGATGACCTCGGAGGCGAACGATGCACCCACGCGCGAGTTCTTCGCGGCCCACGCCTTCTTCGGCCTCGACCCCGACGACGTGTTCTTCTTCCGCCAGGGCATGCTGCCCGCGCTCGATCCGGAGGGTCGGATCCTGCTCTCCGCACCCGACCGGATCTTCCTGGCGCCCAACGGCCACGGCGGCGTGCTTCGAGCGCTCTCCTCCTCCGGAGCGCTCGCCGACGCGGCGCGGCGCGGCGTGCGCACCTTCTCCTACTTCCAGGTCGACAACCCCCTGGCGCGGCCCGCCGATCCGCTGTTCCTGGGGCTGCACGTCCTGGAAGGTGCGCAGATGTCGAGCAAGGTGGTCCGGAAGCGGGATGCGGCCGAGAAGGTCGGGGTGATCGGCCGGGTCGCAGGCCGCCTCGCGTGCATCGAATACTCGGACCTGCCCGCGGGCCTGCGCGAAGCGCGGTCGCCGCGCGGCGAGCTGCTGTTCGGCGCGGGAAACATCGCCGTGCACGCGCTCGACCTCGTCTTCGTCGAGCGCCTGACCCGGGGCGGCCTGAAGCTTCCCTGGCACCTCGCCCGCAAGGACATCGAGGCGCTCGACGAGACCGGACGACCGGGGCGCCGATCGGGGATCAAGTTCGAGAGCTTCGTGTTCGACGCCCTGGGACTGGCCGAGCGCAGCATCACGCTCGAGGTGGAACGGACCGCCGAGTTCAGCCCGGTCAAGAACGCAGGCGGAGAGGACTCCCCGGCGACGGCGAGGGCCGACCTGTGCCGCCTCCACGCCTCGTGGGTCGAGGCAGCCGGGCTCCCTCTGCCGCCGCCCGGTCCGGACGGCGTCCGTCCCGTCGAGGTCGATCCCTGCCTGGCCGAGGACCGCGAGTCGTTCCTGGCGCGGGCGAAGCGCGCCCCCCATGTTTCACCGCGCGGTCATCTGTACGCTTGAACGCGTGCAGGACCCGCCCGAGAGGCACTTCGAGAGGTCGAGCGCGGAGGTCGCGCGAGCCACCGTCGCCGTGCTCTGCGGCGGCCGTTCCAGCGAGCGCGCGGTCTCCCTCGTGAGCGGCGCGGCGGTGCTGGCTGCCCTGCGCGAGCGCGCCGGCGCGTCGGACTTCCGGGGTCCCGCGCGCTGTGTCGGGATCGAGATCGAGCCCTCGGGCGCGTGGAGCGTCGAAGGCGAGCGCTGCGCACCCGCCTCCGCGATCGCCAGCCTCCCCGGGGACGCGCTGTTCTTCGTCGGTCTCCACGGCGGCGAGGGCGAGAACGGAGCCGTCCAGGGGCTGCTCGAGACCTGCTCGCGCCGCTTCACGGGCTCGGGGGTGGGGGCGTCCGCCCTGTGCATGGACAAGCACGCAACGAGGCTCGTGCTCGCCGATGCCGGCCTGACGGTGTCCCCGGCACGCGTCGTCGACGCACCGCGGTGGAACGGCGGAAGGGCCGAGGTCCTCCGCGACCTGGCCGCGCTCTCGCCCGACGGGTGGGCGGTCAAGCCCAACTGCGGGGGATCGTCGGTCGCCACGTCGCTGGTCCTGCGCGCCGAGGATCTGCCCCGGGCGGTCGAGCGTGCTCTCGCGACGGGCGACCGCGCCCTGGTCGAGCGACGGATCCGCGGGATCGAGGCGACCTGCGCGGTGCTCGGCAACGCCGGGGGCGAGCTGCGCGCGCTCACCCCGGTCGAGATCGTGCCCCATGCGGGGCGCTTCTTCGACTGGGAGGAGAAGTACAGCGCGCGCGGAGCCGCCGAGCACTGCCCGCCCGAGAACCTGTCCACCGGGATCTGCGCGCACCTCCGCGATCTCGCGATTCGCGCGCACCGGGCCGCGGGGTGCGACGGCTACTCGCGGACCGACTTCATCGTCCCGGAGGGGCCGGCGGGAGCCAGGGAGCCCGTCCTCCTGGAGATCAACACGTTGCCCGGTCTGACCCCGCGCTCGCTCCTCCCCAAGTCCGCCGCGACGGACGGACTCGCATTCCGCGATCTGTGTCTGGAGATCCTCGCCCTGGCCGTCGAGAGGCAGGCCCGCCGCAGCTCGGAGGCGGCGGCGTGAACACCGTCGAACCCGTGCGCGTCGCGGTCGTCGGCGCGGCCGGGCGGATGGGGCGTTTCGCCGCGGACCTCCTGGCGCGAACGAGCGGGTTCGCCGTCGCAGTCGAGGTCCGCCGCGGGGACGATCTCGCCGCGGTCCTGCGCCGATCGGGCGCCCGTGTCGGACTGGATCTGACGCGCGCGGGCCTCGGCTTCGAACACGGCGCGACGATGCTCGAGTGCGGCGTCCGGCCCGTGATCGGCACGAGCGGTGTGACCCTCGAGGAGAACGCGCGCCTGGACGGGATCGCGCGCGAGCTCTCCCTGGGCGGGCTGGTCGTGCCGAACTTCAGCCTGGGGATGTGGCTCCTCCAGCGCGCCGCGACCGAGGCGGCGGTGCACTTCGCGAGTGCCGAGATCGTCGAGATGCACCACGAGCGGAAGCGGGACGCGCCGTCGGGAACGGCGATCGACACGGTCGAGCGCATGCGCGCCGCGAGGCCGGCGGGATCGGCGGAGATCCCGATCCACTCGGTGCGCCTGCCCGGGCTGTACGCACACCAGCTCGTGATCCTCGGTGCGGCGGGCGAGACCTACACCTTGCGCCACGACATGATCGGGCCGGAGGCCTTCGCGCCCGGCATCCTGGGCGCCCTCGCCTACGCGGCCCGAGCGGTCGGGGTCGGGCGCGGGATCACCCTCGCATTCGAGGGAGCCGACGGCAGGTCGCGCTGAGCATCCCGCTGCGATGCTCTCCCTCGACGATCTCGCCGGCGACTGGCTCGCGCCCGAACGCGAGGAGGACTTCAGCCTCCCCGCGATCACGAACTTCCACGGCGTGGCGCAGGCCGCGTGGAGCGTGTCCGGCGTGCAGAATTGGATCTGCCCGCCGACCGGGATGGCGACGCCCACCGCGCTCCTCTACTTCCGGCAGGGCGAAACGATCCGGCGTTTCCCGGCCCGGGTCGAGCACCGCTGGAAGGCCTACGAGATCGAGCGACGCGGGAGCGGCGTCTCGAGCGCGCTGCGGATGCCCGCGGGCGCGAACGCGGTCGTCGAGAGGCTGGTCTTCGAGCGCCCGGGTGTGTTCTACCTCGTCTTCCTCGGCCTGCCGCGGGTGTGGCGCTTCACCGACTACTGGAACCTGCCTCCCGAGGACGTGCCCATGCAGAACGTCCACTCGACGGGGCGCGGCTTCGTCCTCGACGACACGAAGACCTTCGGCCGGGCGGAATTCGCGGTGCCCGGACGTCTCTCCGTGCACGGCGACCTCCAGGGCTGGCTCGACGGAGAGCCGCCGTGCGAGCGCGGCAAGGTCGGGGTCGCCGAGCTCGTGGTGAACGCGGGCGACCAGGTGACCTGGTGGGGCGTGCAGGGGTGCGAGGAGCGCCTGCCCGACCTCGACGCCGGAACCGGATGGACCTCCGCGCGCGACCACTGGCGGGAGGTGTGGGAGGCCGCGTTCACGCCCGGGAACGCGCACTTCTCGGGACACCTGCCTCAGCACCCGGGCCGGCTCGAGCGCCTCTACGCCATGGCGATCCTCTCGCTGCTGCTGTGCCGGCGCCACGTGCCCAGGCCGACGCGGCGCTCGCGGATCGCGACCGGCGGCCAGTGCATCTGGAACAGCGGCGATTTCGAGCCGCTCGAGCGCGCCTGGGTCTGGGGCGGCCCCGAGGGAGCGCCGACGACGCTGTTCCTGTGGGAGCTCGAGTTCCAGGCCCCGCTCCTGGCGCGGCTCGACCCGGCCGTGCTGAAGCAGCTCCTCGAGGCGATGATCCGCGTCGACCTGCACCGGCACTGGGGCTTCGAGACCCTGAGCGGGCAGGGTGCGGGCATGGGCTACGGCGTCAACCCCGGGGCGTTCCTCTCGTGCGTGTCGGACTACGTTCGCATCACGGGCGACCGGCAGTGGGCGCTCGACCGCGTCGAGACCCTGCGCAGCTGCTGCCGGCCGGGGCTCACCGATTACGGGAGCTACGAGAACATCCTCGAATGCGTCAGCACGTACGAGCACAAGATCGCCGCCTTCAACGCGCTCAACGTGCAGGGGATGCGCTTCGTGGCGGACCTCACCGGCGACCGCGAGCTCGGGAAGCAGGCCGATCTCCTCGCACGCGAGGTCCTGTCGATCTACGCGGGTGGCCCGTTCGCCTGCTTGCAGCCCGACGGGACGCGCAGGATCGTGCGCACGATCCTCGACTTCGTGTACGTCGGCCGGTCGATGACCCGGGACCTGCCGCGCGAGGTGCGCGCCGGCATGGTCGAGTTCTTCGAGCGCGAGCTGTGCACGAGGGATTGGCTTCGCGCCCTGTCGCCGCAGGACCCGAACGCGCTCACGCGGCTCCTGCCGAGATTCCAGACCTTGCGTGCGGACCACCAGGCGACCGGCTCCTACGACGGCTGGCCTGCGCGCGCCGCGTCGGTGCTCCTGCGCTTCGGCGAGCGCGAGAAGGCGCTCGCGTGGCTCGAGCGCATCCAGGAGCTGACGCGGGAGGGTCCGTTCGGCCAGGCGCACTTCGTCCATCCGGACGGCCGGGCGCGCAAGGCCAGCTTCTACAACGGCAACTGCTACCTCGAATCGGCCGGCTGCGGCTTCGCGACCACGCTGCTCGAGGACGGGTGACGCGCGTGCGCACGGTCACGGTCATCGGCAGCGTCAACGTGGACCTGGTGGTCCTGTCCGAGCGTCTGCCGCGCGAAGGCGAGACGGTCCTCGGCCGCGAGTTCCGGGCGCTCCACGGGGGCAAGGGCGCCAACCAGGCGTTCGCGGCGGCGCGCCTGGGGGCTCCGGTGCGCTTCGTCGGCTGCGTCGGCGACGACGAGTACGGCCGCGCGGCGCGCGAGAACCTGGCCGATGTCGGGATCGACGTGCGCAGGCTGCGCACCGTGCGCGGGCACACGGGCGTCGCGCTCATCCTGGTCGACGAGCGGGGGCGCAACCTGATCAGCGTCGCCCCCGGGGCGAACGCCCGGACCAGGGCGCGGGTGTCTTGTGACATCGCTCTCCTCCAGCTCGAGACGCCGTTCGTGCGCCCGCGCGCCAGGCTCGTGATCCTGAACCCGGCCCCGGCGAGCCGGGTGTCCTTGAAGGGGATCGACGTCGTGATCCCGAACGAGATCGAGGCCGAGCAGCTCACCGGCGAGCGCGATCCGAAAAAGGCCGCCCGAGCCCTGGTGCGGATGGGCGCGCGGCGCGCCATCATCACGCTCGGCCACAAGGGCGTCTTCGACGGCCGGCTCCGCCGCGCGTTCCGCGTGGAAGCCGTCGACACGGTCGGCGCGGGGGACACGTTCGTCGGCGCCTTCGCGGCCGGCCTCTCGCTCGGTCTTCAGGACCCGGTCGAATTCGCCCAGGCGGCGGCCGCGCTGAAGGTGATGCGCCACGGAGCGCAGAACGTCCCGGCGCTCAAGGAGGTCGAACGGTTCCTCGCGCATCCCACGCGCCGGCGATGAGACCGCGACGAACCTCCTCCCGACTTGCTTCCGAGGCCGGCGGGACTAGTGTGGACGCCCCCGCCGGGGTGGCGAAATGGCAGACGCGATGGATTCAAAATCCATTTCCCGCAAGGGAGTCGGGGTTCAAGTCCCCGCCTCGGCACCAGCGCTCGCCGATCCTCTGGCGAGGGCCATGCTGCCGGTGCTGCTGCACCGCGTGGCGAACGCGACGCAGCTCCTGACGGGCCTCGACGCGCTGCTCGGGATCGATCCAGGCGCGCTCGAGGCGCGCGCGGGCGACCTGGCCTGCGCGGGCGAGCGCGTCGACGAGGCCGGCTGGCTGCTGGCGCTGCTGGCTTCGGCGGCCGGGGCGCACCTGCTGCTCGATCGCCGCGAGCGCGCCGGCCTGGGGCCGCTCGTCGCCTGCGTCCGCGAGTGCCTGCGGCGCGAGCAGCACGACCTCGCGGAGCCGCAAGGCCGGCTGCCGGATCTCTGGCCGGGTGTCGCCGCCGGATGGCAGCTGCCCTGGGCGGTGGGGTCGATCCTGTACGTGGCGGGCCGGTCTCTGCCTCTTCGAGAAACGCTCGTGTGGAGGGTCGAGGTGCGTTCCGATGGCGCCAGCCTCGAGTGCTATGCGGCGACGAGCCCGGATCTCGAGCGCTTCGGGGCTTGGGTTTCGTGCGAATTGCCGCTGGCTCGCGTCCGAAGCGCGCCGGGAGCGACCACCCTCCACCTCCCGCGCGGTTGGTTGCTCGACCCGGAGGCATCTCCGTGAGCTGGCTCTCGCGCCTGCTGGGCTCGGAGGAGTCCGGGTCGGAAGCGCCGACGGGCGAGCCCACGCAAGTGCGCGAGGTCCAGGAAGTCCTCGCGGAGCTGCGGCCGATGCTGGCGCTGGACGGTGGAGACTTCCAGCTCGTTTCGATCGAGGAGGGTTGGGTGAGCCTGCGCGCGCGGGGCGCGTGCGTCGGATGCCACGCACAGGCCACGACCCTTTCGAGCGCGGTCGAGGCGAGGCTGCGCGAACGCTGCCCTTGGCTCCGCGGCCTTCGGACGGCGTGATCAGTTGAACGCTTCGGTCGAGCTCCCCACGAAGGTGCCACCCGAGTCACGGATCATCGCCTGGAGCACGCGCGTGCCCTGGAGATTCCCCGGGTTGTAGAAGGTGAAGCTGCCCTCGCCGTTCGCATCGGTCGCGACGTAGGTCAACCGACGGATCCCTCCGATCGGCATCCCGGTGTGGAAGAGGTAGGTGCCCAGGTCGTAGGTCGATTCGTTCGGGTCGTAGCTGCTCGCCCGGCCGACCATCACCAGGAACGAGGCGTTGGGGTGCGCGCCCCGGACGGTGAACGTCACGGCACCGGGACCGGTGAGACCCGGACCGCTCGTGAAGGCCCTCGGTCTGCGCGTGCGCACGGTCCGGATCGCCGAGGTGTTGGCGAAGTAGTCCGTGCCGCGATAGTTCAGGCGCACACCCTCGGGCTGGAAGGCCTGGAAGGAGCCGATGCCCTGCGTGGGCAAGAGCTCGACGTTGGCGAGGTAGTCCGGGCTCTGGATGACGGCTGCGACCAGCGTGCCGCTCGGGGCGAACTCGAGGATCTGGCTCGTGCCTCCGAACACGGGAGTGGACACGAACAGGTGTCCGTACACCGTGTCGAAGCGCATCGAGCTGGCCGGATCGATCCCCGAGGCGAAGATCGCCGCGGAGGACTCGTCCAGGATCGCACCGCTCGCGACCTGGGCCTGCGTCCACCTCAGGATCGTTCCCGGGCCGGGCGAGTTGGGGATCGAGCCGTAGTACAGGTCGCCGTTCGACGCGCGGGCGATCGGTCCCGAAGGACCGGCGAGGGAAGCGACCAGGGTCAGGGCACCGGTGTTCACGTCCAGCCGGTGGATCTCGTTGCCGCAGCCGAAGCCGCAGGGCGCCGCGCTGACGAGCGCGTGCCTCGCGTTCTCGAACACGGCGTCGAAGTTGTTGTCCAGATCGGCGAGCACGGAGGCTCCCGCGCCGGCCAGGTCGACCCGGTAGATCTTGCCGCGGCTGCTCTCGCCGATCAGGGCGCAGGTCGAGGTCGGGTCGGGCAGCACGAAGCTCGGAAAGACGAAGCCGGATGTCGTCCCGAGGACGCGGATCGGGGTCCCGTCCTCGGCGACGAGGTTCATGACCACCCCGTCGAACACCACCCGATCACCGTTCGGCAGCGTGGCGTAGGCGTCGTAGACGCCGACCGGTCGCTGACCTTCGAGCGAGAAACCCGGGAGGGTCGTGTCCTGGAGGGGGGAGAGCGCGGGCGTGGCTGGCGCGAGGACGCCCAGCGCAAACGCGGCGACAAGGGTGGATCGGTGCCCGACCGGGAGTGCGAATCGCAGCATGGCGGATCTCCTTTTCGATCTTCGTCGAAGGGCCGGCCGCTCGGGGGCCTCGGGCCCTGTGCGGGGAGATCCGCGCACCGGGGCGCCGTGAGCCTTGCCTCGAGGCCGGCGGAAGAGCGACGCGCGCCGGATATCCTGACTCGTCGGATCGCCCGCCGCTCCAGCCTTCCCGGGGTGTTCTCACCCCAGTGACCCGATCCACGGAGAACTCCGCGGACCTACGGAGACGACGGACACGCGACTCACAGTGGCGGGACCGTGCAGGCTTCACACCTGCTTCCCCGACCGCGCTCGCGAGAATGGAAGGAACGGCCGGACTCTAGTGGAGCGCGGCGGACGCGTCAAGCCGCGCGGCCGAGGATCAGCGCACGCTCGAGGGATCTCCGTGCAGCGGAGCGAGGGACTCGGCCGCCTGTGCGTCGATCAGCACCGGGAAGCTGCGTCCGATCGTGTCGAGGAGATCCTGACTGTGGGTTCCGCTCACGGTCGAGGTTGCCCAGGCCTTCGGCGACAGCTGGCACAGGCACAGGAGGAGCGCGATGTGCACGAGAGTTCCCGCGGCCGCTCCCACCAGTGCGCCTCCGATCCGGTCGACCGCTCCGAGCTGGGCGGCCTCGATCGTCGCGCGGCCGAGGCGGCCGATCAGGGCCACGGCGATCAGGCCGGCCAGGAGGATGAGGAGCCAGGAAAGACCGTTCGCGGTGCGCGGCCCGAGGCCCGGGAGCGTGGTCTCGAGGGCGGGCGAGAAGCGCGGCGTCACCGCGCGCGCCACCGAGACCGCAGCCACGATGCCGAGGAGCCGGACGATCTGCCACCACAGCCCGCGCAGGGCCCCGAGCGCGAGGAAGAGGACCACGATCCCAAGGCCCAGGAGATCGATCCAACGCAGGCTGCCGAGGGAGGCGGGCGACGCCGCGAGTGCGAGGGTGGAGAGGCTGCTCGGAACCATGGTCGACGACTCGCCGGAAGAGACGCTCCGCTAGACTAGGAGATCGGCCCTGATCCCGGCAACCCTCCCATGGCCCCTCTGGATTTCCGATCGATCGATGGCTGCTTCGAAGCCCTCGCGGCCGCGATCGGTCGCGATGCGGTGCTGGCTCGCCAGCTCCAGGCGAGCCGGCACGAGTTCTTCCCGGGTGGGGCGGATCCGACGCGGGCTCGCGAGCGGCCAGGCGAACAGGCGCTGGCCACCCGCCGACACATGGAGTGGTTCCTCCTCGAGAAGGAGAAACCCGGGCCGCAAGAGGCTCGCATCGCGGCCCTGATCGAGCGCTGCGCCCGCCCGTCCGGCGTGGCTGCTGGCGAGGTCGCGCGCAGCCTGGCCGCCTCGCACGCGAGCGTTTTCGAGGTGACACGCGTCGAGCGCGGTCGGGGCGTGTGGCTCTGGGACCTGGCCGGGCTGTTCCAGTGCGCTGCGGTCGAGGCGCAAGGTTCGCTGGTCCTGGCGGAGGGTGACGTGATCGCCGGCCGCGTCTTTCCCATGGGCGGATCCCTCTTCCATGTGTCCCGGGCGTCCGCGCTGTGGCGCAATCCCCGGCTGCTCGTGGCACTTCGAACGGACCTCGATCGGGCGCGCGCGCGCCGGCCCGCGACCCAGAAGGGCAGCTTGCGCCTGCGTCAGTCCGAGATCGAGGCGATGTTCCACGCACATTCCTTCGCGGATGGTGTGCCGGGCCTTCTCGATGAGCGGGGGGTGCGCGATGCAGTGGGGGAGGCACGCGAGATGCTCCTGGCGGGGGGCGTGGGACTCCCCGGGGTCGATGCAATCCTCGCGCGTCTGGCGGTCGAGGAGCCGGCCGCGGGGGGACTGCTGCCTGGCGCGGACGACGCGCTGAGAGAGATCCTCGACAGCCTGGCCTTCGAGACGTCCCTCGACCTGGAAGCGGCACGTCGGACGCTCCTCGGAGCCTGGGAGCAGCTCCGCGCGAGCCAGGCTCCGCCGACGCGAGCGCGGGCAGGGTCTCAGAGCCTCGACGTCGCCGCAGCCGTGGCCGAGTTCGACCGCAAGCGCCGCGAGGGCGCTCCGCTGGAGCAGGTGTTCCAGGACCTGGAGCGCGATCTCGGCCTGGCCGACCCCGCGATCGAGCCCGAGGACGAGGACACCCCGGCGCCGGACTTCCCCGGTGTGGTGGCGGCGATGATCGAGGAGTTCCTGTGGGACGAGCAGAGAGATCACGGCGACCCCACGGCGCAACGCTTCGAGTCGCTCCGCAGCCTGGGCCGGTTCGCCGCCGACATCGGCGTGTTCGAGAACCTCTCCGGACGGGAGTTGACCGCCTACGCCTGCCGCTGGCTGCCCGAGAGCGGAGAGCTCGCCGATGCCGGCGCCGCCCAGGATCTCATCGCCGCCCTGGCGCGGTTCTGCCTCTGGGCCCAGGAGAACCACGAGGTACCTCTCCTGGAGCAGTTCGAGACCGTTCTGATGCCCCTGCACGAGTCCTTGCCTCGGCTGGTGGAAGCCAATCGCCTCTGCGCCCGCCGCCCATCCGCGACGGGCGAGGAGCGGTTCGAGTACTCGGGGCCCGGGAACGGACGGGGAGCCGCCCTCCGGGATTCTTCCGGCGAGCTCACGGAGCTTGCCGTCGATCATCGACTCACCGGGTTCCTGCGTCCCGGCGATGTGCTCAGGGGACGAAGACTTCCCGACGGGAGCCTGGAGGTGTCGGTCTGCTATCCACCCGAAGTGAGGCGATTGCAGGAAGCGTGATGCGTGGGCGCGGCGTGCAGCCACCTGAGTGTTATGTCTGATAATGTACGTTATGTATCTATCCACCAGGTCGGCCTTGCCGTCAGCCCCCGCGCCGCTACCTTCTGCGCATGCCGGAGGCCTCACCGGGAAGCGCGCACTCAGGCCGGGGCCTCTACTTCGACCAGTTCGCCGTCGGGCAGACCTTCGCCTCTCCCGGCCGCACGGTCACCGAGGCCGACGTGGTGCTCTTCGCCGGGCTGTCGGGCGACTACAACCCGCTCCACACGGACCAGGAGTACGCTTCCGGGACGGTATTCCGCGGGCGGATCGCCCACGGGCTGCTCGTCCAGTCGATCGCCAGCGGGCTGGCCTGGCAGCTCGGGATCTTCGACGGCACGATCGCGGCGCTGAAGGAGATGCTGATCCGCTTCCAGAGCCCGGTTGCGCCGGGCGACACGGTCCGGCTCGAGCTGCGGGTCGCCGAGAAGGATGCCGAGCCCTCGTCCCGCCGAGGCTGGGTGCGGTTCGAGGCCTGCGTCCGGAACCAGCGCGGCGACACCGTGATCGACGGGTCCTGGACTACCTTGATGCACCGCAAGGCCGATCGTCGCCGGGAGTTGACCCGCGAGGGCGCGCCCGGATGATCTCCAGGCTTCCCATCCGACCTTGACCCTTCGATGAGCTGGCTTCGGCGGACATTCTCGTCTTCTCTCGGGAAGAAGTACCTGATGGCGGCGACGGGGCTCCTGCTCGTCGGCTTCCTGTTCGTGCACCTGGCGGGCAATCTCCTGGTCTACTCGGGCCAAGGCGGCGCCGCCTTCGACGCCTACGCAGCCAAGCTCGATTCGAACCCTGTGTTGCCCGTGGCCGAGATCGGGCTCGCCGCCCTCTTCGCAGCCCACATCGCGCTCGCGTTGCGTGTCAGCCTCGAGAATCGCGAGGCGCGCACGCGCGGCTACTCCGTGCGCGCAAGCCTGGGGAGGCGCACGCTGTCCTCGGCGTCGATGGTCGCCACGGGACTCACCGTGCTCGTGTTCCTGATCGTGCACCTCTACGACTTTCGCGTGGGCAAGCTCCTCGAACACGCGGGAACGAGCCTGTGGCAGATGGTCCGCCTGCGCCTCTCGACGCCGGTCGGCGCGGGGATCTATCTGGTCGGGGTCGGAGCCCTGAGCCTCCACCTGCGGCATGCCTTCCGGAGCGCGTTCCAGACCCTGGGCGCCAATCACCCCCACCTGAACCCGTTGATCGAGCGCACGGGCTGGGCCGTGGCCATCCTGCTCGGGATCGGATTCGCTTCCTTTCCGGTGTTCTTCCTGCTCGGCGGAGGGTCGAGGTGAGCGGCTCCGTACCGACCGGCGCCTCGGCCGGCGCTCTCGAGTCCAGGGTCCCGGGCGGGCCGATCGCCGAGCGCTGGACGCGCCACAAGTTCGAGCTGAAGCTGATCAGTCCGGCCAACCGGCGCAAGTTCCACGTCGTCGTCGTGGGCACCGGGCTCGCGGGAGCGTCAGCGGCCGCGGCGCTCTCGGAGATGGGCTACCGCGTGACTGCGCTGTGCATCCAGGACTCGCCGCGGCGGGCGCACAGCATCGCCGCCCAGGGCGGCATCAACGCGGCCAAGAACTATCCCAACGATGGCGACAGTGTCTTCCGCCTGTTCTACGACACGATCAAGGGCGGCGACTTCCGCGCGCGGGAGAGCAACGTCCATCGCCTGGCGGAGATCAGCAACCAGATCATCGACCATTGCGTCGCCCTGGGAGTGCCCTTCGCTCGCGAGTATGGCGGGCTGCTCGCCAACCGCTCCTTCGGCGGGGCGCAGGTGGCGCGCACCTTCTACGCCCGCGGCCAGACCGGCCAGCAGCTCCTTCTCGGCGCCTACAGCTCGATGATGCGCCAGGCCGGCGCGGGACGCCTGGCGTTGCTCCCCCGCCGCGAGATGCTCGACCTGGTGGTCGTCGACGGCATCGCGCGGGGCATCATCGCGCGCAACCTCGTGACCGGCGAGTTCGAGCGCCACGCGGGGGACGCGGTGCTGCTCGCGACCGGCGGCTACAGCAACGTCTTCTACCTCGCGACCAACGCCAAGGCCTGCAATGTGACCGCCGCCTGGCGCGCCCACAAGCGCGGTGCGTACTTCGCGAACCCCTGCTTCACCCAGATCCACCCCACCTGCATCCCGGTCTCGGGCCAGCACCAGTCCAAGCTGACCCTGATGAGCGAGAGTCTGCGCAACGACGGCCGTGTCTGGGTCCCGAAGACGGCCGGTGAAGCGCGCGTTCCCGAGGCGATCCCCGAAGACGAACGCGACTACTTCCTGGAGCGCAAGTATCCGAGCTTCGGGAACCTCGTGCCGCGCGACGTGGCTTCTCGCAACGCCAAGGAGCAGTGCGACCAGGGCCGCGGGGTGGGCCCTGCGCGGATGTCCGTCTACCTCGACTTCCGCGACGCGATTGCGCGCGACGGCGCCGAGGCGATCCGCGACCGCTACGGCAACCTGTTCCAGATGTACGAGCGCATCACCGGCGAGGACCCCTACCGTGTCCCCATGCGCATCTATCCCGCGCCGCACTACACGATGGGCGGACTGTGGGTCGACTACAACCTGGAGAGCACGATCCCCGGGTTGTTCGTGCTGGGCGAGGCCAACTTCTCCGACCACGGCGCGAACCGCCTGGGCGCGAGCGCGCTGATGCAGGGCCTGGCCGACGGCTACTTCATCGTCCCGGCAACCATCGCCGCGCATCTGGCCGGTCGCACGCTCGCTCCGGTCTCGGCCGACCAGGCGGCCTTCCGCGAGGCCGAGGCCCAGACCAAGGAGCGCACGCGATCGTTGCTCGCGATCGGCGGCAAGCGCAGCACCGACAGCATCCATCGCGAGCTGGGCCTCCTCATGTGGGACCGCTGCGGGATGGCGCGAAACGCGGCCGGTCTGAAGCAGGCCATCCAGAAGATTCGCGAGCTCAAGAACGAGTTCTGGGAAAATGTCCGCGTGCCCGGTGACGGCGACGAGCTCAATGCCTCGCTGGAGCACGCCGGCCGCGTGGCCGACTTCCTGGAGTTCGCCGAGCTGCTGGCGCAGGACGCACTCCAGCGCGAGGAGTCCTGCGGCGGACACTTCCGTGAGGAGCACCAGACACCTGAGAACGAGGCCCGGCGCGACGACGAGCGCTTCGCCTTCGCCGCCGCATTCGAGCACCGCGGCGACGCCGCTGACGAAGTCCTGCACAAGGAGCCGCTCACGTTCGAGGTCGTGAAGCCCAGCACACGGAGCTACCGATGACCGTCGCCCACGGCACGGAACCGGCCGGGGGGATGCGGATCACCCTGCACGTCTGGCGGCAGAAGCGGCCCATCGATCCGGGTGCGTTCGAGACCTACCGCATGACCGGCGTCTCACCGGACATGTCGTTCCTCGAGATGCTCGATCTGCTCAACGAGAACCTGTTCGTCGAAGGGCGAGACCCAGTGGCCTTCGACCACGATTGCCGCGAAGGGATCTGCGGCGCCTGCAGTCTCGTGATCAACGGCCAACCGCACGGCCCCGAGCGCGAGACCACGACCTGCCAACTCCACATGCGCCGGTTCCAGGACGGCGACGTCATCACCGTCG
This sequence comes from Planctomycetota bacterium, assembly GCA_041488095.1. Taxonomy (GTDB): domain Bacteria; phylum Planctomycetota; class UBA1135; order UBA1135; genus DASYPQ01. Next base: position 88,026 of record JBGPOP010000007.1, read on the forward strand.
AACCCTTCCGGGCTGATGCCTTCCCCGTGGTCAAGGACCTCGTCGTCGACCGCAGCGCCTTCGATCGCATCCTGGCCGCCGGCGGGTTCGTCTCCGCGAACACCGGGTCGGCCCCCGAGGCCAACGCGTTGCCGGTGCCGCGCGCGGACGCGGAAAAGGCCATGGATGCGGCAGCCTGCATCGGGTGCGGTGCGTGCGTGGCGGCCTGCCCCAATGCCGCGGCGATGCTCTTCGTCGCCGCCAAGGTCTCGCATCTCGCCCTGCTGCCGCAGGGCGCGCCCGAGCGCGAAGACCGGGTGCTCGCCATGGTCGACCGGATGGACCTCGAAGGCTTCGGCAACTGCTCGAACCACTTCGAGTGCGAGGCTGCCTGCCCCAAGGGCATCTCGGTTGCGAACATCGCGCGGTTGAATCGGGAGTACCTGCGCGCCTCGCTCCGCGATGGCGCCGCGCGGGACTAGGGATCCAGGCCGCTTCTTCCCGCGAGCGGAAGTCTGAGGCTCGCCAGCGTGCCCTCGCCGAGCCAGGACTCGACCTCGAGCGCCCCGCCGAGTTCCCGCGCGCAGGCCTCGCTGCTCGCCGTTCCGATACCCGTCCCCCCTCCCCCGCTCCGGCCGAACCTGAGAAGTTCCCCGACGTCGGCCCGGGCCATCCCCCGGCCCTGGTCGCGCACGCAGACACGCAGCTCCTGGTCGCCACACAGCCGCACCTCGACATCCACGGGAGCGCCGTCAGGTGAGGCCTCGATCGCGTTGAGCAGGAGATTCCTGACGACCCGGCACAGCGCGGCACGGTCGGCCTGGATCTCGAGGTCCTCGGGACAGCTCACTTCGACCGGAACGCGATCCGCTCGCACGGAGACGAGAGCCGCTGCGCGCGCCTCGCCACGCAGGAGCGCGCCGAGGTGCACGATCTCGCGCCGGGGAGCCGGCTCTGCCGCCGCCAGGGAGTGATCGCACAGATCGCGGGCGGCGTCGAGGGCCGTCTGCGCGCGCTTCAGGCCTTCGGAGACCGCCGGGTCGATCTCCCCCGCCGAGCGCTCCACCTCGAGGCCGGCCAGAGTCAACAGGTGCCGCATGTCGTGGGCCGCGCAGGCTGCCCTGCGGCCGAGGAGCGCCCAGCCTTCAACCTCATCGGCCTTCAGGAGACGGTTGCGCAACACGTCCAACGCAAAAAGACCCCGGACGAGTTGCTCGAGAACGCCCGGATGCACGGCTAGGGGCCGCGAGAGCGCGATGGCGACCAGGCCGCAACCATGTCCTGGACCCGGCTCGATGTAGATCAAGAGCTCCCGCAAAGCCATCCCGGCGAAACGCGGTCGGCGCTCGATCGCAGGACTCCCGACCCGGACAAGCCGGCGCCGCGGCAAGGTCGACACGAGCTTGAAATCGAAGGCGCGCGATACCCGCTCGACCCGTCGGATGACGAGTTCCATTCCGAGCCGAACCTCGATCCAGTCGCCGGCAGTCAGCCGCAGGAGCACCCATTCCGCATGGCAGGCCTTGGCCAAGCTGACCGGAAGTGCGGCGGGATCCTCCCCGGGCAAGCCCAGGACGTCCATGTCTCGAATGGCACGCTCCAGCGCGGGAAGTAGATTCTCCTCGCTCTGCTCGAAGAGGCTCTTCATCGCCGCCAGTGTGTGACTATCCGCATGCGGTACAACCGGCTGGTGTCATCCTCCTCCGCCTTCCGGGGTTACGCGCGCGGAACACGAGGCGGGCGGTCACGGCCGCAAGGAAAGAGGGTGCTGGGTCTGGAAACGCTGGGAAACGGCCTCTTATTGCAACCCGGCTTCGTTCGTATCTAGGATTGTATGGCTCTGGCATGTAGCTTGCGATTCAGCCATGTGCGCGCTCCAGAATCCGCTGCGGTGCGCCCCTTCTGCATCATTCAAACCTCCATTTCTCACCCACCCATGAAGAACAACCTCCTTCTCGGGGCCTTCGCCGCGGTCGGCAGCCTCTGTCTCCAAGGCATCACTTTCGCGCATGGTGGCACCTACCGAGGACCGGGCGATACCGTCCCCGCCGGCGGCGGGGGTGGCGGTGGCGGCGGAGCGAGCCCGACAGGCCCAGGCGCCTCCGGCCCGAGCACGGGTGGCCCGGCCGGCCCGAGCACTCCCGCACCCGGCGGGCCGGGTGTTCCGACTGGCGGCGGCGGAGGAAGACCTGCCGGTCCTTCGACGGGCGACGGAAGTTCGGGAGCCGACCTCACCACCTGGGACTTCTGGTGGGGCTTCAACAAGGACCAGTACTTGAACCTCAAGGCCGCGATCTACAACGGCGTGATCACGGGTAGCGATGACTTCTTCATGGGCCAGGGCACGAAGGGTCAGGCCAAGAATCAGCTGAAGCCTTCCGAGGAGGCGATCCGCCAGAAGATCGTCCCTGCCCTCAAGGAAGCGCTTGAGAAGGAACGCAGCAACGACATCGTCACCGGCTGCCTGATCGGGCTGGCCAAGATTGGAGATGTCAAGAGCGAGAGCGGCGCCTCCGAGTTCGAGCCCCTCCTGTCCAAGTTCCTCTCCGACGGGAACCAGGAGATTGCCGAGACGGCTGCTGTCGCGCTGGGCATCCTGGCAAACGACGCGTCGATTAAGACGCTCTCCGACCTCGCTCTCGACACCCCGGCAGGACGCAAGCTCGTCGGCAACAAGGAAATCAATTTCCGCTCGCGCGCGTTCGCCACATACGGCCTGGGCCTGATCGGCTACCGCACGGCCAGCAACCAGGTTCGCCAGGACATCGCCGCGATCCTGATCGATATCCTGAACAAGCCCGAGAGCTCGACGCGCGACGTCAAGGTGGCCGCACTCGTCTCGCTGGGTCTCGTTCCGATCGACGTCGACAAGAGCGAGAGCCCCGACAGCAAGCAGAGCTTCTCGAGCTCGCGCCAGACCGAGATCAAGTTCATCGAGAAGTTCTTCAAGGAGGAGAACAACAACTACCTGATCCGAGCCCACGCCCCTGCGGCGCTGGCACGTCTGCTCAACGCGCCGCCTTATAAGGACGCCCCGCCGGATCTCAAGGAAGGCGTGGCCAAGATGCTGCTCGGAGCACTGGGAAAGCAGACCAAGGAACGCGACGAAGTCCGGCAGGGCTGCGTGCTCGCGCTGGGCCAGATCGGCGACACGGACAAAGACAAGACCGACGTCGAGATTCGCGAGACACTCAAGCGGATGGCCGAAGAGGGTGATCAGCAGTCACGGAATTTCTCGATGATCTCACTGGGTCAGATCGGGGGTCGCGCCGGCGCGGGCGAGGACAGCGACAAGGGGGTCAAGGAGTGCCGCGACGACCTGCTCACGTTCATGACCAAGGGCAAGAACGCCATCAAGCCCTGGGCCGGTCTCGGCATCGGCGTGATGGAACGCTCTATTCTCGACAACAGCCAAGGCGGGCTGACGCCGTCGAGCACGGCCAAAGACACTTTGCGCACGACCCTCAAGGAAGCCTCCAGCCCGAGCCACATGGGTGCCTACTCGATCGCCTGTGGCATCGCCAAGGACACCGAGGCCAAGGACCTCCTTCGCGAGAAGCTCAAGAACGCACCGGGCGACGAGGTCAAGGGAAACGTCGCCGTCGCACTCGGCCTGATCGACGCCCGAGAAGCGATCAAGGACATCGAGGAAATCGTCAAGGACTCCAAGTACAAACCCGACCTGCTCAAGCAGGCGGCGATCGGACTGGGTCTTCTCGGCGACAAGGACCTCGTGCCCGAAATGGTCAAGATGCTCGCCGAAGCCAAGGGCTATTCTTCGCAAGCGGCGATCGCCTCGGCCCTGGGATTCATTGGCGACTCGCGTTCGATCGACCCCCTGGTTGAGATGCTCAAGCGCAAGGACATCACCGATTCCGCCCGCGGCTTCGCCGCGGTGGCGCTGGGCATCGTGGCGGACAAGGAGACCCTGCCGTGGAACTCGAAGATCTCCACGAACATCAACTACAGGGCCAACACGACCACACTGACCGGCGAAGCCACGGGGATCCTGGACATCCTCTGATCCTGCCCGCGCTCTAGATTCTGGCGCCGGCCGATCCGCTCGTGGAGCGGGCGGCGCCATTTCCGGCAGACCTCAGCGCGTGCGCGCCAGCGCGATCAGCGCGAGAAACAGGGCACCCAACACGCCCAGGGAGGTGGCGCGCGCTCGCCTCGCAGCCCTCTCCAGCTGCCCCTCACGCCGAGTCAGCTCCCTCACTTCGCGCTCAAGGGCGTTCGCCTCGCCTCTCCACCAACCCCCCTTCACGGGATCCGGGTCCCCCATCGCGACCGAGTGTGCCAGGCGGCCGGCGTACTCCTCGGCGAGCTCGGGGATCCGCAGCGCCGTCGAGAGCTGGCAGGCGCGGCGGAGCAGGATGGGGTCCTCGCGGGCGACACCCAGCCCGGTGTGCGCTTCGCGCAGCGCCCCGGGGAGGTCGCCGGCAGCGTAGAAGACTTCGACCCGTGCGCGAGATCGCGCCAGCGGGTCGGACTGCGCGTCCGCGGCTCTGAGGGCGTCGGGCCAACGTTGGCTCTGAGCCAGCGCGAGCATGGAGATCGCGAGCATCGCAGCCGGCGTCAGGGCGCGGAAAGCCACAGCGACCTCCCCCGCCGGATCGAATCCCGCTGCAACCTCTCGATCGGGTTTTCGTCGTCGGTGAGGAGCGGAGCGGATCCGGGTTCGAACCAGCGCCATGCCCCCTCGATCGCCAGCGCGGAAAGGCGGGCATCGACGGCATCGTCATCGCTGTACCAACCCTTCCCTCCGGGCACAGGCGGATCCGCGCCCGCGCGCACGAACAGCACGCAGTTGCGCGAGAAGGGCACGCGCAGGGCCAGCAAGCGCCGCCCGAACCCGTCGGCGGCCGTGCGCGCGACGGCCTCCACCACCGGATCGGAGAGGCCGAAGCCGCCGACGTTGATGCACAGCCAGCCGCCGGGCGCGAGGTGCTCGCGCACTTCGGCGAAGAACTCGCGCGAGCACAGGTGCGCCGGGATCTCCATCTGGTTTGCGTAGGCGTCGAGGACGATTTCGTCGCAGGCTTCAGTGCGCAGGCGCAGCGCCGAACGCGCGTCCCAGCCCGAGAGCACGCGCCGAGCCGGGTCGCCTCTAGGGAGGTCGAACCAGCGTTCCCCCAGAGCGACGACCGCCGGATCGATCTCGGCGCCCGCGGCCTTGAGCTCCATGCCCCGAGGCAGCGCGCCTTCGAGAACGCGCCAGGTCGTCCCCGCGCCGAGACCCAGGACGAAGACGCGCCAAACGCCCGCGTGCTCCGACCACCAGGGAGGCAGCGCGAAGAGGTTGTAGTAATAGTCATCCGGCAGGAAGCCCGTGTTCTCCTGCCACACCGATTGGAAGGAATCGAAACCCTCGTTGACCTGGAGCCTGCGCATCCTTCGACCGCCGTCCTCTCCCTCGACGACGCGGAGGGTCTGATAGGCCGATTCAGCGGAGTCGAGCAGAGGCCATCCCGTGGAGGCGTCCGGCGCTCGCAGGCGAGAGCCTGCGACGGCGCCGAGGACCGGGAGGGCCAGAAGGAGAGGGGCGACGCCGAGAGTGCGCGACCCCCGCGAGAGCGCGAGGAATCCGATGCCGACGAGCAGGGCCCCTGCGCCGACGTAGGTCCGGGTCAAACCCAGGCCGGGCAGCACGAGGTAGGTGGTGGCAAAAGTGCCCGCGATGCTGCCCAAGGTGGAGACGGCGAGCACCCGTCCTCCAGCGTCACCCGCCGAACGGGCCTGGGATCTCTGGAGGATCTCCGTGGCGAGTGGCGGGACGCACCCCAGGAGCAACGTCGCCGGGAGAAAGAGAGCCAGGGCGCAGGCGAGGCTCCCCCATTGGAGGAGATCGGCTGCCTCGTCGAGCGCCACCTCGGAGGGCCGGAACCAATTCGCGACCGGACCCGCGGCTGCGGGCAACCAGGCCGTGGCGGCGGCCGCCAGGAGGAGACACCACCCCAACGAGCGCTCGGGTCGCGTTCCGCGCGACAGCCGAGCCCCGAGCAAGTAGCCCGTCGAGAGCGCCAGGAGCACGACCCCGATGACATTTGTCCAGACCGCGCTGCTCGTGCCGAACCAGGGCGCTACGAGCCGCACGGCGGACAGCTCGAGGGTCATCGAGCACGCCCCCGCGAGCCCGGCCACGGCGAGGATCCAGGCCGAGCCGCGCGCGCTCATTTCGGCTTGGGCTTGGCGGGCAGGTCGTACTTGTGCGTCGCCGTGTACAGCTTGCCCGGGTCGCTGCGTGTCTTGATGAAGAGGTCCAGGGTGGTCGGCAGGTTGCGCGGAATGACGTCCACGTGCTCGCTGCCGTTGCATACCACCTTCACGGGCTTGTCGAGGTCGACCAGGATGTCGTTGAAGTACAGGATCACGCTCCCTACCCCCTCTCCATCGACGCTGATCGTGTTCGTCGCCCGATCGATCGCGGCCTTGATCAGGGCCGTGCCCTGGCCGTCCCAGGGCGGGATCTCCAGCCAGTAGGCCTTGTAGGGGTTCGGGGTCCCGGGGAGGAGCACGACCTGCGCCGGGTTCGGGATGCGCGGGTGGTCCTGGAGCCAGGCCCAGACATCCTGCTCGGTACCCTCGGGCTTGAGTGTGCAATTGTCGTAGCCGGCCTTGGTGCACTTCTCGGAGAAGGCCGTCGCGCCAGCTCCCGCTCCGGCGAAAAACGTCGGCAGGTTGCGGAAGTTCTCGCAGGGCAGGTCGCCCGGATCCCCTGAGCGTCCGATGACCCCGGCAAACCGGTCGGGGTTGCGAGCCGCCATCGCGAGTGCCGCGGCCACTCCCTCACCTCGCCCAGCCACGTACACACGGTCGAAGTCGGTGGCGTAGGTGCGGCTGACCTCGCGGAACACGGTGAGGAGGTGTGCCGCGCCTCCCCACTTGCCGGTGTTGCCGACCTCGCCCCACTGGGACACGGCTTCGGGCATCTGCACAGCCGCCAGGACGGCGTTCGCGCGAGCCTCCTGGGAGATCCACTTCTCGGTCAGGTGATCGCTGGGCTTCTCGCCTTTCTGGGGGATGCACAGGATCAGCGGGTAAGCCTTCCTGGGGTCGTAGTTGGGCGGTGCCCAAAGCGCGTAGGTCACATCGAGCGCCTGCTCTCGGTCCTTGTCCTTGTACGCGACATCCTTGACCTTGCCCTTCGTGACGATCTTGCCGGAGTCGTAGGTGAACGACTGCCACATCGCCTTGCCGAGATCGGCCGTCAGAGCCAGGGGATCGCGATTCTTGAGCCGCTTGCGGATCTTCTCCAGCTCGGCGCCGACATCCGCGCGCGCCTTGTCGACGCCCTTGTCCTCGCGCTTGGCCACCGCGTAGCTCGCCAGGACCTTTCCGAGCGCTTCGTGGTCGCTGGGCTTCAGCGCGTCATCGACGAGAACCGTGCCCCAGGCCGCGAAGGGCGAGAGGGCCAGGAAGAGGAGACCCGTTCCGAGCAGATGGGTTCGTTTCATGGTTCTTGTAGCGTGGGCTCTCCGCGGGGTTGCACCAGGGATCACCCGTCGGCCCGGCTCGGGGGCCCGGCACCGCCGAGCAGCGCGAGCCCGTATCCACGCTGTGCCGGCGCGGCCGAGGGTTCTTCTTCCAGGAGAGCCCGGAACAGGGCTCGTGCGCGCGCGATTTCACCCCGCGAGAGGGCGCGCGTGGCGAGCGAGTAGCCTGCATCCTGCGAGCCCAAGGCCAGGGCCGCGCCAAGCTCGCGCAGGGCCGCTGCATCGGCCCCTGCCGCGATGCGCGCCTTCCCAAGCTCAGCGAGTAGCCCGGCGCGCTCGGCCGATTCCCGAGTGGCCGCGACCTGGTGCTCGAGGACCTTGGCCGCCTCGCCGTGCTCGCCTCGCAAGCCCAGCACGCGCGCGAGCAGGCTCGCGGTACGCCCGTCAGGCGCGTACTCATGGATCAGGCGCGCTTCGTCGAGAGCCCAGTCGAGATGGAGGCCCCGGGCGTCCTCCTCGGAGACTTCCTGGCCTCGCTCGAGACGCACCCGCAGGTTTTCAGCGGACGCCTGAGAGAGGGCTTCGTCCATCGCGCGCACCCGTGTCGGCCCCGGTCCGGCCACCTGGGCGGCGATCCAGCCTTCCCCGGGGAGGAACGCCATCTCCCCTCCGGGCTCGCCGACGGGCCGGAAGGGTGTCCCTGAGAGGCGCGAGAGGTGCGCGCGCAGGACTCGCGCACGGAACACCTCGGCCCGATCGTGGCTCTTGCGCGCGGAGCGCTCGCGACGTGCCTCGAGGGCGTCGAGCTCACGCCAGATCCGTTGGAACGCGGTGGATCCCGGGGCGCTCTCCGCCAGTCGTGCGAGGTCGCCCCAGGTCTCCCTCCACGTCGCCGGGTTTGCAACGCCGGCAGGGTCCTGCACAGCGGGCAGGGCCGGGAATGCGCACAGCAGCAGGACGCCTAGGAGCTCCACCGCACCTCGCCTTCCGCCCCGCGCGCTGTCACGAGCGAACCGATACACAGCACCTCCTCGCCTTGTGCTCGCAGGTGCGCCTCGACCTCCTTCAGGGCAGCGGGATCGACGAAGAGCACCATCCCGATGCCCATGTTGAACACCTGGTAGGCCTCGTCGGGTGCGACACCGCCGCGCTCGCACAGGAAGCGGAACAGCGCAGGCGGACTCCAGCTGGCGCGATCGATGAGCGCATCGCAGGCGCCGAGGACCCTGGGGACGTTGTCGACCAAGCCGCCGCCGGTGATGTGCGCCATCGCCGCGATGCGGTTCTTCTCGAGGAGCGGCCAGAGGAGCTGCAGGTAGGAACGGTGCACGGCGAGCAGGGCCTCGCCGACGCTCTTGCCCTCCAGCTCCCGCGGCCGGTCGGAGAGCGACAGGTGCAGCTCGTCGAAGAGGATCTTGCGCGCCAGGGAATAGCCGTTGGTATGGAGCCCGGAGGAGCGCAGCCCGAGCAGCACCTGCCCCGGCCGGACGCGGCTCCCGTCGAGGATGCGGTCGCGCCCCACCGCCCCGACGATGAAGCCGGCCAGGTCGAAGTCTCCGGGTGTGTACAAGCCCGGCATCTCGGCTGTCTCCCCGCCGAGGAGGGCGAGCCCGTTGTCGCGGCAGGCCTCGGCGCAGCCGCGGATCAGCTCGCTGACCATCCCCGGCTCCATGCGCCCGACGGCCACGTAGTCGAGGAAGAAGAGCGGCCGGGCGCCTTGGACGAGGATGTCGTCGATGCAGTGGTGGACGAGATCGCGCCCGATCGTGTCGTAGACGCCGGCGCGCTTGGCGACCTCGAGCTTCGTCCCGACACCGTCGGCGCTGGCGACGAGGATCGCGTCACCGCAACCCACGCGCGCGGGGTCGAACAGCCCGCCGAACAGACCGACGTCGCCTAGGACGCCGGGGGTGAAGCTCCGCCGGATCGCGTCCTTGGCGCGCTCGACCGCCTCGTACTTGCTCGCGATGTCGACTCCGGCCTCGCGGTAGCGTGCGGGGGCGGGGGTCATGATCGTCCTGCTTTCGCGGGGTCGGGCACGGGCCAGGGGCGGCGCATGGCGCCGACGCGCGGCAGGATAACCCCTTCCGCAGCGCCCTTCACCCGCGCGGGCGGAATCAACCCTCCCGGCCGGGAACTCCGCCCCACTTCTGCCGGAACCAAGCCAGGATCCGCGGGCCGTTCTCGAAGCCCAGATCGGGCGGAAGGTCGGACGGATCGAACCACGCTGCCTCGAGCGTGTCGTCCCCGCGCCGCAGGGTGCCTCCGATCGGACGGCACAAGTACACGGCCAGATTGGCGGGCTTCACCGTGTGGGCGGGCACGAACAGGAGGTCGAGCAGCTCGACCACCTCGACCTCGATCCCGGATTCCTCCCGGACCTCGCGCGCCGCCGTGCTCGCCGGCGCCTCGTCGACCTCCTGGTAGCCGGCCGGCAGGGCCCACTGTCCCTTGAAGGGCTCGATCGCGCGACGAACGAGCAGCACGCGGCCGTGCCCGTCGATCACCATCCCGGCGGCAGCGCAGGACGGATTCTCGTACAGGACGAAGGCGCAGTCCGTGCAGCGCACGCGCTCGCGCCCTTCGACCTCCGCCCGCGAGAGCGGAGCGGCGCACAGGGGACAGTGCTTGGCTTGGCGCTGCCACACGCGGGTCGGTCCGCGGGGCCGGCATTCCCGGGCGCCCGCGGATCCCCTACACTATCACCCAGGACCGCTCACCTGATGAGATCCCTGCTCCTGCTCGGCAGCACCGGCTCGATCGGCACGCAGACCCTCGAGCTCCTGCGCGAGCAGCCGGGGGCCCACCGGGTCGTGGGTTTGGCGGCCAGGCGTTCCACCGAGATCCTGCGCGCGCAGGTCGAGGAGTTCCGCCCGCTTTTCGTGGCCCTCTCCGACCCCGAGGCCGCCGACGCCCTCCGGCCGCACCTGCCCCCCTCCACGAAGCTTTTTTCCGGCCCTGCCGCGCTCGAGGAGATCGCCGTCGAGGCCGACTACGACGTCGCCGTCCACGGCGTCGTCGGCGCCGCCGGCCTCCTGCCTTCCCTGCGCGTGCTCGAGCGCGGTCGCACCCTGGCCCTCGCCAACAAGGAGTCCCTGGTCATGGCCGGGGCCAGGCTCGTGGAGCTCGCGCGCGAGCGCGGGGGCGAGATCGTGCCGGTCGATTCCGAGCACTCGGCCATCCTCCAGTGCCTGCGCGGCGAGCGCGTCGATCGGGTCCGACGCGTCATCCTCACGGCCAGCGGGGGGCCGTTCCGCTCCAGCACTCCCGAGGAGATCGAGCGTGCGACGCCGGAGATGGCGCTCTGTCACCCCAACTGGAACATGGGCCCGCGGATCACAGTCGGGTCGGCGACCCTGATGAACAAGGCACTCGAAGTCATCGAGCTGCACCACCTCTTCGGCCTGGAGCGCGAGCGCATCGCCGTGGTGATCCACCCCCAGTCGCTCGTCCACTCGCTGGTCGAGTTCGTCGACGGCTCGGTGATCGCTCAAATGGGACCCCCCGACATGCGCGGCCCGATCCACTACGCTCTGAACCATCCCGACCGGGCTCCCTCGAATCTGCGCGGTTTCGACCTCGACCTGTTCCACAGCCTCACCTTCGAGGCCCCCGACCCCGCCCGGTTCCCGGCGCTGGAGCTCGGATTCCGGTGCATCGAGGAGGGGTCGGACTCGGGCAGCGTGCTCAACGCCGCCGACGAGGTGGCCGTCGAGGCCTTCTTGAACCTGGAAATCGCGTTGCACGACATCCCGCGCATCAACCGTCGCGTGCTCGACCGGCGACCCGGCCTGGATGAGAGCGTCGAGGATCTCTTGCGAGCCGACCTCCTGGCCCGCGGCTGGGCGCACGAAGAGGTTCGCGCCCTGGGCGCGCGCGCCTGACCGGGAGGGCTTCAGCATGGACGGCATCTGGCTCGAGATCGCGCGCTACGCCCAGGTGGTTCTCGGCATCAGCCTGGTGATCTTCGTGCACGAGGCCGGACACTTCCTGTGCGCCCGCCTGTGCGGCGTCCGAGTCGAGGTCTTCAGCCTGGGCATGGGCCCGCGCGTGCTGGGCTGGCGCCGCGGATCGACCCTGTACCAGGTGGCCCTCGTGCCCATCGGGGGCTACGTGCGCATGGCCGGCGAGGAGTCGGCCGAGAGCCGGACCGCCCCGGCGCCCGATGAGCTCCACGGGAAGAGCGTCGGGCAGCGCTTCCTGATCTACTCGGGTGGCGTCCTTGCCAACGTGGCCTTCGGCCTGATCGTCTTCCCGATCATCTTCGCCGTCGGAATCCCTTGTGCGGATCCGGTGCTCGGCCCGAGCACACCTGGGACGCCGGCTTGGCACGCGGGACTCGCCCCGGGAACGCGCGTTCTGACCGTCAACGGACACCGGGTCTTCGACTTCAGCCATATCCTGATCGAGGTGGCCCTGGGTTCGCCCGAGGAGAGCGTGCTCGAGGTTCTAGACCCCGGAGCATCCCGGCCGAGGACGGTGCGGCTGATACCGGTGTGGGCCGAGAGGATCGGCGCGTTCGAGATCGGCGTCACCAGCGCGATCGACCCTCATGCCGCCATCCGCATCACTCCGGGCTCTCCAGCGGCGGCGGCGGGCCTGGCGACCGGCGACCACTTGGTATCCGTCGAGCGGGCCCTGCCCGGCCTGTCGATCGAGGACCAGCTCTCCCTCGCGATCCGCGACGGGAAACCCTTCGCGGCCACCTTCGAGCGCGGGGGGAAGCCCTTCCGTGCCGAGATCGTTCCGCGGCCATCCGACGCGGTCGAGGACCGGATCCTGGGGGTCGCTCCGCTCGACGACCGCCTGTTCGACTTCCGAGACACGCCACTGGCGTCGAATTCGGGGCTGCGCAAGGACGACCGGATCCTCTCCGTCGACGGCCGGCCGATCCTGCGCGTGTTCGACTTCCTGCAGGCACTCGCGACCGCGGAGGGGACCGTCGCCGTGCGCGTAGAGCGTGACGGCCGCAGGGTCGACCTCACGCTCGGACCCTTGACGCCCGCTGAGACCCTGGCGCTCCACGGCGACCTTGCGATAGGTCCGGACCTGGCCGGTACGCGGATCTACGTGAAGCCCGGCACCGCCGCCGACAAGGCCGGACTCCGGTCCGGCGACCGGGTCCTCTCGATCGATGGACGCACGATCGAAGGCTACCAGCAGGTCCGTGACGCTGCGAAAGCGGCCAGCGACGGCCGGTCGCTCGAGATCGCGATCGAGCGCCGGGCGGACGGAGGCGAGCTGTCCTACCTCACGCTGACGGCCTCGGTCACCGACCAGCACGCGATCGAGTACGGGTTCGCTCTGCAGCCTGCACAGTACGTGTATCGCACCAACGGACCGCTCGAGTCGCTCTCCGCCGGCGTCGCGGCCTCGTGGAAGTTCCTGGAGGAGTCCTGGCTGACGCTCAAGCACATCCTCCTCGGCCAGGTCAGCGGCAAGAACATCGGCGGGATCATCACGATCGGCGTCGTCTCGCACAGCTGGGCCGAGCTCGGGCTCGCCAAGCTGTTCTTCTTCCTGTGCATGCTGAGCATGAACCTCGCCTTCCTGAACGTGCTGCCGATCCCGGTCTTCGACGGCGGGCACCTGCTCTTCCTCCTGATCGAGAGGGTCAAGGGCTCACCCGTCTCCGAGCGCGTGCTCGCCTACAGCCAGATGGTCGGCATCGTGCTGATCGTGTCGCTGATGGTCCTGGTGACCTACAACGACGTCATGAAGTGGTTCGTGCACCGCTGAGATGAAAGCCTGGGGCCGGCTCCTGCGGCTGTCGCTCGCTCCGACCGCCGCAGCCGATATCGCCGCCGGGGTCGCCGCCGGGGCGGGAGGGTGGCCGGGCGGAGCGGGGCCGTTCGTGCTGATGATCGCCTCGCTCGCCGTGTACCACGGGGGAATGGTGCTCAACGACTGGGCCGATCGCGGGGTGGACGGTCGTACGCGGCCGGATCGACCCATCCCCTCGGGTGCGGTCCGGCCTGAGGCTGCGCTCGGGATCGCGATCGCGCTCCTGACCCTGGGGCCGCTGCTCGCGCTCACCGTGAGCCACGCGAGCTCATCCGCTCTGCTTCTCGCCGCCATCGCCGCGGTGTTCTACGACCTGCGCGGACGCGGCGCCTGGATCGGGCCGATCCTCCTCGCGATCTGCCGCGCCACGAACCTGTCTGCCGGCATCCTCTACGGGGCAGGCCCGGTCCAGGACCTCCACCTCCTCGGGCCGGCGCTGCTCTACGGCGGGTACGTGTTCAGCGTCTCGCGCCTGGCTCGTCTCGAGGACGCAGCGGAGGACGTCCGGCGAAGCTCGAGGCCGTCGATCCATCTCGCCATCGCCGCGCTCCTCCTCACCACGGCGCCGTTCGCAGCGCTCCTCCAACCCCAAGCCGCTCGCCTCCGTCTCTGGGCGGCCGTCGTTCTCGCCGCGGTCGGAAGCGCGGGGCTCCTCGGAGCGGCGCAGGGCTTCTCGACCTGGTCCGGGCCGGAGGTGACGCGCGCGACCGGCCTCGCCTTGAGGAGGCTCCTCGTCTTCACGGCCGCAGTCGCGCTCTCGGCGGGCGGCGCGGACGGCTGGATCGTCGCGGGCGCGATCCTTTCCGGCTACCCGGTCTCCTATGCGCTCCGCGGCCTCTTCCCGCCCTCCTGAGAGCTCGCGTGCGCCCGCTGTGCGAGCCACGCCAGCGCCTCCTCGCGCGAGGCGAGCCGGCCGTCGAGCTGAAGCTCCTCGGCCTCCCGCAGCATCTCGCCCCAGCGCGGCCCGTTCGGCACGTCCAGGCGCTTGAGGTCTTCGGCCGAGATCCAGGCTCTCGGCCAGAGTCCCTCCTCCCCCATCTGTTCCCGCTCACGTTGCGCGTCCTCCAGGTCGCGCTCCTCGGCCCCGCTCGCCCGGGCTCGCGCGCGCGCGAGCGCGATCCCCTCCTCGAAGGCCGGGCTGCGCATCCACCGGATCCGGATCGAGCGGGGACCCGAGATCGCTGCGCGGGCGTCCTGCGCGATGGCCCAGATCGCCTCGACGCGCTGACGCAAAGCACGTGAGGGGCGAAGACTCCCGACCACCGTGATCCCGGAGCGGGCCTGGCTCTCCTTGCCTGCCTGCGCCGGACCGAGGAGCGCTGCCAGACCGAGTGCGATACCCGGAGCGGAAGGCAACGCCTCGAAGACCCGGCGGCGCGCTTCCCACCAGGGCTTTCGCCCGCCTTCGCCGGCGGCGAGGTCGGCCAGATGCGGGAGAGCGCGCTCCAGGAGGTCGAGGTCGGAGAGCAGCGAGAGCGCCCGAACGGCTCCCCGCCTTCCCAGGATCCCCACCATTTCGGCGAGGACCCGCTCGGGGCTCACGCCGCGCAGGGAGTCGCCGGAGCGGCGAGCCGCCGCGAGCGTCCCGGGTTCGGGTTCGAGGTCCAGCGCAGCTGCAAAGCGCGCCAGACGCAGGAGGCGCAGCCCGTCCTCGCGGAAGCGGGCCTCCGGGTCGCCGACGCACCGCAGGCACCGCGCGGAGAGGTCCGCGAGCCCCCCCGTGGGATCCAGGAAGGCGTCCTCGAGCGGGTCGAGGTACAGGGCGTTGCAGGTGAAGTCGCGCCGCGTCGCGTCCTCCTCCACGGTGGCCCCGAAGGCGACCTCGTCAGGCCGGCGCGCGTCGCTGTAGGTCGACTCGGAGCGAAAGGTCGTGTGCTGAACGTCGACCTCCCCGGCGCGGACGATCACGGTGCCGAAGGGGCGGCCCACCGGGACCGTGTGCTCGAAGAGCGCCTCGACCTCCGCGGGGGTCGCGGCCGAGGCCATGTCGATCTCGGAGGGCTGCCCGCCGAGCGCGAGATCGCGCGGGGCCCCGCCGACGATCCAGGCTCGCCTGCCCGAGCCCGCGAGCGGCCCGGCGATCGCGCGCGCCGCGGCGGCCAGATGCCCGGAAAGATCTTGCATCGCGGGCCGGCGAGTCATGGATTGGAGCCTAGCACACCGCGCGGACCGCGCGGATCGGGAGGACGAGCACAGGACATGACAGCGCGCGCCTTGCCTCGAGACGGCCGCACCGCGGAATGGGCGGACCCGGTGACCGCCTCCGCCGCGGCCGTCAGCGAACGCCACGGCCTCTCCTTCGTCGACGGGGCCACGCTCGCGCTGATCGCGCTGGTCGTCGTCCTCGTTTCGCTGCCGCGCCTGCGGCGCTTCGCCTTGCGCGAGAACGAGACCGACGCGATCCGCATGCTCCGGGTGCTGTCCGACGACGCGCTCGGAAACGGCGAGGCGCTCGCCTCGGGAAACCTCGCCGCCCTGCTGGCGTCCAGCGCCGACCACCACGTGCGCCTCGAGGACGTCGAGGTGCTCGACGGCGGGCGCCTGCGCCGCCACGGCTACGTGTTCGCCGGCCTGGAGCCCGTGGCGGGCCGCTTCGTGCTGATCGCCTGGCCCTGGGAACACGGCCGCACGGGTCTCGGCGCCTTCGCGATCGAGCCCGGCGGGGAGCCGCTGGGACTGCCCAACTCGGACGGGCGTTTCAGCGGCCCCGGCAGTCCACCTCCGCCTCCGCCTCCGAGCCCGGGCGAGGACGACGCCTGGCGCCCCGTCGTCGGATTCTGACCCGCGCGGGCTAGCGGCCCGAGCGCGCGCGCGCGAGGCCGTGGTAGTACCGCGCGATCTCCGCGTCCCCGAGCACGTCGAAGATCTGCGCCACGCCCTCGAGGTTGCGCGACAACGGTTGCGCCCAGCGTCCGTGCAACAAGGGCTCGGTCGTGCGGGTGGCCGGATCGAGATCGCGCGCTGCCGCGACATCGGCGAGGACCTCCTCGACCCGAGGCACGCCCGAGTAGACGACGGTGAGCTGCCCGACGCGGTCGAAGAGAAGCGTCACCGGATCGGCGAGGCGCTCGAACGGCCCGAGGATCTCGACCAGGTAGACCTCGAGCGCACGCAGGAAGCGCTTGTCGGCGCGCCCCGCGAGCACGCCGACTCCCAGCTTCTCGAACAGCTCACGGGCCTCCGCTTCCCCGGCCGGGTCGCCGGCCTCGAGCGCGATGAGCGGAGCGCCGATCGCGTCCAGCGCCTTCTTCTGCGAAGCCAGCGCCTGGAGCGTGTAGCGCGATGCGGCGTCGCTCGCGAGCCCGACCCACACCAGGAACGGTCGCCCCTGGAGATCGGCGACGCGGCGCTCGGTTTCGGCGTTTTCGGCAAGCTTGGCGAAGGCCGGCAGCTCCAGCGCGCCCGCGGGAAGGCGCTCGTAGAGGACGATGCGCGTGACGTCGCGCGGCTCGACGTGCACGGGCTCGGAAGCCCGCGAGGCCAGCGCCGGGTGGGTGCGCGGAGACACGCGCTCGATCGAAGCCTTCCCCTGCACGATCCGGTAGCGCGCATCGGCGGGGACGTCCGCAAAGGTCTCCGTCGCGCCCCCGGGCCAGTGCACCTCGATCCGCTCGGCCTTCCTCGCCTGGGAGAGTCCGAAGTGCAGGCGCCGGGAGGGTGCGCACATGAACCCCTGGGCCGCGTAGACCGTCTGGGACAGGCGCGTCCCTCCCGCCTCGACGACCGCGCGCGCCCCGATCGCGTCGCGGTTGCACGTCGTCCCCACGAGATCCAGGGCGATCCAGTGTCCCGCCGAGGGGTCGACGTTGCGCAGGAAGCGCAGCCTCGGACCGGTTCGGTTGCGGATCCACAGGTCGACGCGCCCGTCGTCGTCCCAATCCATGGGCGCGACGAGGCGCGCGTCGTCGATGAAATCCACGCCCAGGGCGGACGAGACCTCGGCGAAGCGCGCCCCGCCCAGGTTCAGGTAGGCGTAGTTGCGCTCGCGGCCGTTCCACGAGCAGCCCTCGAAGAGCGTGAGGTGCTGGATGGCGTCCCAGGCGTCGACGTAGTCCTGTGGCGCGGGAGGCGCGGCTGGCGAGCGGGCGATCACGCAGCGCCAGAAGAACCCGCACAAGTCGTCCTCGTCGCGGTTCGTCTCGAAGCCGTTCGGCACGTACAGGTCCGGCCACCCGTCGTTCTGCAGGTCGAAGAACATCCCGCCCCAGGCCCACCCGCCGGGCGCGACGCCGGCCTCCTCGGTCGCGTCGCGGAAGGTCCCATGGCCGTCGTTCAGGAGCAGCGTGTTCCCGCGAGCGTGGCGGACGTAGTGCGGCCGGTCTTCGGAGTGCTCGCGCATGAACTGCGGCTGGGCGGCGATGCGCGAGCCGGCGGGCGAGTCCATGTTCGTCACGAAGAGGTCGACGTGCCCGTCCCGGTCGACGTCCGCGCACGTGGCCCCCATCCCCGCGGCCGGATCGTCGACACCGTTCGGCTCGGCCACATCGGTGAACTTCCCGCCGTCGTTCCGGTAGAGGCAGTTCTTGCCGAAGTCGTTGACGACGTAGAGATCGACGTCCCCGTCCTCGTCGAAATCCTCCCAGATCAGGGCCAGGCTGAAGCGATTGGCGTGGACGTCGAGGCCGACCTCCTTGGCCGCTTCGACGAAGCGGTGGCCACCCTCGTTGCGCCAGTAGAGGTTGCGCGCGCCGTTGTCCGCGTTCCAATAGGGCGTCGGCACCCCGTGCGCGATCCCGCCCTGGACGTAGCGGCAGGCGTACAGATCCAGGTCGCCGTCGCCGTCGGGATCGGCGGCGCTCAGGCTGGTGATCTCGGGCAGATCGGGGCCTTCGAGGACGGTGTGCTCGGTGAAGTGGCCCTTGCCGTCGTTCCAGCCGATCAGGATGTGCGGCCCGGCTGCGACCGCAACGTCCTCGTCCCCGTCGTTGTCGAGGTCGAGGATCAGCGCCGGCCCGCAGTTGTCGAGGATATCGAGACCCGCCGCGCGGGCGGCGTCGCGCAGGGTGCCGTCGGGCTGGTGCAGCAGCAGGCGGTTGGGCTGGCCGCCGGGCTGCGGCAGGTAGAGGTCCTCGAGCCCGTCACCGTCGACGTCGCCGACGGCGAGGCCGTGCATCCCGAGGAAGGGCTGGCCCGAGAGCCGGTCCTGGTGGAGGTGGTAGTCCTCGCTGCCGCGCAGGATCTCCTCGTCGAACCCCTCGCACGGCGACAGCACGGCCCGCGTCAGCTCGGCGAAGGGTCGCACGCGCGCGCGCACCTCCTCGCAGCTCTCGAGGGCCTGCCGGACCAGCCTCGGAGCGCTCCGGGCCCCGCTCCCGGGCGGCTCGGTCTTCGCGGGCGCGGCCCACTCCGCCTTCCAGCGCAGGTTCTGCTGCAGCGACCCGGGACCTGCCGCGCCGCTCACGCGCAACCGGATTCGCGTCTCGAAGCGATCGCCACCGTGCAGGTCGAGCCCGTCGATCGCGACGTCGACGCGCAGATCGGTGACCTCGCGCAGCGACGCCTTCCACGCGCGCACGAGATCCGCGAGCTCGGCGCGCGGGTGGAGCCCGGGATCGAGCGCACGGCCGCGGCGGACGGAGAGATCGCCGTCGTCGAAGACCGTCTCGAGCGACGCCGGCCAGAGCGCCGTCGCCCCGGCGAAGTCTTCGCTCAGGATCTCCTCCAGCCCGTGCCCGTCCGCGGCCAGCGCAGCGGAAATCCGACCCGGCAGGTCCTTCTCGATCCGCCGCGCCCAGGCTTCGCTCGTCCAGCCCCCCGCGATCGGATCGCGCCATCGCCGATAGTCGTCGCCCCAGGGCGGGAGCTGGCGCAAGCGCCCGTGCACCCACTGCGCAGGAGCCGGCGCGGCTCCCGTGGGAGGGGGCACCTCGCCTCCCGTGCGGCTGCACGCGAGCGGGAGGACGACGGCCGCACCGAGCCCGGCGCGCCAGCGCATTCCGCGCCTTCGATCGGGCTGGCGGGCCGCCGCGGTCATGGCTCCTCACCGTACCATTGCCACAACAGGCAATTGAGCGCGGGCCGGACGCGCGGATCGGCGATGCGCAGCGTCACGCGCTTGAGGCGCGGAGCGACGGTCGCCGCCGGCCCCTGGTGCACGAGCAGGTTGGCGGCGTAGAGCACCTCGAGCGGCGTCGAACGCTCGTCCTCCGTGATCCGCAGCAGGAACGCGCGGCTCTCGTCGTCCTTGTCGTAGGTGCCCGCCATCGCGATGTCGACCCGCCGTGCCGGGTCGACCTCGTCGGCCCAGCGCTCGCGCAGCCAGGCGCGACCGACGGGTCCGGTGTTGCCCGCCTGCATCAGGTACCACCGATACGCGGGCAGCTGCTCGATGTCGCCGGAAGCCGTCTGCGCGCGCTCGAAGAGCGCCCGCGCGGCATCCGCCAGCGGCACCTGCGCGATCGCCCGGTCGAGGGTCGACACCTCGACGCGGACGGGCTGGATCTGGCCCGAGCGCAGGCGTTCCAGCCGGTCCAGCGCGCGCGCGGCCAGAGCCGTGTCCTTGGCCCAGGCCGCGCGCAGGACCGAGATGCCGTACTCGAGGTCGCTCCGGTTTCCCTCGAGCAGCAGCAGCCCCTGGTCGCGGGCCTCGGCGTCGCCGCGCTCGGCCAGCACGGCCAGGCACGCGATGCGCACCGATCGCGCCCGGTCGTCCGTTCCCTTGCGCAGCCAACCCGTGGTTTCCTGGGAGGGCGGCAGCGCCGCGACCGCGCGTGCAACGAGAGCGCGGAGAGCCTCGTCGCGGTCCTCCCACAAGAGCGGGGCGATCTCGCGCGTCAGTCCGACCCGTTCGAGGGCGCGCGCTACGAGCGAGCGGAGGGTGGGGTTCTCGTCCTTGAGGGCCGCGCGCAGCTCGGCCAGCGTCTCCGCGTCCCCGGCCCGCGCGACCGCCGCGGCCAGGTAGAAGCGCAGGTCCCCCTCGCTGTGAGGATAGATCTCTCGAAAGCGCGCCAGGATCTCGGGCCGGGAGGTGTCGCACACGCGCTCGGCCGCACCGATCCACAGGCTCGCACGCTGGCGCGGGCCCGCCAGCCAGGCGACGAAGTCGTCCTCGAACCGCATTCGATCGGCGGTCTCGAGGGCTCCACCGATCGCGGTCAGCGCGTCGGAGGACGCGATCGGCACGAGCGCCATCAGGCGGTCGTAATCCTCCGGCGCGGCGTGACGGGCGAGGCCGCGCACGGCCTCCATCCGCACCGTTTCCTCCGGCTGCCCGAGCGCGGCGACGAGAAGATCCCGGCCGGCATGCGTCTCCATCGCGCCGACCACGGAGAGAGCGTTCAAGAGGTGCTGTGCGCCCTGGGGATCGGAGCGCTCGCGATCGCAGAAACGCCGCAGCTCCGGCAGCGCCGCCTCCCCCATCTGCGCGAGCTCCGTCTTGGCCTGGCGCAGCGGATCGAGCTGGCCGTGCGCGAGCTTCGAGACCAGGACCGCCACGGGATCGCCGGTGTCGGCCAGGAAGGCTTCCGGATGCGGGCAGGGCGCGAGCAGCCAGGCGATGCGGTCGTCGGAGGCGAGGTCGCGTGCGCGTCCCTCGGCCGCCCCGGGCGAGCTCGAGGGGAAAGGCGTCTTGCCAACCGGATCATGGGATCGCCCGCAGGCCGAGGCGCACGCGAGGAGGAGGAGCCCGGCCGTATCGAGCCCGGCGCCGTGGCGCCGGCCGCCGCTCCGCGCGGTCATCTGTGCAGGCCCTCGCCGATCAGGCCCTGGGCCGAGGCCAGCGCGGCGAGAGCCTTGGCGTAGCCCGCCCGTGCATTGCGCTCCGACGTCAGCGCCTGGGCGAGGTCCTGCTGGAAGCTCAGCACCTGGAAGTTCGTCGAGATCCCCTCCTGGTGCCGCTTCTCCTCGGCCTCGAGCTGTCGCCGCGCGAGGTCGAGGCTCTTGCGCGCCGCGCGCACCGCCTCCGCCTGGTAGACGAGCTGGCGCAGCGACTCGCGGACCTCGGCGGCCACGCTCGTCTCGATCTCGTCGTAGGAGAGGATCGCCGCGCGCAGGCTGGCCCAGGCCGAGCGCTCGGCCCCGCTCGCGGTGCGGTTTCCGAGCGGATAGCTGAAGGTCAACGTGGCCTCATAGGTCGGGAAGTCGTACCTCCCGGCCTCGTCGAAGGCGCTCGCCGCGTCGCCCGAGAACCCCTTGCCGATCGCGGTGAGGGCCAGGTCGAGGCCGGGGCGCTTCTCGGACGAACGCTCGGCGTGAGCGAGCTTCTGGGCCTCGATCCGGAGCTTCTGCTGGCGCAGCTCGGGCCTGTGCTCGAGCGCGGTCTCGAGCGCGCCGTTCCAGGCCGGGGCCGCCGAAGCGGAGGCTTCCTCCGGCAGCTGGGTGCTCGGGATCAACGCCGTCTCCCAGCTGGCCGGGTCCGCGCCCGGGAAGATCAGCCGCCGCAGGGCGTCGGCGCGCGCGCGGACGAGCACATCGGCGGCGAGCAGCTTCTCCTCGCGCGTCGCCACCGTGGTCTCGGCCGCGACCACGTCGATCGGCGTCCCGACCCCCGCGTCGAGGCGGCGCCGGTCCTGATCGAGCTGCGCGCGCGCCAGCTGGAGGCTCGATTCGGCGACCTCCAGATCCGCGCGCGCGGCGACGAGGTCCCAGTAGGCGGTGCTCACGTCGAGCAGGAGCTTGTGGCGCACCTGGCGCCCGTGCTCGAGCTGCTGCCTCCAGGCCATGTCGGAGAGGGTCTGCTGTGCGGTGGCGTACTGCCGCCAGGCCCCGCGCAACAAGGGCTGCACATAGGACAGGGACACGACGTCGGTCGTCGAGGTCGACAGGGCCGAGAAGGTGTTGTCGGTCTTCGTGTTCGCGGTGTCGAAGTGGGCCCTGAACGTGCCGCCGGTGCTCACCGGGCGCGCGAGGTCGACTGCGAGGCTCTGGGTGTTCGTCATCGAGCCGCTGAAGATGCTGTTGGACTTGAATTGGTTGTCGGTGACGCCTGCGGTCGTCGAAAGCCGCCAGTCGAAGGCGCCCCAGCTCCCCTTCGACGCGTACAGAGCGGCTTCGCTGGAGAGGTCCTCGACCTTGAGGCCGAGATCGTTCTGGAGCGCGAGCTCCAGCGCGCCGTCCAGGGTGAGCTCGAGACCTCGACCGAGGCCGAAGAGCGGCTGCTGGGACGGCCGCTCCTGCGGCTCCGCCGGTCCCTGCGCCCGGCCGTGCAGCGCGGCGCAGGGGAGGGAGAGCAGCGCCGCGGTCGCCGCGGCCGGAATGCGCCTTCGCAGCATGGGGCCGAGAGGATAGAGAACCGGGTGCGCGGTGGCCATCCTAGCTCGCCTCTTCCAGGCCCGGCGGCGGTTCGAGGTCGCGCACGATCTCGCCGAGGCGCGCCGCGTCCTCCCCCTCGCCCTCGATGGAGAGCGCGAGGCGGCGATCGGTCGCGCCGGCGTGCTCGAGCAGGATCCATAGCAAGGGTCGCGGGAGGACCTCTCTCACCCGACCCGCCCACTCGACCGCGGCGACGCCGCCCTCGTGCATCCACTCCAGCCCACCGTCGAGGAGGAGCGCACGCTCGCGGCCCTCCATGTAGGCGTCGAAGTGGTGGAGGTCGAGGCGGCCGGAGTAGCTCTGCAGGAGCGCATAGGTGGGGCTCGTCACCGGGTCGCTGACGCCGAGTCCGGCGGCCAGGCCCTGCACGAGGCAGGTCTTGCCGGTGCCGAGGTCGCCGTCGAGAGCAATCACCGTTCCCGGCGGCACCGCGCGGCCCAGCGCCGCGCCGAGCGCCCGCGTGGCGAGCGGCGAGCGCGAGAGGAACGTGCGCCCCCGCTCAGCCGCCATGCTTCCATCCACCTTCGGAGGGCTTCCAGCGGCGCGTCTGGCCGGAGGATCTCCCGACCCACAGGCCCGATCCCGCGCTCACGCGGCCGATGACCGCGAGCCCCGGGCAACACCGGCGCGCCGCGCCGAGGCGGCTGCGCGCGAGCGTGGCGATCAGCTCGTGGTCCTCGCCGTCGTGCAGCGCGTGCCACACCGGATCGCGACCGCTGCGGCGCGCGAGGATCTCGGCATCGGCGTGGACCGGCACGCGCGAGAGGTCGAGGTCGATGCGCACTTCCGCGAGGCGCGCGAGGCGGTGGAGGTCCCAGGCGAGGCCGTCGCTGACGTCCATCATCGCGGTCGCGCCCCGGGCGTAGAGGCATTCGCCCTCGACGAGACGCGGCCGGATGCAGAGGTGCCGGCCGAGGAGACTGCCCCCGACGGGACCGGTGAGGACGACGATCTGCCCCGCCTGCGCGCGGTCGCGCCCCGGCGGCCGGGCCCGTCCGGCGAAGTCGCCGAGGGCCGCGACCGTGATCCCGGCTGGCCCGCGCGCGCACGCGAGATCGCCGCCCACCAGGTCCGCTCCGCACTCCCGCGCCATCGAGCGCGCTCCTGCGAGGACCTCCTGGATCCATTTCGAGGATCGACCCGGCGGAGCGCACAGCGCCAGCAGGATCGCCCGCGGCCGGGCGGCGGTCGCCGCGAGGTCCGACAGCGCCCGCGCGGCGGCCTTGCGGCCGACCAGGCGCGGCTTCGTTCCGGCGACGAAGTGCACCCCCTCGAGGGTCTGGTCGACGCACACGACGGGCCGCCCGCGGAGCCCAGCCAGCACGGCGGCGTCGTGACCGCGGCTGCCGCGGAGACCGCGCGGGGTCTCGAGCGAGAGCAGCCAGCGGTGGATCCGGTCCTCGCTCCAGGTCACGCAGGCATCGTAGTGGCGGGATGGTTTCCCGCCCAGGGCGATCGCGGACACACCGTCCCTCCCTCGGCTAGTTGCGATCACGACCCAGCGCCAGCAGGTAAGCCGCGCAGGCGCCGGCCGGGTCGCGCGTCGGAAGGAGCCCCGACAAGACGGCGATCCCGGCGCATCCCGCCACGAGAGAAGCGCGTGCGTGCTCGGGGCGCAGGCCGCCGATCGCCCAGACCGGCACCGGGCTGCGCTCCACAGCGGAGGAGAGACCCTCGAAACCGATAGGAGCCCGGATCCCGCGCTTCGACGGCGTGTCGAGCACCGGGCCGAAGAAGAGGTAGTCGGCCGCGGCCCACGGCCCGATGTCGTCCCCCTCGTGCGCGGAGAAGCCGATCGCGACCTCCTCCGCCAGGATCTTCCGCGCCTCGCGCGGCGCGAGCGAGCGGAAGCCCAGATGAACGGAGTCCGCCCCGCAGGCCTTCGCGAGGTGCACGCGGTCGTGGATCCCGAGCCAGCCATCCTTCGGGAGCAGCGCGCGCACCTCGCGCGCGAGATCGAGCAGCGCGCGGTCCCCCATCGCGGGCTCGCGCACGAGGATCGCGCGCAGGCCGGTCCCGACCGCCTTCCGGGCGTGCTCCAGGAACCTGCGCGTGCTCGCGGGCGCGAGGTCGCCGGGCGAGAGCGCCACGAGCGGCGGCGGCAGCCTCCGGGTCATTCCTCGAGCTCGACGAGGTACCCGAGCTCGCGCAAGAGCGACTGCATCCGCCGCGGCGTCCCGTGCTGCCGGAGCTTCGCGGTCCTCTCGTCGATCACCGCCGCGAGCATGGGCTTGACGCCGGGGTCCTGCTGGAAGCGCCGCGCGACCTCCGGATCCTCGGCGCGCACGATGTAGTCGGCCGAGAGCCGCAGGAGACCCGCCTGCGCGGCCCAGTCCCGGATCGAGTACAGGACGTTCTGCGGCACCGGCGTGCGCGAGTGGTTCTCGAGCGTGCCCACCATGCGCTTCAGGAACATTCCCTCCGAGAGGGCCCGGTGCACCGTGCGCTCGGTGATGCGGAAGTGGAGCAGGCTCTCGAGCTTCTCCCGCGCGCAGAAGCGGTCGAGATCGTGGATCAGCTCCCCGTCGTCGCCGGTCGGGAACAGCACCACCTCGAAGTCGGGCGTGACGACGAGGCTCCCCGTCCTCGGCTCGGTTTCCGGCGCCCCGTCGACGACTCCGATGAGCCGCGCACCGATCCGCGTCAGGCGCAGCGCGACCGGCCGCCCGGCGCGGTCGTAGCCGAGGTCGACGATCCCGAGCAGGTGCAGCCTCTGGCGCACCCACCCGGCCAGGTTCCAGGCCAGGCGCTGGACGTCCTCCATCGGCGCGTAGGCGCCGGACTGGAAGCGGCTCGCGAAACACTCCTCGACCGACAGCTCGTCGAGGCTCGACAGGTAGGTGTTGCGCGCCAGGAACGGCACGTACATGAGGTCGTACCAGACCAGCGGCTCGACGCGCTTCAGGATCCGCACGAGGATCTTCCGCATCCGCACCTGGTGGTAGGGCTCGCCCGGCAGCCCGCGCTCCTCGATGGAGTACTCGAGCAGGGCCCGCAGCTTGGCCTCCAGCTCGTGCGGCTCCCACTCGCGACCGACGGCGGTCAGGGCGAAGGTCCGCTCGCCGGTCGAATCGATCAGCCGCGCGTGCCGCGCGAAGCCGTAGATGAACGTCAGAACGGCCTCGCGGGAAAGCTCGCGGCCGGGGTTCGGGATCAGCTCCTCCTGGATGCGCTTCTCCGTCGTCTTGAAGATGTCGCCGCGCACGGTGAAGCGCACGTCGTGATCGAGGATGAAGCCGATGAAGCGCGAGAGGTTCGAAGCCAGATCGACGCCGTGCTCGGATTCCTCGTGCGGGCGGTCGGGATCGCCCGGGACCGCCACCCGTCGCAGCCAGGCCAGCGCCACCTCGTTGAAGACGATCAACGTCTCGTCGTTGTGGTGGATGCCGTATCGGCCGAGCTCGACGCGCTCGACCGTTCCGAGCAACGACTCCTCGAGCACCGTCCGCCAGCGCCGCCCGTCCCAGGCCAGGCCGGTCTCGAGGCGTTCGAAGAGCGCGCGGGGCAGGATGCCGCCGAACTCGACCACGGTCTTCTCGACGAGCGCGCGCAGCCCGGGCTCGAGGCGCTCGACGCGCGCGACGGCCGCGGCTTCGTTGCTGTACATCTTGTACAGCTCGCGCAGGCGCGAGGGCGGCGTGCGCAACGAGCGCGAGGGATCCTCGTAGCGGCGGTCGAGGTGCCCGCGCAGGGTGAACAGATCGAAGACCCCGCGCCTCTTCGCGCGGCGTTGACGCAGGATCGCGTCGCCGAGATCGACCGGCACGGCCCAGGCGCGTGCGCCGCGGTCCTCGCCCGCGGAACCCCGCCCCTCGACGAGCAGGCCGTGGCGCGCGAGCATCGACAGGCCTGCCTCCAGGTCGTAGCGCGAGAGGTAGGCGAGGCTCCTCGAGTTCAGGAGATCGAGCCGGGTCGCCTGGTACCGCGCCGAGGCGAGGTGCAGGTCGAGGATCGCGGAGAGCCGCTTGCCGAGGGACACGGCGCGCGCCTCGACGAGCGCCGGGTCGGACATCCACTCCAGGACCTGGGCCCGGATCGCCGCCCCGTCCTCGGGCATCCGCGAGCCGCCCTTCCCCGACCAGAAGCGGAACAGCTCCGGGAGATCCGTCTCGGCGATCGCCGCGACCGCATCGCGCGCATGCGGCCGAGTCGGGCGCCGCGCGGGAACCGGGCCGTCGCGCTCCGGCTCGGGGAGCGGAGTGCCGTTGTATCGCCGCGGATCGGGGGTGCTCATCGGGTGGCCCTGCGGCGATCGTGGGTCTCGTTCTCGAGCGCCTTGTCCTCGACGATCTCGTAGGTGTAGCCCTGCTCGGTCAGGAACAGCTGCCGGCGCTGGGCGAACTCCTGGTCGCGCGAGCCGAGCGTGACGATCGAGTAGAACACGGCCCCCGAGCCGTCGGCCTTCGGTCGCAGGATCCGGCCCAGGCGCTGGGCCTCCTCCTGCCGCGATCCGAACGTGCCCGAGATCTGGATCGCGACGTTGGCGTCGGGCAGATCGATCGCGAAGTTGCCGACCTTGGACACCACCAGGAGCCGGACCTCGCCCGAGCGGAAGGCGGCGTACAGGCGCTCGCGCTCGACGACCGGCGTCTTCCCGGTGATCAAGGGGGCCCGCAGGTGGCGCGAGAGCGCGACCAGCTGGTCGATGTACTGGCCGATGACGAGCACGCGCCCCTCCTGGTGGCGGGCGATCAGCTTCTCGACGACCGGGATCTTGGCCGGATTCTCGCTGGCCACCCGGTACTTGCCGCGCGCGTCGGCTGCGGCGTAGATCGAGCGCAGCGGCGGATCGAGGGGCACGCGCACCTCGACGCACGCCGCGGCGGCGATGAAGCCCTGGCTCTCGAGCACCTTCCAGGGCACGTCGCAACGCTTGGGCCCGATCAGGCAGAAGACCTCGTCCTCCTTGCCGTCTTCGCGCACCAGCGTGGCGGTCAGCCCGAGCCGGCGGCGCGCCTGCAAGTCGGCCGTCACGCGGAAGACCGGCGCGGGCAGGAGGTGCACCTCGTCGTAGATGATCAGCCCGAAGTTCTGGCGCGAGAACAGGCCGATGTGCTCGAAGGCGTCCGTGCGCGCGCGCCGCCAGGTCAGCATCTGGTAGGTCGTGATCGTGACCGGCGCGACGACCTTCTCCTCGCCGGTGTACTCGCCGATCTCGGCGGGCGAGAGCGCGGTCTTGTCGAGCAGCTCCTCGCGCCACTGCCGCACGGCGACCGTGTTCGTGGTCAGGATCAGCGTCTTCGCCCCGACCATGCTCATCACGGCCATGCCGACCACGGTCTTGCCCGCGCCGCAGGGCAGGACCACGACGCCGCTCCCGCCGAGCACGCTGCCGCCGGCCCAGAAGGAGTGGGCCGCCATCTTCTGGTAGGGACGCAGCGCGAAGGGCCGGCCCGCGAGCGTCGCCTCGCGCAGGCGGATCTCGAGCGGGTCGCCGTCCAGGTAGCCGCCCCGGTCGTCGACGGGGTAGCCGATCTTGATCAGGGCCTGCTTGATCGAGCCGCGCTGGAGAGGCGCGACGAAGGCCCTCCCCGAGCCGTCGACCTGGACGAGCTTGCGGATCGCCTCGTGGCCCAGCACGTCGCGCAGCGCGTCGGGATCCGAGGCAACCAGCTCGAAGCGCTCGTCGCCGTTCGTCGAGGCGCTCCCATCGACGCGCTCGATGCGCAGCATGCCGTAGCGCCCGATCCACTCGCGGATCTCGGCCAGCACGTTCTTCGGAACGGGGACGCAGGAGAGGCTCTCGAGGATCTCCCGGATCCTGTCCGCGCCGATCCCCATCGCGGCCGCGTTCCAGATCGAGACCGGCGTGACCCGGTAGGTGTGCAGGTAGTCGGGGCTCTTCTCCAGCTCGGCGAAGAGCGAGAGCTGGTCGCGCGCCTCGGCGTAGCGGGGGTGCTCCTCGGTGAGCGGGCGACCTTGCTCGTCGCGCGCGGGCCGGCCCTGGGCGTCGACGACCGAGCGAACGGTGTGCAGCATGAGCGAGCGGTCGCCCTGGACGATCAGCGGATTGTCGGGGAGGATCACGTCGCGACCTCCTTCCGTCGCGGTCTCGCGGAGCGCGGCGCCCGCGAGATCTCCCGCACCAGGAACGGCCCGGTGATCGAGTCCGGATCCGCGGCGAGATCGCCGGGAGTGCCCGCGGCGACGACCCGGCCTCCACCCTCGCCGCCCTCGGGTCCGAGCTCGAGGAGCCGGTCGCAGATCGCGAGGAGCTGCGCGTGGTGCTCGATCAGGACCACCGCGTCCCCGCGCGCGGCCAGGCGGTCGAGCACGCGCACGAGGTGGACGAGGTCGCCCGCCGAGAGGCCGGTGCTGGGCTCGTCGAGGACGAGCACGCTCCTCCCGACCGCCTCGGCGCGGAAGAGCTCCGAGGCGAGCTTCATGCGCTGCGCCTCCCCGGAGGAGAGCGTGGTCGAGCTCTGCCCGAGCTGCACGTAGCCGAGGCCGACGTCGGCGAGCGTGGCCAGGATCCGGGAGATCGCGGGCTGGTGGCGGAAGACCTCCAGCGCCTCGGTCGCGGTGAGGTCGAGCACGTCGGCGATCGAGAGCCCCCGCCAGCGCACCTCGAGGACCTCGGGGGCGTAGCGCCGTCCGCCGCACTCCTCGCAGGTCAGCCATAGATCGGCGAGGAACTGCATCTCGACCGCGATGGCGCCCTTGCCCTCGCAGGCCGCACAGCGTCCCCGGGGATTGTTGAACGAGAAGCGCCCCGGCTCGAAGCCGCGCGCGCGGGCCTCGGGGAGCCGGGCGAAGAGCTCGCGCAGCGGTTCCATCAGGCCGGTGTAGGTCGCCGGGCAGGACGCGGGCGTGCGCCCGATCGGGCCGGCGTCGACGACGACCGCGCGCGCGAGCACCGGCGGCTTCTCCAGGCGCTTCCAGCGTCCGTCCGGACGCTCGCCCTGGAGCGCGGGCACGAGCGTCTCGAGGACCAGCGTGCTCTTGCCCGAGCCCGAGGGCCCGCACACGCCGCAGATCTCGCCGAAGGCGAACTCGAGGTCGACGCCGCGCAGGTTGTGGACGCGCGCGCCGCGCAAGCGCACGAGACCCGCCGCCCTCCTCGACGCGGTCTCGCGGGCGAGCCGGATCTCCCCCCGGAGCGCAGCCGCGGTCGCCGAGGTCGGGTGCAGGGCGACCTCCGCGGGCGGTCCGGAGGCGACGACGCTGCCACCCTCGCGCCCCGCGCCTGGCCCGAGGTCGACGAGCCAGTCGGCGCGTTCCATGAAGGACAGGTCGTGCTCGACGACGATGACGGTGTTGCCGCGCGAGCGGAGGTCCTGGAGCGCGAGGGCGAGCTTCTCCACGTCCCTCGGGTGCAGGCCGACGGTCGGTTCGTCGAGGACGTAGCAGACGCCGACGAGCTGGGATCCCAGCGCGGCCGAGAGCCGCACGCGGCGCGCCTCCCCGCCCGAGAGCGTCGCGGTGTGCCGGTCGAGGGTCAGGTAGGCGAGTCCGACGCGGTCGAGGAGCGAGAGGCGCGAGCGGATCTCGGCGACGACCGCGCCGACGGACGCGGCCGTCTCGCGCCGCGCGCCGACCTTCACGATCCACGCGAGCGCTTCGCCCACGGAGAGCGAGAGCACCTCGGGGAGCCGGCGTCCGCCGAGGATCACGGCGGCGTACTCGGGCTTCAGCCGCTCCCCGCGGCAGGCCGAGCACGAGCGGCGGCTCATCACGCGCTCGAGGATCGCGGCCCATTCGGCGTCCTCGGTCTTCTCGTGCCAGGCGTCGACGTGGCCGCACAGCCCCGGCCAGCCCGCGGTGAAGGTCTCCTCGATCTCCGCGTTCGCCGTCGTGCGCTCGATCCGGACGCGGTAGCTCGCGCGCGCGCCCTGGCCGCGGGCGACCAGGCTCTTGTGCGCGGGAGAGAGGTCCTTCCAGGGCTGCGCGAGGTCGATCCTGTGGGCGCGGCAGACCTCGTCCAGAAGCCGCTCGTAGTAGCCCTTGCCCTTGACGAGCCAGCGCTCGAGCTTCTTCACGATCGCGCCGTCGCCGACGGGGAGGTCGGGGCGCTCGAAGAGCTTCTCCTCGTCGCACTCGAACTTCTCGCCCAGGCCTCCGCAGGCCTCGCACGCGCCCACGTGCGTGTTGAACGAGAAGTGGCGCGGCTCGAGGTCGCTCTCGATCCGGTACCCGCAGACCGGGCAGAGGCCGCGCGTCGAGTATTCGCGGCGCTCGCCCCCGCGACCGACCACCGCGACGCGGCCCGAGACGCTCTCGGCCTGCTCGACCGCCTCCGCGATGCGCGCTCGCGTCTCGGCGCTGAAGGACAGGCGGTCGACGACGAGATCGACCGCGGACTCCGCGCCGACCTGGGCAAGCTCGCCCTCGAGCCGGACCTCCGCCCCGTCGACGAGCAGGCGCGCGAAGCCCGCCGCGCGCCAGGCCGCGATGCGCCCGGCGAGGTGCTCCCTGGCATCCGACACGGGCGCGACGATCCACCCCGAGCGGCCCTCGAAATCGGCCGCGATCCGCCGCGCCACCCGGCCGGCGTCGCTCTTCGCGAGCTCCTCGCCGTGGGCCGGACAGCGGCGCGTCCCGGCGCGGGCGAAGAGCACGCGCAGGTGGTCGTGGATCTCGGTCGTCGTGGCGACCGTCGAGCGCGGGCTCCCGCCGAAGGCGCGGCCCTCGACCGCGACGGACGGCCCCAGGCCGTCGATCCGATCGACGGCCGGGCGGTCCTTCGTGCCCAGGAACTGGCGCGCGTAGGTCGAGAGCGACTCGACGAAGCGCCGGCGGCCCTCGGTGTGGATCGTGTCGAGCGCGAGCGAGCTCTTGCCCGAGCCGCTCGGGCCCGTGATGACGGTCAGCGCGTCGCGCGGGATGTCGACGTCGATGCCCTTGAGGTTGTGCGTGCGCGCGCCGCGGACCGAGATCGTGCGCGCGGGGCCGCCGGTCGCCTGCGCCTTCCCGTTCGAGGAGGGGACGAGAGCCGACGCGCGCGAGCGCCGCAGCGCGCGCAGCGCCGCTCCGGTCGGCGAGCCTTCCGCGCGCTCGATCTCCTCGGGCGTCCCCGCAGCGACCACGCGCCCGCCGCCGGCGCCGCCGTCGGGGCCGAGCTCGATCACGTGATCGGCGGTGAGGACCAGGTCGAGGTTGTGCTCGACCACGACGACGGTGTGGCCGAGGTCGACGAGCTTCTGCAGCGCGGCGACGAGGCGCGCGACGTCGTGAAGGTGCAGCCCGGTCGTCGGCTCGTCGAGCAGGTACAGCGTGTGCCCCCCCTTCCGACCCCCGGGCCGGCGCTGGAGCTCCGCGGCCAGCTTGATCCGCTGCGCCTCCCCACCCGAGAGCGTCGTCGAGGGCTGGCCGAGCGTGAGGTAGGAGAGCCCGATCTCGACCAGGAGCGCGAGGGGGCGCGAGATCCTGGGGTGGTCCTTGAAGAGCTCGAGCGCCTCCTCGACGGTCATCCCCAGCACGTCGGCGATGCTCTTCCCCTGGTAGCGGACGTCGAGCGTCTCGGCCTGGAAGCGGTGACCCCCGCACTCTTCGCACGGCACGGTGACGGGTGCGAGGAACTGCAGCTCGACCAGCTTCGCGCCGGCTCCGCCGCAGGCCTCGCAGCGGCCTCCCGCCTCGTGGTTCGGGACATTGAACGAGAAGCGCGACTTGCCGTAGCCGCGCATCCGCGCCTCGGGCAGGGCCGCGAAGAGGTCGCGGATCGGCGTCAGGACGCCGGTGTAGGTGGCGGGGTTGCTGCGCGGAGTGCGTCCGATCGGCGTGCCGTCGACGGTGACGACCTCGCCGAGGTGCTCGAGGCCCCGGATGCGGGTGTGGAGCTCGGGCTCGGTCGTCTCGCGCCCGAGGTGGCGCACCGCGGCGCGTTCGAGGATGCGGCTGACGAGCGTGGTCTTGCCCGAGCCGCTGACGCCCGCGACGACGATGAGCGTGCCGAGGGGGAAGCGGACGTCGATGTCCTTGAGGTTGAAGGCGCGCGCGCCTTCGACGACGAGGGCCTGGCCGTTCCCGGGACGACGCGCGGGGGGAGCCGGGAGCGAGAGCTCGCCGCGCAGGAGCCTTCCCGTCGGCGTGTCCGCGCGCGCGACCTCCGCGGGCGGGCCGGAAGCGCAGATCCGCCCTCCGTGGCGGCCCGCGCCGGGGCCGACGTCGATGAGCCAGTCGGCCGCGCGAAGCGTCGCCTCGTCGTGCTCGACGACGACGACCGTGTTGCCGAGGTCGCGCAGGCGCTCGAGGGCCGTGAGGAGCTGGCCTTGATCCCGCGCGTGGAGGCCGATCGAGGGCTCGTCGAGGACGTAGAGCACGCCTTGCAGGCCGGCGCCGAGCTGGGCCGCGAGGCGGATCCTCTGCGCCTCGCCCGAGGAGAGCGTGTCGGCCGAGCGGTCGAGGGTGAGGTAGGAGAGGCCGACCTCGGCCAGGAACTCGACGCGACGGCGGATCTCGGCCAGGAGGTCGCGCGCGATGCGGGCTTCGCGGGCGGTCAGGGCGAGCGAGGCGAGGCGCGCCTCGAGGTCGCCGACCGGAGCGTGCGTCAGATCGGCGAAGGTCGCGCCGCCGAGGAGCACCGCTCCCGCGGCGGGGCGCAGTCGGCTGCCGTCGCAGGCGGAGCAGATCTGCGAGGAGAGGAGCCGCCGCGCCTGCCTCTTGTGCGCGCCGCCCAGCGCGCCCTTCTCGACCGCCGGGAGCACCCCGCGGAAGCGCCGCATCCAGCGCGCGGTGCCCTGGTAGCGCTTGCCGTTCCAGGAGGCCTCGTCGGGGTAGCGCGCTTCGCCGGTCCCTTCGAGGATCGTCCTCTGCGCTCGGCGGGAGAGCGTTTCCCACGGCGTGTCGAGGTCGAAACCGTGCGCTTTCGCGACCCGGTCGAGGAAATCGAAGTCGACGTGCGGGAAGAGAAGGCCTCGCTTCGAGGCGAGCGTGACCGCGAGCGCGCCCTGGCGGATGGAGAGCGAGGAGTCGCGGACGACGGCCGAGGCCGAGGCCGAGAGACGGACGCCGAGGCCCTGGCACTCGGGGCAAGCGCCGTGCGGAGAGTTGAAGGAGAACAAGCGCGGCTCGAGCGGCGGCGTCTCGGCTCCGCAGCCTGGGCAGGTGCGCGAGGTCGAGTAGGCGCGGTCGTCGCCCTTCCCACCGCCCGGCGAGACGATCACCTCGCCGGCGGAGAGTCCGAGAGCGGTGTCGAGGGCTTCGCGCAATCGCCCGGGCTGCGCCGGATCGGGCTTGAGCCGGTCGACGACGGCTTCGATGGTGTGGCGCGAGTAGCGCGCGAGCTCCGGGACGTTCTCGATGCGGACGGTGTCGCCGTCGACGCGAGCGCGGACGAATCCCTTCTTGCGCAGGTCGTCGAGGAGGGCGCGGTGGCTGCCCTTGCGGTCGCGGACGATGGGCGCGAGGAGGACGACGTTCTGGCCGGAGGATTCGCGGAAAATCTGCTGCGCGATCTCCTCGGGGGTCTGCGAGCGGACGGGGAGCTTGCACTGGGGGCAGTGCGCGCGTCCGGCGCGGGCGAAGAGGACGCGCAGGTGGTCGGTGATCTCGGTGAGGGTGCCGACGGTCGAGCGCGGGCCGCGGGCGACGGAGCTCTGGTCGACGGCGATCGCGGGAGAGAGGCCCTCGATGCTCTCGACGTCGGGCTTCTCCATGTGCCCGAGGAATTGGCGGGCGTAGGCGGAGAGGGTCTCGAGGAAGCGGCGCTGGCCTTCGCGGTAGAGGGTGTCGAAGGCAAGCGAGGACTTGCCCGAGCCGGAGACGCCCGTGACCGCGACGAGGCGGTTCCTCGGGATGTCCACGTCGACGGCCGCCAGGTTGTTCTGGCGGGCCTTGCGGATCTGGATCAGGCCGTCCGTCATCCGGTCGGGGAGCGTGCTTCACCCGGTCGCGAGCCTGTCCGGGGGAGCCCCCCGCGCGGGTTTCGAGAGCCTGATGAAGCAGGGCTAGCCCAGCCATTCTACAGATGGGGGCAAGGGGGGAAAGGGGCGGGGAGGTCGATTTGTGGATATCGTTTGGGCCCAGGCGCCCTGGTTTTCGTCCGTTGTCTCCCGGCCGTCTTCCTCTCATCATCCCAACGGATCGCCTGCGGTGGCCGAGGATCCGGGTTAGGGTGGATGCGAGGCCGCGGGCAGCGGTCGGGCGATCGGCCCGGGCTTCCTGTCAGACGACACGGAGGAGCGGGAGGGGTCCCATGAAGAATGCTCGGACCGGGTTGCGGGTCTCGGGAACGATCATGCTGCTGTGCGCCAACGGGTGGGCGCAGACGACCACGCTCGTGAGTGTTGACTCTGCCGGGGCGCAGGGGAACGGCACCAGCTCTGCAACGTCGATCTCCGCCGACGGCCGCTACGTGGCGTTCGATAGCAGCGCGACAAACCTCGTCCCTGGGGACACGAACGGGTTCTGGGACATCTTCGTCCGCGATCGCCAGACGGGCACGACCGAGCGGGTGAGCGTCGACTCCGGGGGGACGCAGGGGAACAACGACAGCCACTCCTCCTCGATCTCCGCCGACGGCCGCTACGTAGCGTTTCAAAGCAACGCCACCAACCTGGTGTCCGGGGATACGAACGGTTACGCGGACATCTTCGTCCACGATCTCCAGACCGGCGTGACGACTCTTGTCAGCGTGGACTCGAGCGGTATGCAAGGCGACCTCTGGAGCGACTTCGCTTCCATTTCAGCCGATGGTCGCTACGTAGCGTTCGCGAGCAATGCCGACAACTTGGTCTCCGGGGACACAAACGGTTATTTCGGGGACGACGTCTTCGTGCACGACCTCCAGACCGGTGCGACTACGCGGGTGAGCGTGGACTCGGCTGGTGGGCAGGGCAACGGCGCAAGCGGGGACTACGGTGTGTCCATCTCTTCAGATGGACGCTTCGTCGCGTTTGACAGCGACGCCAACTGGGGAGCCAACGGCCAGCGCCACATCTTCGCGCACGATCGCCAGTCCGGTCAGACTACGCTCGTGAGCATGGACTCGAACGGGGCACCGGGCAACAGTGCCAGCTACACTCCCTCCATCTCTGGCGACGGACGCTACGTGGCATTTTTCAGTTACGCCAGCAATCTCGTGCCTGGAGGCACCATCTACGGCATCTCGCACATCTTCGTGCACGATCTCCAGACCAGTGTGACGGCTCTGGTCAGCATGGACTCGAGCGGTGCGCAGGGCAACGGCAATTCCCTCCCTGGTCCGTCCATTTCACGCGACGGGCGCTTCGTAGCGTTTTCCAGCAACGCCAGCAACCTCGTGCTCGGGGACACGAATGGACACGCGGATGTCCTGGTTCACGACCTCTTGAGCGGAGCCAATTCCCTCGTGAGTGTTGGACCGAGCAGCGCGCAAGGCAACTCCGACAGCTCCTCTGGCGCGATCTCATCCGGTGGGCGCTACGTGGCGTTCAATAGCTCCGCTACGAACCTCGTGCTCGGGGACACGAATGGGTACTCAGACGTCTTCGTGCGTGACCGTGGGGCTGGGTCGGCGATCACCCCCTTCTGCTTCGGCGACGGCAGCGGTACTGCATGCCCGTGTGACAACACCGGCTATGCGGGCCGAGGCTGCCAGAACTCCTCCGCAACCGGCGGGGCGCTCTCAACAGCCGCTGGTGTGGCAAGCCTTTCGGCCGACACGGTGCAGATCATTTCCGCAGGTGAACTGCCGACAGCACTGAGCATCTACCTGCAGGGCAGCACCCCGATCGCGCCGGTGAACTTCGGCGATGGTTTACGGTGCGCGGGTGGTTCCCTCAAGCGGATGTACGTGAAGCGCGCCAGCGGTGGCGTGGTCACGGCGCCCCAGGGGGGTGACCCCTCCGTTTCGTCGCGCTCGGCGGCTCTCGGCGATCCGCTCCCGCTCGGCGCTACCCGCATCTACCAGGTGTACTACCGCGACCCGAACCCGAGCTTCTGCCCCAATCCACCCGGCGGCACGTTCAACGTCTCGAACGCGATCGCGGTGGCGTGGGGAAGCTGATCCGAAACCTCCGTTCGATCGGCGAGGAAGTCGGGCACTCAGGTCCCGCGGAACAGCCCGACACGGGACAGCATCGGGCAGGCCCGCGCGGAGCGGATGTGGATTCGCACGGCGGACGTTTCGAGCGGGGCGAAGCGCAGGATCCGCTTCCGACCGATCGTCGTCCCCTGGGCGATCTCCTTCCAACCTCCATCGACTCGCGCCTCCACCGTGAAGGACCTCACGCGTTGGCCCAGGGCGATGGGCTCCTGGAGGAGGATCCGGTCGATGCGCCGACTCGCCGGCAGCTTCAGCTCCATCGAGGCTTCGGCGACGCCGTCGTCGGTCGCCCAACACGTCAGGGGGTCGGCATCGAGCACGTTCCCGGGAGCGAAGCGTCCGCCTGATCCGTGGAGGCTTGCCGCCTCCCCGCGGACGTTGCTCGCCGTGGCTCGCGCTCCTCGCGTCAGATCGACCGAGTAGATGGCGTCGAGATAGCGGTGGAACTCGACGAGCCGCTGCGCGTCGCCATCCGAGATCCGGCCGCTTCGATTTGCAGGAACGTTGAGGAGGAGCGACGCCCCGCGCCCGACCGATGCGTGCCAGATCGCGTCGAGCTCGACGAGCGACTTCACCTTCGCATCCTCCTCCGCGTGCCAGAACCACCCCGGTCGGATCGAAACATCGCACTCCGCCGGGAGCCAGTCCGTCCCGTCCTCGAGCCCCCGGTTGAGCATCTCCTGCGGCGGCCCGCCCGCTCCGCGCCCGTAGCCCGCGGGCGAGATCATCCCCCAGCACGTCTCCCCCGCCGAGCCGTCCTCGTTGCCCACCCAGCGCACGTCCGGCCCGACGTCGCTGAAGATCACCGCGTCGGGCTGGAGCTTCCGCACGAGCGCGGTCCACCCGTCGAAGTCGTACACCTGCTTCCTCCCGTTCGGCCCCTCCCCGCACGCACCGTCCCACCACACCTCGAAAATCGGCCCGTAGCTCGTGAGGAGCTCCTCGAGCTGCCCTCGGTACGCGGCGTTGTAGCGCGGCGAGTCGCCGTAGTCGGGATGAGCGCGATCCCACGGCGAGAGGTACACGCCGAGCTTCAGCCCCGCCTCGCGGCAAGCCTCCGAGAGCTCGCGCACGACGTCGCCCTTGCCGTTGCGCCACGCGCTCTGCGCGACAATGTGCGGGCTGTGCTGGGACGGCCAGAGGCAAAATCCGTCGTGATGCTTCGCGGTCAGGATCACGCCCTTCATGCCCGCCTCCTTGAACACGCGCGCCCACTGGCGGCAGTCGAGCGACTCCGGCGCGAAGATCGCTGGATCCTCCGTGCCCTCTCCCCACTCGCGGCCGGTGAACGTGTTCATCCCGAAGTGCACGAACGCGCAGAGCTCGAGCTCCTGCCACGCGAGCTGCCGCGCCGAAGGCGTCGGGGCGATCGCAGCGGGCGGCGGGAGCGCGGTCGGCGCCCGGACGGCGCAGCCGCAGGCGGCGAGCAGGGCTGCCTTGAACACGGACCGATCGGATCCCCAAGGCCTGTGGGTCATTTTTTCTGCACGGACGGCGGTCCTTCCCCCACTGCGGGATCGCTTGGACTGTATCATTGGATCGAGTCGGTCCATCTCGAGCGCGGATCACGGGCCGGCAGGAGACACCTCATGATCACGGCTCGCAGCGGATGGCTGGCTTCAGCGACGATTTTGCTTCTGTGCGCCTCGGCCCGAGCGCAGACGACCACGCGCGTAAGCGTGGGCCCGGCCGGAGTGCAGGCCCTCGCCGCGAGCAGCGATCCCTCGATCTCCTCCTCCGGCCGCTACGTCGTCTTCACGAGCGCCGCCGCCAACCTCGTCACCGGAGACACCAACGCCGCCTCCGACGTCTTCGTCCGCGACCGGCCGCTCGGCACGACCGAGCGCGCCAGCGTCGGTCTCGGCGGCCTGCAGGCCAACGCCGCGAGCCGCCTGCCGGCGATCTCGGCCGACGGACGGTACGTGGCCTTCGCGAGCACCGCGACCAACCTCGTGACGGGCGACACGAACGCATTCGAGGACACCTTCGTGCGCGACCGCCAGAGCGGCACCACCGAGCGCGTCAGCGTCGATTCCTCCCGAGCGCAGGGCAACAACGCCAGCTCCCCGACCCGGCCCGACATCTCGGCCGACGGGCGCTACGTGGCCTTCGCGAGCCTCGCCAGCAACCTCGTGACCGGCGACACGAACGCCTTCGCCGACGTCTTCGTGCGCGACCGCCAGAGCGGCACCACCGAGCGCGTCAGCGTCGACTCCGTCGGAGCGGAGGGCAACGGTCCGAGCGATTTCCCTTCGATCTCGGCCGACGGACGCTACGTGGCGTTCCGCAGCGGCGCGAGCAACCTCGTGCCCGGGGACACGAACCTCTGGACCGACATCTTCGTTCACGATCGCCAGACCGGGACCACCGTGCGCGCCAGCGTCGATTCGTCCGGGGTTCAGGGCAACAACTCGAGCGACGCTCCTTCGATCTCGGCCGACGGACGCTACGTGGCCTTCCTGAGCGAGTCGACCAACCTCGTCCCGGGAGACACGAACGGATACCAGGACATCTTCGTGCGCGACCTGCAGAGCGCGACCACCGAGCGCGCCAGCGTCGACTCCACCGGGGTGGAGGCCGACTTCGTCAGCCTCGCGCCGAGGATCTCGGCCGACGGTCGCCACGTGGCGTTCACGAGCTACTCGGACAGCCTCGTGCCCGGGGACACGAACGGTTCCTCCGACATCTTCGTGCGCGACCTCCAGACCGGGACCACCGAGCGCGCCAGCGTCGACACGGCCGGGGCGGAGGCCAACAACGCCAGCTCCTCCTCTTCGATCTCGTCCGATGGACACTACGTGGCCTTCGTGAGCTCGGCCACCAACCTCGTCTCGGGGGACACGAACGGCTTCGCCGACGTGTTCGTGCGCGATCGGGAGGCCACGTTCACCCCCTTCTGCTTCGGCGACGGGACCGGTGCCGCCTGCCCCTGCGGCAACAGCGGCCTTGCGGGAAGAGGCTGCCAGAACTCCGCCTCGACCGGCGGCGCCCACCTCGTCGCGGGCGGAGCGCCGAGCCTCTCGGCCGACACGCTGCAGTTCACGTCCTCCGGCGAGCTGCCGGTGTCGCTGTCGATCTTCCTGCAGGGCAGCGCCTCCATCGCGGCGGTGCACTACGGCGACGGCTTGCGCTGCACGGGCGGCCTGCTCAAGCGGCTGCGCGCGGAGAACGCCGTCGGCGGCATCACGGTGTACCCCGACGGGAGCGAGACGCCGGTCCACACGCGCTCGGCCGCCTTGGGAGACACGATCCAGCCCGGCTTCACGCGCTACTACCAGGTGTACTACCGCGACGCGAACGCCGCCTTCTGCCCGAGCCCGACGGGCAGCACGTTCAACGTGTCGAACGGGATGACCGTCGTGTGGGCGCCGTAGGCGCGCACGGCTCGGAGTGATGTCCGGGCGCCTCAGCGCCCGATCTCCCGCACCGCCAGCGCCTTGACTTCGACCACCGAGCCCTCGTGGTGCTGCTCGAGGGCGATGCGGCCCGAGGCGAAGCGGCGGTCCCGGTCGAGGTAGTCGGCGATCGGGATGCCATTGATGAAGGTCCGGATCCGCGTGCCGTCGCGCTCCTCCCGGCAGCTCACGCGGTAGTCGAACCAGGTGTCCGGCGCGACCAGGTGCACCTTGACCGGCGCGAGGTCGCGCAGGCTTCCGGTGTGCTGCTCGTCGGGGTAGCTCGAGTTGACCTCGGCCTCGTAGCCCGCGCAGCCGACCTCGCGGCCCGCGCTCGCGCCGCCCTCGGACGGCGAGGCACGCAAGAAGAGCCCCGAGTTCCCGCCGTCGGACACCTTCATGCGCGCCGCGACCTCGAAGTCGCGGAAGTCGGAGCGCGCGGTCGCGAGGTAGCCCCTCTTGCCCGAGCCGATCAGGACGCCGTCCTCGACCTTCCAGGTCCCCTCCCCGCTCTCCGTCCAGCCCTCGAGCCCCTCGCCGTCGAACAGCGGGACGAACCCGCTCTCCTCCACGGGTGCGTCCGTCGGGCGGACCTTGATCCCGCCGAGCGCGATCCGCCCGCGGTCGCCACGGAACCGCAGCGGGCCGCGCGCGACCTCGCCCTCGTAGCCGCCCTCGGTCGGGCCCGGAACATCGAGGCTCTCGTGCAAGAGGATGTCGTCCACGAGCACCTTCTCGAAGCGCGCGTCCTCGGTCTTCTTCCCCTGGGCATCGAAGCGCGGCGCGCGGAACA
Source organism: Planctomycetota bacterium (assembly GCA_041488095.1). GTDB lineage: Bacteria > Planctomycetota > UBA1135 > UBA1135 > DASYPQ01. Next base: position 128,628 of record JBGPOP010000007.1, read on the forward strand.
CGAGGTCGAGGTCGTGCCACTGCCCCGGCCCCTTGAACGACTCGAGCGCCGGCGCCTCGCCCAGGAAGCCTGCACCCGGAGGGATCGCCCCGCACGACGCATCGGCCGAGAACCTCACCTCGTAGCGGCCCATCAGCATCACGCCCCCGCCTCCCCCGTTCGGCATCATGAACTCGGCGTGCAGCTTCACGTCGCCGAACTCCGGCTTGCTGACGAAGTCGGAGATCTTCTCGCCCGCCTTTCCGTCGTTCACGAGCGCGCCGTCGCCTTCCTTGGTCGCGAGCTTCGTCGGATCCTGCGGATCGACCTCCGCGTCGACGAGCGACCAGCCCTGCGAATTCCACATCCCGAACGCGTCCGTGTAGCACAGGCGCAGCCAGCCCTCGTCCCCGTTCTCGCGCGCCGGCGGCGGGGGCACGAGGCGCGCGATCGGCGTCGTGCAGAGCGGTCCCTCCGGGAGCTGGTTGATCGTGTAGTCGAACTCGTCGTGGAGCAGCGGCTCGCCGTCCTCCGAGCGCACCTCCGGGAGGACCACGCGCGCGATCTCGCCGGCGCGCAGCCCGCGGACCTGGACGTAGAGGCGCGTGCGATCCTCCGACGCCCCCACGGCCGAGACTTCGAGCTTCTCGTTCCCCCGTTCGGGCGAGCCGTACTCCCACCACCAATCGTAGTGGTACAGCATCACGTCGACGGCCGGTCGGATCGAGGCCGTCGAGAGCGGCTTCGTGAACGTCACGTCGAAGCCGTCCTGCCGCAGATGGACCTCGCGCATCTCGAACGGCGTCTTCCCCGTCCAGCGGATCCGCGCGATCCCGGCCGCGGGCGCGAGCCCTCCCCAGCCGCGGTTCGTCAGGCCCGCGAAGAGCGTCTTCCCGTCGGGCCCGAACAGCACCCGCACCGCCGAGCCGACGCGGCGGCGGAAGAGGAAGCACGCGCCCTGGTACTCGCCGCGCACCTTCTCGAGCTGTGCGCGCAGCACCATGCCGTTCGTCAGCTCGGCCACGAAGAACTGGTGCGCGAAGGGCCCGAAGCCGCCGCGCGTCGTGTCCGCGACGAGGTTCCCCGCCGACCGCGACCACTTGTAGGGCAGCCAGATCGCAGCCGGCTCGCGCTCGCGCTCGGGCGGGATCGTGTCGCTCGGGGTCGTCTTCGTGCCCAGGTACTCGGGCGTCCACGCGAGCGCAGCCGGGTGCCCGTAGAAGCGCCCGGGCTTCACGTGGTAGATCGGGCACGTCGGCATCCAGTCGCCCTGGTTGTCGGTCTCGAGGAGCTCGCCGTCCTCGGTCAGACCGAGGCCGCAGGGGCTGCGGAAGCCGCACGCGAAGGGCTCGAGCGCGCCGCTCTCCGAGATCCTCATGATCCAGCCGCGCCAGGGCGCCGTCGAACGACCGTGCCACCACTTCGGATCGCCGAAGCTCACGTTGAGCGAGATGTAGAAGTTCTTCTTCGCGTCGACCGGCAGCCCGAAGGCGAACTCGTGGTAGTGCCCGGAGACGCCCCAGCCGTTGCAGAGCGTGTCGATGCGGTCGCAGCGCCCGTCGCCGTCGACATCCGTGAGGCGCGAGAGCTCCGAGCGCTGCAGCACGTGGATCGCGCCGTCGACGACCGCGAGGCCGAGGCCTTCCTGCAGCCCTTCGGCGAAGAGGCTGAAGCGCGCGTCCGCGGGATCCTCGGCCAGGGGGTTCTCGACGATCCACACCTGCCCGCGGCGCGTGCTGACCGCGAGACGTCCGTCCGGGAGGAAGTCCATCCCGCCGACCTCGAGCACGGATCCCTGCGGCGGCGTCAGCCAGTCGACGCGGTAGGAATCGGCTTCCTGGGGATCGCCGAGCAGCGCCAGGGCCAGCGCGATCACGGTTTCACCTCGGAGAGCCAGCGCTCCTCGATCTCGGGGCTCCAGCGCGGGAGGAGCAGGACCTGGATCTCGAGCGAGCGCTTCCCCTCCGGGTCGAGGTCCAGCGGGACGAGCACGGCGCCGCCGGCCACCGACAGCATCTCCCCGCGGCGCAATCCGCGCACCGAGAGGGCCTCGAAGCTCCCGTCCTCGCGCCGTCGCACGGTCCAGGTGAAGCTCGATGCGACCCAGGCGGGGCCCGGCTCGGCCGCGCGAAGCACGAATCTCCCTTTTCCCTCGATGGAGAAGTCCCGCGCGAAGCCCGACCCCGCCCCCGAGGTGCAGCCGCGGACGGACTCTTCCACGCTCGCGACGGAGTTGGACGCGTCCTCGCCGAACAAGCGGTAGCGAAGTCCCGCGCGCGCGCCCTCGATGAACGTGCCCGCGAGGCGCGCCGCGAGCGCCGATCCGTCCGGGCGCGCGAACGGCGCCAACGGATCGCCGCGGCCGGAGAGATGGATCGGGACGCCGAGCGGAAGGAGCGCGTCTCCGCCGCGCCCGCGCCAGTCGCGCCGGTCGGCGAAGGCGCCCTGCCGGACGGCGAGCAGCCGCACGTCGTCGGTGCGGTACTCGAACGAGAGCCCGTCGACCGTGCCGATCAGGAGACCGCGCGGCCGCTCGGGCAGGTCCGGGCCCACCGGCGGCAGCTTCCCGCGGAGGATGACGGGCCGGTCCCGCACGGCGAGCAGGCTCTCGGCGACGGTCGCGGTGACGACCGGCGGCCCGAGCGAGAGGACGTACTCGGCCAGCGCCTTCCGCTCGGCCTCCGAGAGGACCGACGGCGCCGCGGGCATCGGCGTGCCGGGGATTCCGTGGGTGATCGTGCGCGTGAGCGCCTCGGACGTGTTGCCGTAGGAGAAGCCGCCGTCCTTGAAGCTGCGCGCCGGCCGGTCGAGCGTCGCCGTGCCCTGGCCGTCGCCGCTCTCGCCGTGGCAGCTCGCGCAGTGCTGGAGGAAGAGGGCGCGCGCGTCCTGGGCGGGAGCGCGGCCAGGAACGATCCCGGCGACGATCAGCACGAGGAAACGGCGGGTGATCCGGGCGCGCATGAGCCGCAGAGCTTAGACGCCCGGCGCGAGAGGCGAAACAGGCCCGGCCCTCGCGGAGGAAGGCGGGGCGCTCGAGCGGCCTCCGTGCTAGTCTCCTCGCGCGCATGCTCGGCTTGCTCGTGGGCCCGGCTCTCGCCTCGCTCCTCGCCTGCGTCCAGGACAAGCTCGAGGAGCGCGTGCTCGTCGCCGGGCAGCGCTACCAGAACGTCGTGTTCCAGGGCTCGCCCTGGCAGCCGGGCCGCGGATGGATCGAGGGGAGCGGCAAGGGCAACGCGATGTTCGCGGACCTCAAGCTCGGCCCGGGCGACTTCTCGATCCGGATCAAGCTCGCGATCGTCAAGCGCGAGGCGACGCAGGCGGCGCTCCAGCTCGGCGAGAGCCTGTTCGTGCTCGACGGCGAGAAGGGCGCGATGTCGGCGAGCGGACCGCTCTTCGGAGGCAAGACGACGGTTTTTCCCGAGGCCGGCAGGAGGATCACAGCCGGGACGCCCTTCGATCTCGAGGCGAGACGCGGAGGCGAGCGGCTCGCTTTTCTTGTCGACGGCCAGGTCGTCCACGAGGCCGAGGTCGGCAGCGGGGCGATCGGGCGCTTCGGGCTCGCGCCGGAGAACGCGCGCATCCAGGTGGTCCGCTTCACCGTCGCGGGCAACCTCGAGCCGGCTCCGCGCGAGGCTCCGCCGCCGGACTTCCAGCCCGCGATCGACGCCGCGATCGAGCGCGGGATCGCCACCCTGCTCTCGCGCCAGCTCCGCGACGGCTCGTGGCAGAACGTCTCGACCAGCTTCCCGGGCGGGCAGACGGCGCTGTGCGCCTACGCGCTCTTGCGCTCCGGCCTCGCTCCGGCCCATCCGTCCGTCGCGCGCGCGCTCGAGGTCCTCTCGCGCACGCCGGCGAGCGAGACCTACTCGGCCGGCCTGATGCTGATGGCCTTCGAGGCGACCGCCGATCCCGCCTGGCGCGACAAGATGCGCGCGCTGCTCAAGGAGCTTCTCGCGTGGGAGAGCGCCGGGAGCTGGAGCTACGCGCCGGCGGTGCGTCCGGGCGCGATCTACGACGACGCCCTTCCCCGGACGGACCTCTCGAACACGCAGTACGCCGTGCTCGGCCTGCGCGCGGCGCAGCACGCCGGGCTCGAGGTGTCCGACGAGGCCTGGTCGCGCGCGCTCGAGGCGACGCTCGCGCTGCAGGAAGCCCCGATCGAGGTCGAAGCGCCCCGCAAGGACGGCAGGACCGGCACCGCGAAGACGCCGATCGCGGGCTTCCGCTACCGCCCCGACCGCGGCATCAGCGGGTCGATGACCGCCGCCGGCGTGGCGATCGTGAGCATCTGTCGCACGGCGCTCGGCAAGCGCATCAAGGCGCAGACCGCGCTCGAGGCCGCGCGCGCGCTGCAGCTCGGGACGGCGTGGCTCGACCACCGCTTCAACCTCGAGCAGAACTTCGGCGACAGCGAGGCCCAGAACCACTACTACTATCTCTACGGCCTCGAGCGCGTCGGCACGCTGCTCGGCATCGAGAAGTTCGGGGAGCACGCGTGGTACCTCGAGGGCGCGCGGTGGCTGCTGAAGAACCAGGGGGAGGATGGGACCTGGGCCGTGCGTGGCTACGGACCGAGCGCATGGCGCGAGGTGGTCGAGGAGACCGACACGTGCTTCGGGATGCTGTTCCTCCGACGAGCCTCACGGCTGACCGTGCGAACGGGCGAGCCCGGGCTGCGCGAGGAGCCCGAGCGCGATCCGAAGGCGCCGGTGACGTTGCGCGCGACGGGCCGGACGGAGGTCGCGCTGTGGATCCGCGGGTTCGGCGACGCGGTGCTCGCGCGCGAGGGCGGGGTGCGGATCGCCGCGGTGGAGTACCTCGCGGGAGGGGCGGTGATCGAGCGGGTCGAGGGCGATCCGTCGAAGGCGTGGAGCGCGGAGGATTACCTCGTGCGGCACACGTTCGAGCAGCCCGGGAGCTACGCCGTCCGCGCGCGGGTGAAGCTCGTTGCGCCGGTGGCGACGATCGAGTCGAAGCCCGTGGAGGTCGTCTCGGACGGGACGCTCGAGCCGTGGATGAAGCTCGCCGCGCAGGCGCGCGACCGGAACCTCCTGCTCGCCCAGGCGATCAGCGCGAGCGCGAGCAGCGTCAACGTCCCGGAGCAGAAGCCGGAGAAGGTTTGCGACGGGCTCGAGGCGACGCTGTGGGTGTGCAAGGAGGACGACTCCGAGCCGACGCTCGTGCTGGAGTGGCTGAAGCCGATCAAGGCCGATCTTCTGGTGCTGAACGGCGCGTGCAGCCGGCGCGCGGACCTCGGGAAGTACGACCGGATCCGTCGCGTGAGCGTGCGGCTGAACCGGGAGAAGGAGTCGTTCTCGGCGGAGATGGGGAAGGACGAGATCGAGCCGACGGTCGTGCCGCTGCCGAAGGGGGCTCAGGTGCGCAGGCTCGAGATCAAGGTCACCGAGCGCGACCCGGGCGGAGCGTGGAAGGGGCACTGCGGGTTCACGGAGGTCGCGTTGGAACGGAAGCCGTGAAGCGTCCAAATGGCTTCTAGTGCCAGACGATGATCATGCCGTTCGTGGAGTTGAACGTGTTGCCGGAGGGCGTCGGGCAGAAGCTCGGATCAGGATCGCGGTAGTAGGTCTGGTAGTAGCGAATCGTCCCTGGGAGGATCGAATCGCCGAGAGCGGCAGAGCGGGTGTGGACGGATGAGTCGGCAACGTCGGGGGCGCTGACCGCTCCACCGCTCGCGTTTTTCACGTAGAGGCGCTTCAGGCTGCCGCCTGCGCAGCGCAGGCCGTCGCCGAAGTTGGCCGAGGTGGAGACGAAGGCATTGCCTTGGAAGAAGATCGTGAGCGAGCTGGGGAGCTCGTCGGTGGCGTGGAAGACGAGCGTGTCGTTGCCGAGCGCCGGGTTGCCAGTGGATCGAAGAAGCGCTCCGAGGCTGTTCGTGCTCGAGTTCTTGCAGCCGCGTAGAGAGTTGCCGGTGTTGGAGCAGGGGCAGGCGGCGACGGTGCCGTCGCCAAAGCAGAAGGAGTTCACGTTGCCGGCGCAGCCGTGCCACTCGGCGACGTGAATTGAGGGAATAGCGCCCGCCTGTGTCAGGTTACCGCCCGCGTACAGATCCGGGGCGCTATCCTGACCGTCGTTGTGCACGGCCAGGGCATACACCCAGCTATTCAGTCCGGCACCCAAAGCCGACCACCGTGTGCCATCCCAGCGGGCGATGTGACGCGCGGTCATTCCACCGATGGTGAAGATGCTACCGGCAGCGTACAGTCCAGGGCCAGTGCCATCGTCGAAGACGCAGAGCGCTTCTGCGGCACCGTTCGGTCCGTTCCCCACGGATGACCAACTCGTCCCATTCCACTTGGCGATACCGAACGTAGGGATGCCGCCAGCGTGTCCGCCACCAGGACCTGCGTACAGGGCTGGCCCGGTGCCATCGTCGAACACCACGAGAGCGTCAATTTCGTTCTCGGTCCCCGATCCGAGCGCTGACCAAGAAGTCCCGTCCCACTTCGCAATGTAGTTGGCTGAAACGCTTCCGGCAGTCGTGAATTGTCCTCCCGCGTAGAGAGCCCTCCCGTTGCCGTCATTGTAGACAGCCAGAGCCCGTACCACGGGACCGTATGTGCCTCCACCGCCCATCCCGCTGCCGAGCGACGACCAGGTCGTCCCATCCCACTTTGCGATCGACGTAGAGGTTGCTGTCCCTCCTGCAGTCACGAAGCTGCCGCCCACGAACAAGGCCGGGCCACTGCCGTCGTCGTAGACAGCAAAGGCGAGTGCTCCATGACCAAGACCCCACAGCCCAACTCCGACATTGGCCCACGACGATCCATTCCACCTCGCGATGCCCGGTGCAAGCGTGCCCCCCGCGTTCAAGAATACGCCACCTACGAACAGGGCAGGACCGCTCCCGTCATCCCACGAGGCCAATGCGGTGACTGCATCGTCTGTGCCGGAGCCAAGAGGTGTCCAGGCCGTCCCATTCCATTTCACGATGTTCGGATTGAAACCTCCACCTACGAAGAGCGCAGGACCGCTCCCGTCGTCGTGACTGAGCAGGGCAAGCACTTGGCCGCCGGGTCCCGTCTGGGAGAATTGTGTGCTCCAGTTCAGACACTGAGCCAGCGCGAGAGCAGGGTGAAAAGCAACCGCAAACACGACAGCAAGGAAGAGCCGCCTCATGACGAGACCTCCTTCCGAATTACGAAGCGCCTCAAACTGACGATCGAGAGTCGTTACGATTCTCATTGCTACACTATGGTTATTGGCTGGCCTTTCGCGGATTTTCGCCTGCCGCGGGTAGCGTGACGTCGTGAGCACTTGCCGGGAAAGGGCA
>JBGPOP010000008.1:0-130049 GCA_041488095.1 Planctomycetota bacterium
CCGCGAATGGATCATCCGCAATTCGCCGGTGCCGATCGGAACGGTGCCGATCTACCAGGCCTTGGAGAAGGTCGACGGTATGGCCGAAGAGCTCACCTGGGAAATCTATCGCGATACGTTGGTCGAGCAGTGCGAGCAGGGCGTGGACTATTTCACCGTCCATGCCGGACTGCGCCTCGCGCATGTGCCGCTGACTGCGAACCGGGTGACAGGTATCGTCTCGCGCGGCGGTTCGATCCTCGCCAAATGGTGCCTCGCCCATCACAAGGAGAATTTCCTCTACACGCATTTCGAGGAGATCTGCGAACTACTCAAGCAATATGACGTGTCGTTCTCATTGGGTGATGGGCTGCGTCCGGGTTCCATCGCCGACGCCAACGATGCCGCGCAATTTGCCGAACTCGACACTCTGGGCGAACTGAACAAAATTGCGCAACGCCACGACATCCAGACCATGATCGAAGGCCCCGGCCATGTGCCGATGCACAAGATCAAGGAAAACATGGACCGCCAGTTGAAGGCGTGCGACGAGGCGCCGTTCTACACGCTCGGGCCGCTCACGACCGATATTGCGCCGGGTTACGACCACATCACCTCGGCGATCGGCGCGGCGATGATCGGTTGGCACGGCACGGCGATGCTGTGCTACGTGACCCCCAAGGAGCACCTGGGCCTGCCCGATCGCAAGGACGTCAAGGACGGCGTGATCGCCTACAAGATCGCGGCGCATGCCGCCGACCTCGCCAAGGGGCACCCGCACGCGCGCGAGCGCGACGACGCGCTCTCCAAGGCGCGCTTCGAGTTCCGCTGGCGGGACCAGTTCGCGCTCTCCCTCGATCCCGAGACGGCGCTCGCGTTCCACGACCGGACGCTGCCCGCGGAAGGCGCGAAGACCGCACACTTCTGCTCCATGTGCGGGCCTCAGTTCTGCTCGATGAGGATCACCGAGGACGTGCGGCGATACGCGGCGGAGCGTGGCCTCGGCGACGAAGACGCGCTCGCGGCCGGGATGCGCGAGAAGACTGCGGAGTTCGCCGCGGGGGGCGGCGAGATCTACCGGCCCTATCCCTGAGCAGGATCCCCTCCGGCCGATCCCGGGTCGAGCGCGCGGGCCATCTGGCGGGCGTGCCGTTCCATGTGGAGCGCGATCAGGCCGAGGTACTGGTAGAGGTCGAGCCGCGCGCCGACGACCGACATCGAGATCCGATGGAGCGCGCCCTCTCCGCCCGGCATCCGAGCCAGCAGCGCCAGGCAGCGCCGGCGCTGCTCGCGCAGACAGGCGGCGATCTCGCGCGGCGTCGCGCCGCCCGCGGGCAGCATGTGTTCGGGGCTCTCCCAGGCGAAGGCCCGCGAGGCGAGCTTCTCGAGAGAGTCGAGTCGCGAGGGCTCCTCCGGCGGGCGCTCGCCGCGCGCGAGCCTCGCCCGCGATCGAGCGGCGATCTTCTCCGCCAGAAGCAGCAGATGGTGGTTCGCCAGGGCGACGTGCTCGGCCGCCTCGAGCGCCGACCATCCGGCGTGTCCGGGCGGCCGCTCGAGGTCCTCGCGCGGCGCGGACATCTGCGCCTCGACCTCCGCAAAAGTGTTCGCGAGCCGGAGCGCGAGGCCGGCGACAAATTCTCCCCAGCTCTTCGCGCCCACGGCTCTCCTCGAGATTGCGAACGGAGTGCGGCTGGTTCAGCGCGTCTCCCACTCGAGGTCGAAAACGAGCTCGCACACGCCCCCTCCGCGGCCTCCCGTCGCAGCTCGAACGCGCGTCCGCTCGTCGATCCGCACGGAGAGTCGCGCCGAGATCCGCGCGAGAGCGCGCTGCAGCTCCAGGACGGCGGGGTCAACCTCGCCGCCTCCGTCTGCGCGGAAGGGCTCGGCGCACACCGCGCCGTCGCGCGCGGTCCAGCGGTCGCCGTCCGAGAGGATCGAGAAGCGGCCCTCGCGCCAGGTCTCGCGCTGCCATCGCGCGCTGGAGAGGTCGAAGAGCATCAGCGTCCCGGTGCCGCACACCCGCGCCGCGTGCTGCTTGGGGTCGCCGATCCAGGTCGCCGGGCCGTCGAGGAAGAGCACCGTTCCGAGGTGGCCGTCGAAGGCGGCGCGCAGCACCCGAGCCGGATCACCCCGCGGGCAGGCGCTGGAATCGACGAGCATGCCGCGCAGGAGCCCGAGACCCTCGACCGCGACGTCCGCGCGCTCGCGCCGGGGGTTGCGCTGGGGCTTGTCGATCGTCGAGCGGTCGATCATGGCCCACTCGGCCAGGTAGGGAGCCGCCGATCCCGCGCCGACCACGGTCGCTCCCGCCGCGTGGGCCTCGCGGATCGCGTGGGAGAGATTCGAACGTGAGCCGTTGGGCTCGAGGAGCTTGAACCAGTCCAGGGTGCTGCCTCCCGTCAGGACGATGCACCCTGCGCTGCGCGCGCGCTCGGCGGGTTCGCGCTCGTCGCCGGCGTGCGGCACGGAGGGATCGAGCGCGATCGTCCAGGCCGGAGAGCCGGCCGCCGCGAGCGGATCAGGTGCCTTTCCCGGATCGCCCGCGCACAAGAGAACGCGCCTGCCTGCGGAGAGCTCGGCGCAGGTCGAGACGTCGAGCCGGCCACCCTCGCCGACGAGCGCGACCAAGCCGGGCACGCGCAGGGCCTGGGCCTGCGCAGACCCGGGGACCGCGAGAGCGAGAAGGAAGGGTGCGAACATCGGCGCCTCAGGGGCCCGCAGCGGCGCGGGTGGCGGTCGTGGATGCGCGAGCGATCCAGCGCTCGATCTGCTCCCGCAGGACGGCGAGCGTCACGGCGCCGTTCTCGAGCACGCGGTCGTGGAACTCCTTGAGGTCGAAGCGCCGGCCCAGCGATTCCTTGGCCTTGGCGCGCAGGCTCAGGATCTCGCGCTGCCCGATCTTGTACGCCAGCGCCTGTCCGGGCGTCCCGATGTAGCGGTCGACCTCGTTCTCGACGTTGTTCACCGCGAGCAGCGTGTTCGCGGTCATGTAGTCGATCGCCTGCTTGCGCGACCAGCCCATGGCGTGGATGCCGGTGTCGACGACCAGGCGGCACGCCCGCCAGGCATCGAAGGAGAGCATCCCCAGGCGGTCGAGGTCGGAGGAGTAGAGTCCGAGCTCGTCGCACAGCCTCTCGGTGTAGAGCGCCCACCCCTCGACGAAGGCCGTGCTGCCGCCGTGCCGGCGCACGAGCGGCAGGCCCCGGATCTCCTGCGCGATCGCGATCTGGAGGTGATGGCCCGGGACGGATTCGTGGAAGGCGAGCACTTCGGCTTCGTAGCGCGTGCGCGTCGCCGGCGCGAAGGTGTTCACGTAGTAGCGGCCAGGCCGGCTCCCGTCCGCGGAGGGCTGGCGGTAGTACGCGATCGTCGTGAACGGCGCCTCGTGATCGGGGATCGGGACGACCTCGCATCCGGCGCGAGGACGGAGGCCGAACGCCGACGGAACCGCCGCGGTCGCGCGCGCGAGCGTGGCTTCGGCCTTGGCCTTCACCTCCGCGGCCGCGGCGAAGTGCATCTCGGGCGAGCCGCGCAGCTTCTCCTGGATGCCGGCCATGTCGGAGGCGCACAGGACCTTCGCGCCGAGCTTCTCGATCTCGGCGCGGATGCGGGCGACCTCGGAGAGGCCGTAGGGGTGCACCTCCTCGGGGGTCAGGTCGAGCGAGGTCTCGCGGCGGATGCACAGGCGGTAGTAGGCGTCGCCGCCCGGGAGCGCGCACAGGCCCGGATGGTCGTCGTCGCGCGCGCGCGCAAGGACCTCGGTCGCGATCAGATCACGGTAGCGGCGGAAGGCCGGGTAGATGCGGTCGCGAACGACCGCGTAGACCGATTTCAGGAAGCGCGCGCGCTCGGGAGGCGCGAGCGGGTCGCCACGTGAAGGGACGAGCAGCAGCGATCCAGAACCGCGAACTCGCGCGGGCATGAACTCGTTCACGGCGCGAAGATCGAGAGCGCGCGCGCCGGTGCGGGAGGCGAGCACGGCCAGGTCGGGATCGTTCCCGACCGGTTCGACCCAGGTGCCCCCGCCCGCCGCGGGCGCGACCAGCGGGCTCTTCTCGGGCGGCGTCGAGAGGATCCCGTCGATCTCGGTGATCACCTGCTCGATGGCCTTCCTCGATGCGACACGGCCCTCGGCGAGGCCGCGGCGCAGGCTCGCGCCGCTGCGCTCGATCGAGAGCGGCATCCGCTCCCAGCGCTCGACCAACAGCGCGCGCTCGGTCGCGGTGGCGATGGGCTGGTCCGGTGCCAGCGTCAGGAAGTCGACCTGCGGGCCGCTGCGCGCATCCAGGCTCCAGGAAGCGACGTCGATCCCCGAGTCGTGCTCGGCCAGGTCGGTCTTCCAGGCGTCGTCGAGGAGCTGGAGGGTGACGCGGTCGCGGTCGGAGAGATCCGCGGTGTGGATCGATTCGGCGCGGCGAAGGAAGTCGCGGATCTCGCTGGCGTGCTTTTCGGAGCCGGCCAGCGAGTTGTCGGGCAGCTTGCCGCTGGTGCGAGGATCGCCGAGGTAGGTCGCGCCGACGGGGTCCTCGCGCATCCTGAGCTCCCACGCGTCGCGGCACAGCGCGGCGAGCGCGGGGTCGGCGACGTCGCCGGCGACGTCACGCCAGGCGAAGGCCGGCGCGGGCGCCGAGTGGACGCTTTCGCAGGCGGGTGCGAGCGAGCCGAGAAAGAGGGCGACCGACGAGAGACGGGCGGACGGCAGGTCCGGGGCGCGGCAGGGGAGCATGCGAGGTGCCTTTCGGGAGTGGATCCGCGGGAGCGGTCCACATCCTAGCGCGCCCCCGAGCCCCCGTTGCGCGGATCGTCCCGCAGGTCGAGCACGCGAGCCAGCGCGGTCAGCACCAGGCTGTGGCGGATCTCGCCGCTGGTGATTCGCGCGCGGACGTCCTCCAGGAGAAGCTCGACCACCGCGATGTCCTCGCCCCCGTCGAGCTCGAGCTCGTGCGTCCGGCGCGCGCCCTCCGCGAGCCAGTGGTGGCAGAGATTGTCCTGGAAAGCGGGGTTGGGCTCGACGCAGCCGAGGTATGTCCACCGCTCGGCGGTGTAGCCCGTCTCCTCGCGCAGCTCGCGCCGGGCCGCGTCCTCGTGCGCCTCGCGCGGGTCGAGCGCGCCGCCGGGGATCTCCAGCGTGATCGCGCCGGTCCCGAAGCGGTACTGGCGCACGCACACGAGCTTCCCTGCATCCGTCAGCGCGACGATGTTCACCCAGTCGGGGGTCTCGAGCACGAGGCGCTGCATGACCTCGTCGGTGCGCGGGTTCCGCAGCGTGTCGTAACGCGGGCGGAAGAGGATCATGTGCTCGCCGAGGCGCGTCGCCAGCTTGGGCCAGGGCCGGGGGTGCTCTTCGCGCTCGGATCCGTCGGGCATGGAGCAGAGGTTACGCGGGGCACGCGCCTTCGCGCCACGGGTGTTCCTCGCGTCCATGGCTCAGGTTACCGTGCGCGGATGGCCGGAGCCGGATCCAAGCAGGGGAAGGCCCCGAGCTCCCTGCCAGGGCATCTCGCGCTGGCCGCGGTGCAGGTCTGCTTCGGCCTCTTCCCGATCTACGGCAAGTTCGCAATCGAGCCCGGCGCCTTCACTCCCTTCTCGATCGTCGCATGGCGGATCGGCTTCGGCGCGGCGAGCCTTCTCGCCGCCGCCTTCCTGATCCACGGCCGCGGAGCGCTGCCGCAGCCGCGCGACCTTCCGGTCCTGCTGCTGTGCTCGTTCCTGGGGGTCACGGCCAATATGGCGCTGTACCTCGAAGGCCTCTCGCGCTCGACCGCGACGAACGCCGGGCTGATGATGTGCCTGATCCCGGTGTTCACGTTCGCGATCGCGGCGGGAACGGGACAGGAGCCTTTCCGGGTCTCGCGCGCTCTCGGGGTGCTCGTCGCGCTCGCGGGCGCCTCGATGCTCTTCTGGGCCGAGCGACCCGAGCTCGTGCGCGCGCACGGGCTCGGCAACCTGCTCATGGTGCTCAACACGTTCTCCTACGCGCTCTACCTCGTGATCTCGCGGCCGCTGCTCGCGCGCTACCGTCCGCTCGTCCTGATCGCCTGGGTGTTCGCGCTGGCCGTGCCGTTCGCGCCGTTCCTCGCGCATGGACAGCCGATGCTGCCGCAGGCCACCCCCAGAGCCTGGTGGGCGCTCGCATTCATCCTCGTGTTCCCGACGTCGGTCGCCTACCTGATGAATGCCTGGGCGCTCGCGCGTTTGCGCGCGTCGACGACGGCGATCTACGTCTACGTACAGCCGATCCTCACGGGGATCAGCAGCCGGATCCTGCTCGGCGAGGAGCTAACCCGCGGAACGGCGCTCTCGGCGGGGTGCGTGTTCGCCGGGATCTGGCTCGTCGCGCGAAGGAAGAGCGGCGCCGCTCCGGCCCCGGCGGGTGCCTGAGCGGCGAACGGGGACCTGCCCGGCGCCCGACCTTCACCGGCCCAGGAGCGATTCGACTTCGCGTGCCGCCGACACCGGGAGGATCCAGCGGTACGCCGGCCGCGTGTTCCACTCGCGCCGCCAGGCCGCGTGCGCCTCGTCGGCGGGGAAGCCCTCGCCCGCGGGGTAGGGGTACGCGCTCATCCCGTGGAACGGCAACGGCTCGACGGTCTCGGCCGCGACCGTGTTGAGGTCGGCGTCCTTGCACCAGCCGTCGAGGTAGAGCAGCCAGTCGCGCACGAATCCCTCCCGCGGAGGCGGCAGCGATCGCGCATCGAAGCGCAGCGTGAGCGCGTCGCCCGCGCCGATCATGGCGTAGCGGTCGTCCACCTCCCGGACGAGCGTCGCGCACTCGCCGTAGCGCGTGTACATCCCCGGGGTCTGGTTCCAGCGCGGCTGGTCGGCCAGGTGCTCCCAGTCGAAGCGTTCAGGCCGCGAGTCGTCGGGCCGGCCCAGGCCGCCGCTCGCGAGAGGAGCGCTGAAACCGCGCCTCCAGATCCGCGCGGACGTGGCTTCGAGCGTCCTCACCTCGCGCGGCGCGTCGTCGGCGTCGACCGCGAGCAGGATCGCGTCCCAGTACAGGCGCAAGGTGGTCGAGACGCGGATGCGCGGGTCGTCGCGGGGGAGGATCGAGGTCACGTCGACGACCATCGTCTTGCTCTTGCCCGACGGGAAGCCGACCGGCGGGCCGGCGTCCTTCCAGCCGCCCTGCCCGTCGGGGACCTGGAAGGTCGGAGGGACGAACTCGAGGCCCTGGCCCGCGCAGGCCATGTTCGCGGTCGAGTCGCTCCAGGAGAACCAGCCCGTCATCGCCAGGCGCATCGTCGGCGCGCGGGCCACGGCCTCGCGGTCGAACTCGAGCTCGACGAACCAGGGCTTGGCGTGCCCTGCGAACTGGGGCGCCTCGAGCGCGAATGGCACGGCGTGCACGTCGTCGACCTGGGCGAGCGACGCGGTCCAGTCCTTCCCGTCGCTGCCGGTGGCCCTCACCGGCGCGAGAGGGTCCTTCAGGCTGTGGAGGTGCGGCTCGGGGAACGGGGGGAAACAGAACCTCTCGTTGGGAAAGACCAGCGTCCCCGCAGGGTGATCGACGGCGGAAAGGCGTGCCTGGTCGAGGTAGGTGACCTCGCGCAGCTCCTCGGTCAGGTGCAGCTCGAGGAAGCCGTCCTTCGGTGCGAGCTCCTCCCCGCGCACGAGCACGTACTCGTCATGGCGGAAGGGGACGAGCACGCCCGGCCTGGCGGGGAGGCCGAGGGGCGTGCCCCCGAGCACGTCGGTGACGAAGACGCTCCGCTCTCCATTCCAGGAATAGAGGAAGGGGCACGAGCCCGGGAGCTTGGGCGCCTCGGTGATGCTCTTGAACGCCGCGTCGGGGTCGTCGACGCCGCCCTGGGCCTTCAGGTCCAGGTCGAGATCGGTCTGCACGATGCCGTTCGGCCACGTGATGCGCAGGACGTCGAGCTTCCCAGCCGGCCCGACGCCGGCGAGGACGGGTTCGCCTCGCCAGTAGATGCGGCGGTAGACGCCCCCGGCGCGATACTCCACGATCGCTCCGACCGCGCGGCGGTTGCTGCGCGCTCCGCGGTAGGAGAGGCGCACGGCACGGTTGCCGGACGGCTGGCCGTCGCGGATCGCGATCCCCGATGCCGTGCCGATGGCCAGATCGACGCTCTTGTCGCCGTTGAAGTCCGCGAGAGCGAAGGGACCGGGCGCGCCGCTCGCACCCGACCCGATCCCGACCTGAGTCTCCTGCGGCAGCCCGGCCGCGAGGAGAGCGGTCGCGTCGTCCGGAGAGCCCCCGCGCCACACGAGATCGAGCGATCCGTCGAGGTCGATATCGAGGGCCTGCGCCCCCCAGGCATCTTCGGGCAACTTGGACGATCGCGCGACGCGCCGGAACGTCCCGTCCTTCTCCTGATGCCACACCGCTTCCGGAGTCCACAGGTCGGGCCGCGCGTCGCCGTCGAGGTCGGCGGCGATCGGTTTCCTCTGGATCCTCGTCCCGGACGGGAACACGCGTGTCTTGTCCTGGAACTTCCCGGCCCGCAGGCTGTCCGCGAGGTAGAGATCGGTGGTCCTGCCTCCGAGGAGGAAGTCGACGTCGTTGTCGCAGTCGAAGTCCTCGGTCACCGCCCAGTCGAAGGTCCGATCCCTGGGCAGCCCGGCTAGCTCGCTCGCGTCGACGAAACCGTGCTTCTCGTCGGGCGTCGCCGCTCCGTCGTTCCTCCAGATCCGCGCGCCGAAGTCGCCGACCAGGAGCAGGTCCATGTCGCCTTCGTGGTCGTAATCGACCGGAACGATGTCGTGCGGGGGCGAGGGCAGCGCCGGGAACGCGAGCGGCGAACGCGTCCAGGTCTCCCGGTCGCAGAGGTACAGCGCCAGAACGCCGTCCTGGAGCACGAGGAGGTCGAGGTCCCCGTCGTTGTCGATGTCGAGCGCGCGCACGAGCTGCACCGGGCCGGCCACGACGGTCTGCGCGAGCCAGCCCTTCTCGCGGCGAAGCCCCACGCAGACCCCTCTCTCGCCGATCGCGGTCAGATCGGGCTGCAGGTCGCCGTCGAGGTCCCACGGGAACAGCTCGCGCGCGCCCGCGAGCTCGGGAAGGACCGTCCGCGCGCCCTCGAGCTCGAGGCGGGCCTGCGGCTTGGCGGGGCTGCTCCCCGCCGGCCGCGGCGGTCGCACCTTGGCGAGCTCACCCAGCGCCATGGTCGGGAAGTCGGGCGCTGACGCTCCGCGCAGGGTGAGGTCGCCCCAGAGCCGGTTGAAGGGTTCCGCCTCGGCGGCGCGCTTGTTCGTGGTCAGCAGTCTCGCCATGCGGAACACCGCGGTCGCGTACCAGAGCAGGCCGTTTTCGAGCCCGACATCGACCACGGAGCGGTAGAGCTCCTCCGCACCCTTCACGTCGCCTGTCTCTTCCAGCGCTTCGGCCAGGCAGAGTCGCGAGGGAAGGTCGTTCGGGGCGAGCTCGTGCGCCCTGCGGAAGTGCGGCAGCGCGGCCGCGTAGTCGCCCTGCTCGCGCGAGATCTGCCCGCGCAGATAGGCGGCTCCCGCCGATTTCGGGTCGGCCTTCTCGGCGCGATCGAGAAAAGTCGCGCAGGCCTGCGTCTTGCCGTCGACGAGCTCGATCGCCGCGGCCGTGACGAGATCCGAGACCACGGCGTCCCTCCGCGCAACGAGCGGCGCGAGCTCCGCCCGCGCGAGGTCCTTGTGATCGCCGAACAGCGCCGCCGCGCGCTCGCGCGCCAGCGTGTCCTTCTGCGGGTCGGGCCTGCCGCCGCCGCAGGAGGTCGCGACGCAGAGAGCGAGGAGGACCGGCAGACAGGAGTGCAAGGGCGAGAGGCGCATCGCGGGACCGACACGTCTACGCCCGCCGCGCACGTCCTGCAAGGCTGCCTGCTCCGCCGGATGGAGTTTGGATTCTCGCGCGAGCGCCCGATAATGCCCCGACCTCCGCCGCGAGGACCCTCTCCATGGCGATCGCGACGACTGCCCAGCCTCCCCAGCCCGCCGAGCATGCCGCCCCGCACGAGGCACCTCCCCCGGCTCCCGACTGCGGGATCCTCCCCGAGAAGCGCCGAGCGATCGTCGTCGGCGCGAGCTCGGGGATCGGGGCCGCGATCGTCCGGCAGCTCGTGCACGAAGGTTACCGTGTCGCGGCGCTCGCGCGCCGCGGCGAGAGGTTGCGGGGTCTCTCCGAGGAGTGCACGCCGCTCGCGCGGTCGAGCGGCGGATCGATCTCCGTCCACGTCCACGACGTGCGCGAGACGAAGGAGGTCCCCGCGCTCTTCGAGCGGGCGGCGCGCGAGCTCGAGGGTCTCCACCTGCTCGTCTACGCCGCCGCGATCATGCCCGCCGTCGGCCCCGACGAGTACGACACGGAAAAGGACCTCGACCAGATCGCCGTCAACCTGTCGGGCTGCGTGGCCTGGTGCAACGCCGCGGCGAGCCTGTTCCACTCGCAGCGCGAGGGCACGATCGTCGGCGTGTCCTCGGTCGCGGGCGACCGCGGGCGCAGGAAGAACCCGGTGTACTGCACGACCAAGGCGGCGATGAACACCTACCTCGAGGCGCTGCGCAACCGCCTCGCCGAGTGCGGCGTGCACGTGTGCACGGTGAAGCCGGGATTCGTCGACACGGCCATGACGCGCGGCCAGGAGGGCCTTTTCTGGCTGATCTCCGCCGAGGAGGCGGCGCGCCAGATCCTCGCCGCGGCGCGCTCGCGCGCGGCCGTCCGCTACGTGCCGCGTCGCTGGTGGATCGTCGGCGCGGCGATCCGCTCGATCCCGTCCTTCCTCTTCCGCCATCTGAACGTCTGATGCGCGCGGCGGTTCCCGTCCTGGAGCGTTCCGCGCACCCGCCGCACGCGTCCTTCGAGTACGTCGAGGGCTGGGGCATGGCTGTCGGCGCGCACGGCCGCGTCATCAGGCCGCGGAGCGTCGAGGAGGTCCTCGCCGGCTACGAGCTCTCCCGGCGCGAGGGCGCGACGCTCGGGCTGCGCGGCAGCGGCTGCAGCTACGGCGACGCGAGCGTCAACGCGGGCGGGCACTCGCTCGACTTCACGGCCATGAACAGGATCCTCGCCTGGGATCCGTCGAGCGGCGTCGCGGTCCTCGAGCCCGGGGTCACGATCGAGGAGCTGTGGAAGAGGATCCTGCCGGAGGGCTGGTGGCCTCCGGTCGTGCCGGGCACGGCCTCCCCGACGATCGCCGGCGTCGTGGCCATGAACATCCACGGCAAGAACAACTTCTCCGCGGGCACGATCGGCGACTGGGTGGACGAGCTCGACCTGGCGTTGCCCCGCGGCGAGGTGCGCACGTGCAGCCGGGAGAAGGACGCCGACCTGTTCCACGCCGCCATCGGGGGCTTCGGGATGCTCGGTGCGTTCACGCGGATCGCGCTGCGGACGAAGCGCGTGTACTCGGGCGACGTCGAGGTTCGCGCCGCCCGAGCCCGAAACCTGCGCCAGATCATGGAGCACTTCGAGGCGCACAAGGCACGGGCCGACTACCTCGTCGCCTGGGTCGATTGCTTCGCGGAAGGAGAGGGGCTCGGCCGCGGGCAGATCCACGAGGCGCGCTACCTCGCGCCCGGCGAGGATCCCGATCCGGCGCAGACGCTCTCCCTCGTGCACCAGCACCTGCCGGCGACGATCCTGGGCGTGCCCAAATCGGAGGCTTGGCGGGTGCTGCGCCTGTTCAACAACGACCGGAGCATGCAGCTCCTCAACGCGGCCAAGTTCTCCGCCGGTCGGTTCGAGGCGATGAAGGGGCCGTTCCGCCAGTCGCTCGCGGCCTTCTCCTTCCTCCTCGACCAGGTGCCGAACTGGAAGTGGGCCTACGGCCGGACCGGGAAGCGCGGGCTGATCCAGTACCAGGTGTTCCTGCCCGACGCGACGGCGCACGACACGTACTGCGAGATCCTGCGACGGAACCAGCGCAGGGGCTTCGTGCCGTACCTCGGCGTGTTCAAGCGTCATCGACCCGATCCCTTCTGGCTGACCCACGCGCTCGACGGATGGAGCCTCGCCCTCGACTACAAGGTGACGCCCGAGAACCGCGAGGGCCTGTGGGCGCACTGCGCCGACCTGACCGAGATCGTGCTCGCCAGCGGAGGCAAGTTCTACTTCGCCAAGGACCTCGTCCTCGGCGGGAGGGACATGCGCCGGATGCTGCCGGCGGACAAGGTCGCGGCGTTCGAGTCGCTCAAGCGTGAGGTCGACCCCGACCTCCTTCTTCAGACGGACCTCTACCGCCGCGTGTTCGGCACCCGCGTCTAGCTCGTCACTCGTGCGGCGCGTGCTGCCGCAGAGCCGGGACCTGCACGATCCGATCCTCCTCCGCGATCCAGGCTGAGAGCTTCCCTCCCCACACGCAGCCCGAGTCGAGACCGCGGACCTGCGGGCGGACCACGAGCCCGCCCCGGGCCCAGTGGCCGAAGACGACCGTGCGGCGTTCGCTTGGATCGCTCGGCCAGAACTCGTACCAGGGTCGGAAGGGCGGTGGCGGCGGCGGCCAGTCCTCGTCCGGTCTCGCTCCGTGTTCGTCGCAGTAGCGCGCCGCGATGGCGAAGGCGAGATCGGCTCGCTCCTCGCAAGGGTCGAGCCTCGCGAGCGTCGCGACCGGATCCTTCCAGGTCGGGTTGACGCCCGCGTGGATCAGCAAGACATCCGGCCAGGCGCGCACGAACGGCCGGGTGGAGAGCCATGCGAGCAGCTCGTCGCGGTCGCCCGCGTCGAGCACGTCCTGGAACGTGTCGTACGGCTTCTGCGGGCGCAGCCCGCGGGCCGTGCGCAGCAGGTGCACGTCATGGTTGCCGAGGACGCCGCCCGCGTCGAGCTGCATGCACAGGCGCAGGACGCCGGCCGAGTCCGGGCCGCGATTCACGAAGTCGCCGACGGGCTGCAGCTCGTCGCGTGCAGGATCGAAGGCGAGCTTCTCGAGCAGCCGCTCGAGCTCCTCCCGGCAGCCCTGGACGTCCCCGACGAAGATGCGTCGCTGCATGAGACAACCCGCCCGGCGCCTGGTCAGGGCGCGGTGTAGATTCTCGCCCGGCCCGCCCCGTGGCCGATCAAGAGGCCCAGGATCTCCAGGCGCACGAAGGTGCGACGCGCACGGGCCTCGCCGATGTTGAAGGCGCGCGAGAACCGCGTGACCGTCGCCGTGCCGGCGGGGTGGACGCGGCTCCGCGCCTGGCTCCGCACCCAGACGACGACCTCCTCCTCCAGTGCGTTCCTGCCGTTCCGCGTGTGGAGGTTGCGTTGCAGGGCCTCGAGCGTGGGCCCGTCCGCGATGCGGTTCGACGCGCCGACGCGCACGACGACCTGGCGCTCGCCATCGGGGAGAAGCACGGCGTGCGGACGGGCCCGGGAGAACGGAACCGAGCACGCGACGACTCGCGGGCCCTCGACCTCGAGGACCTGGGTCTCCACGGCGAGCGCCGGGGAGAGGTAGATCTCGGAGAGCATGCTGAGGCGCTCGGTGATCTGCTCGGGGCGATGCACGCCGTGGACCCGCCCGCGGTCGGTGACGCCGACGATCAGGAGCCCGCCGCGCGTGTTGGCGAACGCGCACAGGGTCCGCGCCGCGCGCTCGTCGCGCGGGAGGACCCGCTTGAACTCGACGCGGGCCCCCTCGCCGTCCACCATGCAGCGCAGGACATCCGAGGCAGTCATCTTCACGCACGCGAGCATACGATTCGCATCGTGCCCGTGAAGAGGCACAATGGCGGGGATGGACGCGCCTCACGGCACCGAAGGATCGCACCGGGCATCCGCGGACGGAGAGCGCGGGCCTCGCGCGAGCGGGCTCCTGGTCATGCTGGTGCTCGTCGTCTCGGGCGTCGGAGTCACCGCCGGCTACCTGCAGTGGAAGGCGCCCGAGGTGGGGGAGATCATCGCCGGCCGCAAGCGCGAGATCGCCGCAGCGCCCCGGACTCCCGAGGGCCGTCTCGAGACGTGGCTCGTCTACGGCGCGCCCCAGATCCACCACCGGCTCGAGATGATGCGGTTCTCGGCCGAGCAACCCTGGCTCGTGACGCACGCGGTGGGGGAGGATCGCGAGCATCTCGAGATCCACGGCATCGACCTCGAGCGCATGCCGCGCGAGATCGGGCGGATCGAGGGCTCGACCGTCCACCTGAGGCTGCCGCGCCCGCGCCGGCTCGGGACCGGACCCCTGCGCGGGGACAACGCCGCGTCGGTCCCGGTCGCCGCGAGGGACGAGGTGGCGCCGGATGCCGAGGCGCGGGCGATGTTCCTCGTGCGCTTTGCGCTCGACGGATTGTCCCAGGCGCTCGAGCGCGACATACCCGGCGCGAAGCTGACGATCGAGATCGGGCTGGAGGGAAGCTGGGAAGAGATCGAGAGCGGACGGAGCGGGAACTAGCCCGCGTCGCGAGTCTTGCGCATCGCTTCTCGGCCGAGTACAACCTTCCCCCCTGCAACCCTTCAGGAGGAGCATCTCATGGCACGTGCGCGCAACAAGAGCGGCGGACCCACGCGCGGGCGCAAGCTGGTCCAGAATCTCGGCATGAATTCGGGCAAGCGGCGCGGGAAGCTCAAGACCGGCGCCCGCTGAAAGACGCGGCCTCCGCGAAAATCTCGACGGAGGCCGCGATGGATCCGGCGGCTCCAGGTCGCTCGGGTACCTACCTCACGGGCGGCGCGAAGCCGAGGGCGAGGAAGGTGACCCACAGGGTGCAGCCGCATACCATTGCGACCAGCATCCACTCGAGCGAGCGGCAGAAGCCGTGGGCCAGTTGATGTGCCATCTGAACCTCCGTGCGCTCCGGACAAGGCCGGGAGCATGTGGAGGTCCGTCCCGAACGAACGGTCGAGGGGAGAGTTCTCCGCGGTTCGGAAGGAGGCGGGTCCAAGTCCCGACCTCGCAAGGCTTTGAGCGCGGTGCCAGGTCTGGGAAGGCACCTTGGGAAATCAATCTCGGACCTCGGACGCCGGCTTGGCGAGGGTGAGGAGCAGGAGCCCAGGCACCGCCAGCCAGCACAGGCCGGGCCGATCGACCTCGAGGAGGAGCAGACCGTTGTAGGTCGCGTGGAGCAGGATCGCCGGGAACAGGCTCCTGCCGCGCAGCGTGAGCGCGGTGAGCACCATGCCGAGCAGCGCCGTCGGAACGAAGCGGTAGATCGAGCTGTGCGCCGCGCCGAAGATCAGCGCCTGCCAGGCGATGCAGCGCACGGCTCCCAGGTCTCGGCGCAGACCCGAGAGCAGAGCGCCGCGGAAGAACAGCTCCTCGCACAGCGCCGGGGAGAGCGCGAGCAGGAACAGGCGCATCGGAAGCCCGAGGCCCGTGAGACCCTCGAGAAGATCGCCCTGCTCGAGGTGCGAGGGCAGAGGCAGCACGCTTCGTTGCCAGTCGAAGACGATCCGCGCCAGGGTGGAGAGCGCGGGCGCGATCAAGACTGCTCCCAACGCGTGGGCCAGTCGCGGTCGCACGAGGGAGAGGGCTCGCGTCAGGCTCTCCTTGGCGCGCCCGGCCGTGCCTCGCACCGAGAGCAGCGCCAGGGGCGGCAGGAGCAGCCACAGCGTCATGAAGATCCCCCAGGGCAGGTTCCAGGCCTGCAGCGTGCCGCCGAGCACGTAGACCAGGAACACCGCCACCCACGCCCAGCGCAGCGCGTAGCGCGACTGGACCGAGCGCTGCGCGATCTCCTCTTCTCCGCCTTCGCTCTGAACGAGCCGCTCGGTGTCCAGGGTGCGCGCGAGATGCCAGAGCGCAATGCCCGCCCAGGCGGTGTTCGCGGCGAACATCCAGGCCGCGACCGGCAGCCGCAGGTCCCCGCGCAGGACGTCGCGCAGGGCGAGCGCCGGACCGGCGAGCGGCAGCGCAGCCAGCAGCCAGTCGAGATCGACGTCCTGGGACGCGAGCCCCGCGGGGACGAGGCACACGAGCATCAACGGCAGGAGCGTGAACTGCCCTTCGCGGAAGGTCCGCGCTCGCCCGCACACCAGACACAGGAGCGCGCACAGGAGCACCGCTGCGGGGAGGAACACCAGCGAACCACCCAGGAGGCGCGCGGCGCCCACGGCGAGACCGGCAGGCCCTTCCGCGCCCGCGGGAGCGCCGACCCCCACGAAAGAGCCTGGAATAGAGCCCAGTCCCGCGCGCAGGCACAGGAGCACGCTGCCCGCGTTGAGCAAGAGCGTCAGCAGGCCGGCGATCAGAACCGCCGTGAACTTGGCCGCGACCACAGCGGCCGCCGGAGCCGGCTGAACGAGCAGGGTCTCGAGTGTCCCGGCCTCACGCTCGCCGGCGAAGGCCGAGAGCGCCACATAGGAGCCGCCCGAGAGCAGCACGATCACGGCGAGCAGCGGCAGGATCCTCCCGAGCAACGCACCGCCCGCGTCGGCCGCGCTGGCGACGTCGACGGCCGAGAGCTCCAGGCCGCGCGCCGGGTCGCGGCCGATCTTCTCTTCGGCCCGACGCGCGCGCAACTCGGTCTGGAAGGCGTCCAGGGCGCGGTCAGCGCGGCGCCGCGCCTGCAAGGCGGTGTCGTTCACGCCGTCGAAGTACAGGCGCAACGCGACCGGGGGTTCTCCACCGACGCGCCGCGCGACGAGCAGCACCCCATCCGCCCCGCCGGCGAGCCGCCCGACCTCCTCGCGCTCCTGCGGGGAGACCGTGCCGCCCGAGTCGATGACGCGCAGGCGGGACGCATCGACGCGGAGGACCTCGATGGGCGCTTCCTCGCGCAGGAGCTCGACCAGTCGCTCGGCCGACTCGAGCCCGTCGAGGTCGCAGGCGACGCGGACCGTGCGTTGCTCCATCGCGCGACGCGAGGCTCCCTCGAGCCAGCGCTGGCCCAGGAAGATCAGCGGGAAGAGCAGCGTGGGCAGGACCACGGCCAGGAGCAGCGCGCGCCGGTCGCGCAGGAGCAGCAGGAGCTCGGCGGCGAGCACGGCGCGGAACGCGCGCACACCCGGCCTAGGACGCACCGCCACCCTCCCCCGCGGAGCTCGCCGACGCGGGATCGGGGCCGCCGCGGCGGACGAGCTCCAGGAACACGTCCGCGAGCCAGCGCTTGCCGGTCCGCTGGGAGAGCTCGGGGAGCGTGCCCGCGGCCAGGAGGCGCCCGCGGAAGATCACGCCGATCCGGTCGCACAGCCGCTCGGCCTCGGAGAGGACGTGCGTGCTGAACAGGACGCAGGTCCCGGCGGCGCGGCGCGATTCGATGAACTCGATCATCGCGGAGCTCGCCAGGACGTCGAGACCGGTCGTCGGCTCGTCGAGGATCAGGACGGGCGGGTCGTGGAGGACCGCGCGCGCGATCGAGACCCTCTGGCGCTGGCCGGTCGAGAGGCTCTCGCAGCGCGCGTCGGCGTACTCGCGCATGCCGAAGCGGTCGAGGATCGCTTCGGTCCGCCGCTGGAGCTCCTCCGGTTCCAGGCCGTGCAGCCTGCCGAAGTAGGAGAGCGTTTCGCGTGGCGAGAGGCGCGGGTACAACCCGGTGGTGCCCGAAAGGAATCCGATCCTGCGGCGGACCTCGAGGGGATCCGTGGCGACGTCGATCCCGTCCACGCGTGCCGTTCCCGAGGTCGGCGCGAGGAGCGTGGCGAGCACGCGCAGCGTGGTCGTCTTGCCCGCCCCGTTGGGGCCGAGCAGACCGTAGATCTCGCCGCGACGGCAGTCGAGGTCGAGTCCGCACAGCGCCTCGACCGCGCCGCGCCGGGGATCGACGAACACCTTCCTCAGGCCGACGGCCTCGATCGCGAGGCTCTCTGCTCCCGACTCCACGCTCACCGCGTGCTTCCCGGCGAACGCAGGATGCCCAGGAGATCGCGCCAGGAGGATTCGCTGCCGGAGACGAGGAGCGCCTCGCGCGAGAGGGTCCACAGCGATAGCCCGATCGCCGCGATCGACAGCGCGCCCAGCGACGCGGCGGTGATCCCGTACTCGAGCGGCATGGGCTCGCCGCGCAACAGGCCGCGGAAGCACAGCACGACGTTGACCACCGGGATGCTGGCGAGGAGGGGCGTGAGTTGCACCCCGGGCAGGGCCCCGGCCAGCGCCGGGAGCACGAACAGGATCTGCACGGGCCCGAGCAGGGCCTGCCCCTCCTTGAACGTGCGCGCGAGCGCAGCCACCCCGGTGAGGACCGAGCTGACGAAGAACGCGAAGAGCAGGAGCAGCGGCGCGACCTGGAGCAGGGCCCGCACCGGCACATCGACCTGGACGGTCGAGTTCGCGGGCAGCATCCGCAGGAGGTGCTCGGCCGAGAGAGCCAGAGCCGAGAGATTCAAGCCCGTCGCGATGAGCGCGGCGGCGCACACGGCCAGGATCTTGCCCAGGTGCACCGCGGTGCGCGGGACGGGGAGCAGGAGCGTCGTCTCGGCCGTCTTGCGCTCGCGCTCGCCGCAAGTCAGATCGACGGCGGGAAAGAAGGCGCCCATCACGGCCATGATCACGA
This sequence comes from Planctomycetota bacterium, assembly GCA_041488095.1. Lineage (GTDB taxonomy): Bacteria > Planctomycetota > UBA1135 > UBA1135 > DASYPQ01. Next base: position 18,322 of record JBGPOP010000008.1, read on the forward strand.
ACAGGAGCGGGAGGATGTAGGAGAGGATGTACGCGCCCATCGCCGGTTGGGGCGCGACGTTGCGCGGCGGATCGCGGCGGAAGGGCTCGAGCGCTCCAACGTTCGGGTCGACCTCGGCCGCGGCCCGCGCGCGGAGGTCACGGACGAAGACCGGCATCCGGCTCTGGACGCGCGCGAGCGCGATCCGCGAGCGGGTGCTCGAGCTGTCGTAGAAGACCTCGGCTCGCCCGCGCCCCCCGTCCTCGGCGGGCGAGAGGTAGAGCACGGCGTCGGGCTCTTCGATCGCGGCGCTCGCCGGCCTCGATCCCGTCCGGCGCGCGAGCCATGCGCAGGCCTCCCCCAGGCTGAGCGGCGCGCGCAGGGGCAGGACGGAGAGCGAATTCAATTCCCCGTGAGCAGGGTCCGCTCGGGGCTCGCTTCCCTGGATGGATGCGCCCGCCTGATTCACCGCGTGCGGATCGCGCGCGAGGCTCTCGGCCAGACCGGGCGGCACGAGGTCCGACTCCCGCGCCGCGAGGCCGAGGCGCGTCTCGGTGTGCTCCCGCCTTCCCTCCAGGAACAGCGAGGCCTGGATCATGCACCAGAACAAGAACGGGTACAGCACGATCGGCAGCACGAGCGTGTAGAGCGTCGTCTGCCGGTCACGGAAGCTCGTCACGAGCTCCTTCCTGGCCACGAGCAGCGTCGCCGCGAAGAGCGACGGTTCGGCCGACCTCCCGGATCCTGTCATCGCCGTCGGCCGCAGGAGGTCAAGCGGGTGAAGTCGGCGCGCGCTGCCAGCTCCCGAAGTGGTCCGCGCCGACGTCGGTGATCAGGACCACGTCCTCCAGACGCACGCCGAAGTGCCCCGGGAAGTACAGGCCGGGTTCGTCGGAGAGCGTCATGCCGCTCTCGAGGAGCACCCCGCTGCCGCCGTCGAAGTAGGGATCCTCGTGACCGTCCATTCCGATCCCGTGGCCCAGGCGGTGGGTGAACTGCGTGTAGCCCGCGCCGTAGCCGCGCTCGACGATCTTCGAGCGCGCGGCGCGGTCGACGTCCCCGCAGGCGACGCCCGGGCGCAGCGCCTCGAACGCGGCGAGCTGCGCGTCTCGCACGGCGTTCCAGGCGCGCTCGACCTCGGCCGAGGGCTTCCCGTCGAAGATCCAGGTGCGCGTCTCGTCGCTCTGGTAGCCGTGGAAGTCCCCGCCCGCGTCGACGAGCAGCACGTTCCCTCGCTCGAGCCGCCGCTCGTCGGGCTCCCCGTGAGGCAGCGCCGCGGCCGGGCCGATCAGCGCGAGGTTCCAGGCGCCCTTGAAGCCGAGCTTCCTGTGCGCGCGGTCGACGACCGACGCGACCTCCGAGCCGGTCATGCCGGGGGAGAGGCACCCGGCTGCGGTCCGGATCGCGAGCTGGGTCAGCTCGTTGGCGCGGCGCAGGATCGCGATCTCATGGGCGTCCTTCCTCGCGCGCAGCGACAGCACGATCTCCGCGCCCGCCGCGCCGTCCACCCGCTCCTCGCCGATCTGTCGCGCGAGCCGCTGCGCGAAGACGTGGCGTAGCGAGGGCTCGATCGCCAGGCGCTCGACGCGGCGCTGCGACAGGGCGTCGGCGAGCGGGCGGTAGGGATACTCGTCCTCCTGCCAGGCGACGACATCTCCGCCCGGCCCGCCGTCTGGAGGCGGCGCATCGATCTGCCGCCGTGCGCGGCTCTCCTCGAAGGATGGACAGATCCAGAAGTGGGATCCGTCGGCCAGCACGACCAGGCCGAAGAAGCGCTCGGAGCGTCCCCACGAGACGCCCGAGAGATAATTCATCGTCGCGCCTTCCTCCATGAGGAGCGCGTCGAGGCCGCGAGCGGCGAGCAGCGCGCCCAGGCGACGCCTTCTCGCCGCGCGCTCCGCCGCACGGATCGGCTCGACGCTCGAGCGCTGGTCGGCGAGGTCGGAGAGCCAAGCGTCGATCCGCGCGTCGCGCCGAACGTCGCGATCGCCCGCTTGCGCCGAAGGGATCGTGCAGGCGGCCAGGGCGGCGCCTGCGGCGATCCCCGCCCCCGAGCCCAGCAGCGCACGCCGTGTGGGGGATCCGTCCTGGCTGCTCTTGGGCATCGTTCGATCTGGCTCGAAGGAGTGTCGGGCTCAGAGCCTAGCCCGCCGGAACAGGGTGGGAAAGGGAGCGGAGCGCTCCGGCTCAATCCGACGGCTCGCGCCGAACGATAAGCGCTCTCGCGATGTCCCCCGTGACCCCGACGAGCACCGCGCTGCTGCGCCCGGCGCGCCTCCTCCTCGCGCTCGGATCCGCGGCGCAGGTCCTGGGCCTGTCCCTCGTCGCCTACGCGCTCCTGTTCCACCTCTCCGTCGTCCGCGGCAGCTCGATGGCGCCCGGCATCCACGACGGCGACCGGATCCTGGTCGACCATTTCTCCTACGTCGTCGGGGACGTGCACCGCGGGGACGTCGCGGTGCTGCGCTGTCCGCTCGACGAGAACCTGGACTACATCAAGCGCGTGATCGGGCTGCCTGGAGACCTCGTGCGCATCGAGGGCGGCGCGGTGTGGGTCAATGGCGAGTGTCTCGAGGAGCCCTACATCGCCGAGCCGGACCGGCGCACGCGCCTGCTCGAGATGGTCGCACCGGACCACTACTTCGTGCTGGGCGACAACCGCGAGCACTCCTCGGACAGCCGCGAGTTCGGCGAGGTTCCGCGCCGCCTCCTGCGCGGTCGGGTCGACCTGCGGGTGTGGCCGCCCGAGCGCGCCGGGACCGTACGCTGAAGGCGACGGTCAAGCCACGCCGCTCCGATGGCCGAAAGCGCCCCTGAGGGCCGCCCGTCGCGCGACCCGGACTCCTCCCGGGTCCCGGGCGTTGACTTGGGATCCCGCCGCGGTTCCCGTGGTGAGGATCGAAATCGGGTGCCCGGCGGGCGAAAAGCTCCCCGCCCTCCGATCCTTCCTCACCCGCTCATGCCGGAGTTCCAGACCGCCCGATCCGACGGCCACGGCCAAGGGATCTTCTCTCCGCCCGAGATCGAGCGCCAGATGCGCATCGAGTTCGAGCGCGCGCAGCGCCACAAGTACCCGATCGTCTGCATGCTGGTAAGAATCGACCGGCTCTCGCTGCTCCAGGACCTCTACGGCCAGGAGTCCCAGGCCGAGATCCTGCGCGCAGTCATCGGTCTCATGCGGGCCAGCACGCGCGACAGCGATCTCCTGGGCTGGCTGCCCGGCGACCGTCTCCTGGCGCTGTTCCCGCACTCCGCGCCCGACGTCGCGGCTGCGCTGGCGCGCCGGGTGCTCGCCGGTGCCCGCCGGCTGCGCTTCGACCGCGACGGCCGGACGCTCGGCATCAGCCTCTCGATCGGAGTCGCGCACAACCAGCACGAGGGAGACCTGTCCTTCGACACGCTCGTCCAAGTGGCCGAGGAGGGCCTCGCGGTCGCCGACGCGGGGGGCGGCGACCGGTTCGTGGAGACCGAGCTGTACCAGCTGTACGAGAAGCGCGCCAAGCTGGAGGCCGACCGCGGCAGGCGCGCAGAGAGCTTCTCGGGCGCGTCGGCGCCGGCGCAGACGGCGCCCCCGCGCAGCCCCCAGGAGCGCCTGCTGGAGCTGCTCTCGGAGGAGGGTCACAGCGCCGAGGAATTCAAGGGGCTCGACCTCGACACGGTCGTCCGCGCGATCCAGAGCCTGCGCGAGGGGAGCGGAGCGGCGGGGGACGGCGATCTCGAGGAGGCACGGCGGCGGATCGACATCCTCGAGCGCCGGATCGCCAAGCTGACCCGGATCCTGGGGGTGACCGAGGAGGAGCTGCAGCGCGTCGCGGCGATGAAGGGGATCGACCTCGGGATCGCCTCGGTCTACCGCACGGTTCAGGGCCTGGCGGCGGACGCGGCCTATCGCGAACGCAAGCAGGAGATGATGAAGGTGATCTTCCAGGCCAACGTCACGCTGCAGCACAGGACCAGGCCGGGCGGCGGGCCACGCGCGAGCGGAAAATAGAGCGCGCTGCTAGAATGTCAGCCCTCGTCCGTGACCGTAGAGACGGGTAGGGAGCATCATGAGCAAAAGCAGTGCGGACTCGGAGCCCAAGGAGCAGGCCGAAGGCCAGGACGCCAAGAAGGTCCACGGCGTCCTCTACCTGGGGATCGACCTGGGCACCTCGCGCACCTCGGTCTCGGCGAGCAACGGCATGCGCGAGACGGTGGCCTCGTACGTCGGCTACCCCAAGGACGTCGTCAGCCGGAAGCTTCTCAAGAAGGAAGTGCTCTTCGGCGACGAAGCGATCCACCACCGGCTCTCGCTGAACCTGTTCCGGCCGCTGGCGCACGGGGTGATCAACGCCGTCGACACCGCGCAGGGCGAGGCGAACCTCAAGGCCGCTCGCGACCTGATCGGGGAGATCATCCGCCGCTCCCAGCCGCGCAAGGACGAGCTGGTCTACGCCGTGATCGGCGCGCCGGCTCAGGCCTCGATCAAGAACAAGGAGGCGATCCTCAAGGCGGCGCGGGAGTCGGTGGACTCGGTCATGCTGTGCTCGGAGCCGTTCAGCGTGGCCTACGGACTCGACATGCTCGACGACGTGCTCGTGATCGACATCGGCGCGGGCACGACCGACCTGTGCCGGATGCACGGCACGATGCCGGAGGACGCCGACCAGATCACGATCACCTTCGCGGGCGACTTCGTCGACGACGAGATCATGAAGGAGCTCAAGAGGACCTGCCCGGGAGCGCAGTTCACCAAGGAGATGGTCAAGGCGATCAAGGAGAAGCACTCCACGGTGATGGACAAGATCGAGCCGATCGTGGTCGAGCTTCCGGTCGAGGGCAAGCCGATGGCCTTCGACATCACCGAGGTGATCCGGGGCTCGTGCAAGAAGATCATCGCGCCGATCGTCGAGGGTCTCGGCCAGCTGATCGCCACGTTCGACCCGGAGTTCCAGCACCGCTTGAAGAACCGGGTGCTGCTCGCGGGCGGCGGGAGCCAGATCAAGGGGCTCGACCTGGCGTTCGAGGCCGAGATGAAGAAGCGCCTCGGCGAGGGGCGGGTGATCCGGATCGAGGAGCCGATCTACGGCGGCGCGAACGGCGCGCTGAAGATCGCGCACGACATGCCGGAGGAGTACTGGGAGAAGCTGAAGTAGCTTCTCTTCACCTCGGCATCGCCGCGTCGAGCGACAGCAGCGCGTAGGACGTCGCCAGCACCGGGTTGCCCTCCCACCACCTCAGGGAGTTCTCGTTTCGCCACGAGCCGTCCTCCTTGCGCTGCATCGCGACGATGCGGCCGGAGAGCTCCTTCCTCCACGAGTGCGGCTTGCCCGCCGGATCGACGATCGTCTCCTCGCCGTAGAGATCGAGGGCCTTGGCCATGGTGTGGAAGTAGTAGAACAGGCCCTGGTAGGACGCGCTGGGATCGCTCGAGGCCTCGAAGCCCGGGTTGACGTCCAGGGAGTAGTGTTTGCGCAGCCACTCCCAGCAGGCCTTCATCCGCGGGTCGTCCCTCGAAAGCCCGGCGAAGATGAAGCTCTTGAGCAGCGCGTAGGTCATCGACCCGTACGAGCGCGCCACCTTGCGGCCGTCGGGGAGCTCGATGTAGCCGGCCTTGGAATCGCCCGGCGCGTAGCCCGCACCTCCGTCGTCGCCGGCGACGATCACCGCCCCGTCGCTCTCGATCTTCATCGTGTTCGACTCGGAGCGGTTCTGACAGCGCGACAGGAACACGAGCGCACGCTTGTACGCAGCGTTCCCCTTGTCGAGCCCGGATGCAGCGAGAGCCTCGAGGGCCATCTGCACGTTGCTGAGGTCGGGCCGCTCCTCGTTGCCGTAGCTGTTGCCGCCGTAGAAGGGATGGTCGGGGGAGAAGCCCTCGGCCTCGTCGGCCTGCAGCGCGATCAGGAAGTCGCGCGCGCGGGCGATCACGGGCGCGTGCTCGGGCTTCTGCGAGCGCGCGAGAGCCAGGATCGACGCGCTGGTCACGTAGTTCGCCATCTCACCGTCGTGGATCGCGCCGTCCTTCTTCTGCAGCGAGACGAGCCATCCGAGGCCCTTGTCGATCGCCTCCTGGATCTCCTTCGGTCGCGGCTCGGGCACGCACTCGAGCGCGCCGATCGCCATCGCGGTGATCCCCGCGTCGGGCTTGCCGGGCCGGCCCTCGAACCGGCCGTCCTTGCTCTTCGAGACCAGGAAGGTGCCGCCTCGCGACAGGGCTGCCACGGCCTTGGCGCGGTCGGCCTCCTCGAAGTGCGGCAGGGGCTTCATCTCGGCGGCGACGGGATCGGGCGGCTTGACGAGCTTGTAGGCGGCGCCCAGGACCACCAGGTTTCGCGCGGTCTCGAGCACCTTGCCCCCCGCGCCGTCCCAAGAGCCGTCCGTCGCGCGGGCGGCGAGGAGCTTCGCTGCCGCAGCGCGCGCCGCATCCTTGTCGCCCGGCACCGCGAGCGACGCGTCCGGAGCGGCGAGACCTTCATGTCGGCCGACGAAGGCGAGCGCCTTCCCGAGCGCGGCCTTGTTCGACTCCTCGGCGTAGAGCTTGAGCGCCATGACTGCCAGCGCGGTCTCTTCGGCCGCGGCCTTGCCCGCCGACCGTTCGCCGCAGATCGCGCCGTCGTCGCGCTGCCGTGCGAGCAGCCAGTCGACCGCCTTGGACACGAAGGGTCCGTCGACGAGTCGGTAGCGGCGGGGGCAGTCGTGGAGAGCGCGCAGCGCCCAGGCCGTGCCCTCGACGCCGCCCGCGTAGGAGCCGGTCGAGAGGTCCTGGCTCTCCCGCAGCCAGTGCATCGAGCGATCGATCTCGGCCTTGAGGTCGGGCTCCTGCGCGGGCTGGGACGCGGCGGGGGCCTGGAGGAAGAGGAAGGAGAGGACGAGGAGGCTCGTGATCATGGCGCGGATCCTAGTCTCGACCTGATCGATTGCTACCGTTTCGCTCCATGCGAACGCGACGTCTGACCACGGTCATGGCCAAGCGGCCGGTGGCGGGGGCGGTGAAGACGCGCCTGTGCCCGCCGTTGTCACCCGAGCAGGCCGCCGAGCTGGCGCTGGCGATGCTCGACGACACCGTCGAGAAGTGCCTCGCTTGCCCCGAATTCGAGACGTCGCTCTGCGCGGCTCCGGCCGAGGACCTGGCCTGGTTCCGCGAGCGTTACCCGCACGTTCACGAGGTCGCAGCCCAGGCGGGGGCGGACCTCGGTCAGCGCCTGGCGCGCCACTTCGAGCGCGCAGCCGCCGCGCACCCGGGCTGGACTCTGGCTTGCCTCGGTGCCGACGCGCCGCAGGTGCGCGCCGAGCGGATCGTCGAGGCGCATCGCGAGCTCGAAGTCGGTGCGGATCTCGTGCTCGGGCCGGACCGCGGCGGCGGGTACTACCTCGTCGCGCTCGTGCGCCCCAGGGCCGAGCTCTTCACGAGCGTCGAGATGTCGGCGTCCGACATGTGCGCGAGCACGATCGCTCGGGCGCACGCGTTGGGCCTGTCCGTGCACCTGCTCGAGCCCGACTTCGACGTCGACGGGCCTGAAGACCTCGCGCTCCTCGCGCGCGAGAGCGCTCCGGCGCGCACCGCGAGCGTGCTCGCGCGGCTCCTCTCGCGACAGCCCTGATCGCGTCAGGGCCCGAGCTTCACGGCCGTCCCGTACGCCAGGATCTCCGCCGCGCCGGACGCGATCTCGCTCGAGGCGAAGCGCAGGCCGACGACGGCGTCCGCGCCGCTCGCTTGCGCCTCGGCGACCATGCGATCGAGCGCCTGCTCCCGGGTCTCGGCGAGAAGCTTGGTGTACTCCGTGATCTCCCCGCCGACGACGTTCTTGATCCAGGCCTGGAAGTCCTTCTGCGCCGGCGCGCCGCGTACCGTGCTGCCGCGCACCAGGCCGAGGATTTTGACGATCTCCCGCCCCGGGATCGCTTCGGTCGTGACGAGGATCATCGCTGGACGCCGTCGTAGGGGTCGAAGGGCTTCGTCCGCAAGCGCGCGCGCAGCGCGAGCAGGAACAGCACCAGGAAGCCGGCTGCGAGCGCCGCCGTCAAGAGCTTGGGTGCGATCCCGATCGGCGCCCTCGCGACCTCGCACGCGCACCACACGGCCAGGCCTGCAGCGCCGAGCGCGACCAGCGACCAGCCCAGCGGCAGCCCGACGCGCTGCAGCGCCGAGCGCTCGATCCGTCGCCACTCGTGATCCACGGGTTCGCGCGGCGCAGCTGCGCGCGCGAGGACGGCCAGACGCTGCTGGGCCGCGACCTCGCGCACGAGCGCGGGCTCGCGCTCGAGGCGCGCCTCGAAGGCCGCGCGGTCCGCGGGCGCGAGCTCGCCGTCGACGTAGGCCATCGCCCGCAGGTCGTCCGCGCTCGGGGGCGGCTCGCTCGGGCCATTCATCGGGGTCCTCCGGGGATCTTCTCCAGCTCTTCACGCAGGCGCCTGCGGGCATGGAAGAGGCGCGACATGACCGTGCCTTCCGGGATCGAGAGCGCGGAGGCGATCTCCTTGTACGCGAGCTCGTCGAAGTGCCGCAGCGACAGGATCTCGCGGTCGCGCGCCGTGAGCTTCCTGAACGCTCCCCAGAAGACCTCGGCGCGCTCGCCGCTCTCGACCGCGTCGAGCGGCCCGGCCTCCTGGTCGGCGATGTCGTAGTCGGACGCGTCCTCGTCGACGCCAGCCGCCCGCGCCGAGATCGAGCGCTCCGAGAGTCTCCCGCGGTCGCGCAGGAACGAGTAGCAGGCGTTGCGCAGGATCCGGTGGAACCAGGGCAGGAAGGGCTCGCCGTCGCGGAAGCTCTGGCGGGCCTTGTAGACCTTGAGGAAGGCTTCCTGGGTGAGCTCCATGGCGTCGTCGCGTGATCCGACCAGCGCGCGGGCCACGTGGAAGGCGCGGCCGCGCAGGCTCTCGACCAGGGTGTCGAAGGCCCTCGCGTCGCCCTGCTTCGCCGCCAGCATGAGCCGTGTGGCTTCGCACTGCCCCGCGCTTTGCATCGGGGGGCCGCCGTACGCGGAGTCGGCCGGTTCCTTCACGCCCTTTTCTCCTGGATGGCCAGCCTGGAGAGAGCGAGATCCAGGACCTGCGCCGCCGCGCGCCCGACGGCTCCGGGCGGGCCGAGACGCCGGCTCGCCCTCTCGAGCAGGGCGCCGCACTCGACCCGCCAGGCCTGATCGGCGAAGCACCGCAGGAGCGCGGCGTCGACCCTCTCGGCCGGACCTACGCCGTGGAAGCAGAACTCGGGGTAGGCCTCGCGGCCGGCGAGCAGGTTGACCGACGAGAACCACGGCACGGTCAGGAAGAGGCGCGAGGCCCAGGCTGCGGGTGCGCTCCCGAAGCGGTAGACGACGACCGCCGGGATCCTGTGGTGGAGGAGATCGAGCAGCACCGTGCCCGACACGGAGAGTGCGCAGCGCGCGCGAGAGAGCGAGCCGTGCAGGTCGCCGGTTTCGACACAGGCCCACGCGGACGCTCCGGCGCGCCCGACCTCCGCCTCGAGGAGCTCGGAGAGCTCACGCTGCTCGTGGACGACCGTGACGACGACCTCGCGCTCGCGCTGGCGCAGCCTCTCCGCGGCGGCGAGCATCCAGCCGAGGTTCTTCTCGATCACACCCCGGCGGCTGCCGGGGAGGAGCACGAGGTGTCGAGCGTCGTCCGCGGGCCGCGTCGCTGGAACGGACGACAGCACATCCAGCAGGGGATGTCCGACGTGAGCCACGGCGACGCCGCGCCGTTCGAACCAGCCCGGTTCGAACGGAAGAATCGACAGCGCGCGATCCACGGCCGTCCGGTATCCGCCGACCCGCCAGGGCGCCCAGCCCCAGTACTGCGGTGTCACGAAGTGCGCCACCGGAACGCCGTGGGCCTTCGCGATCCGCGCGAGCGGGAGGTGCAGCGCGGGCGAATCGATCGGCGCGCAGACGTCGGGGCGCTCGCCAGCGAAGTGCTCGGCGGCCTTGCGCAGGAGCTCCATGTAGTAGGACAGGTTCTCGATCGGCCCTCCGAATCCCATCGCCGCGCGCCCGACCGGGCGGCCGACATGGCGAACGCCTTCCGCTTCCAGGCGGACGCCGCCCAGCGCGGAGACTTCCGGCGGGGGACCTCCGAGCCGGGCGATCGCCGCGCGCAGGGCGCGGACGAGCGACACGGCGTGCGTCTCGCCCGAGGCCTCGGCGCAGGAGACGAAGATCCGGAGCGGACGCGCGGGCAGCGGGTCGAAGTCGGGATCGCGCGCGAACGGCGCCGGCTCCCCGAGCAGGCGCGCGACCTCCGCGCGCCGCGACCGGCGCGTCGCGAGGTAGGCGAGCGCTCGAGCGGGCAGGAGCGCTCCCGCGCCGACGGCGCGGAAGACCTCCCGGCGCACGAGCGAACGCGGGCTGGGAGCGCTGGGGGAAGCCATCGCGGGCCGCAGAGCATAGGCGGCGCGGCCCCCATGCGCTTCAATGGGATGCCCACCCTCGCAGCCCATGATGCGCCTGATCGGGTTCTTCGTCGTCGTCCTCCTCGCGCTGCAGCTCCTGCGCCACCTGCCCGTCGTCGGACCGGTCTTCAACGTGCCGATCCTGGGCTTCTGGGGCGCGGCCATCCTCGTCAGCGCGGTGGCCTCGAGGGCGGCTGCGACCGTGCTCGACCGCAGGAGGCTCTCGCGGCGCGTGCGCGAGCTCGGGCACGTCGAGACCCCGCACAACCAGGGCAAGCTCGGCAGCCTGCTCGCCGGCGAGCGGCGCTTTCGCGAGGCGGTTCCGCACCTCGAGCGCGCCGTCGCGGGCGAGCCCGAGGTGGCCGAGTGGCGCTACCGCCTGGGCTGCGCGCTGCTCGAGAGCGGTCGCCCGCGCGAGGCGGCCGAGGCGCTCGCGGCTGCGGCGGCGATCGACGAGGAGCACGCCTACGGGGCAGTGCTCATGCGCCTGGCCGAGGCTCGATTCGCGAGCGGCGACGGGAAGGCCGCGCTCGCGGCGCTCGATCGCCGCGACGCGAACCACGGCCCCGATCCCGAGAGCTCCTTCCGGCGAGGACTGACCCTGAAGGCGCTCGGCCGGAGGGACGAGGCGCGCGCGAGCCTGGCCCAGGTCGGGAGGCTCGCCGCGGCCGCCGCGCGCTACCACCGCGGGGAAGCGCGGAGGTGGGCTGTGCGCGCGTTCCTCGCGCGCCTCGCCTGACCCCCTTCAGGGAACGCGCCGCTCGAACGCGGCGAGCGACGCGGCCAGGCAGGCCGCGCTGAAAAGGACGAGCGGGCCGCAGACCCGCCAGTCCAGCGATCCGCGCTCGAAGATCCGCGTGAAGTCCTCGAGGTCGGCCAGACGGAAGATGGACCCGTGCGTCGCCTCCATGACGAGGTAGAGCGCGAACTCGAGCACCAGGGAGAGGAGCATCGCGAAGGCGATCGCGGTCGGGCGGCTGCCGACAGCGGAGAGAAGGAACGTCGCGCTGTAGATCGCGAGCAGGAAGACCGATTCGTGCGTCGATCCGAGCAGGTAGGGGGAGAGGCGCGCCTTCTCGTGCACGAGGGAAAGCAGCCAGGGGATCGTGGCGCTCGTCGCGAAGACGGGCAGGGCGACCGCGAGGGCGCCGAGCGCGTAGCGTTCGCACAGGATCCTCTTGCGCGAGAGCGGCCGCGCCAGCCACATCTCGAGCGTGCCGCGGTGCGCTTCGCCGGCGACCGCACCCATCGCGAAGAGCACGGCGGCGGCGCCGCCGAGCGCGTGGCAGCCTTTGAAGAAGTGCTGCAGGTTCACGTAGGACGTCGCCCCACCCTTGACGATCGCGTCGACCATCCCGCCCATCACGCGGCTCGGCACCAACTTCAGGATCGCAGGGAGGTTGTCCCTGAACTGGGGCCAATACAGGATGGCGGCGGCGAGCATGGCCTCGAGCACGAGCGCGTAGGCCAGCGCGCGCCCCAGGTAGGAACGGATCTCGCGGCCCATCAGCAGCCCTCGACCCCGTAGATCTCGCGGTAGAGGTCGGATAGCGAGAGTTCGCCGTACTCGGCGGCGCGCGGCCGCGGGAGGTCGGGCGCGGAGAGCACGGAGGAGAGGAACGTGGACGGCTCCGCGCTTCCGAGGGTCACCGTCGCCCGGAGGCCCTCGATCCTCACTCGAGCCCCCTCGAAACGCGAGAGGCGCTCCGAGACCTTCCCCATCTCGACGCCCTCGTCGAAGGAGAGCCGCACCAGGCGCCGGGCGCGCTCGGCCACCGAGGCGGCGGCCTCTTCGGCGATTTTCTTGCCCTCGCTCAGGAACACGAGCACGTCGCAGGCGCGGTCGACCTCGCCCAGGTGATGGCTGGAGAGCAGGATCGTCGTCCCGCGTGCAGCGTCGTCGGCGAGCCTCTCCAGCACGACGCCTCGCCGGCTCGGGTCCAGGCCCTCGGTCGCCTCGTCGAGAATGCGCACGCCGACCTCGGGAGCCAGCGCGGCCGAGAGCAGGAGCTGGCGCTTCATGCCGTGGCTGTACGCGCGCACCTTCTTCTCGAGCGGCAGTCCGAGGTCGGAGGCGATCGCGCGCGCCTTCTTCCCCGCCTCGCGTCCGCGTCCGCGGAGGAGCCACTCGAGGTGCGCAGCGCCCTTCATCTCGCCGTAGAGAGCGATCTCGCCCGGCGCGTAGGTCGAGCGCCGCCGCACGGCGGTCCCGTCGCCCGAGACCTCGACGCCGTCGACGAAGGCCCGACCGGAGTCCGGCCGGACGAGGCCCATGAGGGCGCGGAGCAGGGTGCTCTTCCCGCTGCCGTTGGGACCCAGGAGCCCGACGATTTGGCCGGGGCCGAGATCCAGGTCGATCGGGTGCAGCGCGACTTTCTTCCCGAAGCTCCTTGAGAGCCCCCGGGTGACGATGCGGCGGTCGCTCGGAATCGGCTGGGCGGAGGCTTGCACGTGGAATCGGGGCGGTGCCGGCGGGAGAATGGACGGCCGATGAGCGGAGCACATGTTGCCGCGGTCCTCAAGGCGGACGCGCTGGGCCGCGTCGAGCGGATCGTGGCCGACGACGGCTCGGCACGGGTGCGACGCGTCGCCTGCGGCGGGCGCGCCCCGGGCTCGGCCTGGATCGCACGGCGGCTCCTTGCGCGCGAGCGACGAGCGCTCGCGGCGCTGGCGGGGCTCCCGGGCGTCCCGCGCCTCCTGGGACACGGCCGCGGAGTGCTCGAGCGCTCCTGGATCGAAGGTCTCCCGCTCTCCCGGGCGGAGGTCCTGCCCGAGGACTTCTTCGACCGCCTCGACGATCTCGTGCTCGCGCTCCACGCCCGCGGCGTGTGCCACAACGATCTTCACAAGGAGCAGAACGTCCTCGTCGGGACGGACGGCTGGCCGGCGCTCCTCGACTTCCAGCTCGCGAGCGTCCACCGTCCGCGCTCGCCGCTCTTCGCGGGCCGCGTGCGCGACGATCTGCGCCACGTCGAGAAGCACCGACGGCGCTACACACGCGAGGGGCGCGGACCCCGCGGCGCGGAGCTCTCACGAGGCGGGGGCCACGGCCTGCCTCGATCCTGGGCGGCGTTCGTGTGGCGGCGTGCGGTCAAGCCCGCGTACGTCCTGCTCACGCGGCGGGTCCTCGGGACTCGCGACGGCGAGGAACGCCGCGAAAGCTCGGGCCCCTGGCCGCGCTGGACGGCCCCGCTCGAGGGTCGCGGCGCGAGCTACCGCACATCCTCGCGGTAGACCGGGCGCTGGCGCCGGCCCAGCTCGCGGCGATGCGCGACGAGGCGCCACAGGTCCTGCAACCCGACGACGGTCAGGTAGCGCTTCGACCCGGCGGCGTCGTTCAGCGTGAGGATCCCCGACACGAGCCCGACGAGCCTCTTCCGGTCCTCGTCGCCGCCCACCAGCACGAAGACGCCCGCGCCCACCTGGTCGGGCGCGCCTTCGATCTCGCGCAAGACCGGGAGCAGGATGCCGTCGACGCGCGGATCGGTCCTCACTTGCGCGCTGCGTCTCCAGAGACCGCCGCCCTTCCGTCCGACGACCAGGACCTCGTTGCCGGGTCGGAGCGCTTCGAAGCTCATCGGCACCTCGGGCAGGCGGATCTCCATCTCCGCGGTGTAGACCCCGGAGCCGACGGGCTCGATCGCCGAGGATTCCGTCTGGGGTCCGTCGCCGAACCAGGCCGTGATCCGCACGCTGCCGGACTGCGCGGTGCGTCCGAGGAAGGCCACTCCGTAGTCGGTCGAGACGCCGAGCTCGCTGCCGCCCGGGGTCTGGATCACCAGCGTGGGATCGGCGAGCGTGCGCACGCCCGTGCATCCGGCTGCGAGCGGCAGCAGGAGGAACGGCATGGATCGAAGCGCGACCTTGGACATCGGATGGCGCGATCAGGAGCCTTCGAACTCCAGGAACCACTCGCGGTAGCTGTCGTTCTCGGGGTCGAGCTCCGCGGCCAACCCGGCCTGGACGCGGGCCTCGGGGTTCTTGATCTTCTTCTCCGCGTCCGGCTCGACCAAGGTGACCGTCGACCCCGAATCGGAGGACGCGAGCGTGATGCGGCCGGCCTCGAAGCGCGAGAGCTCGTAGCGGAAGGCAGCGTTCAGCGGATCCATCGCGACCGCCTTGTCGAGATCGGCTCTGGCCTCGGCCCGCTTGCCCGTCGCCGCCAGGGCCCGGCCGCGCGCCCACCAGGCGCGCGGATCGGTCGTGCCGCCCTGGATCGCCGCGTCCAGGTCCTCGAGCGCGCCCTTGAAGTCGAGCTGGCGCACGGCGCTCAGGCCGCGCTTGAGGCGCGCCGCGGGACCCTCGATCGGGATCGCGGCGACGAAGGACTTCCATTCCTTCTCGAGCTCCGCGGTGTCCTTGAGCCCGAGCTTGCCGAGCAGGTACTTGCGGATGTCCGGGGGGCTCACCTGCTTGCCGCCCGAGGTGGTGTCGACCTTGAGCGGCTTCTCGAGCGAGTACAAGCCCTTGAAGAAGCGCGCGAAGCTCTTGGCGTACTTGCCGTTCTCGTAGTGGTTGAGGAAGTACACGAACGACCAGGCGTGCGCGTACTGGAAGCCGTCGAACTGCTCGCGCGGGAGCAGGAACAGGTCCTCGAGCTTCGTGTCGGATCTTCCGCCTGGTTTGGGGTCCTTGCCCTTGCCTCCGGTCGCCGGCCCGCCGGCCGCGCCGACGTGGATCGCCTGCTGCACGGTGAGCACGCGGTCGGTCTGCAGCTCGCCGGGGTGGATCACGAGCTTGCCCTTCTTGTCGCGCTCGACCTTCGACGAGCCGAAGTAGTCGGCGACGGCCTCGTTGACCCAGATCTGGGGGATGTAGTTCTGGTCGACGAGGAAGGTCAGGAGGTGCGTGCACTCGTGGAGCGCGACCCAGGTCGTGCGCGCGGGGTCCTGCCAGTCGTGGAAGAAGTTCAGCGACTTGCTCGCGGGCGAGAAGAAGCCGATCACGCCCTGGGGCATGCTGCCCCCGCCCCAGCTCGAGAGCTGGCGGAACTCATCGCGGCTCTTGAAGACGTTGACCGCCATCTTCGTGCGCCGCATGGTGGGAGAGGGGTCGATGCCGATGCGGTCGTCCATCAGGCTGTAGTAGGCCTCCAGGAGCTCGGCGTAGTAGTCGAGCAGCTCGGGCGAGGTGTTCGTCCGGAAGGCGAAGTGCTGGGTTTCCTTCGTCCATGCGTTGGACCAGTCGGAGTGCTTGGCGAGCTCTTCCGTGCGCGCCTTGGTCTTCTCGTGCTCGTGCAGGAGCTCTGCCTCGTAGGCCGGCTTGGAGAGCCACTTGCCCTTGTAGCGGACGTAGCCCTGGGCGAGCTTCTCGCGCTCGTCGTCGTTCTGGGGCACGTACTCCGACATGTCCCCCTCGATCTCGACCGACTGCACCGCGTCGCGGCTCTCGACGACGATCTCGCCGTTCTCGAACACGAAGCGGTAGCCGGCTGCCTCCTGGCGGGCCTTCTTGGGGTAGAGGCTGCGCCCGTCCTTGGTCAGCACGCGGTCGGCGCGAGCGGCCGGAGCGAGCGCGAGCGCGAGGGCTGCCCAGAGAAGCCGGCGAGGGGCGTTCACTTGGTGTAGTCGATCCAAGCCGCTTCGAGCGCGTCGAGGTCGATGCCGGTCAGGCACTGTTCGACCGCCTGCTCGGGCTTGCCCGTCGCGGTCAGGACCTGCAGGTAGTTCTCGAGGAGACTGTCCCACTTGGGGTCCCAACCCTTGGCCTTGTTCTTCTTGCCGGTGCGCAGGAAGTAGATCAGCGACCAGCCCTGCGCGTAGCACACGCCGATCCTGTCCGAACGGTAGTAGTCGGCCTGGGTGAATCGCATGAACCCCTTGAGCGGTTCATGCTTGCCATCCCGGATCGCTTCCTTGATCTCGTCCTTGCGCCACGGGTTCTCCTTCAGCGTGAAGTGCCCGTTCTTGTACATGTACCCACTGTAGAAGTCGCCCGTGCCCTCGTTGTACCAGGAGTGCGGAGCGATGTTCCCGTAGAAGTAGAAGATGTACTGGTGGAACGCTTCGTGGTTAAGCGTGATCCACGTGTCGCCCTTTCCGCCCACCGTGCTGGCGTCGTAGACCACGAGTTCCTTCGCGTTGGAGTTCCAATACCCCGCGGAGCCACCCGGACCCCCGTAGCTGTGATATTCCTCCGGGTTCTTGCACACGCGGACCACGCTGCAGCGCGAGAGTTCGCTCGAGTCGATCGGCACCTCAACTGGCTTCGGCGCCGGGGCCTCGGGCTTCTCCTCGGTCTTGCCGGCAGCGCCGTCACCCGTCTTCACCCGCGCGGCGGCCTCGCGGATCTCCTTGGCTTTGGCCGCGGGGTAGTCCAGTTCGTAGACCGCATGGATCGCTTCCAAGCGCCCCATCAATTCCTCGATGAAGTCCTTTTTCGGATAGTCGGAGATGATGAAGTAGTTCGCCGACTCGTATAGCTTCCAGCCCGGAGTGCGCGTCACGGCGTCGGCCAGCTCCGCGCGCTTCCGATCCCGCAGCGAGCTGCCCTCCGCGAGGGCGGGCTTCGATTCCTTGACCTCGACCGTCTTGAACGAACGGGCCATCTCCTGGAAGGCACGCTCGAATCGGTTCCACTTGGCACCGTCTCCGGGTCCCCAACCGACGAAGGCGACATCGACGTCGGGCCGGAGCTTGTAGACCATGGCGTAGAGCTTGACCTCCACACCCGGCTCGGAGACGTTCGAGTAGAGGAACTCGGTCGCGGCCATCTTGCTGACCTCGGTCTGCTCCTGAGACGCGACCGTAAACCCCTTGGCCGCCTTGTGGCCGATCCAGTCCGTGAGGTTGCGATCGCGCGCGACGAAGGTCTTGTCCGCGCCTTTCGTGGGCTGGTCCGGCGCTTTCTTGCGGCGGTCGAACTTGACGATCCAGACGTGCAGGTCGAGGATCTTGTCCTTGCCGATCTGAACCGACTTGTTCGACTTGGGGTCGTACTTGATCACCAGGTTGCCGTCGTCGGGCGCGGGGGGGATCGACTGCCATTTGGCCGGCACACGGACTTTGAATCCGAGGTCAGTGTTGTCCTCGTACCAGTCGCCCGGCTTGGGTTCTTGAGCGGCGGCGGGGAGTGCGAAGGCGCACGCCCACAGTCCGGCCGCGATCCACAGCTTGGAAGCCATCAGCTACCTCCGTGCGCACGCGCCGCGGCCGCTCGTCGTGCCGGAGCGCAAGCGGCGCTCATCTGAGCATGCCCGCAGCGCTCCGCGCAAGCGGCGCGAAGGGCAGGATCCCTCCAACGATCCGCGCTCGCGGGGCGTAGGCGCCCGACATCCGCCCACAGGCATTCGAGTAGGTCCCGCCTCCCGGATACGATCGGTTCCCGCGATCGCCTACCGTCGCCGCGCGAAGAGGAGTCCCAGCCATGCGTCCCCTGCCCGTGATCCTCGTGCTCGTCGGTCTCGCTGCCGCACTCGTGGCGACCCTCTTCTTCGTCGGTCGCGGGAGCGGAGGCGACCGGCAGGCTGCCATCCTTTCCGCCAGGGAAGCTGCAGTGAGTGAGGCGCAACCGCACGGCGCCGCCTCCGAGCCCGCCCTCGACTCCACGGGCGCCGGCGCCCGCGAGGAGAACCGCGCTGCTCCCGCCGCTCCGCTCGCCGCGCAGGAGCCTTCCCGCGCCGCCCGACCCGCCGGCGCGGAGGTCCCCGGTGTGGTCCTCACCGGCCGGGTCCTTGGAAATCTGGGCCGGCCCGTCGAGGGCGCGACAATCTACGCGGCCGAGGCGAACGGGTTCACCGACCTCGCGCTCGACGAGATCGATCCCGACCGCTCGTCCTGGGTGAAGCGAGCCGAGGCGACGACCGATCGCGAGGGCCGCTTCCAGATCCGACCCAAGGCCCAGGCCAAGGTCTCGGTCGCGGTGCGCGCCGCCGGCTTCGCGCCTCTCGACCGCGAGTTCGCGCTCTCGGGGGCGGAGAGGGACCTCGGCGATCTCGCCCTCGACGCGAGCGTCGTGCTCTCCGGCCGAGTGGTCGATGCGAGCGGTCGTCCCGTCGCGAGCGCGCGGATCGCACGCCTGGCCGGCGAGCGGGAGCAGTTCTCCTTCTTCGGCGGGCCGGGCGGAGCCAAGGTCGCCGAGACCGACGCCCAGGGTGCCTTCCGCGTCGACCAGCTCGCATCGGGACCGTGGCGCCTAGCCGTCACCCATCCGGACCATCCCGATCACATCGAGGCCGGCGAGACCGATCGCCCCGGCAGCGTGCAGTCGGGTCTGGTCTTCACCCTGGAGGAGGGGGTCGAGATCCAGGGGCGCGTCGTCGGAGCGCCGGCCGACGTCGCACCGAGCCTGTCGGTGCGCGCCGTGCTGCAAGCCGCGAGCGAGGAGGGCCTCGCGTCCGACAACACGAGGCCGAGCCTGGGTGCCGCGCGCCGCGCGCGCTGTGCCGCGGACGGCTCGTTCACACTGCACGGATTGCAATCCGGCCGGAGCTATCGGCTGACCGCTCGCGAGGGGGAGCGCGAGATCTTCGGACGCGCGCGCAGCGCCCCCGCGACGGCTCGCGCGGGCGACCGCGGCGTCGAGCTCCCGTACCGGCCCGAGACGGCGCTCGTCTTCCAGGTCGTCGACGCGACCAGCGGCGCGCCGATCGCCGACCTCAGCGTCCAGGCGGGCTGGAACATCCTCACGCCGCTGTTCGACGAGGAAGGACGGCCGGGGCGGCGCTTTCCCGAGGGCCGCGTGCGCTTCGGCAACCTGCCCGCGCGTCCGCAAGCCGGCGCCGCGCCGCAGACGGCATCCGGTACGGCCTCGGGCGGCCTGAAGCTGCGCGTCGAGGCGGCGGGCTACCAGGCCTACGAGCGATCGGACATCGCGGTGGTCGAGGGGCAGGACACCGACCTCGGCGTCGTGCGCCTCGAGCGCGCCCCGGTCGTCTCGGTGCTCGTCCTCGACGACCCGAGCGGCGCGCCCGTCGCGGACGCCACCGTCACGCTCACCGAAGAGAAGCCCCCCCGCGCGGGCCACGGGCAACAGGTCTCCTTCAATACCGACGACGTGGATACGCAGGACGGCGACGTCTTCTCATCGGGCGCGGCACAGCGCGCCCGGACCGGAGCGGACGGGCGTGCCTCGGTCACGAGCCTGCCGGGGAAGACCGCTCGCTTGCGCGTGAGGCACGCGGGTCACGCTCGCTTCGAGAGCGAGCCGATCGCGCTTCCTCTCGCGGAGAGCATCGAGCGCACCGTGCGACTGGGCGTCGGCGGCACGGTGACGGTGGAGGTCGTCGACAGCCATGGCGCGGCGATCTCCGGTGCCGAGATCGACCACCACGGTCCGAACAGCGATCCGGGCGAGCTCGTCTTCTCGGGTGGGGACGGCCGCACCGACGCGAGCGGCCGGCTCGCCTTCGAGCATCTCCAAGCCGGAGTCCACCGATTCCGCCTCCGCCAGGGAGCCGGAGGCGGCTTCATCGACGTCGGCGGCGGGCGGGCCTTCGTCCAGCGGATCACGCGCCAGGGCGGCTCCGAGGAGGAGCCGGGGTGGACCTCCACCGAGGTCGGCGATCGCACCACGGAAACGCTGCAGCTCGTCGCGCCGGCGCGCGGCTCGCTCGCCGGGCACGTCAGCGAGGTCGGCAAGCCGCTCGGCAACGCGACCCTCCGGCTCTCGCCGCGCAGTCAGGAAGAGAACGCGCTGCCGTTCGGCGGCGGCGCCCGCGAGGCCCACACGGACGGCCGCGGCGAGTACCTCTTCGACGGCGTCGAGGAGGGCGAGTACCGCCTCGAGATCGAGCACATCTCGCGCGCCATGACCTACGAGGCCGAGGCACGGGTGCGCGAGGGCGGGAACCGGCAGGACCTCGACCTGCCGCTCGCGATCGTCGAAGGCACCGTCACCGGCGAGGACGGAAAGCCGGTCGCCGGGGCGCGAATGCGCGCCGAACGCCCGCCCTCGACCGGCGGGCCGCGGCGCGTCGCCTTCTCCGTCATGGTCGTGGCCGACGGCGGCGAAGAGCCGGAGGTCTCCGTCGGCTCAGCGGGCCGCGCGGGCCCACCAGTCTTCACGGACGCGAGCGGACACTACTCCCTGCGCGGAGTGCTGCCCGACGTCGAGCTGGTCGTCGAGGCGGACACGAAGGATGCGCAGCCGGCGCGTTCCGCGACCTTCCGCGTCGCCGCGGACGGGATCAAGAAGGGCATCGACCTGCGGCTCGAGCGCGGGGGAACGATCGAGGTCTCCGTCCAACGCCCTGGCGGCGTTCCCGCCGGGGGATACCTCGCACGCGCCGTTCTGGGCGAAGGCGACCGGGAGCCGAAGGTCCAGGTGGTGGGCCCGAGCGGCACCACGAAGCTGACCGGCCTGAAACCGGGGAGGTGGCGCGTCAGCCTCGATTCGCTCTCGGGCCCTCTTCCCGGAGGCGCGAACCAGGACACGCCCGAGCGGGAAGTCGAAGTCAAGGCTGGGGAGACCGCCAAAGCGAGCTTCGACGTTCCCTGAGGCCGCGAGCGGGGTAGGGATGGCGCGGCCGCCCCTCTCCGGCTCTACTGAGTCGAGGACACGAGCGGCCGATCCAACGCTCGATCTCGCCCGTCTTCATGCGCCCGATCCACCTGGGCCTCGCCGTCTTGTTCCTCGCCGCAGCCATGGCGGCGCTGTGGTTCTCGCTCGATCGCCTGCCTGGAGTCGCGCACGCCGGCGCGAGCGACGCCTCCGGTGCCGTGATCGGAACCGGAGGGAGTCTCTCCGACGATCCGAGCCAGGCGGACACCATCAGTCCGGATCGAGCGCAGGCGCGCATCCCGCTGGCTCCGCCCGAGGCGGATACCGCGGCCGCCGCCGCAGCGCCCAAGTCGAGCGACAAGCCGCTGCTCTCCGGTCGCGTGATCGACCCCGGCGGCGAGAGCGTTGCGGGCGCGACGGTGTTCGCCTCGAGCGGCGTTTTCTGGCTGCAGATCCCGCTCGACGTCGAGCCCGAGGGCGTGCCCAAGGGATGGATCCGTGTCGAGCGGACCACGACCGACGCCGAAGGGCGGTACACCTTCAACAGCCTCAAGCCCGGAGCGCTGCGCATCGCTGTGCGCGCGGGCGGCTTCGCGCCACGCTACGAGGACCACCTCGACCTCCCCGACCGGCCCGAGACCACTCTGCCCGACCTCCGCCTGGAGCGCGGCGTGGTCCTCTCCGGGCGCGTCGTCGATCGCGAAGGCAAGGGCGTGTCGGGTGCTGTGCTCCTGGCCGCACTCGAAGGCAGCGCGGAGAACAAGGGCTCGATGGTCTCGCTGCCCGGCCGCGGCGTCCCCCTGGCGACGACCGACCCGGAGGGCGCGTTCCGCATCGACCAGCTCGCCGCTGGCCCTTGGCGACTGATCGTCGACGCTCCTGGCCAGGCGATCTCCGAGGAGGAGGGGCGCACCGAGCGTGCCGGGGAGCAGCAGAGCGGGCTCGTGTTCCGCGTCGAGCGCGGTTTCGAGATCCTGGGGCGCGTGCGCGGCGAGGACGGGGCGCTGCCGGAAGGTCTGCGCATCAGCGCGCGCCCGAGCCCGGAGCGCGAGGCGGGACGCAACGCGGGCCGGCCCGCCTCCGAGCCCGACGCGGTCCAGAGCGCGAGCGACGCGCGCGCGCGACACGCGCTGTGCGCAGCCGACGGGAGCTTCACCGTGCGGGGTGTGAAGGCCGACGTGCGCTACAGCCTGAGCGCCTGGCAGAAGAGCGAAGACCCCGGCGGCTGGAAGCGCATGCGCGGGATCGAGGCCGTCCAGGCCTTCGGGGGCCAGCGCGGTGTCGAGCTCACCTACAAGCCCGAGTCGGCGCTCGTCTTCCGCGTGCTCGACGCGCGGACGAGTGCGCCCTTGACGATCTTCACCGTGTTCGCCGGCGTCGGCCGGGAGCAGGTCCTGCGCGACGAGAAGGGCGAAGTCGTCCGCAGTTTCCCGGAGGGACGCGCGCGCTACGGCGAACTGCGACCCAGGCGCGGCGGGCCGGGCGTGGTCTTGCGCATCGCGGCGAGCGGCTTCAAGGACCTCGAGAAGAAGGACATCCCTCTCTCGCCGGGTCAGGAGCTCGACCTGGGCGAACTGCGATTCGAGCCGGAGCACACGGTCGTCGTGCGGGTCGTCGACGACACGGGCGGCAAGCCGGTCGAGGGGGCGCGCGTGCTCCTCGGGACGAAGACCGACGAGGAGCTCGGGCAGTACCTGGCGAGCCCGCCCGACCAGGACTGGTGGGGCGAGGCGGGTGTGCGCTTCGCTCGCACCGGTCCCGACGGTCGGGCCCGCCTTTCGAGCCTGCCGGGCAAGATGGTGACGGCCCGCGCGCGCGCGAAGGGATTCCTCTCGAGCGAGCCGCTCCACGTCCTGCTCCCCGAAGACCGCGACCTGGAGCTCGAGCTGCGATTGCACCATGGCGGGACGGTGGTCGTCACCGTCCACGACTCGGCCGGGCACCTGGTCGAGGGGGTCGGGATCGAACACCGCAGTCCGACGAGCGGCGGTGACGAGGAGAGCTTCTCGTTCGGAGAAGCGGCCCAGAAGACCGACGCCCAGGGGATCGCGCGCTTCGAGGCGCTCGCGCCCGGCGTGCACGGCTTCCGGGTCAGCGACCGCGCGGTGCAGAACGGTTGGGCCGACGGAGAGGCGGATTCGCAGGAGCCGGGTTGGGTCGGGTCCGTCGCCGCCGAGGGCAGCCGCGCGACCCTGGACTTCCTGGCCCAGTCCCGCGGGGGACTCTTCGGCCAGGTGCGCGAGGGCGGCCGCCCTCTCGAGGGGGTGAGCCTTCACCTCTCGGAGATCCGCGATCAGGCGGAGGGAGGGCGGAGCTGGTTCATGCCTGGCTCGAACGACCCCTACACCGCCGTCACCGACCACGCGGGCCGATACCACTACGAAAACCTGCGCTGCGGGAGCTACACGCTGCAGGTCAGCCACGCCTCGCGCCGCATGCCCGCGCGCTTCACGGTTTCGATCGAGAACCCGTCCCGCTCCTTCGACGTCGACCTCGACGTCGCCAGCATCGAGGGGCGCGTGACCGGAGAGGACGGCGCTCCGCTCGGCGGGATCGACGTGCAGGCGCTGAACCCGCAAGTCCAGGACGAGGGTGCAGGCTCGTGGCGCATGGTCCTCTCCGAGGACGACCGGGGCTCGCCGCGGCTCGATTACCGGCAGGAGACGAAGCGCGCCGAGAGAACCGACGCCAACGGACGCTACTCCCTGCGAGGTCTGCGCACCGGCGAGGCGCTCACCGTGTACGCGAGCGGCGACACGGTGCAGCCGGGAAGCTCGCCCGAGATCACGCTCGGGCCGGACGAGGCGCGCCGCGGGGTGGACTTCGTCCTGAAGGATGCGGGCGCGATCGAGGTCGCCCTCCTCGGGGATCCGCCCGGAGGTCGCGGTGGCGGCTGGTACCAGGTCCGGGCGATGCAAGTGAAGGAGGACGGCCAGGTGCAGGTCGTGCAACAGAACTACCTGGGTTCCTGGAACCGCACCTGTCGTCTGCGCTCCCTGGCGCCTGGAAAATACAAGGTCGAATGCAGCCCGAACGGCAATCCAGCCGGTGCGCGATCCCAGGAGCAGGAGGTCGAGGTGGTCGCCAGGCAGTCGGCCAAGATCACCTTCCAGGCCCGGTAGGAGCCGCTGGCCGGATGGCCCAGGTCTCCCGGGCCGCTCCTCCGCAATCGTCCGCGTCGCTCCTACAATCGCGGGACGATGCCGCGCTCGTACGATGCCTTGGTCCTCGACCTCGACGGGACGCTTCTCGACGAGGCCGGCGCGATCCATCCCCGCAACCGCGAGGCCCTTTCCGCCGCGTCGGCCGAGGGGGTGCGGATCATGGTTGCCACGGGGCGCTCCAGCATCTCGGCCCATCCGATCCTCGAGGAGCTCTCCCTCGAGACGCCAGCCGTGGTCTTCAACGGTGCCGCACTCTACTCGGCGCGCGAGCGGCGCATGCTGGAGGAGCGCGTGCTCTCCAATCGGACCCTGACCCGCGCCCTCGCGCTCGGCCGCTCCCGCGACTGGCTCACCGTGCTGATGTGCGCGGACAGGAAGCTGGCTCTCGCTCCGCGCGACGAAGTCGAGGCCCACGCGCTGTCGCTGATGACCGCGCTGCGGCTCGTGCCGCGCGAGGATCTGACCGCCGAGTTCGTCGTTCGCGTGACCTTCTTCGCGCGCCAGCACGATCGCTGCGAGGATTTCGGCCGCGAAGTCGAGCGGGAGATCGACCAACCCGTCTACCTGACGAACTTCCCGCTGGCGATCCTGCCGAGCCACCGCTCGAACCCGATGCACGTGGTCGACGTCCATCCGCCCTGCCGGGGCAAGGCCGAGGCGCTGCGCATCCTCGAGGAGCACTACGGCATCCCCGCTGCGCGGGTCGTGGCGGTCGGGGATGCGACCAACGACATCCCCCTGTTCGAAGCCGCGGGCCTCTCGATCGCGATGGGGGATGGGATGGCGGAGGCGCGAGCGGCCGCGCGGCGCGTCATCGGCGGGCACGACACGGCCGCCATCGCCGACCTCGTCGAGGAGCTGTTCCTGGCACCCGCGGGGACGCGCAGCGAGACCGCCTGAGCGCTCGACGGGCTTCAGCCGGACTTCTTCTTCGTGGCCTTGACCGGCTTGGAGGCCTTGGGCTGGACGCCCGGAGCGGTCTCATCGGCCGCACCCGAGGCCGGCGCGGCCGGCGTCTCCGCCGCGGGCTTGACGGCGTCCTTCTCCGCGCTCTCGCCGCGCTTGTAGCTCTCGCTGCGGTAGTCGGTCTGGTAGAAGCCGCCGCCCTTGAACAGGATCCCGGCTCCGGGGCCGATCAAGCGCTCGAGCCTCGGCTTCTTGCACTGCGGGCACTTCGTCAGCGCCGGCTCGCGGATCGAGTGGAACACCTCGAGCTCGTGGCCGCACGCCGCGCAGCGGTAATCGTAGGTCGGCATCGCCCTCTCAGTCCGTCCCGGGATCCGGGAGCTCGGCTTCCTCGTCCGCAGGCTCGGTTTCGGGCTCGCCCGCCACGCGCACCTGCGCGGGGCGCAGGATCCGACCCTCGAGGGTGTAGCCGCGGCGCAGGATCGCGAGGATCTCGCCGGGCTCCCGGCCTCGCGCCTCGGCACGCGCGACGCAAGCGTGCAGGGCGGGATCGAAGCGTCCCTCGTCCGGCAGCGGGCGCACCCCCTCGCGTTCCAGCACGGAGAGCAAGGCTGTCCGGGTCGCCTCGACGCCCGCGTGCAGGCTCCTGCCCTCCTCGGTCGTGACCGGCGTCGCCAGCGCCATGTCGAGGTAATCGAGCACGAGCAGCAGGTCCCCGAGCAGCTCCTTCTTCTGGCGCGCGATCGCCGCGTCGATATCCCCTTGGAGCCGGCGACGCAGGTTCTGGTAGTCCGCCGCGGCGCGTTTCCAGCTGGCGAGGTACTCGTCCCGCTCGCGTTCGAGGCGATCGAGCTCGGACTCCTCTCGCGCGCGTGAGGGCTCCGCCTGGCTCTCTCCGTGCTCGTCCGTCCCGGTCGGCTCCGTCGGTTCGTGGTTCTTCATCCGTTCCGCCTGGTTGCACCTACTTGAACGTGCTCCGGATCCTCTCGAAGAACGACTTGTTTCCCGGGCGCTGCTCCTCGATCCGGGCGAACTCCTCCAGGAGCTGCTTCTGCCGATCGGTGAGCGAGGCGGGCACCTCGATGAACACGCGGACGAGCAGGTCGCCCCGGCTGCGATCCGCGCGGCCTCCGCGAGCATCGAGCTGAGGCAGGCCCTGGCCCCTCAAACGGAAGAGCTTGCCGTTCTGTGTCCCGGAAGGGATGTCGAGAGCCGCCCGTCCGCGCAGCGTGGGGATCTCCACTCCCTTCTTGCCCATCGCAAGCTGCACGAAGGTGACGGGCACCTCGCACATCAAGTCGGCTCCGTTGCGCTTGAAGAACGGGTGCTCGACCTCGTGAACCATGCAGTACAGGTCGCCGCGCGGCGCAGCCGGATCGCCTGCATCGCCCTGTCCAGGGACGCGCAAACGCACGCCCTCCTCGATGCCGGGCGGGACGCTGATCTTGATCTCGCTCTTGCGGCTGGTCTTGCCCGCGCCGCGACAGACGCTGCAAGGTTGCTCGATCACCGTCCCCTGTCCACGGCAGTGCGGACAGGTCGTGGCCATGGTGAAGAAACCCTGATTGCGGTGGATCTGCCCGCGGCCTCCGCAGGTCGGGCAGGCGATCGCCGAAGTGCCGGGCTTCGCGCCGCTCCCCTGGCAGGAGACGCAGGGCTCCAGGCGCTTGAGCGACACCGTGCGATCGACCCCGTTGTCGATCTCCTCCAGCGAGAGCTCGATCGCGATCTTGAGGTCGCGCCCCCGGTGCGGACCGTTGCGTCCGGCACCTCCGAACGCGTCCCCGAAGACGCCACCGCCGAAGATGTCCCCGAAGTGCCGGAAGATATCCTCGACGTTGGTGAACGTCGGTCCGCTGTATTGCCCGCCCGGACCAAAGGCGCTGGGACCGAACTGATCGTACTGGGCGCGCTTGCCGGCGTCGGAGAGCACCTCGTAGGCCTCGGCCGCCTCCTTGAAGCGCAGCTCGGCTTGCCGATCGCCTGGATTGCGATCGGGATGGTGTTTCAGTGCGGCCTGGCGGAAGGCCTTCTTGATCTCCTCCTCGCTCGCCGTGCGCTCGACGCCGAGGATCTCGTAGTAGTCGCGCTTCACGCCCATCGCGGTTCCGCCGATCGCCATCCCGAGGCCTCGGATCCACCGGCTCGGGCGCATCCCTCCAGGACGGCAGCCGAGCGGCGAGGCGGCGGGGTCTCGCCGCTGCGCCGCTCGCCGTTGGCGCTCGCTGCCGGAGGCGATCTTCTCAGGCCAGGCTGCCTTCGACCTTGGTCTTGTCCTCCTTGAGGTCGGTGACCATGGAGTCGGTGGTCAGGAGCAGGCCTGCGATCGAGGCCGCGTTCTGCAGCGCGCAGCGCACGACCTTGGCCGGATCCACGATGCCCGACTGGAACATGTCGGTGCACTCGGCCTTGAGCGCATTCCAGCCGATCGAGCCGCCCTTCTCGCGCACCATCTCGACGACCACGGCACCGTCCTCGCCCGCGTTCTGGGCGATCTGGCGCAGCGGCGCTTCGAGCGCCTTCTCGATGATCAAGGCGCCGAAGCGCTCGTCGCCCTTGAGCTTCAGTCCCTTGACCGCATCCACGGCGCGCAGGAGCGCGACGCCTCCCCCGGCGACGATGCCCTCCTCGATCGCGGCGCGCGTGGCGTTGAGGGCGTCCTCCATGAGGTCCTTGCGCGACTTCATCTCGGCCTCGGTCTTGCCGCCGACCTTGATCACCGCGACGCCGCCCTGGAGCTTGGCCAGGCGCTCCTCGAGCTTCTCCCGGTCATAGTCCGACTTGGTGGCCTCGATCTGCACGCGGATCTGGGCCACGCGGTCGGCGATGTCCTTCTTGGAGCCTCTGCCGTCGATGATCGTGGTCGTGTCCTTGGTGACGCGCACCTTGCGGGCCGTGCCGAAGTGCTCCGGCTTGACCTTGTCGAGCGGCAACCCGATCTCCTCGGTGACCGCGGTGCCGCCGGTCAGCACGGCGATGTCGCCGAGGTAGGCCTTGCGGCGGTCGCCGAAGCCCGGGGCCTTCACCGCGCAGACATTGAGCACTCCCTTGAGGCGGTTGATGACCAGCGTGGCCAGGGCCTCGCCTTCGATGTCCTCGGCGATCACCAGCAGGGGCTTGCCGGTGCGGGCCGCGGCCTCGAGCACGGGCAGGAACTCGCGCACGTTCGTGATCTTTCGGTCGTAGATGAAGATCAGCGGATCCGCGAACTCGGTCGTGAGCTTGGAGAGATCGGTCGCGAAGTAGGGCGAGAGGTAGCCCTTGTCGAAGGCCATTCCCTCGACGACCTCGATCTGGGTTTCGAGTCCGGTCGCCTCCTCGATCGTGATGACGCCTTCGTCGCCCACCTTCTCGAAGGCCCCGGCGAGCATCTCGCCCACGCTGGGGTCGTTGTTGGCCGCCAGGGAACCGACGTTCTTCTTCTCCTCACGCGACTTGACCTTGCGCGACTGGGCCTGGACCGACGCGACCGCGGCCTCGACGGCCTTGTCGATGCCGTTGCGCAGCTCGATCGTGCTGACGCCGGTCGCCACGTACTTGAGGCCCTCGTTGAAGATGGCCGAGGCGAGCACGGTCGCCGTCGTGGTCCCGTCGCCGGCCACGTCGTTGGTCTTGTTGGCCACCTCGAGAACGAGCTTGGCGCCCATGTTCTCGAAGGGGTCCTCCAGCTCGATCTCCTTGGCCACCGACACGCCGTCCTTGGTGACGGACGGTGCGCCGAAGGACTTCTGGAGGATCACGTTGCGGCCGGCGGGTCCCAGCGTGACGCGGACGGTCTTGGCGAGCTTCTCGATGCCCGTGCGCATCTTGGCGCGGGCGTTCTCGTCGAACAGGATCTGCTTGGCCATGGTTCTCTCGGTCCTTCTCGCTCGTTCTCTGTGTCGTGGTGTGTTCGTCTCAGCTTGGCGTCGGGCAGCCCGATGACACGGCCGGCCGTTGGCCGGCCGGGGGCTAGAAGTCCATCCCTCCCATGCCGCCCATCTCGTCCTCGTCCATGCCGCCGCCGCCCGGCCCGGTGCCCCTCTTCTTGTGCTCAGGCTTGTTCGCGATCAGCGCATCCGTCGTCAGCAGGAGGCTGGCGACGCTCACGGCGTTCGACAGCGCGGTCTTCGTCACCTTGGCCGGATCGACGATGCCGAGCTCGAGCAGATCGCCGTACTCGCCGCGGAGGGCATCGAAACCCCAGGAGGCCTTCTTCTCGCGCAGCACGCGGTAGGCGACGACCGTGCCGTCGAAGCCCGCGTTCTGCGCGATCTGCTGGAGCGGCCGGCACAGCGCCTCGTCGAGGATGTCGAGGCCCATGTTGTAGTCATCGTCGTCCTTCCGGCGCAGCGCGGTCAGGGTTGCGCGCGCGCGCAGGAGCGCCACTCCTCCTCCCGGCAGGACGCCGCTCTCGACGGCCGCGCGCGTGGCGTGCAGCGCGTCCTCGATCAGCGCCTTGCGCTCCTTGACCTCGGTGTCCGTCGCGCCTCCGACGTTGATCTGCGCGATGCCGCCGGTGAGCTTGGCCAGGCGTTCCTGGAGCTTCTCGCGGTCGTAGTCCGAGGTGGTGTCTTCGATCTGCCTGCGGATCTGCGCCACGCGATCCTGGACGGCCTTCTTGTCGCCTGCGCCATGCACGATCGTGGTGTTGTCATTGTCGACCACGACGCGCTTGGCCGTGCCCAGGTCGCGGAGCGTCAGCTTGTCGATCTCGGTGCCCTCGTCCTTCATGACCGCCTTGGCGCCGGTCAGGATGGAAATGTCTTCGAGCATCGACTTGCGGCGGTCGCCGTAGCCGGGGGCCTTGACCGCGCACGAGACCACAATGCCGCGCAGCTTGTTGACGACCAGCGTCGCCAGGGCCTCGGACTCGACGTCCTCGGCGATGATCAGGAGCGGCCGCCCGCTGCCCTTCACCTTCTCGAGGAGAGGCAGGAGCTTCTGGACCGAGGAGATCTTGGCCTCGTGGACCAGGATCAGCGGCTTTTCGAAGACCACTTCCATCTTCTGCGGGTCGTTGACGAAGTGCGGCGAAAGGAAGCCGCGGTCGAACTGCATGCCCTCGACCACGGTGACGTCGGTCTCGAGGGTCTTCCCATCCTCGACCGTGATCACGCCGTCCTTGCCGACCTTTTCCATGGCGTCGGCGATCAGCTTGCCGATCCCGGCGTCATTGTTGGCCGAGATCGTCGCCACCTGGCGGATCTCGTCGTTCCGGCTGACCTTCCGCGCCGACTTGTCGAGCTCCAGGGCGACGGCCGCGGCGCCGTCGCGCAGCGCCTTGTTGAGACATGCCGGCGCCGCGCCCGCGGTGATCGCGCGCAGGCCCTGCGTGAAGATCGCTTCGGTGAGCAGGGTGGC
Organism: Planctomycetota bacterium; assembly: GCA_041488095.1. Classification (GTDB taxonomy): domain Bacteria; phylum Planctomycetota; class UBA1135; order UBA1135; genus DASYPQ01. Next base: position 48,523 of record JBGPOP010000008.1, read on the forward strand.
CGTCGTGGTGCCGTCGCCGGCGACGTCGCTGGTCTTGCTGGCCACTTCCTTGACGAGCTGTGCACCCATTTGCTCGTAGGGATCCTGAAGTTGGATCTCCTCGGCGACCGTGACGCCGTCCTTGGTGATCGTCGGAGCCCCCCAGCCCTTGTCGAGCACCGCGTTGCGACCGCGCGGCCCGAGGGTGGAGACGACCGCCTTGGCGAGTTTCTCGACGCCGCGGCGGATCGCCTCGCGCGCGTCGGACTCGAACACCATCTGCTTGGCCATGGATCCTTCTTCTCTCGCTTCTCTGTCAGGGACTGCGTTGCCGGGGTGGGGACCGCCGCGAGCGGATGCGGAGCGGGCTCGTTCTTTCCCGGAGGTCGCTCAGGTGAGGACCGGGTGAGGCGCCCGCGTGAGCAAGAAAGGTGCCGCTCCGGAGGAGTCGCCCAAACCCTTTGGCTCCAGAGCATTCACGCGCCCTGACCCTCTCCGTGTCGCTGCCTCTTTGGCAGAACTCCTCCGAGCTTCGTAGCTCCTCTGCCAAGTTGACAGCGACGCCCCGGGCGAGATCCGGCCTTCGGCGACTTCGGCCTGTGTGATAGGTACTCGCTCATCCGCAAGACACCCATGACCCTCTTCCAACTCCTCGCGCCGATCTCGCTCGCGTTTCACGTGATCGTCGGGATGCCACCGACGCGCTCCGGCGCGCACGTCCTGCTCGAGACCCAGGCGGGGGCGGTCGAGATCCGCGATCTGGCCGGCTTCGAATGTGCCGATCCGCGCCAGCTCGGAGCTTGGATCGTGCGCTTCGAAGGACTCACCTTCCCGCTCGGGCCTGCAGCCGACGAGGAGCGCGCGGAGGTCACGTTGCCCGGTGGAGACCGCCTGTTCGGCCGCCTGCACGGCGGGCGCGCGGAGCTGATCGACATCGAGATCGCGGGCGGCGTGCACCTGGGCCTCGCTCTCGACGAGATCGCGAGCTTGGTGTTCCCGGCGCGCGTGCCGGCCCTGGGCTCGGTCGCACTGGCGCCACCCGCGGAAGGCGACCGCCTCTACCGACGCGCGGGCGGAGGTCTCGACGCGATCGACGGCGGCGTCGAGGAGTTCACGACCGACGGCGTGCGCATCCACGGCGAGAGCGTGGGCAGCAAGCTCGTGCCCTGGTCGGAGGTCGCAGCGCTGTTCGTCGAAGGCCCTGCTGGCGCGGGGACGGCGAAGCGCGCTGCGGGTCCGGGCGTCCCCATCACCGTCGACCTGGTCGACGGCAGCCGCCTGCGCGGCACGCTCGAGCGCCTTTCATCGGAGGGATGTCGCCTCACGACCCGGAACGGCGAGAGGGTCCTCATTCCGGCCGCGGCTCTCGCGCTCGCACTGGTCGACGACGGCGCGTTGGCGTTCCTATCCTCGATCCCGCCATCCGAGGCGCCGCCGAGCCTGCCCTTCGGCGACGACCTGGGCATGCGCTGGCCCCATCGCGTCGACCGTTCGGTGACCGGGGCGCAGCTCCGCGCCGGGGGGAGGGCGTTCGCACGCGGTCTCGGCGTTCACGCGCCGAGCCGGATGGTGTGGAAGCTCGAGGGCGGCTGGAAGCATCTGCGCGGCTCGGTCGCGGTCGACGACCAGGTCCTGCGCCTGCCCTCGCGAGGTTCGGTCGTCTTCCGCGTGCTCGTCGACGGCAAGCCGCGCTGGCAGAGCCGGGAGCTCCACGGCGGCGATCCGCCCACCGCGATCGGGTCGATCGACCTCGCGGGCGCAAAGGAGCTCGCGCTCGAGGTGGATCCGTCGGACGGCTCGAGCATCGCGGACCGCGCCGACTGGCTGCAGATCGTCTTGTGGCTCTGAAGCGCTCCTAGTGCGATCGCGGAAGGCTGCGGTAGTACACGCCCCGATCCCCGCCGCGGCTCTTGGCCTCGCGCAGGGCAGTCTCGGCGTGGGCGCGGAGCTCGGAGCACGCGGCGAGATCGCTTCCATCGAAGGTCTCGAAGCCCAGGCTGGCGCGGACCTCGATCCCGCCGGGCACGCCCTCGACCTGGCCGCTCTGGCCGTGGATCTCGTCCCTCAGTCGGCGCACGGCGTGCGCGGCGTCGATCCGACCCGTGTAGGGGAGGAGCGCAGCGAACTCGTCGCCTCCAAGTCGCCCGGCCACGTCCTCGGCGCGAAGCGCGGCGCGGATTGCCGCGCCGACGCGCGCGATGACGCGGTCGCCGACCGTGTGGTCGTAGTCCTTGTTGACCCGGCCGAAGCCGTCGAGGTCGATCAGCACGAGCGCCATCGGCAGACGGTGGCGCTCGGCCGCGGAGAAGTGCTCGACCAGTCGTTGTTCGAAGGCTGCGGGCCGCAACAGATCGGTGCGGTCGTCGTGGAGCGCGCGGTGGCGTAGCTCGGCAATCTCCCCCTGGGACCGAGCCAGGGAGAGCAGGCGCTCGATCCTCAACGCGAACTCCTCGGGGGGCGAGCCGCGGTGGACGAGGTCGAAGGACCCATGCGTGAAGGCGCTCGCCGCAAGCACCGCCCGGCGCGCGTCCCCGGCCTCGGCCACGAGCAACACCGGGACCGGGGTTCCCTCCCCACGCAGCCGTTCGATCTCCTCGAGCTCCGCGGACCCGCCCTCGGCCAGGGGGTCGAGAACGATCAGGTCCGGGCGCGAGCCAGCCAGGATTTCCCGGGTCGACCGCAGATCGGTGCTGTGCGCGACCTGCCAGTTCCGCGCGGTCGCTCCCCCGAGCGAGGTGGACAGGCCTTCGCCGCGGTGGTCGCAGCACAAGATGAGGGGCGTGGGGCTCACAGGGGGCGCCGCTCCCCGCTGCCAGGTGGGGCTCCAGGTGGGACCGGCCAGAAAGTATATCCCTGCGCGAGGGTCCTCCCTGGGTGCCCTCTGCCGCGGAGGAGGCGCGCCGGGTCCGGCCGTCCCCTTGTCGGAAGAGCGCCGCGCTGGAGTGGGAATCATTGACTGTCCCCCCCCTCCCGGTAGAATCCCGGCCCGCCTTTGCCGGCCACGAGCCGTCCGGTTTTCCCCGGCCGGTCCGAATCCCGTCCCTTCCGGTCGGGCGCCGCAAGCGGCAGGACGCCCGCTCCGGAGGGCGCCACCTGCCCGGGGAGGCGACTCGCGCCCGGCGCGGATCGCCCCCTCGAAAGGGGGAAGGCACCGCCCGGAGCGAACCCGTTTCCATGGACCAAGTCACCGTACAAGAGCTCATCGATGCAGGTGTGCACTTCGGATGCCGCGTGTCGCGGTGGAATCCGAAGATGGCGCCGTTCATCCACGGCCGCCGCAACCTCATCCACATCATCGACCTGCGCGAGACGCTGAGAGGCGTTCTGCGTGCTCAGAACCTGCTCTACCACCTTGCTGCCGAGGGCTCGACCATCCTGTGGGTCGGCACGAAGCGCCAGGTCAAGGGCGTGATCCAGGAGGCCGGCCAGCGTACCGGCATGCCCGTCGTCACCGAGCGCTGGATCGGCGGTACGCTGACCAACTTCTCGGTCATCCGCAGCCGGCTCAAGCGCCTCGAGGAGCTGGAGAAGATGGAGGACGACGGCAGCGTCAGCCAGCTCTCGAAGAAGATGCTGTCGAGCATGCGCCGCATGCGCCGCAAGATCACCCGCAACCTGGGCGGCATCCGCGAGATGACCGGCATGCCCGGAGCGATGGTCGTCGTCGATCCCGCGCGAGAGGCGAACGCGGTGCGCGAAGCGCGCCGGATGGGAGTCGCCCTGATCGGCGTCCTCGACACCGACTGCGATCCCGCCTCGGTCGACATCGTCATCCCGGGCAACGACGACGCGCTGAAAGCCGTGCGCCTGCTCATCGAGCAACTCGTCACCTCGGTCGAGGAAGGCTCCGCCAACCATCGCGAGAGCGTGGCCTCGATGGGATCCGCGGAGAAGCGCGACGAGGCGCTCCCCGCCGGCGACGAGCCGCGCCCGACGCGCGGCCAGCGTCTGCCCGAGGGAATGGCGGCGCGCCTGGTCGGCGGCGGCAAGACGGCCGCGCTCCTCGACGTCGAGGACGAAGAGGGGCCGGCCGTCGGGCTCGCCGATCCACGCGTGGCCAAGCTCACTGAGGAAGAGCCGGGCTAGCCGGCACCCGTCGCCGCGCGGACCCGATCGGCACAGCGCGCGTCCGTGCGGCACGACTCGGACCCCATCCCCACTCCGATCCCTGGACGAACATGGCCATCACATCCGAAATGGTGCGCGACCTGCGCGAGCGGACCGGCGCCGGCCTCATGGAGTGCAAGCGCGCGCTCGAGGCCGCCCAGGGCGACTTCGAGGGCGCCGTCGACCACCTGCGCAAGCAGGGGCTCAAGACCGCCGACAAGAAAGCCGACCGCGAGACGGGCGAAGGACGGCTGTACGCCTGGGTCGGACCCAAGGCGCGCGTCGGCAGCCTCGTCGCGCTGACCTGCGAGACGGACTTCGTCGCGCGGACCTCCGACTTCGGGAAGCTCGTCTACGAGCTGGCCGAGATCGTGGCCGAGAAGAAACCCTCGGATTCCGAGGCCTTGGCGAGCCTGGCAACGAAGGACGGCGCGACCGTCGGCGAGACCATCAAGCAGCTGGTGGGGAGGATCGGCGAGAACATCCGCATCGCCAGGATCGCCCGCCTCGAGAACATGAAGGGCCGGATCGGCGCCTACGTCCACCACGACGGCCGGAAGGGTGCACTCGTCTCGGTCACCACGGAGGCCGACGAGGACAAGGTGGGCGAGGCGCTGAAGGAGCTGTGTCAGCACATCGTGGTCTTCAACCCGAGCGCCACCCGGCGCGAGCAGGTTCCTCAGAGCTTGGTCGAGCGCGAGCGCGCGATCTACCTCGAGGAGGTCAAGTCGCGGCCGCCTGAGATGCAGGAGAAGATCGTCGCGGGCAAGCTCGAGAAGTTCTACGCCGACCACGCCCTGACCGAGCAGAAGTGGATGAAGGACGACTCCAAGACGGTGCAGACGATCGTCGAGGAGAAGCTCGGCAAGGGCTCGCGGATCGAGGCCTTCGCGCGCTGCCAGATCGGGAAGTAGGCGCGGGACTGCGGCCGGATCCGCGATGATTCCGGGGGGACCCGGCGCAGACGGGGAGCGGATGCTGACAAGCGGCCCGCCGCTCCCTAAGCTCTGCGCCGCTCCGCATGCAGAAGCCCTACCAGCGCGTCCTCCTGAAGCTCTCGGGTGAGGCCCTGGGCGGCCCCGGCGGCGGACAGGGGATCGATCCCGATTCCGTCCAGAACGTCGCGCGCCAGATCGTGCACGTCGCGCACTCGGGAGTTCAGATCGCGATCGTCGTCGGCGGCGGGAACATCCTGCGAGGCGGGCAGTTCAGCAAGCTCGTGGGCCAGCGGGCGAGCGCGGACTACATGGGGATGCTCGCCACGGTGATCAACGCCCTGGCGCTGTGCGACGCGCTCGAGGGCCAGGGGCTTCCGACGCGCGTGATGACGGCGATCGAGATCCGACAGGTGGCCGAGCCTTTCCTGCGCCGCGTGGCCCTGGCTCACCTCGAGAAGGGGCGCGCCGTGATCCTCGCCGCCGGCACGGGCAACCCGTTCTTCACGACCGACACGGCCGCGGCGCTGCGCGCCGCCGAACTCGCCTGCGAGGTGCTGCTCAAGGCGACCAAGGTCGACGGGGTCTACACGGCCGACCCCAAGAGCGATGCGTCGGCGCGCCGCTACGAGGAGCTCTCCTACATGGACGTGCTCAAGGACGGATTGCGGATCATGGACGGCACGGCGATCACGCTGTGCATGGAGAACCGACTCCCGGTGGTGGTGTTCAACCTATTCGAAGAGGGCAACCTCGAGCGCGTGGTGCGCGGGGAGAACCTGGGCACGCGCATCCGGAGCGGACCATGACCTATCAGGAGACGATCAAGGACTCGCGGGACCGTTTCGACAAGGCGCTCCACCACCTCCAGGATCTCCTGCGCACGATCCGCACCTCGCGCGCCTCGCCGGCGCTGGTCGAGGGCATCCGCGTGGAGTACTACGGGGTGCCGACGCCCCTCTCGCAGATGGCCTCGATCTCGATCCCCGAGCCGCGCCAGATCCTGATCAAGCCCTTCGATCCCTCGGTGCTCGGCGACGTCGGCAAGGCCATCCTCAGGTCGGACCTGGGCGTGACGCCGCAAAACGATGGGAAGGTGCTCCGGTTGACGATGCCGCCGCTCTCGGGCGAGCAGCGCAAGAAGTACGCAGCCAAGGTCAAGGAGCTGTGCGAGGAGACCCGCATATCGATGCGCAACGTGCGGCGCGACATGAACAAGCACGCCGACGGGCTGCTCAAGGAAAGCCGCCTGACCGAGGACGAGAGCCGCCGGCTGCACGACGAGATCCAGAAGCTGCTCAAGGAGTACGAGGAGAAGGTCACGCAGGTCCACGACAAGAAGACCGCGGAGATCATGGAGGTGTGAGGCACCCGGCGCGGGGGCGCCCTTCTGCCTTCCGGAGCCTTCTCGGGTATCCTCTCCGCCCCGCGAGCGGATCCTGATGCAGTCGTGGGCGCGTAGCTCAGTCGGCAGAGCAACTGGCTTTTAACCAGTAGGTCGAAGGTTCGATTCCTTCCGCGCTCACCAGTCCCGGGTCTTCACAGCTCTCGGATCGCCTGCCATAATCCCGGCCCCCGGGTGGCCGCGTAGCTCAGTTGGTAGAGCAGGTGACTCTTAATCATCAGGTCGAAGGTTCGAGCCCTTCCGCGGTCACCAACCCCCCGGGTGGAGCGCGGGATCAGAGCCCGGGCACGCCGTCGTCCGGCGAGAGCCCGCCCAGCGCCCGATACGCGCGCGCCCAGTAGCCCGCGCGCACGACGCCGGCGAAGCCCGTCAGCAGGACCTTGGCTGTCACGCTCAGCACGTTGCCTGTCTTGCCGAGCACATCCGCGAAGCCGGTGAACATCCTCCACCCCAGGACGATCGTCAGGAACAGGATCAGATCGACCAGCACCGCGCGCGCCGTCGCCCAGCCGTCGTTGCGCATGATCCGCCAGCCGTGCAGGAGCGCCGAGTACACGCCGCGGCGGTTCTGCGCGAGGCTGTGCAGGGCGAGCTGGTTCAGCACCGAGAGCGCCATCGCATAGCTCATCAGCACGAGCACGATCGGGACGAGCAAGGCGCCCATCAACGCCGCGCTCGCGAGATCGTCGGCGGGGCTCCCGATCACGCTGGCCAGGGCCGACACGGGGAGCGCGCAGAGCAGGAACGCGCCGCCGATCATCAGCGCGAGCTGGATCCACAGCCCGAACGTCGGCAGCATCAGTCCCTTGCCGGCGCGCCACACGGTCCTCAACCTGGGCGCGCGGCGATGGTCGCAGGCCGCTTGCCATGCGCGCGCGGGCCCGATCCGAGCCAGCCCGGCGGTCAGGCGGAAGAACGGCAGCAGGCCCACGCCCACGCAGGGCAGGAAGGCGAACAGGACCAGCACGAACTGCGGCAGACTCCGGAGCAGGTGGAGGATCTCTCCCGCTCCGCCTGGGTTCGGACCCGGGACGCCGAGGTCGAGCCTGATCGAGTTGATCGAGTGCGTCAAGGGACCGTCCCAGCCGAGATCGAGGCCCAGCGTCAGCGTCGGATAGACGAAGCCCGCGATCCAGACCAGTCCCGGGTGCCCGGCCTGGCGCGCGGACTCGGACAGCGCGTCGATCGCACGGGCCAGCGACCAGCGCTCGCTCTCGGTCCCGATCAGCGACGACATGGCGATCGAGTGCGCCGCCGCCGGCGGGTCATTTCTTCCGTCGGAGCCACGTGGAGAGGAGAGCCTAACCGACGGGCTCGAGCGCGCGGCGCCCGCGGACGGCCTCGATCTCCTCCACGGTCTTCGGGATCCCCTGGGTCAGGACCTCCCGGCCCGCGGCCGTGACGAGCACGTCGTCCTCGATCCGGATCCCGATCCCGCGCCAGCGCGCGTCGACGGTCTCGTCGTCGGGCGCGACGTAGATTCCCGGCTCGACCGTCAGGACCATGCCCGGCTCCAGAACGCGCGGGGCGCCGTCCCGTACGTATGCGCCGCAATCGTGGACGTCGAGGCCGAGCCAGTGGCTCGTGCGGTGCATGTAGAAGCGCTTGTAGGACCCGGCCTCGACCGCCTTCTCGACCGGGCCCTCGATCAGGCCGAGGCGCACGAGGCCTTCGCACAAACTGCGCACGGCCCGTTCGTGCGGCGCGGCGAAGCCCGCGCCGGCACGGACCTCCTCGATGGCGGCGAGCTGCGCCCCGAGGACAACCTCGTACAGCGCGCGCTGATCGGGCGAGAAGCGGCTGCCGACCGGGAAGGTGCGCGTGACATCGCTCGCGTAGTACTCCCACTCCGCGCCCGCGTCGACGAGGAGCAGGTCGCCCTCGCGCAGCGGATCGTCGTTTTCGACGTAGTGCAGGATGGTGGCGTTGGCGCCCCCGGCGACGATCGGCGTGTAGGCCGGCCCCGTGCTCCCGAGCCTCCGGAAGGTGTTCTCGATCGCCGCGTCGACCTCGTACTCGCGCACCCCCGGCCGCGCCCGCTGCATGGCCGCCAGGTGCGCCTCGCGGGCGACCGCCGCGGCGCGCCGCATGAGCTCGATCTCCCGCGCGCTCTTCCGGAGGCGCAGCTCGTGCACGAAGGGCGCGGTGTCGAGCAGCTCGACCGGGGGCGGGACCAGGCCCTTCGCCCGCGCGCGCAGGCGCGAGACCGCCTCGAGGAACGTGCGGTCGCGCGCCTCGTCGATACCGGTGCGGTAGACGATGCGCTCGCAGCCCTCGAGCAGGAGGGGCAGGTCCTGGGGGAGCCGTTCGATCGGCCGCGCCTCGTCGATACCGAGCGCCGCGGGAGCGGCCGATACCCCCAGGCGACGGCCGTTCCAGATCTCCTGCTCGCGGTCCTTGTCGCGCAGGAACAGCACGCTCTCGGGCCCCGATCTCCCCGAGCCCTCGACCCTCGGCCGCAGCACGAGGACCGCCTCGGGCTCGGCGAAGCCGGTCAGGTACCAGAAGTCGCTCTCGGGACGGAAGCGGTAGTGGCAGTCGTGGTTCCTGATCTTGTGCGCCGCTGTCGGGATCACCGCTGCCGCCCCTTCGGCGCGCAGAACCTCCAGCAGGCGTGAGCGGTGCCCGGCGAACATGGCTCAGGTCTTCTTGCCACCGCTTCCGGACGGGCCTGCTCCGTCCCCCGCGACCTGCTTCTTGGCCTCCTCCTCGACGAGCTTGCAGAAGTACTCGGGCATCTGCACGCCGCCGATGTCGCGCATCATGTGCAGCATCGGCGGAAGCGCGCCGGCGAGGCCGCGCAGGAAGCCGGCGGTGCCGTTCTTGCCCTCGCCGCCGCCGTCCCACACGACCACCTTGTCGAACTTGACGTTCGAGATCGCCTGAGCGGCGGTCTTGGAGAGCTCCTCGATGTGCTCGAGCATGAGCATCTGGAAGGCCTGCTGCGCGCCGCCGCAGCTCTCGACGATCCGCTTCAGGCCTTCGCCCTTCTTGGCCAGGATCTCGAAGTTTCCACGCGCCTCGGCCTCGAGCTTGAGGAAGATCGCGGAGGCCTCGCCCTGGGCCTCGATGCGGCGTTTCTCGGCCTCCGCCTCGGCATCGACGATCACCTGCGCCTTGACCGCCTTGGCGAGCGCCTCGAGCTCGGCGCGCTTCTGCGCCTCGATCGCCTTGCCCTGGGCTTCCGCCGCGCGGGCCTGGGCGAGGTACTGGGCCTCGAGCACCGCCGCCTGGGCGACGCGCGTGCGCGTCTCGCCGAGCTGGTAGGCCTCGGCCTCCTTGACCTTGAGCTCGGCGTTCACCGAGGCGATGTCGGCCTTGGCCTTGTTCTCGCCGGCGACGGCCTTGGCGTTGGCCTCCGCGACCGCGATGCGCATCGTCCGCTCCTGCTCGCGGACGGCCGCCTCCTGCTGGAAGGCCGCGGTCTGCTCGCCGACCTTGCGCTCCTTGTCGAGCTCGGCCAGACGCACGGCGCGCTCTCGCTCGGCCTCCTTCGTGCCCATGTCGCGCAGCTTCTCGGCGTTGGCGACCGCGATGGACTTGTCCTTGTCCGCCTCGGCCACGCCCATCGCGCCCTTCTTGACCTGCATCGCGACGTCGATCAGGGCCTGCTGGATCGCCTCGGAAGCGGCCTTCTTGCCGATCGCCTCGATGTAGCCCGACTCGTCGGTGATGTCCTTGATGTTGACGTTGATCAGGACCAGGCCGATCTTCCGCAGCTCGGGCTCGAGCGAGGTCTGGACCTTCTCGAGGAACACGTCGCGGTCCTTGTTGATCTCCTCGATGCGCATCGAGGCGATCACCTGCCGGAGCTGGCCGAAGATCATGTCCTCGGCCTGCTTGACGATGCTCGCCGTCTCGAGGCCGAGGAGGCGGATGGCCGCGTTGGTCATCGTGTCGTCGTCCGTGCCGATCGCGACCGTGAACACGCTCGGCACGTTGACGCGGATGTTCTCGATCGAGAGCGCGCCCTGCAGCGGGATCTCGATCTGCACCGGGTCGAGCGAGAGGAACTCGTAGTTCTGGATCAGCGGCCAGACGAACGCACCGCCGCCGTGCAGGCACTTGGCCGAGCGGCCCAGACCGGTCCGGCCGTAGATCACCAGGATCCGGTTGGAGGGACAGCGCTTGTAGCGGCGTGCGATGACGAGCAGGAAGCTCATCAGGATGATGACGCCGAACACCACCATGAGCAGCCAGGCGAGCTGGGCCGGGACCTCCTGCTGCGGGATCCACGCAAGAACCAGGTGCTTCACAGGTTTCTCCTTCTTCCTCTTCTACGCGCCCGCACTACGCGAGCAGTTCGACATCGAACGTGTCCGGGGTGATCTGACGGACGACCTTGACCTCGCGGCCGGTGGGGATCTCCGCGCCGGCGGTCGAGGCGCTGAACTCGTGCGTGCGCCCCTGGATCGACACCGTGATCTTGCCCTTGCCGGAGTTCTTGCCCGGGATGCGCAGGTACACGCGCGCGGTGCAGCCGACGGCGTTGCTCGGATCGAGGTTCCCCTGCGAGAAGAGCTTGCCCTGGAAGCTGAACAGCCAGGCGACCGCGAGGAGCATGACCGCGCCCGCCGCGAGCGCCGCGCCGATGGTAGGGAACGTTCCCCAGCCGGAGCTCGTGCCACCGAAGCCCGCCAGGCCGAAGAAGGTCAGGAACGCGGCGACGCTGCGCACCGAGAGCAGCGACAGACCCGCGTCGGTCCCGTGGTGCTCGCCGCTCTCGGAGTGCCCGATGTCGGGGTGGTCGGCGTGGAGGGCGCCCGCGTCGTGGTCGGCGCCGCCGAAGAGCATCATCGCGGTCTGCACCACCAGCACCGTGCCGCCCGCCGCGGCGCAGCCGAGGTACACCGTCTGCATCGTCCAGCTCATGGGAAGGCCTCTCTCCGCGCCGGGCGCGGGTGCGAGGCGCAGAGCCTACCCGTTCGCGCGGGCTGCATTCAACGCGGACGTTCGAGCGCGCGGCGCTCGACGGCACCGGCGATCCACGCGAGCTTCCTTGGTCGCTCCACGGGATCGGCGAGGTCGATCGAGACTCCGGTGAAACCCTCGCCCGCGGAGTGCGGCTCGCGCAGGTGCGCCGACAGCCGCAGCGGACCCGCAGCGAGGCTCTCGGCGACGGCCTGGAGCAGCGCCCCCCCGGGTGCCGTGGCGCGCGACTCGAGCCAGAGCGTCCCCTCGGCGATCTGCGCCGGCAGCCGCTCGGGGAGAAGCGTGGGCCACGCGGGCGCGCGCGGCTCGAAGCGCGCGTAGAGCGTGTGCGGTTCGTCACCGGGCCGGATCGTGACCTCGTGCGCCACACCGCTCTTCTCCTGCCGATACCAATCCACGTATTCGTCGGCGAACCCGAACTCCCGATCCTCGGGGATCGCGATGGAGAGCTTCACCGCGCCGCCGGAGAGGTGCTCGATGTCGATCTGCACGCCCTCGACCTCCACCGACACGCGCACCGCGAGCACGGCGGCGCCGACCTCGAGGCCTTCGATCCTCATCGAGCGGCGCTCGACGCGGCCGCTCGGCGCGGGCGTGCTCGAGGGCGGGAGCGCAGGCGTGAGGAGCGCGCCGTCCCCGAGCGTGCGTCCGTCCGTCCCCGGAAGAAAATGCGGCCGCAGCGCGGCGACGACTGCGGGCGAGGCCGAGCACTCGATGAAGCGTCTCCAGGCGTCGTCCCAGCGATGCTGCGCGAGCGCGAGCAGAGCCAGCTCGGCACGCCGCGCGGGGTCGGGAGGACTTCCGGTCGACTCGGCCGAGAGCAGCTCGGCCCATCGGCGCCACGTCGCCGGCTCCTCCCAGGGGGCGACCGGGATCTTCGGCAGCGCGGCTGGGCGCGTATCCGCGGAGACCCGCGCGAGCGCCTCGGCGGCCGGACCGGGTGGCAGCTCGATGCGCGGAGACTGCGCCCTGCCAAGGGGCGAGAGGAACAGCCACCAGAGCGCGAGGCAGAGCATCCAGCGTCGAAGGCTCCGCGGGTGCACCCGCCCTGTCAAGCCGGGGGCGTCCAACCGGGTCGGGACTTGGAAAGCGCGCGCCGATCGGGGATGCTCGTCGTGCCCCGCCGGGCGGAAAAGGACGAGGACCGCCGTGATCGACAAGGACCTCCTGCAGATTCTCGCCTGTCCCGAGACCCACCAGCCGCTCTCCGAGGCGGTTCCCGACCTCCTCAAGCGGATCAACGAGCGTGTCTCCGCGGGCCAGGCCAAGAACAAGGCCGGAGCGGACGTGAAGGAGGCGCTCGAGGGCGGGCTCGTGCGCCAGGACGGCAAGATCGTGTACCCGATCCGCGATGGGATCCCGGTGCTCCTGATCGACGAGGGCATCCCGGTCTAGCCCGGCGACGCGCCGCGCATGCTCTGGCAGCATCCCGACCACCCGGGCGCGGGGGTGCGCCTCGCCTACTGCCTCAACGTCCATCCGGCGGAGGACCTCGAGCAGACGCTCGCGGGGATGCGCGCGATCACGCTGCCGCTGCGCGACCGCCTGGCGCGGAACGGCGAGCTCTTCGGCGCGGGGCTCTACCTCCCGGCCGCGCTCTCGCGGCACCTCGCGAGCGAGTCGGGCGCGCGCGACCTCGAGCGCCTGGCAGGCTTCCTCGCCGACAGCGGACTCGACCCGTTCACGTACAACGCCTTCCCGGCCGGCGGATTCCACGAGAGCGGCCTGAAGGCCGGTGTGTTCCGTCCGACGTGGATGGAGGAGGAGCGCGTGCGCTTCACGCTCGACGTGGCCCGGATCGCCGCGCGCCTCGCCCGCGCCGTCGGCGGGCCCGCGCGCTCGCACGTCTCGATCAGCACCCACACCGGCGCCTTCGGGGCCTCCGTGAAGGGCGAGGCCGACGAGCGGGAGTGCCAGCGCAATCTCGCGCGAGCGGCGGCGGGGCTCGGCCGCATCGAGGAGCAGAGCGGGGTGCGGATCGTGCTGTCGCTGGAAGCCGAACCGCGCGCGATGAGCGGAGACAACGCGTCGCTCGCGCGCTTCCTGGCGCGCCTCCCGGAGCTTTGCGGCGGGATCGCCGCGGCGGGGACGCTGGCCCGGCATCTGGGTTGCTGCCTGGACGCCTGCCATTCCGCGGTCGAGTTCGAGGAGCCGGCCGAAGCCGTGGCGCTCGCGACTGGGCCGGGACCGCTGGGCAAGCTGCAGTTCTCGAGCGCGCTTGCGCTGGCCGAGCCGGCCAATAACGCGAAGGGCCGCGCGCAGCTCCTCTCCATGGATGAGCCGCGCTACCTGCACCAGGTGACCGGCCTCGTTCCGGGAATCCGTTGCGAGGTCGCCGACCTTCCGGATCTGCGTGCGGAACTGAAGGGCCCCGGGGGGGACCGCTGGCTCGCTTGCCGGGAGTGGCGCTGCCACTTCCACGTTCCGGTCGACCTCGGTTCGGTGGGGGATGGCGGTCTCTCGACCACCCGCGAGCACGCCGAGCGGATCCTCGCCGCGGCGCTCGCGAATCCGGAGCGCTGGGGTGTGGCCGAGCTGCACCTGGAGATCGAGACCTACACCTGGGACCTGCTGCCCGGTCCCGCGCGAGGCGCCGGCGCGCTGGTGGACGGGCTCCTGCGCGAGTACGCCCACGTGATCGGACTGCTCGAAGTCGCGGGCTGGCGCCGCGTCGAAGGTCGGATCCGTTGACAGCTGCGCGGCGCGCCCCTATCGTTCCGCCTCCCCGAGCCCGCCCCGAGGGCCGGGTCGCCGCACACGGCCCCATCGTCTAGCCAGGCCTAGGACACCAGGTTTTCATCCTGGCGACAGGGGTTCAAATCCCCTTGGGGTCACCATCCACGCCCCTCCTCGCTCGATCGTCACGCTTCCGTGTCGCGCTTCAGCACCATGCCGAGGGCGCGACACGGAAGCGACTCGAGCCGACCTGTGCTCGGGAGCGGTCCATCCAAATCACGGTTGCCAGGTGACCCGGTACCCGTTCGATGAGTTGAAGGTGCTCCCCATCGGACTCGGGCAGAAGGAGGGGTTCGGGTCGCGGTAGTAGGTCTGGTAGTACCGCGTCCCGCCAATCGGGATCGTGTCGCCGAGCGCGGCCGAGCGCGCCGAAACGGACGGATCGCCGCCCTGAGGAGCGGAGACGGTTCCGCCGCTGGCATTCCTCGAGTACAGACGCTTCAGAGTGCCGCCAGCGCATCGCAGGCCATCGCCGAAGAGCACCGGGGCGACCTCCAGGTTGCCCTGGAGGAAGATCGTGAAGGCCGTCGGACGCTCGCCCGCCGCCGTGAACACCAGAGTGTCGGCCGAAAGGTTCGGGTTCCCAGCCGTGGAGAGGAGGGCCCCGCCGGTCGCGCTCGAGTTGTTGCAGCCGTGCCCCGGCGCGCCGTTGTTGACGCACGGGCAGGCGACCGCGCTGCCGTCGCCGAAGCAGAAGGACGTCATGCTCTGCTCGCACTCGTCGGGAATGCCGTTGGCGTTGTAGTCGTGGCTCGTCCCCGAAGCGAGGTCGCAGGTATCCGGGATGGAGTTGTGGTTGCAGTCCGGCGCCCCGGAGGCGATCGCGCAGGCGTCACCGACGCCGTCGTTGTTGCAGTCCTCCTGGCCGGGATTCGAGAGGTCCACGCAGTTGTCGCAGGCGTCGCCCACGGAATCGCCGTCTAGATCCGACTGACCCGGGTTGAGGTCGCTGTCGCAGTTGTCGATGCAGTCGGCCACACCGTCGCCGTCCGTGTCGTTGTCGGGGATGCCGCACCCGCACTGTCCGGGAGCGATCTTGAGCGGATCGTACGGGCAGCCGTCGTCGCAGTTCGGCGTCCCGTCTCCGTCGCTGTCGACATCGGGCGTGCCGCAGCCGCAGACTCCCGGAGCGGTCTTCAGCGGATCGTTCGGGCAGCCGTCGTTGCAGTTCGGCGTCCCGTCTCCGTCGCTGTCGGTGTCCGGCACGCCACAGCCGCACACGCCAGGCGAAGTCTTCGTGGCATCGAAGGGGCAGCCGTCGCTCGTGTCGGGCACGCCATCGTTGTCGTCGTCGGGATCGCAGGCGTCTCCCATCGCGTCGCCGTCGTTGTTGGCCTGGTTGGCGTTGGGGACGAACTGGCAGTTGTCCGACGTGTCCGGCACGCCGTCGTTGTCGTCGTCGGGATCGCAGGCGTCGCCCATCGCGTCGCCGTCGTTGTTGGCCTGGTTGGCGTTGGAGACGAACTGGCAGTTGTCCGACGCGTCCGGCACGCCGTCGTTGTCGTCGTCGGGATCGCAGGCGTCTCCCATCGCGTCGCCGTCGTTGTTGGCCTGGTTGGCGTTGGAGACGAACTGGCAGTTGTCCGACGTGTCCGGCACGCCGTCGTTGTCGTCGTCGGGATCGCAGGCGTCTCCCATCCCGTCGCTGTCGTTGTCCGCCTGGCTCGGGTTGGACACCGTCGGGCAGTTGTCGGTCGCGCACGTGTTGACGGGATAGCCCGGATTCCCGTAGCCGTCGTTGTCGGTGTCCGTGCACGTGTCGCAGGCGTCTCCGAACGCGTCGCCGTCGGCGTTGGCCTGGTTGGCGTTGGGAACGCTCGGGCAGTTGTCCGAACCGTCCGGCACGCCGTCGCCGTCGATGTCAGCACCCGGGGCGTAGTAGAGGATCTCGACGTCGTCGATTTGCCAGCCCCCGAGCTGCAAGCCGCCGTCCGACTTCAACTGGAACTCGATCTGCACGGAGGCGAGGTTGTCAGCCAGGGCCGCGAGCTCGACTTCCTGGGTCGACCAGCTCGTGTCCAGGACGTGGCCGCTGCTGGGGTTGATCCAGACCTGGCCGCCGTTGACCAGGATGCGCGCTTGGTCGTAGATGCCCTCCTCGACTGTGAGCCAGCGCTTGAAGCGCAGGCGCGTACCCCACTTGCCGCTCAGGTTGATGACCGGCGAGCGCAGGTAGCTGTGGACATTGGCGGAATAGGAGCCGGTGAAGGTGCCGTTGCCGAGGTCGTTGCCCCAGCAGCGCGTCGGGCTGGCAGCGGCCGCGGGGTCGCTCCAGGGCACCCCCTGCGAAGTGCCGCTGCGCCCGGCCGGCGTCCCGCGCTGCCAGTCGTCCTCGGAGTTGCTGGTGTCGCCCACGCTGGCGTGCGTCCAACCGTTGTCACCCGCAGTCTCGAAATTGTCGGAGAAGAAGCCGGTGAGGATGCCGACGGCGAATGAGAGCGACTGGCCCGGCGCGCCGGAGGGGTAGGTGGCGGTGCTGGAGGCGCTGTCGGTCGCCGTGACGTAGTAGTCCACGCGCGCTCCCCCGGCCTGTCCGGGGATCGAGGCCGACCAGACGTTTCCGCTGGTGTTGGTCATCACCAGGGAGGAGAACGCCACGCCGTTGCGGCGGTAGCTCAGCGTCGCCGAGCTGATCGGCGGGGCCAGCTGCGCCACGATCGTGGCCGTGACCGCGTAGGGTCCGGCCTCGTTGGAGGTGTCCGGCAGGTCGGTCACGTTGCTGATCGAGATCGTCGGCAACGTGAAGCCCGGGAAGCCTTGGTCGCGGAAGCCCTGGTCGATGTCGGAGTAGTGCGGGGTCCCGTTGTTGATGTTGCCGTCGTTGTCGTCCAGCGTCAGCCACTGGGTCTCGATCACCGACTTGATCTGGGTCTGGTTGTAGCCGTTCATCCAGCCCAGAAAGAGGTTGTTGGCGATCAGATCGCCCGCGGCGTTGCCGTTCGTGGTGTCGAGGCGCGAGCGAATCTTCCAGGCCGCGCCCATCCAGGGCTCGCCGTCGGCGTGCACTTCTCCATAGCACGCCGAGCAGCAGTCGCCGCAGAACGCCCGGGTGTTGTTGCCGGTGCGGATGTTGCAGCCGGTGCCGCAGAAGTCCAGGCCGACGATCGGGTCGTCGAACAGGTACATGGCGAAGACGTCGGCATTGCCCTCGCCCATGCCGTCGCCCCCGTTGCCCGTGCCGTAGCGCGAGTTGAGCCAGTGGCCCATCTCGTGCGCGATCACGGTCGAGTACGCCGTGTTGACACAGCCGCCGCCCGCGGCGAAGAAGTTGACCGAGGTGCCGTTGTAGTTCGCGTTGCAGGTCTGCGCCTGGTTGACGTTGGCTGTGGCCAGGAAGTCGGCCGTGGCGTCGGTCGGGTTGATCGAGCGGATCCAGTCCCGCAGCTTGTTGATGATCTGGATGGCGTTGGCCTGCGAGGTCACGGTGTCGGCGGGGGACGGGTTCAGGAGGACCGCGTTCGCCTGGTTGGGTTGCAGGACCTGGGTCAGCGTGTACGAGGCGCCGGCGGCGTTCACCACGTTCGCGAACGTACCGACGTACGTGAAGGTCACCGACAGCGGCGCGTTGACGCCGGGGTAGTTGAAGTTGCCGTTGGCGTCGGTGGTGAGGGTCCCCTGCGCGCTCTGGACGCGCGCGTAGCGCATGATCTGCGACGTCTCGGGGTTGGCGGCCGTGTCGGGCGCCTGGCCGGGCGTCGCCATCGTGCTCACCGTGCCGCTGACGTCGAAATCGTGCACGCTCTTGCTCCGCCGCAGGACGCGGCCGTCGAGCGCGTCGATCCAGTAGGTGTAGCCGACGGGAAGGCTCGCGTCGTCACGCCACTGGAGATCGATCTGCCAGGCCAAGCGCCCCTCTCGGCGCTTGTTCTCCGAGAGCACCTGGTCGATCACCAGATCGGGCGACGTGACGTCGGTCGCCAGGAGCCCTTCGTCCGCGCGGAACTGCGCGGTCGCGCGCCGCCGCGCGAGCTCGGCGGTGAGCAGCGGGCGGGTCGGGAAGCCGGCCAGGTGCGGCAGCCCGGTCGACTGCAGGGAAAGCAGCCGCCCATGGGTATCGAACAGGACGTTGACGAAGCCGTCGACGACGCGCACGCCGCCCACCGCCTGGCGCAGGCGCACGGTCACCTTGTCGCTGGACCCGATCTCGGCGAGCGGCAGGAACTGCGTACGCGCCTGGGCGAGCGTCGCCGGATCGAGACCGTGCAGATCTCGCGTCTCCTCGAGAGCTTCGCGCGCCAGGACCAGGAAGTCGGCCTCGTCGCGCGGAACGAACGACGGGGTCGCACTCCCGCCGTAGAGCCACTGGAGGAAGCCGGTCTGGGGATCCGTCTCGGAGCGCCACGCCGGACCATGGCTCGTCAGCCAGCGCGAGAGCTGTGCCGCCAGGGTCGAGCTCTGTGCTCCCGCACTCTGGGGAGGACTGGCCTCGACGGTCGGTGCCGAGATGCAGACGAGGACGACGCCGAGGAATGCGCGTGGGGGCATCTTGAGGCCCGGGGGGAAGGGTCGGGGAGGTGACGGCTGCGGACTTGCGGCGATTGCAGTATACCCCTGCCCGGCCGGGATTCGCACGGGATCAGCGCGATCCAGGCGCCGCCCTGCCGCGCCCCTGCTTCAAGACGTGCAGCTTCTCCACCGCGAGCGGCCCGAAGCTCTCGCGCGCGCCGCCCGGCCACGTGACGACCACCTCGTCGACCGACGCCGCCGGACCCAGGCCGAAGTGCGCGCGCGGGTCGTTCGAGGAGGCGTAGCTCGAGCACGGCGCGATCTCCCGGAAGATCGTCCGGCCTCCGGCCCGCAGCGAGACCGATGCGCCCAGCGCGTCGGCGCCCTTGGCGTTCACGATGCGTAGCTCGATCCAATGTCCCTGGCGCGCGGCGATGTTCTTCAAGAGCCGGACGGACCCGTTGTTCTCGATGTAGGCGACGTCGACGTCGCCGTCGTTGTCGTAGTCCCCGAAGGCCGCGCCGCGTCCGACGCCGTAGTGGGTCGTGGCGATGCCGCCCTGGGGTTGGACTTCCTCGAAGCGCGCGCCGTCCAGTCCACGGAAGAGCTGGTTGGGCTCCACGTAGGGGTCCGCCTCGCTGAGGGTGGGCTTCCAGAAGCCCACGCGGCCGTTGACGACGTACAGGTCGAGCCGGCCGTCCAGGTCGAAGTCGGCAAACCCGTCGCCGAAGCCCGTGTACTGCAGGCTCGGCATGGTCAAGCCGGTCTGCGGCGTGCGGTCGGTGAACACGCCCTTCTTGTTGAAGTAGAAGGTGTTCGTCTCGCCGCGCAGGTTCGTGATGAACAGGTCGATCCAGCCGTCGTCGTCGATGTCGACCGGGACCGTCCCCATGCTCGCCTCGGCTGCCCCGTTGCGGTTCACCGCGCAACCGGCGAGCAGCGCCTTGTCGACGAACTTGCCCCCGCCCTGGTTGATCCACAGCTTGTTCGGGTTCCCGTCGTTCGACACGTAGGCATCGAGCTTGCCGTCGCGGTCGAAATCGACGAGCGCCAGGCCGAGCCCGTTGCCGAAGGCCGCCAGCAGGCCGGCCTCCTCGCTGACGTCCGTGAAGTGGCCGCCGCCGTCGTTGCGGTACAGCACGGACTGGCTGGGCGCGTTGTAGTTGTTCGGCGCGCAGTAGTCCCGATCGCCGTAGGTCGACTTGCAGTTCACCTCGCGCTCGGGGGCCCAGCGCACGTAGTTCACGACGAACAGATCCAGGTCACCGTCGCCGTCGCAGTCGAAGAAGCCGCAGCTCGTGCTCCAACCGGAATGACCCACGCCCGCCTCGGCTGTGACGTCGGTGAAGGTCCCGTCGCCGTTGTTCCGGTAGAGCACGTTGGTGCCGACGTTGGTCACGTACAGGTCGGGGTCGCCGTCCCCGTCGTAGTCGCCGACGCAACAGCCCATGCCGTAGCCCTTGTCGCCCACGCCCGCCGTGTCGGTCACGTCCTCGAACGTCCCGTCCCCCTTGTTCCGGTAGAGCTTGTTGCCGGGCTGGTCGTGCCCCTCGGGCGCGAGGTCGCCCGACTGCACGCAGTACAGGTCGAGGTTGCCGTCGCCGTCGTAGTCGATCCAGGCGAGTCCGCTGCCCACGAGCTCGGGGAACCAGAAGCGCTTCTTGAACGCCCGCACGTGGCGGAAGTCGAAGCCGCTCCGGGCCGCGACCTCCTCGAACCACGGCGCGCCCGCAGCGGCTGGCCGCGCGCTCCGGGCCGATGCGCCCGACCCACCGGCTGGCATGGGGCTCGGAGCGGTCTTGTCGCAGGCGGCGGTCGCCATCGCAGCCAGGGAGCCGAGCGCCGCGGCTGCGAGGGCTCGAGCGTTCCTGGTCCGGGTCATCGTCCGAGCTTCTCGAGCTCCTGCTTCAGGAGCGCCACGCGCGGGTTGCCGGGCGCCAAGCGGTCGAGCTCCCGGGTCAGCGCGGCGGCGCGGTCCAGGTCGCCGGTCTTCATCGTGAACATCGCCAGATTGAAGCGCGCTGGCAGGTAGCTCGGATCGAGCTGGACCGCCGTTTGGCACCACTCGAGCGCCTCTGGCAGGCGCTCGAGTTGCGCGCACACCTCCGACAAGGCGACGTAGGTCATGGCGTTGCGCGCGTCGAGCTTGGCCGCCTGCCTGAGCTCGAGGTAGGCGTCCTGGAATCTGCCCCGACTGGCGAGCACGCGCGCGCGGACCATGCGTGCGCGGCCGACCCCGGGCGCGAGCGCGACGGCGCGGTCGGCGTGCTGCGTGGCCTCGAGGAGCTTCTGCGTGCGCAGGTAGCACTCGGCCAGGTTGATGTGGGTCGCGAACTCGCGCTCGTCGATCGCCATGGCGCGTCCCAGGAGCTCGAACGCGCGGTCGTAGCTCGCGAGCTCCATCGCCGCCGCGCCGGCGTTGTTCAGCACGTCCTTGTCGTCGGGCCGCTTCACGAGGACACGCTCGCACAGGTTCAGCGCAGCGGCGTACTGCTGCGTCGTCATCAGCGACCCGGCCTCGGCCAGCTGATCGACGTAGTTCACCTTGTAGCTCTTGAGCTCGGCGCTCAGCGGATCGTCGAGGAAGCGCACCTTGGCGTCCAATCCGAGCGCGAGCTGCTCGGCCGCCTCGGAGTCGCGCGAGAGCGCGCGGAAGGCGAGACCGAGAAGGTAGTGCGCCTGCTTGTAGCTCGGATCCTTCTGGATCGCCTTCTGCAGGAGCGGAACGGCACCGGCCTGGTCCTCCTGTGCCACCATCACGCTGGCGATGCCGACGAGCACTTCGGGCTGGTCGGACGTGAGCGCCAGCGCGCGCCGGAAGGCCGCCAGCGCGCCGGTGAGGTCACCCGCGTCGAGCAGAGCCTGCCCCAGGCGATGCTGCACCCCGGGTGCGCTCGCGAGCTGCGCGGCGGACGAGCGCAAGAGAGCATCGGCCTCGTCGGTGCGCCCGCCCTCGCGCAATGCGATCGAGCGGTGGTAGGGCCACAAGGGCTCGCGCGGGTCGAGGCGCGCGGCGTTGTCGTAGCTCTTCTCGGCCGCATCCCAGATCCGGTTCGATTCGTAGACGAGGCCCAGGGATCCGTGCAGGCGCGCGTTGGCCGGCTCCAAGCGCACCTTCTCGATCTTCTGCTGAGCCAGCGCGAGAACCTCGGGATCGAGGGAACCCGTCTCGCCCGGGAGCACCGGGTCCAGGCGCAGGTCCTGGCCGCACGCGCCGGCGAGCACGGCGGCGAGGATCAAGGCGGCTGCTGCTCGGGGCACCAGGATCGGGTGAAAGGACGACATCTCGGGAAGTCAGGCTCGCGAAAAGACTCCAGGCGAAGAGGACGCGCACCTGCTAGCCCGGTCGCATGACCCGGATTCTAGACGAGCCCGCATCCTCGGTCGAGATCGCGCGCCCTCTCCCCTGCGGCCAGGCTCAGGCTGGACGACTCTCGAGCCGAAAGAGGACGACATGATCTCCTTCATCATCCCGGCCCACGACGAGGAGGCCGAGATCGCAGGCAGCGTGGACTCGGTTCGCGCCGCGGCGCGAGCGCTCGGCGCCGATTTCGAAGTTCTCGTCGTCGATGACGCTTCCTCGGACGGCACCGGGCGGATCGCCGCCGCACACGGGGCCACCGTGGTGCGCGTCGAGCACCGACACATCGCCGCCACGCGCAATGCGGGGGCGCGCCGCGCCCGTGGGGACATCCTCGTGTTCGTCGATGCCGACACGCAGATCCCGACCGGGGCGCTCGCCGAAGCTCTGGCAGTCCTGGGTCGCGGCGCGGTCGGCGGCGGAGCGCTGGTCCGCTTCGACGGACGGGTTCCGCTGTGGGGGCGCTGCCTGGTTTGGACGTTCCTGCCCGTCTTCAGGCTGGCGCGCTACTCGGCGGGGTGCTTCATGTTCTGCACGCGGCGAGCCTTCGACGCTGCGGGAGGCTACGACGAGCGTCTCTTCGGAGGCGAGGAGATCCGCTTCGCGCAGGCCCTGAAGAAACTCGGACGCTTCGAGCTGATCGGTTCCAAGGTGGTCACCTCGGGTCGCAAGTTGCGCTCGTACTCCCCGCTGGAGATCCTGGGAGTCTTCGCGCGCATCGCGCTGCGCGGAGAGCGCGCCGTCCTCAGCCGCGAAGGGATGGAGCTGTGGTACGGTCCGCGCCGGGCCGACCCCGGCTGAGCCCGTTCGCTTCCCTCCCGGGCATCAGACGCCCAGGCCCCAACGCCGGCGGAGGAACCTTTCCGCGGGCCCGAACAGGACGCGATCGACGAGCAGGCCGACGAGGACGATCACGAGCATCACGCCCAGCACCTGGTCCATGGCCTGGAGCTCGCGCCCGTAGTGCAGGAGCTGGCCGAGTCCGAGGCCCGAAAGCAGCGCGACGTAGATCTCGGCCGCCATCAGGGAGCGCCAGGCGAAGGCCCACCCCTGCTTCATCCCCGCGAGAACGGACGGCAACGAGGCTGGCAGCGTCACGTGGATCAGCGTGTGGAAGCGCCTAGAGCCCATCGTGCGCGCAGCCCGAGCGTAGATCGGGGGCACCGAGCGCACGCCGTGGTCGGTCGCGATCAGGATCGACCACAGGGTGCCCATCACGGTGACGAACAGCATCGCGGCCTCGCTCTGGCCGAACCACAAGAGCGCCAGGGGGACCCAGCACACGCTCGGGAGCGTCTGCATGCCCAGGGCGAGGATGCCGACCGTGTCGGCGCAGACTCGAAATCGTGCGTTGAGCAGGCCCAGCGGCAGTCCCAGCGCGAGTCCGATCGCGTAGCCGGACGCCAGGCGCCGCGCCGTCACGAGCGAAGCCTGCGCGAGCGTCCCATCGCGCAGGGCGGTGAGGAGGTACTCGCCCACGCTGGCCGGTGAGGGGAGCAGGACCGGCGACCATCGGCCGCTCGCCGCCAGCGCCTGCCAGACGAGGACGAGCAGGGCGAAGAACCCTGCCGCTGCGAGCGCGCGCCTCACTCGAGCGCCTCCGCCGCTTGCGGCACGAGGTGTCCCTTGAGCGCACCCATGACCCGGGTGGCGTGGCGGGCGAGCTCGACGCTGTTGATGTCCCGCGGGCGGGGGAGATCGATCACGAACTGCTCGCGCACCCGGCCGGGGTGCGGCGAGAAGAGGACCACGCGGTCGCCCAGGCACACGGCCTCGCGCACGTTGTGGGTCACGAACACGATCGTCTTCCTGCGCTCCTGCCAGATCCTCTGGAGGTCGCCGTAGAGCTGCTCGCGCGTGAGCGCGTCGAGCGCTGCGAAAGGCTCGTCCATGAGCAGGACGCGGGGATTGGGGGCGAGCGCCCGGGCCAGTGCGACGCGCTGCTTCATGCCCCCCGAGAGCTCATGGATGCTCGCGTGGGAGAAGTGCGTGAGGCCGACCCTCTCCAGGTAGAAGCGCGCCACCTCGCGTCGCGCGTCACGGTCGAGGCCGGGCTTGAGGTTCAGACCGAAGAGGACGTTGCCCATCGCGTCGAGCCAGGGGAACAGCGCCGGCTCCTGGAACAGGACCATCCGGTCGCGCCCGGGCCCTCCCACCGGCATCCCGTCGACCGTCACGCGGCCCGAGTCGGGGAACTCGAGCCCGGCGATCAGGTTCAGGATCGTGGTCTTGCCGCAGCCGCTCGGCCCGACCAGGCAGACGAACTCGCCCTCGCCGACGGAGAGGGTGACCTCGTCGAGCGCTTGAACGGCCGCGCGAGGGGTCCGGAACGACTTCGAGACCCGCTCGAGGGAGAGCTTGACCGGCCGCGCCTCGGACAGCTCCTCGCGCAGGCTCACCGGAAGACCTCGACCAGGTGGGACAGGTCCCCGGCGTCCTTCAGGAATCCGGACGCTTGCGCGGACTCGACGAACGACTCGAAGGCGGACAGCGAGACCGCGCTCGTCCAGCGCATCCTCGGCCAGCAGCGGTCCAGGAGCTCCTTCTTCACCTCACGCGTCGTCTCGGTCGCGAGCTCCGCGCGCACGCGCTCCTTGGCCTCGTCGGGGTGCGCCCGGATCCACTCGGTGAGCTCGGCGTGCGCACGGGCGAAGCCGCGCGCGAGCTCGGGCTGCTCGCGCAGGAAGCGCGCGCTCGCCACGAGCACGGTCGTGAGCGCGTCGGGCTCCTCGAGGAACGACTTGCCCCCGGCCTCCATCTCCAGACGCGAGACCCACGGCTCCACCGTCCAGACCGCGTCGAGCTGGCCGCGCTGGAACAGCGCGAGCTGATCGGGATTCTGCGTGGGCAGCACGTGGACGTCGCCGCCCGTCTGGGTCACGTGGAAGCCGTGCCCGGAGAGCCAGGCCCGGCAAGCGACATCCTGGCTGTTGCCGAGCTGCGGCGTCGCGACCCGCTTGCCGCGGAAGTCCTCGGGCCGGCGGATGCGGCCGTCGCCCTGGACGACGAGCGCCGAGCCACCCTGGGTCGCGCCCGCGATGACGCGGATCTCCTGGCCGCGAGACCGCACGTGCGCATTCAGGGCCGGGCTGGGCCCGACGTAGGTGAGGTCGATCGCGCCGGAGAGGATCGCTTCCATCGCGCTCGGGCCGGCGTTGTAGGTGAACCATTCGATCTCCACCCCCGGACCCAGGCGCTCCTCGAACCAGCCCTTCTGCTCGCGCGTGAGCGCGTGAGCGATGAGCCCCTGCGCATGCGTGACGTTCGGGAAATGGCCCACGCGCAGGACCCGGGTTCCCGGCGCGGGCGGCCTGTCGCCGCAAGCGGCCAGGAGGAAGGCGAACACCGGGAGACGGGAGAGGAGCACCGCGACCTCAAGTCGGTTCGAGGAAAGGGGGCTTCACGCCATCCCGGCGGAGCTCGCGCAGGGTGACTTCGATGACCCCCTGCAGCGTGTGGCGGTCGAGGATCTTCGCGATCGCGTTGCGCACGTCGAGCATCAGCATGCGCAGGCCGCAGTGGTCCTCGTCCGGGCACGAGCAGGGCGCGTAGGCGGTCTTGCTCACGCACGCGATCGGGGCCAGCGGCCCGTCGACGAGCCGCACGACGTCACCGATCCGGATCGAGCGCGGGGGCTTGCGCAGGCGATAGCCGCCGTGCTTGCCGCGTCTGCTCTCGAGGTAGCCGGCCTCGTTGAGCTGGAGCAGGATCTGCTCGAGGAACTTGACCGGGATGCGCTCGTGCTCGGCCAGCTCGCCGATGGGCAGGATCTCGCGGCCGAGCTCCTGCGCGATCCCGATGTCGATCAGGGCCCGCAGGGCGTATTCGCCGCGCTTGGAGAGGTTCATGGTGGATACCTGACTGGTCCAATAGACATTATATTGTCTACTTGGCCAGTAGGCAAATGCCGGCAGGCCCGAGCAGGGCCCGTGAGCGGCGCCCTAGCGCACCATCACGGGCAGGACCACGAGCGTCCGGCCTTGCGTGCGCAGGCGGCGCTGGATCGCCATCGCGGTCTCGTTGTGCAGCAGGCGGTGGAACCACTCCTCCTGCGGGAAGACCACCTTGCTCGCGAAGAAGACCGTGCGCGGGAACTCTCGGGCGACCTCGTCGCAGAGCTCCTCGGCCGTCGATGCGACCTCGGTGCCGATGCCGACGCGGGAGATGCAGGGCAGGCCGTGGCGCTTGGCGAACTCGACGAACTTCTGGAGGTCGGCCTCCGTCTTCGCACGCAGGGCCTCGATCTCGTCGACCCCCTTGAAGACGCCGGAGTCGACCACGCCGACGGAGAGGAAGATGAAGTTCCGGAAGTGATCCGGGAACGTGCGCAGCACGGAGAGCAGCGTGTGGACGGCCACGCCGCTGTATCCGCCCACCAGCACCGCCGCAGTCGGCTGCTTGGGATCGAGCGCAGGCACGGCCGGCGGCGGCGAGGGAGGGAGGACATTGAGCACCTCGTCCAGCGCGGCCAAGCGCCGGCTGACGCTCCGGTAGTGCGCGTGGATGAGCACGCACACGGCCACCGCGCCGCCGGTGATCAGGATCGTGATCCAGGCGCCGTGGCTGAACTTCTCGAACACCGTGACCGTCAGGATGGTGGCGCACATCACGAAGCTCGTGCCGAAGAGCACCGTGCGCCGCTTGCGTCCCGGCCGCGGCCGGGCCTTGCGCCAGAAGCTCAGCATGGCGAACATCGACAGCGAGAAGGTCAGGAACACGTTGACGCTGTACATCACGACCAGGTGCTGGACGTTGCCGCCCGTGTTGACGAGGGCGAGGAGCGCCGCGCCGCCGACGAGAACGATCCCGTTCTGGGTCGTGAGCCGCTCCGAGAGCCCCGCGAACCTGCGCGGGACCCACGAGTCGACGGCCATGTTGGACAGGATCCGAGGGCCGTCGAGGAATCCGGCCTGCGCCGCCACGATGAGAAGGGTGCCTTCCGAGAGGAGCGTCAGGAACGCGAACGTCGGTCCGAGGTGCAGGCGCCGTCCGACGTCATCGGCCAGCACCGCGTTGAGCGTCTGCCCGGGTACGGAGTGGATGCCGCGCAGGAAATAGCACACCAGAAGCCCCGCCGCCGTGAGAGACAGCGAGACGGCCATGTACAGCATCGTCCGCCGCGCGGTCTGAGTGCGCGGCTCGCGCATGATCGGCATGCCGTTCGAGACCGCTTCGATGCCCGTGTAGGTGCCGCCTCCCAGCGAGTAGGCCTTCGCGAGCAGGAGCAGGGTCGTGACCCCTCCCAACCGGGATTGGGAGGAAGCGAAGCTCGCGCCGAGCGTTCCGCCAGCCGCATGCCAGTCGCCCCAGCCGAGGACGATCCCGGCTGCGATCAGCACGACGTGGGTGGCAAGGAACAGCAGGAACACGGGCAGGAGGGCGAGGACCGACTCCTTCGCTCCGCGCAAGTTGAGCACCGTCAGTCCGAAAAGGGCGCCGACCTCGACGGTCGCCTTGACCGCCCACGGGGCCCCGGGGAACAAGCTGAAGATCGCGTCGCCGGCCGCTGCGATCGATACCGCGATCGTGAGGACGTAGTCGACGAGCAGCGCACAGCCCGAGACCACGCCGGTGTAGGGGCCGAGGAGCTTCGTCGCGACGGAGTATCCGCCACCGCCGGCCGGGAACTCCTCGATGATGAAGCTGTAGGCGGTCGAGATGACCATGACGGTCATCGCCACGGCCAGCGCGAGGATCAGCGCGAGATGGCGGTGCTCACGTAGCGCCAGGAAGGCCGTTTCGGGACCGTAGGCCGACGAGGAGAGGCCGTCTGCGCCGAGGCCGACCCAGGCGAGGATCGGGATCAGGGCGATGCGGTGGAAGATCGAGCGGTCCTTGAGGTCGCGCGGGCGACCGATCAGGACCCGCTTCAGACGCTGCAGCGGACTCGGCCCGCCCTGCGGCGCTGCGCCGGTCGCAGGTGGATGGCGCCCGAGGGACATCCGGGCACTGTACCGCAGGCACGCGTCCCGGAGGAGCGAGCGGATTTGCTGCAAGTCCTCGGCGGCGAGCCGCTTGCACCGCGACGTCGCGGCTGCGGTCGCTGGCTACGCCCCCGCCCGCGGGTGCGCCTGCTCGTAGATCTTCCGCAGCCGTTCGATGGAAACGTGGGTGTAGATCTGCGTCGTCGTCAGGTGCGCGTGTCCGAGCAGCTCCTGCACCGCGCGCAGGTCCGCCCCGCGGTCGAGGAGGTGCGTCGCGAAGCTGTGGCGCAGCGTGTGCGGCGTCGCGCGGCGGCGGACGCCGGCCTGGAGGGCGCGCTTCTCGACGATCCGCCCGAGCGAGCGCGTGGAGAGGCGCCCGCCGCGCGGGTTCAGGAACACGGCGCTCGGCGCGCGCGGGAGGGGCGGCGGGCGCAGCGGGTCCTCGAGGTACGCCTTGAGGGCCTGGATGGCGTAGCTCCCGACCGGCGCCATCCGCTCCTTCCGGCCCTTCCCGCGCACGCGCGCGACGCCACGTCGCAGGTCGAGGTCGCCCTGGTCGAGTCCGATCGTCTCCGCGGCGCGGGTCCCGGCCGAGTACATCAGCTCCAGGAGCGCGCGGTCGCGCCGGCCGGCCGGTGTCGAGAGGTCCGGCGCGGCGAGAAGCGCCTCGACCTCGCCGATCTCGAGTGCGCTGGGCAACCTCCGCTCGCCGCGGCGCGGGCGCAGCCCGGCGGCGGGATGAGCGTCGATCGCTCCCTTGCGCAGGAGGTGCGCGAAGAGCGAGCGCACGGCCGAGAGCTTGCGCTGGATCGTGGCGCGAGCGAGATCGCGGCCGTCGATCTCGGCCAGGAAGGAGCGCAGGAGGCGCGGGGTCACCTGCGAGGGCTTCAGGATCCCGCGCTGCTCCAGGAACGCGAGGAACGAATGGAGATCACAGCGATAGGCGCGCAGCGTGTGCTCGGAGGCGCCGCGCGCCGCGGCGAGCTCCTTGAGAAAGCCTTCGACGTGGGCGCGCACGGTCGTCGCGATCAGCGGCCGTCGCTCTTCGGCTCGAGGCCGGCCCGCTGCGCGGCGAGCCCGGCCCTGCGGATCCAGTGCCAGAGCGCGGAGAGGCCGTTGCCGCTCAGGAACAGGACCAGGCCCAGGACGGCGCGCAGGACTTGCTCGAGCCAGTGGGTCCATTCCTCCCTGATCGTGAGGGACGGAGGATCTCCGAACTCGCCGGACCTCGCGCTCTCGAGGGTTGACGCAAAGAGTCCGGCCAGGTTGGGCAAGGCGTCGGCGAGGATCCACAGGCCCACGACGGAGAAGGCGACCGCTTGGAGCGTGGCGGCCGATCCGGGATCGGTCGCGGCCGCGCGTCTCCCGAACCAGCGCTGCGCGATCGCGCCGGCGCGGAAGAGCAGCCACGCGCCGACCGCCGCGAGCACGACGATCGTCGCCACCTCGGTCAGGAATTCCCCCCAACGCCCGTCGATCCGCGCGATCCGGATCTGGAACATCGCTCTCGAGGTCATCTGGATCGCGCGCAGCCAGAGGAGGACCGCCGCGAGGCGCAGGCCGATCGTTCCGACCTCGCCCCGGTCCTCGAAGCGGGCCGGTGCGGATCCCCCGGTCATGCGGCTCGCGAGGATCGGGCTCAGGTAGAACAAGAGAGCGCCCAAGGCGGCGAGAAGGAGCACCGGGACGATCAAGCCCGCCAACGCGAACACCGCGGTCTGTCCCGGCTCGTTGACCTGCCGGACGAAGAACCCGAGGTTCGACGCGAAGATCAGCGCATGGACCCACAGGTAGAGAGCCAGGAGCTTGAGGGACAGGGAGGTGACTTCCGAACGGGTCATGGCGAATCCTCCTCGACGCCCGCGGCGTCAGTGCTTCCAGTACGCGGTTCGTTCGATCGACTCGAGCTTGTACGTCACGCCTTGCGCGCCCTCGTAGCGCACGAGAGCGTGCAACCTCGGCGCCGAGCCGTCCGCCGCGAACCAGAAGCGCGCCTCGACCGTGCCCTCGGGCGTCCGGAGGTCGAGCTCGTGCGCGTCGACCCGGCCGATGGGCAGGTCGAGCGCGGCCTGGCCGGCGTAGCGGACCGTGCGCTCGACGGGCTCGAACGGCACGCGGTGATTGTCCTTCTGGCTCGGGATCACGCGCAGCGCGAGATCCGCGGGCGCGTCGAAGGGATAGTCGCGCAGCGTCAGGGTCAGCGCGTCGAAGAAGGCCGTGTTCTTGTGCCTCTCGAAATCGCCCTCGCGCCGCCCGCCGGCGGGGAAGTACACCGACTCGGCCCAGCGCAGGTGCTCGCGGTCGCGCCAGACCTCCTTGAAGCTCGCGCCGCAGTCCTCCTGCGTGCTCGCGGTCAGCTTGAACGGCGAGAGGTCGTCCGTCCTCACGTACGTCATCGTCGAGAAGCGGTAGTCGTACTTCTCCGTCGGCACGATCTCCGACCAGTGGTGCTTGAAGACCTCGACGCCCTCCTGGCCCTCGGTCTTGACCGTGGCCTCGGGGTCGGCGCGCTCCTTGTCCGTGTAGGCGATCGCGCGGTAGCTCCGCTCCTTGCCGTAGATCGTCCGGCTCGCCTCGTACACGCACTTCTCGGCCTGACCGTCGTTCCAGACCGGGTCCGTGCGCCAGTCGCCGAGGGCCGGGACGAGCAGCGCGAGAGAGGTGATGAGCATGGACCCTCCGATCCTACTTCCCCGCCCATCGCGCCGGCGCAGGCAGCCCGGGCGAGAGCAGCGCGAGCATCGACATCGCCGTCCCGAAGCACTCGCTGCGCGCGAAGACGCGGTCGTTCCAGCCTCCGTCCTCCTCGCGCACCTTCCACAGCAGGCGGTACAGGTCCTCGCGCCGCTTCGCGCGCTCCGTCTCGGGCAGGAGCTCGATCGCCTGCGCCGCGTAGCGGTGCGCGTAGAAGAAGTAGTAGGGCGCGATCATGAAGGGCGGCGCGTGGGTGCCCTTCTGCTTCCTTCTCTTCTCGAGCTCTCCCCAGTGCGCGAAGAAGGCGTCGAGAGCGCCGCGGATGCGCTCGACGCTGCCGCGTCCGGCGAGGAACAGCGTCGTCTCGCAGATGGGGGAGCGTCCGATCGCGCCCTCGACCGCCTCGAAGCCCTTGCCGGTCGGGTGCTCCGGGTCGATGCCGTACTGGAACGCGCCGGTCGAGAGACGTCCCTTCTCGAGCGCGTCGAGCGCGTCGAGCGCGCGCCCGACGACCGCGCGGTCGACCTTCTCGCCCTGACGCGCGGTCTCGAAGAGGAACTGGAGCGTCGGCGCGGTCATGAAGCTCGAGGGCTCGGCGTCGTCCTGGTCCTGGCCGCGCGCGTAGTTCCAGCCGCCGCGCTTGCCGATCTCGGTCTTCTCGAGAGCCGCGACGAGCCAGCGGACGGATTCGTCGAGCTTCGACTGGTCCGCCTTGGGAACGCGGCCCACCTCGCGCAACCTCAGCAGGAAGCCGAGCGCGTACGCGTGCCCCCAGCCGCGCGTGTCGTAACCGCCTTCGAAGCCGGGTGACATCAGCGGACGGCGGATCCCCTCGAGCACGAAGGCGAGCGCGCGGTCGATCGCCGAGCGAGCCGGCTCGGGGAGATCCCTTCCGCCTGCCTCGAGCAGCGCCGTGGCGCAGATCGCCGTCCCGCCGACGCGGTAGCCGATCGGGATCTCGCCGTCGACGCGGTAGACGCCCTCGTAGGGCCACTCGGCGGGAGGGCCGTCCTTCTCGACCGACTCCTGGCGCTCGAGCAAGATCGTAACGCCGCGCTGGACTGCGCCATGGATGGCGGTCTGGGCGATGGCGCCCTTGGCTTCCCCGTCCTGTAGCGCGGCGAGCGCCGCGGAAAGGAGGCCGGTCGCAAAGATCATGGCGCGGATTCTCCCGCGCTCGGACCCGTCCGGCAATCACCGCGTGCCGGAGGCGAGCGGCGCCCGGAGAGCCGCTCAGCGCTTCGTGCCGGCCTTGGTCGGAGCCGAGGTCGGGGCCGGAGGGGCCTTGGTCGGAGCCGGGGCCGGGGGCGGAGGTGCGACCGGCGCCACTGGCACGTCCTTCTGGGCCGCGGCGAGCTGCTCGCGCCAGCCGCGCAGCAGGATGTGCCGCGAATCGGGATTGACCCCGTAGGTGAAGCCGGCCTTCTCGGCCTGGTCGAGCACGCTCTCCATCGCGGCCGCGCTCTTGCCCTGCTCCTCGAGGTAGTGCATCGCGCCCGCGAACTGCTTCTTCGCGTCCACGACCTCGGTCGACAGCGCCTCGATGCGCAGGCGAGCGGCGGCGAGGTCCTTCTCGAGCTTGTCGAGGCGGCTCATGGCCGGGTCCGGGGCCGGAGGATTCTGGGAGAACGCCAACCCGCACAGGAGCGCGGTGAAGACGACGAGGATGACGCCGGGTTGCCTCTTCATAGCGGCGTGATTATCGGCCCGAGAGCGTCCGCAGCTTGACCCCGATCTCGCCCGGGTTTTCGGGACACTGCCGCCCCGCCCCTCTAGAATCCCCGCCGTCATGGGCCGATCGCAGACCTCGGGCCGCTCGCCGCTCGCCTTCATCTTCCTGACGGTCTTCATCGACCTCCTGGGGTTCGGGATCGTCATCCCGCTGCTCCCGGTGTACTCGAAGGCCTACGGGGCGAGCCCGACCGAGCTGGGCGTGCTCTTCGGCTGCTTCTCCGCGATGCAGTTCGTGTTCGCTCCGATGTGGGGGCGGATCTCGGACCGGATCGGACGGCGTCCCGTGCTCATCGGCGGGCTTCTCGGCACGGCGGCCTCGTACGTGCTGTTCGGCTTCTCGCACTCGATGGCGCTGCTCTTCGCATCGCGCCTTCTGGCCGGCTTCTTCGGCGCCAACATCTCGACCGCGCAGGCCTACATCGCCGACGTGACGACCCCCGAGAACCGCGCCAAGGGCATGGGGCTGGTCGGCGCCGCATTCGGGCTGGGCTTCACGTTCGGGCCCCTCATCGGCGGCGAGCTGACGCACATCTCCATGGCCGCGCCGGGCTTTGCGGCGGCCGCCTTCTCGCTCCTGGCGGCGATCTTCGGCTACCTCAAGCTGCCGGAGCCCCCGCGTGTCGAGCGCAAGGCCAGCCGGATTTTCAGTCTGACGCAGCTGCGGCAGGCCTGGGCGATACCACGCATCGGGATCCTGCTGATCCTGAGCTTCCTGTTCATCGCCTCGTTCTCTTCGTTCGAGACGATGTTCATCCCGTTCGGGATCGTCAGGTTCCCGGCCGCCTTCGACATGCCGGAAGGGATCCTCCGACCGACCCTGGAGGACACGCTGCGGGCCGCGCCGTGGGCGGGGAGATATCTCTGCGGCATCGGACTCATCGCCGCAGGGGTTCAGGGCGGGTTGATTCGTCGCCTCGTGCCACGGTTCGGGGAGCCGAACCTCGCGGTCGTCGGCCCGCTCCTGCTCGCGATCGCCTTCGTGATCGTGGGATTTGCCACGACGTGGGGCTTCGTGATCCTGGGATGCCTGGTCATGCCTCTGGGGTTCGGTCTGAACAACCCGTCGCTCTACGGCCTGATCTCGCGAGCTTCTCCGCCCGACGAGCAGGGAGCCTACCTGGGCATGAACCAGTCCGTCGCGAGCCTGGCGCGCGTCGTCGGGCCGTCCTTGGCCGGCCTTGCCTTCCAGCTCCTGAGCCCGCGCGCCCCGTTCCTGATCGCCGCGTGCGCGCTGCTCGTGTCATCCTCCCTCGCCGCAGTCTACCGCCGGAAGTACGGGGCGACCTTCTCGCGCGGCGCCCCGGCGGGTTCGGCGGAGGTCTGAGCCGTGCGCTTCCGGCCGCGCGTCCTGGCCCTGCCGCGCGCCCTCGACGCGGGCGGGTTTCTGGCGCGGCTCTCCTCGCGCCGCGCGCCCGCCGCGCTCGACAGCGCGGGCGGATCGCCGCGCCGATGGAGTCTCGTCGCCTTCGACCCGCTACGCGGCGTCGAGCCTCCGGCGGATCTCCGCGGGCTGCGAGCGATGGTCGCCCGTGTGCGGTCCGAGCCGGGCGATCCCGTCCCGGGTCCCTTCCAGGGTGGTTTCCTGGGCGCGCTCTCCTACGACCTCGGCCCGGCGGGGGAGCGACCGGTCGAGGTCGCGCCCGATCCGTGGCGGTCCCCGCGGATAGCGGGCGGCCTGTACGTCGACTTCATCGTGCGCGACGAGGAGCGCGGGGCGGCCTGGCTCGTGCTTGGCGACGAGCCCGGCGACGGCCGGCCGGGCGTCAAGGCGCGCCGGCGCGAGATCCTCGATCTCCTCGAGCTCGACGCCCCGCCAGCTCCCGAGCCCCGCCCGCTCGGTCCGCTCGTGCGCCACACTCCTGCGGACGTTCACCGTGCGCGGATCGAGAGCGCGCGCGAGCGCATCGCGGCGGGGGACTTCTACCAGGCCAACCTCGCGCATCGCTTCACGCGCGCTATGGAGGGCCATCCGGTCGAGATCTACCGGCGCCTGCGCGCGGTGAACCCCGCGCCCTACATGGGCTTTCTCGCCTGGGACCGCGAGACCGCCTCGGTGGGCGAGGGCTTTCCCACGGGCGCGCTCTTGTCGGCATCCCCCGAGCTCCTGCTCGAGTTCGACGGCCAACTCGTGCGCACGCGACCGATCAAGGGCACGGCCCCGCGCGGCAAGACGCCCGCGGAGGACGGGCGACGGGCGCGCGCTCTGCTCGCGAGCGCGAAGGATCGCGCCGAGCTCGCGATGATCGTCGACCTCGAACGCAACGACCTCGGGCGCATCGGATCCCCGGGCAGCGTGCGCGTCGAGCGCTTCCCGCACCTCGAGACCTACGCTTCGGTGCACCACCTGGCGGCCGACGTCGTCGCGCGCGCGCGCCCGGGCCTCGGCGCCGTCGACGTCCTGGCCGCGCTCTTCCCGGGCGGCTCGATCACCGGAGCGCCCAAGCTTGCGGCGATGGAGGCGATCGCGCGGCTCGAGGGCGAGGGCCGCGGCTTCTTCACCGGCTCGCTCGGCTTCCTCGACCTGCGCGGCCGCGCGTGCTTCAACATCCTGATCCGCACGCTGATCTGGCGGCCGGATCCAGCTTCGCCGCCTGGGACTCCGCGCGGGGAAGTCTCCTTCCACGTCGGCGGAGGGATCACCTGGTCCTCGGACGCGCGAGCCGAGGACGCCGAGACCCTCACCAAGGGAAAGGCCCTCGCCGCGGCTCTCGAGCCCCGGGGCGCCCCGAGGGCGGGGAAGAAAAGGCGCTTCGGGTCATCCCACACCGCCCCTCCACGGGGCAGCCCAGGTGACTGGGAGCGCTCGGCCCGATAAGGTGGCCGTTGCATCCAGGCATCCACGAGGTGGCCAACATGTTGCACGCCGGCGCGCTCGTCCTTCTCTCGCTCCTACCCTTCGGACTCCAGGATCCCCCGCCGACTCCGCCGCCCGACAAGCGTCCGGAGCTGGCCGAGATGCTCGACAAGCTCAAGGATCACGTCGACAAGCTCGGCAAGGAGGACAAGGACGCGATCGCGGTGATCGACCAGCTCAACCAGGAGTTCAAGAAATCCGGCCCCAAGGACAAGGCGTTGATCGTCAGGGGGCTCTCGCGCTGCTTCGAGTCGCGGCGCCTGGAGAAGGAAGGGCAGCCGCCCGACAACCAGCTCAACCTCGCCGCCGCCGTGGCGCTCGGCCAGATGGGGCCCGAGAGCACGGACGTGTTGATGGGCTGGATCGGGCACAAGAACCTGCGCAAGGACATCGCGCTCCAGGCGCGCCTGATCAAGAGCCTGGGCAGCACCAAGGACAAGAAGGCGATCAAGGAGCTGACCCTCAACCTCGAGAACAAGACGCCCACGCTCGTCAGCGCGGCGGCCGAGGCGCTGGGAGAGTTCAACGAGGCCGACCTCGACACGCGCAAGACGGTGTTCGATTCGCTGCTGAAGGTGTTGATGTCCGCCAAGGGCGACAAGGACACCAACATCAACAACGCTATCGCGCGCGAGCGCTACGACGTGATCGCGGCTCCGATCATCACCAGCCTCGCCAAGCTCAGCAAGCACGACGAGCGCGACCCCGACAAGTGGCAGAACTGGTGGAACAAGAACAAGCGCGCGGCCTGGGACGCACCGCAGTGACCGCGGTGGCGCTGGCGCTCCTCGGGGGCGCCTGCGCCCGGCAGTCGAGCGAAGCGTCCGCGAGCGAATCCCGGACCCCGCGCGATCCAGGCGACGGCACCGCCCTGCGCGCCGAGCTCGACGCGGCGCAAGCGCGGATCTGCGAGCTCGAGGCGAGCTTGAAGTCGGCGACCTCGGAGCGGATCGCGCGCGAAGAGGAATGGCTGCGCTACACCAAGGCCCTTTCGCAGCTCTCCCAGGCCGCCGAGAAGCCGCTCGCGTCCTTCCAACCCATGCCGGAGGCGCAAGCCGCTGCGGCCGAGGCCGTTCGGCCCAAGGTGCCCGAGGGACCCCTGGAGACGCCGTCGAAGGCATCCGCGCAGCGCGACCGCGAGATCTTCCTCTCGCTGCGCTCGCTCTTCACCGTCGAGCAGGTGACCGGCTACGACCTGCTCGAGTCGGGCGCGCTCGCCGAGGGAGCGACCGGCCCGGTGGTCCTGCGCGCGCTCGACGAGCGCGGGCGACCGGTCGGAACCCTCGCGGCCGAGCGCCTGCGCCTGGAAGGCAGCCGCGCCGCGCGCACGCTGACGCTCGTCCTCGAGAACGGCTACGAGCGCCGCGGCGGGGAGAAGCTCTTCTTCGAGGGTGTGAGCGCGGCGGATGCGAAGGGCACGATCAAGCGGCTCGAGCTGCCCGACATCGACCCCGCGCCGTGGATCGAATCTCTGCCCGAGCTCTTCCGAGAGGAGGACAAGGCGCCGCCGGCCGACGACGGGCTGTGGGACCTCGGCGCGGTGCGAGCGGCGCTGAACCTGCTCCTGCGACAGGATGTTTCGGGGGGGTGGTGGAGGCTCGCGTCCTTCGGAGGGGTGCAGGGATCCGTGTTGCGCGACGTGCAGCTCGACCGGCTGGACGCGGAGGGGAGGCTCGAGCGCAAGCTCTTCGCGGATCGGATGGAGATCGATGCGCAGGAGAAGGGGGTGAAGATCGAGCTGCAGGACGGTGCGCAGCTGCGGGGCGATACGAAGACGCCGTTCCTGGAGGGGCGGTTCAGGATCTTTCTGCCGCGAGCGTCGGTGGATGAGTGGAGGAGGGCGGGGGTGCCGGGCCTGTCCCCGCCGCAGAAGGCCCGTTAACTGAACTCCGCTTTCGCGGCCGGCGTCTGCGCCGGCCGCGAAAGCGGAGTCCGGCGGCGCCGGTACTGGCGCCGACGTGCGGTGGCGAGTTGATTTGCAGTTGCCTTGGCGTACGCGGACGCCGAGGCAGAAGAAGAGCAACCCGCCACCGCACGGCGGCGCCAGTACCGGCGCCGCCGGACTCCGCGTTCGCCCCGCCGCAGACGGCGGGCCGAACGCGGAGTTCAAATTGGGGATCGAGGCCTGCGTTGACGTCTCCTTCTCCGGTCGCGATAACTTCCGCGTGACCGATTCGGATCGACAGCGCGCCAGCGATTCCAGCTCGGAGGACTGGAGCGATCTCTCCGACGCCTTCGCCCGCTCGCGTCCGGCCGGCCCGAAGGTCTGGACCGTCAGCGAGCTCACGCGCGAGATCAAGGTCGCGCTCGAGGACATCGGCCGGGTCAGCGTCGAGGGCGAGGTCACCCGCGTCGTGCGCGCGGCTTCCGGGCACCTGTACTTCGACCTCAAGGACATGGACGCCAAGGTCTCGTGCACGGTCTGGCGCAGCCAGGTCGCGAGCGCGGTGCGCTTCGAGCTGGAGGAGGGCGCCCAGGTCGTCGCGCACGGACGGCTCGACGTGTACGGGCCGCGCGGGACCTACAGCCTGAACGTCCAGCGCCTGGAGCAGGCCGGTCTCGGCGCGCTGCTGGTGCGCCTCGAGAAGCTCAAGGCCGAGCTGAAGGCTCTGGGCTGGTTCGACCGCAAGCGCCCGCTGCCCGCGATGCCGCGGACGATCGGCGTCGCGACCTCGCGGGACGGCGCGGCGCTCCAGGACTTCCTGCGCACGCGCTCCCTGCGCTGGCCGCTCTACCCGGTGCGTCTCGCGCACACGAGCGTCCAGGGCGCGGGGGCGGCCGAAGAGATCGCCGCTGCGATCCGGCGGCTCGATGCGAGCGGTGTCGACGTGATCGTCGTGTGCCGCGGCGGGGGATCCCTGGAGGACCTGTGGGCCTTCAACGAGCGCGCCGTGGCCGAGGCGATCCACCTCTCGAGCGTCCCGGTCGTCACGGGCGTCGGGCACGAGACCGACCTGACCCTCGCCGATCTCGTCGCCGACCATCGCGCGCACACGCCGACCGACGCGGCGCAGACGGTGATCCCCGACCGCGCGGCACTGCTCGCCGACCTCGAGCGCGCTCGCAACCACCTCCTCCAGGCGGTCGACGGTGCGCTCGCCGGCCGCGAGGAGCGCCTGGCGCGCGCGGCAGCTTCGCCGGCGCTGCGTGGCGCGGAGTGGATCCTCGACCGGCGTTCGCAGGACATCGAGCTCCGCGGGCGCGCGCTCCGCCTCGCAGCGGGCGTGGTGCTCGATCAGGCCGGCTGGCGCATCTCGCGCGCGGGAGCGAACTTGTCGAAACACAGCCCGGCGGTGCGGCTCGAGCGCCGCTCCGCGCGCCTGCTCGCGCTCGCCCCGCGCCTCGCGCGCGGGGCCGCGGTGCCGCTCGAGAGGGAGGAACGGCGCCTGGACCTGGCCCAGACCTCGCTCTCGGCCACCTCGCCCTTCGCGGTGCTCGAGCGCGGCTTCTCGATCACGCGCCGCGAACGCGATTCGGCCCCGTTGACGGGCCCGGGTCAATTGAATCCCGGAGAGCGGATCCGGACCGTGCTCGCCTCGGGTTGGATCCTGTCGGAGGTCGAGGAAACGGGTGAAACGCCCGCCTGAAGGCCCTCGTGATGGGGGGAGCCCTCCTCGGACGCACGCTCGAGACGCGGGCGCGCAGTAGGATTCGTCGGATGGTCCCGTCCGAGCCAGAGCCCGCCCGCGCGGCAGCGACGGCGCCCGCGCGCGAAGGCGCGGCGCGGCCCGGAGTGACCGCCGTGGTCGTCAACTGGAACGGCGGGGGGCAGAACGTGGAGTGCCTCGCGTCGCTCTTCGCCCAGGGACTCTCGCCGGGCGAGATCGTGTTCGTGGACAACGGCTCGGTGGACGGCTCGGCCGAAGAGGTCGCGCGGCGGTTCCCGGGCGTCGTGCTGCTGCGGAACCGGGAGAACCTGGGCTTCGGCGAGGGTGCGAACCAGGGCGCGCGCGAGGCGCTCTCCCGGGGGGCGCGCCGGGTGTTCTTCGTCAACAACGACGTCCGGCTGCCCGAGGGGACGCTCGACGTGCTCGTGCGCGCCCTCGAGGGGAGTCCGAAGGTCGGCATCGTCGGCCCTCGCGTCCTGTACAAGAGCGAGCCGGATCGGGTGTGGTGCGCGGGGGGGATGTTGACCTGGCGGCAGAACCTGTCGACCCTGCTCGGCCACCGCGAGCCCGATGGACCGCAGTGGCGCGCGACGCGCGAGGTCGACTACGTCGTCGGGTGCGCGCTGCTCGCGCGGCGGGAGGTGCTCGAGGAGGTCGGCCTCTTCGACGCCCAGTTCTTCGCCTACATGGAGGACGTCGATCTGTGCCTGCGCGCGCGGCGCGCGGGCTTCGGCGTGCTGCTCGTCGGCGAGGCGGCGGCCTACCACGAGACCTCGAGCGCGACCGGCGGAGGCTACAACCCGCGCCGCAAGTACATGATGGGCGTGAACTCGATCTGGTTCCTCCGGCGACACGCGCGCGCGCGGGAGTGGGCGAGGTTCCTCGTGTACGACGTGCTGACGCTGCCGTTCCTGTGGCTCGCGGGTCTCTTCCGGGGTCGGGCCAAGGCCGTCGTCGGCAAGGCGCTCGGCATCTACGACGGCCTGCGCGGCAAGCGCGTGACGAGCGCGAGCATCGAGGAGGGGGCGAGGTGGCTGTGGTAGGGCGGAAGGCGGGCTCAGGCTGTCTTGCGCCTCGGGGGAGGCGGGGTCGGGGTCGGGCGCCTTCCCTGCGGAGGAGGATTCTTCGCCGTCTTGAGCCAGTTCTTCGCCCTCGCATGCGGGTGCGCCTCCACCTCGGGACGAGCGCGACGGACGTCAGCTTCTTTCTCTTTCTCGCTCATGGTCCCACCCTGGTTGCAGCACCCTTTGGTCGTCGAGGAACTCCACCAACCGGATCCCCGCCTCGCGGGCGATGAGGATGCCCGGACCCCGGATCTCCGTCAACCCGCCTTCGTCGTCGAGGTAGGCGGCATCGGCGAGGAAGATAGCTCCTTCGTCGGGGGTATCGGAGAAGAGCTCCGGCCATCCGAGGATCCGTTCGCCCGACTCCAGGTGGACGAGCACCCACCTCGGACGGTCATAGAACGCGCTTTGCCATACCGTGGGGTGGCTGGATTGCTTGGTCGCCCCAAGAGAACGCAGAAGGCTCAGCGGTTGATCGAGGTTGTGGAGCCAACCCAGGATCCCTCCCAACGAGATCGCGATCAGAGCGAGCGCGGTGAGAGGCGGGGCGTTCCGGCGCAGGGTGTCGAGGGCCGACACACCGAGGATTGCCTCTCCGGAAGAGACAGACCCTTCCCACTGCCATCTTGCGGGCATCCAGGCGTAGGCTGCGAGGACCAGGAACTCGAAGAGGACCACCTCGCTGATCATCTCGAGATGGGACTTCTTCCTCTGGACGGCGACAAGTGCGAACATCCTGGCCGCCAGGAAGCCGGGCAGCAGGAAGAGGATCACGAGCAGGTGGTCCGCGTCGATCATGTCGAATCGTCCGCCCCTCCGGATCCTCCGGTCTCGGAATGGTTTCAGGCCAAACCCGGTCTTTCTCGCAAGGAGTGGGCGTGCACCCCACGCGAGGGTCTCGCGTGCGTGCCCTTGGCACGCGCCTGGCAAGGGAACTCAAGGGTCCCACCTCGACCGCCGCAACGTGCCGGCTACCGGAACTTGGCGACCGTCCTCCCGGCGACCATGGCTTCTCCTGCTCCACTGCATCGGACGTTCGGCATTCCTCGCAGGTGACGCCTTGCTTGAGGCGCTCGAACAGGCCCATCTTCCTCCCGCATCGGCTGCATGCGGCCATGGGTTCCGTTACTGTGAGGGAGCACCGGTCGCGGAGGCCTCGGGCTTCCCGTTCCGCTTCTTCCCGCCGCGGACGCTCGCGAGGGGGTAGGTACTCTCCTTCTTCAACCGGCTCGCCTGCTCCTTGACTTCGTCGAGGAGCCTTTGCACGAGCTCCTCGCGCCGCGCGAAGAGGCGATAGCCGGCCGGATCGCGCAGGTATCCGCGCGCCTCCGGGTGCTTGGCGATCAGCTCCTCGCGCCCCATCCGCTCCGCCCAGCGCTCGAAGCGCGCGCGCTTGCCGAGCAAGGCCTTCGCCAGGAACGGCATCACGACCGAGTAGTCGGCCTGCATGCTCTCGCAGGTCGAACGGTAGTGCTTCTCGTCGACCTTGCCCCACGTCACCGCCTCGGCCGGCGGGCAGGAGCTCAGCGACCCGTCCGTGATCGGCGCGGTCGTGATCTGGATGTCGTAGAGGTAGCCCGAGATGTCGGGGATCCCGAGGATCTGCGACAGCGCCGGCTCGGGCTGGAGGTTGAAGTTCTTGGGCACGCCTCCGCCCAGGATCAGCGTGCCGAGCGCGTGCTCCTCGTTCTCGCGCAGGCCCCAGAAATGGTAGGCGCAGCTCTCGAAGACCTCCTGGTGCAGGTCGAGCTCGAACGCGTGCGCCGCGCCGGTCGCGCGGGCGAGCGCCCACAGCTTCATCGAGTTCAGGAAGCACGACCCGTCCGCCGGCGCGCCGACGAAGATCGGGATGCTCTTCCGGTGGCACAGCGCGAGCAGGCCCTCGCGCACGCCGTTCTTCTTCTCCTGCGCGGCGTAGCGCCGGCCGAGCAGCCAGCGGAACTCGGTGCCGGTCATCCGGCGCTGGAACTCGGGCTCGCCGAGGCAGGCGGAGATGAAGCGGTCCTGCTCGAGCAGCATCTCCTCGTCGAAGCCGATGTCGGTGACGCGGATCGTCTTCTCCTCGCGGAGAGCCCCGTCGTCGCCGAAGATCGGGACTTCGTGGAAAGGGTGCTTCGCGGCCGAGTCGAGGGCGCGGTGCCCGTCGTGGTAGCAGACGGCGTCGGTCGTCGACACGAGGACGAACCATCCGGTGTCGAGGAGCGGGTTGAGCCAGGCGTGGTGCTGCCCCGACACGGTGATCGGTCCCGAGACGGAGATCGTCATCGGGAGGCCCTTGCCGACGGCTTCGTCGAGCAGGGTCCACAGGCGCCGCAGGTAGGCGCCGCCGAAGGCGGGGAGGCAGTGCTCGAGCAGCTCGTCGAGCTCGGTCACCTCGGTGACCGGGCGCGCCTCGAGCTCGCGGCGCGAGCCCGCACCCGGGCCGAGGCAGCGAGCGTTCTGGTCCTTGCGGGTCGGGGACACGGGCGTCGCAGTGTGCCCGATCCGCGTCCGGGTGGAAAGCCGCGAGCCCCGGCGCCGGGCCGGGATCCGCCCGCGAAGACGTGACAGGACCGCCTCGCGCGCGTGGAATGTCGCGACCCGCCCTGGAGGCCTCGCCTTGAGATCCATCGCTCCCTGTCTCGTCGCAGTGGGTCCCGTGCTCCTCGCGCTCGGATGTCGCTCGAAGTCCGCGGAGAGCGCGCCTGCGCTGGCTGCGCCCGCTTCAAGCGCTGAGCGCGCCCCGGCCGTGGTCCAGGGCACTGTGCCTGCCCCCGACGGCGTCGAGATCGCCTACGACGTGCGCGGTCGCGGCGAGCCGGCGCTGGTCTTCGTCCACGGCTGGTGCTGCGATCGCGCCTTCTGGCGAGGGCAGGTCGACGCGTTCGCGGCGGACCACCGCGTCGTCGCGATCGATCTCGCCGGCCACGGCGCATCGGGCGCCGCGCGGAAGACCTGGTCGGTCCGCGGGCTCGCCGGGGACGTGCGCGCGGTCGTCGAGAAGCTCGACCTGCGCCGCGTCGTGCTGGTCGGCCACTCGATGGGGGGGTGGGTGTCGCTCGAGGCGGCGAGAGGGCTCCCCGGCCGGGTGGTCGCGATCGTCGGCGTCGACACGCTCCATGACTCGGAGTTCAAGATGCCCGCGGGCATGGCCGAGCCGATGGCGGCGCGCCTCGAGACCGACTTCCGCGGCACGATGGAGGCGATCGTCAGCTCGGCGTTTCCGGCGGGATCGGACCCGGCGCTCGTCCTCTGGACGATCGACGAGAGCTGCCGCTCCGATCACGCGGCGGCGGCCGCCCTGCTGCGGAGCTACGACGCGCTCGACGCGCCGGCGCTCTTCAGCGGAGCCGGCGTGCCGATCCGCTGCATCAACGCGGCGCCGCGCGAGGGGGCGATGCCGACCGAGATCGAGAGGAACCGCCGGCATGCCGACTTCGACGCGGTGCTGGTGGAGGGGGTCGGGCACTTCTTGATGCTCGAGCGACCCACGGAGTTCAATGCGCGCCTTCGCGAGGTCCTCGAGAAGATCGCCCCCGCGGGTGGGCGCGGCGGATGAAGCGGGGAGAGCGACCGTCGGCGGATTCCAGAGGCAGGACCGTGGCTGAGCGGAGGAGCGGAGCGGCCCGGCGGTCCCTCGGGTACTGCCTGAGGTGCGGCAAGCCCTTCGTCACCGAGAACAGCTGGCACTCGTGCAGCCAAGCGAGCCTCGCGATCCTCCCGTTGACATTCCGCACGCGCTCCGCGAGCCTCGCGCCCTCGGACGACCGACGTCACCCCGCGAGGATCCGCTCATGACCGAGTTCAACGCCCAGGCCAAGGCGCGCTACACGAAGCAGGACTACAGCCCGAGGAAGAAGATCGAGGGCGTGGAGATCGTCGAGCTGAAGCGCTTCAACGACGACGGCGGGTCGATGACGGAGCTCGGGCGGCTCGACCAGGGGGTGCACGCTCAGCTCCCGGGTTTCACGGTCAGGCAGGTGAACTACAGCCTGCTCGATCCGCTGGCGATCAAGGCCTTCCACCTGCACACGCGGCAGACGGACGTGTGGTTCGTGCCGCCGTCGGACAAGCTGCTCCTCGTGCTCGCGGACGTCCGCAAGGGATCGCCGACGGAGGGAACGATCTTGCGTACCGTGCTCGGCGACGGGAGCTCGCGCCTCGTGAGGATCCCGCCGGGCGTCGCGCACGGGTGCAAGAACCTCAGGTCGGCGAGCCCGACCGCGATCCTCTACTTCGTCGACGTGCAGTTCTCGCCGGGCCAGGACACGGACGAGGGCCGGCTCCCTTGGGACCACTTCGGGGCGCAGGTGTGGGAGGTCGAGCGGGGATGAACCTCCGGCCGAGCTGACGCTTTCGGCAGCCCGATCTACAGGATCTCGAGCAGCCCCGTCCCGTCCCCGGCCAGCAGCGTCCCCGTCTTCGCCAGGTAGTTCAGGTCGCACGAGATCGGCGAGAACCACGGCAAGAGGTCCTTGTCCGCCACCTGCCCCAGCGCCGCGGCCGCGAAGGCGCGCGCGGACGACGTG
Source organism: Planctomycetota bacterium (assembly GCA_041488095.1). Classification (GTDB taxonomy): domain Bacteria; phylum Planctomycetota; class UBA1135; order UBA1135; genus DASYPQ01. The sequence continues at coordinate 92,810 of JBGPOP010000008.1, forward strand.
AGATCCTTCCGCCCGATCAGATTGAGCAGCGGATCGACCGTCCGGTCGTCTCCGATCTTCCCGAGCGCGTTCGCGAGCGAGAGCTGCGCCGACTGCCCCTGCGCCTTCGCGAGCATCTCGGCGAGATCCGTCGCGGTCGACTTGTCCCCGAGCAGCGCCAGCGCGATCGCCGCTTCCTCGAGCACCGCCGGCCGATACTTCGAGGTCCGCGCGAGCTCCCTGAGCGGCTTCACCGCCTCCTCCGCGCCGATCATCCCCAGCGCCAGCGCGACGAACCCCTGCCCCTGGTCCTCGGTCGTTTCGCGCAGCCTGTCGAGCAGGATCGGCACCGCCTTCCGGTCCCGGCACAGGCCCAGCGCGATCGCTCCCGTTCCGATGTGCATCCGCTGCCGAGCGCTCGCGAAATAGGCGCGCAACGTCTCGCGCACCGGCTGCGACGGCGCGAGATGCCCCCCCGCGCCGGAGGCCGGTGCGCCCGGACGCTCGGGACCGCCCGCAGTCCCACCTCTCCGGTCGAGGATCCGCCGCTCGAGCACGCCGAGCGCGATCGCCGCCCACGGCCGCGTCATCCCGCGGCTGCGCACGAGCTCGCCCGAGATCATGTTCCGGCACGCGTTCGATCCCTCCTCGTTTCCGTCCGCAGGCCCCTCGCGCGCGCCGATCTCCGCCAGCGCGACCAGCGCGAAGCACCGCGCCTGCACGTCGGGATCGTCGAGCACCGCCCCGAGCCCGTTGCGGATCTTCCGGTCGAGCCCGTCCCCATCCGCGTCTCCGAGCAGTCCGAGGGCCTGCGCAGCACTCTGGAGCACCTCGTTCTCGACCTTCGAGTGCGGTTTCACCGCGGCGAGGAGCTGCTCGGCCACGTCCGCCCGCAGCGGTTCCGGCGCATCCTGGGCGAGCCGCGCCAGCGCCGTCGCCGCGTGCGCGCGCACGAACGGCCGCCGCCGAGAATCCTCGAAGATCCCTTTCAGGAATTGCATCTCCGTCTGCCGCGAGATCCATGGCGCGCTCGCGCTCGCGACGCGTTCGGGCTCGAGACGGTCGAGCGAGAGCGCGATCACCGCCGCGACCTCGACGTCGGGGCTCGCCGCTCGCCGGTTCTGCAGCGCGGCGCACAGCGATCGCGCCACGATCTGCCGCGCGCGGTTGTTCCCGGCCCTGTCGGCGACGAGTCCCAGTCCGTAGGCCGCGAAGGCGCGCGTCCGCTCGGGCACATCGCCGCCGCCGACGAGCTCCTTTCCGCGCGTTCCGGCGGTGAGAAGCGCCTCGAGGAAGGGCAGCGACCCCTCGCTCTGCAGGATGCCGAGCGACAACGCCGCGGTCTCGGCGATCTCCTGGTTTCCGTCGGGGAGGTGCTTGACGAGCAGCGGGATCGCGGAGGATTTCGACGACTCTCCCTCCGGATCTCCGGCGCGCGCGAGCGCGACGAGCGTGCTTCCGAGGATCTCGGGCGTGCGCTCCGTCTCGAGGAGGTCGCGCAGCGCGGGCACGACGCGCGTCCGCACGCGGTCCGGTGAGGGGCGCGCGTCCGTGCGGCTCCCCGAAACGATCTCGTCCGCGCCCGTGGCCGGAGCGGCGGTCCCGATGGCCCACTTCAAGTCGAGGTAGGGATCCTGGTTGAAGTGCCACCAGTCCTCCCACGAGGCGCGGAGGACGGTCGCGTCGGTCGCGGGGTTCGTGCCCCCCTGGCCTGGTCCGGTCGCAGGCCCGGGTGCGCCGGTGCCCGGACCTGGCCCGGAGGGAGAGCTGCCTCCGGGCTGGCCGCCCGGCGTCGGGTTGTAGGCGCCTCCGTGCGCAAGCGCGCGTTCCGAAAGCGCACAGACCGCCATCGCACCGGCCGCGATGGCCGCAGCGAGCCTCGGAACGGACCTGGTTTCCATCTCGATTTCCCGGCCTTGAAGCTGCGCGCGACCAGAATGCCCAGCTGCCGCGGCGGTGGCCCCAACGACTTCGGGGTACACAGCAAGCCTCGGTCCGCGATGCGGGGCGTGGATCGATCGGGAGCCGCAGATCGCCCGGGCCGCGTTCACAGGATCTCGAGCAGCCCCGTCCCGTCCCCGGCGAGAAGCGAAGCCGTGCAGGCCCGGTAGTTCAGGCCGCAGGAGATCGTCGAGTGCCAGGGCAGCGGGCTCTCGTCCGCCACGCCGCCGAGCGCCGCCGCGGCGAGACCGCGCGCCGAGGCCTGCAGATCCTTGCGCGCGATCAAGGCCAGGAGAGGATCGACGCTGCGAGCGTCGCCGATGAATCCCAGCGCGGCGGCGAGCGAGGCCTGCGCCGCCAGGCCGCGCGCCTCTCCGAGGAGCCTCGCGATCTCGGGCGCGGTCTGCTTGTCCCCCAGCAGCGCCAGCGCCTCCGCGGCCTGTTCGAGCAGAGCCGGACGGTAGCTCGAACCCTTCACGAGATCGCGCAGGGCCGGCGCGGCGTCGGCCGACCCCAGCATGCCGAGCGCGAGCGCGATGTAGCCCTGCCCGGTGTCCTCGTTCGTGTCCGCGAGCCTCGAGCGCAGCATCGTCTCCGCCTTCGTCTCGCGGCACAGGCCCAGGGCGATCGCGCCGGCGCCGACCTCGTTGCGCCCGCGCGCGCTGGCGAGCCACTCGCGCAGGACCTGGCGTGCCGGGTCCGAGGGCTTGGCTCCTCGGTCCATGAGTCGCCGCTCGAGAATCCCCAACGCGAGCGCCGCCCACGGCTTCGACGTGCTCTTGCCGCGCAGGACCTCGTTCAAGAGCGCGGCGCGGCACTCCTGCTCGCCCGGCGGCTCACCGGTGCCGACCTCCTCGCCTCCACCCGGGCGCGCGCCGATCTCGGCCAGGGCGATCAGGGCGAATGAGCGCGCCTGGGGGTCGGAGTCGTCGAGCGTGTGCACGAGCGCGGCGCGGACCTTCCGATCGATCGCGCCGGAGCCGGCGTCCGCGAGCCGTCCGAGAGCCTGGATGCAGCTCAGCACGATCTCGTTCTCGAGCTTCGCTTCCTTGCGCAGGGCAATCAGCAGGAGCTCGGCGACCTCCGTGCGCAGCGGCGCGGGCGCGACCTCCGCCAGGCGGGCGAGCGCGGTGGCTGCGTGCGCGCGCACCAGCCGGTGGTTCCTCGGGTCGGAGTAGAACCGGATCAGGTGGCGCAGGACCGTCTGGCGCGAGATCCATGGCGCGCTCGTGCTCTCGATCGGCTCGATGTCGATGGGGTCGAGCGAGAGCCCGATCGCGGCGGCGACCTGCACATCGGGGTTCGCGCGCCGGTCGTCCAGCGCGTCGATCAGGGCGCGAGCGACCATCTGGCGGGTGCGGTTCTGGCCGGCGCGTTCGGCAGCGAGTCCCAGGCCGAACGCGGCGAAGGCGCGCGTGCGCGCGGGAACCTCCTTGTTGCCGACGAGCTTCGCCCCGCGCGCGTCGGCGGCGAGCAGGTCCGTGAGAGGGGGGATCGCCGCCTCGCTACGCGAGATGCCGAGCGCGAGCGCGGCGGTCTCGGCGATCTCCTGGTTCGCGTCCGCGAGCGCGAGGACCAGGCGCGGGATCGCTGACGACTCGGGCGGGAGATCGGCCGGCTCGCCGATGCGGGCGAGCGCGACGAGCGCGCCGGTCGTGATGTCGTTCGCCCGTTCGGATTCGAGGAGGTGCGCGAGCGCCGGGACGATGCGCTGCCGGACGAGGTCGCGGGAGGGGATGGCCGTCGTCGAGGAGGAGGGGATGACGTCCGCGCCGCCCGAGGTGAAGGTCGTCCTGGCGACCGCGCGCTTCAGCTCGAGGTAGGGGTCCTTGTTGAAGTGCCACCAGGTCTCCCACGAATCGAGACCCTGCGAGTCCGGCCCGCCCGTCGCGACGGAGCCCGGTCCGCGCGAGGCCCCTCCGGTCGAGGGCGGCTGCGCTCCGGTGGGATTGTTGGAAGGTCCGCCCGTGGCGGGCCCCGGAGGAGCCGAAGCACCGGGCGATCCTGATCCGCCCCCCGGCGGGCCGGGCGGTGTCGGTCCGGTGTAGCCGCCTCCCCCGTTGCCGGGCTTGACGGGCGGGAGGATGCCTCCGTGCGCGAGTCCGCTGCTTCCGAGAAGGCACGCCGCGAGCATCGTGGCGATCGGGCGGGCGAGACGTCGTTTCATCATTGCCTGTTCGGGAGGGCTGCCGGTCGCAGGGCCCTGGACCGAGAGCCGGACTAGACCATGAATCATGGGAAGTTGCAGGTTGGCAAGGATTCTCGGCCCGCGAGACCACGAGCCCCGCGGGGTCGAGTCGTCCACCCGGGGAACAGCGCTGTCGGCCCGGCTCGAGCCGCCTCCCTACCTCGCCGCTTCGGTGATCTCGATCATCCGCTCGAGCGCAAGGCGGGCGTCGCGGATCAGCTCCTTGCGCTCCGCCTCGCCCAGCCGATCCCGCTCCGCCGTCAGCTCGTTCATCGCGTCGCCCGCGAGCACGCGATTGATGTCGGGCGGCGTGCCTTTGCGCAGGAGGTCGAGCATCCCGGCGAGGTGCGGCGGGTCGTTGCGGCTCATCGTCGCGCAGCCGCAGCCGGCGCTCGCGAACTTCTTGTCGGGGATGTCGGCGAGGTGCACGACCTCGACGCCGCGCAGCTTCGCCTGCTCGCGCGCGTTGCGCACGAAGTGGCCCTCCGTGCCGATCGCGAGCTTCGTCCCCGCGGGCGTGGCCATCACCTGCTTCCACAGGTAGTCGGTCGAGCCCGATCCGTCCGCCGCCTTCACGACCTCGATCGGCGACTCGGGGTGAACGATCACGCGCCAGCCGCGCGCGCGCCACCACTCGACGTGCTCCTTCGTGAACACCGTGTGCACGCCGCAGTAGCTGCCCCACAGGATCATCTCGGCGCGGTCGAGCGCGGCGAGCCCTCCGGGCACCGTCTTCTCGTCGATCTTCAGCCGCTGCTGCCACACCTGCGGGTCGGGGAGCGCGACGACGCGCGCGAGATCCATCCCGAGCTTCGCGCCCGTGTTGCGGCCGAGGTGGACGTCGGGCACGAACAGGACCTTCTTGCCCTTCTTGCGGACCCAGTCGACGACGAGGTGCGCGTTCGAGCTCGTGCACACCGCGCCGCCGGTCCGGCCCGCGAGCGCCTTCAGCCGCCCGCCCGTGTTCATGTACGCGACCACCGCGAGGTCGCCGCCGTACCGCTCGAGGAGCTGCTCGGCCGCCGGCAGGACCATCCAGTCCTTCGCCATCATCTCCATCGTGCAGCCGGCCTTCGGGTTCGTGATCCACACCCTCTGGTCGTCGGCCGCGAGGATCGCGATCGCCTCGGCCATGAAGTGGACGGCCGACTCGACGATCACCTTCTTCTCGGGGTGCTTCGAGGCTTGCAGCGCGAGCTGGTAGCTGTCGGCGACCTTGCCGCCGTAGCGCTCGACGAGCTTGACGATCTCCCCCCCCATGTAGAAGTGGGCCAGGAGCAGAAGGCTGTCGCCGAAGTGCTTCTGCGCCGGGATCGCGTATCGGTCGAGCCAGGGGAGCACCGTCTCCGGCTTGCGGTCCTTCAGCGCCAGGTACTCTTCGGCGTACTGCTTGAACTCCGCCTGGTACCAGTCGAGCGGCAGATCCGTCTGGCAGATCGGGATCTCGGGGACGAGCCGGATGCCCGAGGAGGCGATCGCGCCGGTCTTGTAGCGGTGGCTGGGGACCGTCGAGGGAGTGGAGCTCACGTGTCGAAGCATAGCCCGCACAGGAGAGGCAGGGAACCGCTCCGACGTTAGACTCTGCGGCCGCTCATGAATGCGCTCTGGATCGCCGCGATCGCCGTTCTCCTCGACGTCCGCTCGCTCACGGACGTCGAGATCCCGGCCGGCCGCCCGCTCGTCGTGCACCGCGATGCGAAGGTGAAGCCCGCCGAGTACCTCCGCGCGCCGCTCGGCAAGGACGGCCGCGACGGCGTCATCGTGATCGACAAGCAGAAGAACCTGACCCTCGACCTCACCGGCGTCGACCTGCGCGGCACGCCGAAGGGCACGGACCTCGACAAGAACGTCGGGTGGGGGATCGTCCTCTCCGATTGCGAAGGCGTCACGATCCGCGGGGGCAGGCTCGGCGGCTACAAGGGGTGCATCGTCGCCACCCGCTGCAAGAAGCTCGTCCTCGACGGCGTGACCTTCGACGGCTGGTACGGCATGCACCTGCTTTCGACGACCGCAGCCGAGGACGGCTCGGACTGGCTCTACCCGCACGAGAACGACCAGGACCAATGGATCCTGAACTACGGCGGTGCGATCAGCCTGACCGACTGCAGCGAAGCCACGATCGAGAGCTGCCATGGTCGCCACGGGCAGAACGGGATCCTGCTGACGCGCTCCTCCGGATGCTCGATCCACGACGACGACTTCTCGTTCCTCTCCGGTTGGGGCCTGGCGATGTACCGCTCGTCGAAGAACGTCGTCAGCCACGACCTCTTCGACTACTGCGTGCGCGGCTACAGCCACGGCGTGTACTGGCGCGGACAGGACTCGACCGGGATCCTCATGTTCGAGCGCTGCTGCGACAACCTGTTCGCCTACGACTCCGCGACGCACGGCGGCGACGGCCTCTTCCTCTTCGCCGGCATGGACACCGTCCAAGGGCGCGCGTTCCAGAAAGGCGAAATGGACGCGGGCGGCGCCGACCGCAACATCTGGTACCGGAACGACTTCTCGTTCGCGGTCGCCAACGCGATCGAGGCCACCTTCTCCCGCGACAACTGGGCGATCGAGAACAAGCTCTCCGGCTCCCACCAGCACGGCGTGTGGGGCGGCTACTCCTCGCGCATGGTTGTGTTGAAAAATGAGATCGACGGCACCCTCGGCGGCGGCGTCTCGATCGAGCACGGCCAGGAGTGCGCCCTGGCCGAGAACCGGATCCACGAAAACGAGATCGGCGTCGAGCTGTGGTGGGACGAGGACAAGGACCTCGTGGGTGGGCCCTACGGGAAGCACCGCGACACGTCCTCCCGCGACAACTGGATCCTGGCCAACGACTTCGCGGACAACGCGCGCGACCTCGCGCTCACCAAGACGGACCACGTGATCCTCGGCGACAACCGCTGGGTCAAGTCGAAGGGATCGATCGAAGGGGAGGGAATCCGGATCGACCTGCTGATCGGCCAGGGCGGCGCGCGCGCGAGCGCGGTGATCCACGGCGCCAGCATGGACAAGTGGGACGGCAAGGACCCCGCCTGGCTCGCCGAGGCGCGCGAGTGGAAGTGTCCCGAGGTGCCCGGCAAGCTCGCGACCTTCGCAGCCGACCGCGGCGAGAAGCAGGGCCTCGACACGATCGTGATGGGCGAGTGGGGGCCGTGGGACTTCCGCTCGGGCGAGCCGCGGCCCAAGCAGCGTCTGCCCGGCGGACTGCTCATGGGATGCTCGTGGGACTCGACCTGGTTCTCGTGGAAGGACGGACCCGATCCGCGCGAGAAAGCCGACCTCTGGCGCGCGCTCGTGAAGAAGCCCGTCGCGAAGAGCACGGTCGGGACCTGGACGGATCCCTGGGGCGGAGACGCGGAGGTCCGGAAGAAGGTCGGGAACGACCGCTTCGGACTGATCGCCGAAACGCACCTCGACGTCCGCCAGGGCGGCAAGCACCGACTCTCCGTCGTCAGCGACGACGGCGTGCGCGTGAAGGTCGACGGAGCGACGGCGTTCGAGGACTGGACCTGGCACGCGCCACGGCGCGGCGATGCCGAGATCGAGCTCTCACCCGGCCAGCACCGCTTCGAGATCGAGTACTTCCAGATCGACGGCGCGACGGCCCTTTCGGTCGATCTCGTGAAGGAGTAGCGCTCTTCAGCGGGCGAGGGTTGCCATCCCGCCTCACGCTCTCCACAGCGTCCACGCGCCGAGCGCGAGGAATCCCAGCCCCACGGCCCAGCGCAGCACGCGGACCGGGATCGCCCGGGTCACGACGTCGCCCGCCAGCACGCCGATCGCGGTGACCGCGCACAGCGCCGATGCGGCGGCGAGGAAGACCGTCCACTTCCCGCCGGGGTTCTCGGACGCGTAGAGCACGGTCGCGATCTGGGTCTTGTCGCCCATCTCGGCCAGGAAGACGGTGACGAACACGGTGGCGAAGAGCTTGGGTTCCATGGCGCTCGCGCGAAACTCCTTCAGGGCAGCCAGACCTCGACGGTCCGGGTCTCCCCCGCGACGACCTCGATCTCCCTCATCTCGCGGGATTCTCCTCCGTCGACCCCGAGCACGAGGTCCCACAGGCCGGGCTCCAAGCCGACCAGGACTTCGGGCCGGCCGGGGATCACCCGCCGGAAGCGCGGTTTGGCGCGGTGGTTGCGCGGGTAGGCCGCCAGGCCGCAGGCGCAGGGCGACGCGCGCATCGTCGCGTGGACCTCGAGCGCTCCGGCTCGCACGAGCGCAATGTCGCCACTGTCGCCGCCTCCTGCGCGGCGCAGCACGAAGGGGCGCGTGCGTCCGGCGAGGTGCTCGCCTGCCCGCGCGAAGATCAGGCACTCCTCCTCCAGGGGCAGCCCGACCAGCCGGAACCCGCCGTTCTCGTCGGCGACCGCCGCGAGCCGTTCGACACCGAGCTTGATGAGGTCCTCGAATCCCGTGTAGCCCAGCCCGCGCGAGACGCTGGGCAGGGCCCTCTCGCGCTCGGAGGTGATGACGAAGACCTGTGCGCCGGCCACCGGCGAGCCGTCGCCCCTCAGGATGCGCCCGCCGACGACGTCCCGCGCGAGGTCGATCTCGAGCTGGTTAGCACCCTCCTTGATCACCACCTCGCGACAGGCTCGCAGCCTCTGGCCCGCGACGCCGAACGCGAGGAGGTACGTCCCGGGGTCGACGCTCTGGATGGCGCAAGTCCCGCGGGAGTCGAGTCGCGCGTCGAGTCCCGGTGGCAGCGGGGTCTCGGCCTCGAGGAGATCGAGTGGGCTCGCGATCCCCTGGCGCCGCAACAGGGCGACGGGCGCTCCCGCGAGCGGCACGCCGCCGTCGACGACGCGGACCCCGAGCGAAGCCCAGGCCTGGCTGACGAGCGCGATCTCGACGTCCTCTCCGTCGCCGAGCTCGCGCAGCGTCCATTCGCCGTCGAGGAACCCTCTCCAGCGTTGCACGCGAAAGGCGTGGCGTCCGGGCGGGAGGTGGACGAAGACCGTGCCGCCCTTCTCGTCGGCGATCCTCGAGCGCTCGGGATCGGGCCGCTCGAGGATCGGTCGAGGCGCTCGCTCGCTGGCGGCCTCGTTCGGCGACCAGTCGCCCTCAACGTGCTCGACGCGCGCGCCCCGCACCGGTTCTCCCCCGGCATCGATCACGCGCACGTGCGCGGTCGCGCCGCGGACGAGGCGGAATTCGAGGCTCGCCGTGCTGAAGCCTCCGCCGAACGGCCCCAGCCGGCACGCCGGCGCGAAGCCGCGCGCGCGGACCTCGATCCGCGAACCTGCGCCGGCGAAAGAGAAGACCTGCGCTACCCCCTTCGCGTCCGTCGCGATTCCCCGGACGGGGAGGTCCGACGCGTCGAGGGCGCCCGAGGATCCGTCCGGCATCACGGAGGCGACCACCCGTGCGTCCGCCACAGGCTTCCCGGATCGCGCGTCGATCGCATGGACCGAGAGCGTGGGAATCGGGTCGACCGCGAGCGCGCCGAGCTCCAGGTTGGATCCGGGCCTGAGGTCGAGGCTCTGCGCGACCGGTCGGAAGCCGCGACTCGCCACGGTGAGGCGTATTCGGCGCAGAGGCCGGAGCGGTCGCACGCCTTCGAGCACCCTCAAGCCGTGCGCCTCCTCGGTTGGCGCGGGCAGTTCGGCCCGACTCGGCATCGCGCCCTCGAGAAGGGCCTCGCACACGGCCACGGACGTGCGGCTTCGGGCATCGATCAAGCTGAAGGTGACGCTGGCGTCGGCGTCCCACGCCACGGCGACCCGCTCGGCTCCGGCGGGTGCGAGGGTCGGCGGGCTCCAGGCGCTCTCGTCCTCCCAGCGTCGTGTCGAGGAGCTCGCGCACAGCTCGTAGTAGGCGTTCGGGTCGAGCCCCCGGATCTCGAACGAGCCGTCGCGGAGCACCCTGGCCTGACGCGCGTCGAAGCGGCCATCGAAGGGAACGGGAGCGTCGGCGGTGTCGACCGGCGCCGCGCGCACGACCAGGCTCTCGCTCGCTGCGCTCCTGGAGAGAAGACGTCCGCGGATGCTCGCGGCCGGTGCGAGGGTCACGAGAAGGTTCGAGCCTTGACCCGGATCGTCCCCGTGAAGCGCGAGGTCGGCGAGCTCGGCCCCGCCGGACGCGAGCACGGTCCAGGGCCCGGGCCCGACCGGCAGCGTGCGGAAGACGCCGCCCCGGCCCGTGACTGCGAGCGGAGCACCGACCGATGGGGCGAGCGGCGGGAGCAGGGAGCCGCCGAAGTCGTCGATGCGCAGGATCGGGACGCCCGCGACAGGACGGCCATCGGTGTCGACCACCGTGCCCGAGATCTGCGACCCGTGCTCGAGCACCACATCGCCGAGGTCCAGGGTCGCCCCCGCGGCGAGCAGCAGGTCGTTCTTGTCGAGGGGCGCGTAATTCCCAGAGCGCACGGCCAGGCGCGTGCGGCCGGGCTCGAACGCCTCGAAGGCGAATCGCCCGGCCGCGTCGCTCACCGCGCGCGCGGGGACCTCCGCGCCGAGCGCGGCGGGGTCGGCGACGTCGAGGGGCAAGTGTGCGATCCACCACGAGCGCGGCTCGACCGGCATCCCGAGATCGGGTGCGTGCGCCGCGAGCACCGCCGCGCCTGCGACGGCATCGACCGCGCGGTCGACCAGGCGGCCGACGATGCGGCCTCGGGTCGCGGCGTGCGGCTCCTCGTCCAGGACCGCCTCGGTTCCCGCCTTTCCTTCGGTCGAGCCGCCGTCCGGCTTCGTCGATGGGAGAGGAAGGCTTGGCTTCGCTTCCGGCGCCTGCACGTCGCGAGGGAGCGTCTCGTTCCCCTCAGGGGCTCCCGCCGAGGCGACGCCGCCCTCGAGAGACCGGGGCGGCTCGCGCAACAGCCGGGGAAGGAACCACAGCACGCACAGCGCGAGAAGGATCAGCGCCAGGATCAGGATCCAGGTGGTCGCGCGGCGCATGGGAGGTGGCGGTCTCGAAGCGGGGCTCGTCCCGACGGCTCCGCCGCTCCCTTATTCCCCTTCCAGGAACGGATAACGCCAGTCGCGCGGCGGAACGAGGGTCTCCTTGATCGCCCGCGGGGACACCCAGCGCAAGAGGTTCAGGATCGAGCCCGCCTTGTCGTTCGTGCCCGAGGCGCGCGAGCCGCCGAAGGGCTGCTGGCCGACGACCGCCCCGGTCGGCTTGTCGTTGACGTAGAAGTTGCCCGCGGCGAAGCGCAGGACGTCCGTCGCAGCCCGGACCGCGGCGCGGTCCGTGGCGAAGACGGCCCCGGTCAGGGCGTACGCGGAGGTGGTGTTGCAGAGCTCGAGGGACTCGGCGTAGCGCGCGTCGTCGTACACGTGGATCGTGAGCACCGGCCCGAACAGCTCCGTGCACATCGTGTCGTAGCGCGGGTTCCTGGCCTCGATCACCGTCGGCTGGACGAACCATCCGACCGAGTCGTCGCACTCGCCGCCGAACAGGACCTCGGCGTCCTGGCTCCGGCGGGCCGCCTCGATCGCGCCCTTCAGCTTGGCGAAGGAGCGGGCGTCGATCACGGCCCCGACGAAGTTGCGGAAGTCGTTGACGTCGCCCATCCGCACCTCGGCGAGCATCGCGCCGAGAGTGTCCCGTACGCCCTTCCACAGGCTCCTCGGCACGTAGGCGCGGCTCGCGGCCGAGCACTTCTGCCCCTGGTACTCGAATGCGCCGCGCACGAGCGCGGTGCACAGCGCCGCCACGTCGGCCGAGGCGTGGGCGAAGACGAAGTCCTTCCCGCCGGTCTCGCCGACCAGGCGCGGATAGCATCCGTAGCGCGCGATGTTCTTTCCGACGGTCGACCAGATCCCCTGGAACACCGCGGTCGAGCCGGTGAAGTGCACGCCACCGAGGCGCGCGTCGGCGAGCACGGGATCGCCGACCGTCGCGCCCGGACCGGGGACGAAGTTGATCACGCCCGGGGGGAGCCCGGCCTCCTCCAGGATCTTCAGGATGAACCAGTTGGAGTAGACCGAGGTCGAAGCCGGCTTCCACACCACCGTGTTGCCGAGCATCGCCGGCGCGGTCGGCAGGTTGCCGCCGATCGACGTGAAGTTGAACGGCGTGGCCGCGAACACGAACCCGTCGAGCGGGCGGTGCTCGAGGCGATTCCACGCCCCCGGCGCGGAGAGCGGCTGCTCCTCGTAGATGCGCTGGACGAACCAGGGGTTGAAGCGCCAGAAGTCGGCCAGCTCGCAGGCCGCATCGATCTCGGCCTGGTGGACGGTCTTGCTCTGGCCGAGCATCGTCGCGCCGTTCAGGAGGTCGCGCCGGGTCGTGGCGAGCATCTCCGCCGCGCGCAGGAACACGGCGGCGCGCTCCTCCCACGGCATCGCCGTCCAGGCGGGTCGCGCCCTCTCGGCGGCTTCGATCGCCGCCGCGACCTCGGCCGCCCCGGCCTGGTGGAAGACCCCCAGGCGGTGGTGGCGGTTGTGCGGCATCACGATGGACTCGGTGCGGCCCGTGCGGACCTCTCGTCCGCCGATCACGAGCGGGATGTCGAGCGCCTCGGAGGCCAGCGCGGCGAGCTTGCGCTTGAGCGACGTCTTCTCCAGGCTGCCCGAGGCGTAGGCCCTGACGGGCTCGTTGTGGGGAGGGGGAACGCGGAAAACGCCGTGGGTCATGGGTGGATCGGAGAGCTCTGGACCGGCCCTGGCTGGAGAGCCGATCGCGGGGCCTTGATGATAGGCAGGAGCATCCCGCCTTGTCTTCTGAAAGGCGTGGGCCGGAGACCCGGGCCAAGGACCGGCCCGAAGGGCCCAGCGGATGCCTCTGCTGTCGCCCGGGGGCCAACGCTAGGATGAGCGCCGACGCGACGAACCGATGAGTACACGGCACCTGACTCGGAGTCTCGTCTCCGCCGCCCTCCTGCTCGTCATCACGAGCTCGATCTCGCAGGTGCGAGGGCAGGAGCACGGGACCTCCGCCGACGAGGGGCGCAGCTCGATCCGCAAGGCCGCGGAGTTCCTCCTGCACGAGCAGAGGGAGGACGGCTCCTGGGGCAGTGGCGCGATCGACTCGGTCCAGTTCGCGGGCTTCTCGCCCGAGACGTACTACGCCTTCAAGATGGCCGCGAACGGGCTCGGCTTCATGGCGCTCGCCTCGATCGAGGAGACGCCCGAGCGGCGCGCGGCTCTCGAGCGCTCGCTCACCTGGCTGCTCGAGACGCGCATGCCCAAGCGCGGCAGCGACTGGGACATCGACTGCTCCTGGTCGGCGCTGTGGGGCTTCAACGGGATGGTCGCGGCCGCCAAGGACCCGCGCTTCCAAGGCGAGAAGTGGAAGGCTCGCATCGAGGCGCGCGCGAAGGAGCTCTACACGCTGCTCGAGAAGAACCAGGAGCCGCTCGGCGGTTGGGGTTATTACGAGGGTCCGGTGGTCTCCCACCGGCCGACGTGGTCGACGTCCTTCGCGACCGCGTGTGTGATCCCGGCGCTCGTCGAGGCGCAGAAGCTCGGCTGGCCGGTCGATCCCAAGGTGACCGCGCGCGCCCTCGAGTACATCCGGCGCTGCCGGGTGCCGAGCGGTGCGTACACCTACGACCTTTCGCCGATCCCCTGGGTGGGCGGCGAGTCGATCAACGACATCAAGGGCTCGCTCGGCCGGATGCAGGTGTGCAACTGGGCGCGACGCCGCGCCGGCGACAAGACGCTGACCGACGAGGAGATCCGCAAGGGCCTCCAGGCCTTCTTCGAGGAGCACCGCTTCCTCGACGCCGCGCGGATGATGCCCGTGCCGCACGAGGCCTGGTACTACAACGCGGCCTACTTCTACTTCTTCGGGCACTACCACGCGGCCCTGGCGATCGAGGAGCTGCCGCCCGGGGAGCGCGAGGCCTGGCACGCCAGGCTGCGCGCGGAGCTCGTCAAGGTGCAGTGGGCCGACGGCTCGAGCCTGGACTTCCCGAACCTCTCCTGCATGCGGATCGCGGGGACGTGCTTCTCGATCCTCGCGCTGCAAGCCGGCCTGAAGTCGGGCGGCTAGCGCTCCCTTCCCCCCGCGCCGCTCTCCGGCGCATCCTATCGAACTTCCCCCGAGGAAAAACCCGATGAAGCTGCCGATCCAAGCCTTCGCCGTCCCCGCCCTGCTCGCCTGCGTCGCCTGCGAGAGCGCGGGCATCCGCTCCGAGAAGCCCCAGGCTCCCGCGGCCGCCAAGTCCGAGGGCGGGGAGGACGCTGCCGACAAGACCCTGAAGAAGGAGCGCGAGGTCGCCTACGCGCGCATGGAGCAGGAGATCGCCAAGCTGTCGGCGGCGGCCGAGGAGCGCGAGGCGGAGAACGCGGTGACGGAGGCGAACCAGAAGCTCGAGCAGGCCAAGAAGGACCGCGACAGCTTCAAGGGCAAGGAGATGCCGACCAAGCTCGCCGAGAAGCAGCTCGACGTCGACCGATACACTCAACGCACGGAGGAGAGCCGTCAGGAGCTCGAGGAGCTGGAGGGCATGTACAAGAAGGAGGACTTCGCATCCCTGACGAAGGAGCTCGTCATCAACCGCGGGAGGAAGAACCTCGAGTTCGCCAAGAGAGGTCTGGAGCTGGCCAAGCAGGGTCAGGAGCAGTTCACCGGCCACGAGCTGCCCAAGAAGGAGAAGGAGCTCGACCAGGCGGTGGAAAAGGCCGAGAAGGGGCTCCAGGAGGCGAGCGCCAAGAAGGAGAAGGGCGCGCTGGAGAACAAGCTCAAGCTCCTCAAGGCCGAGCACCGCGTCGACGAGGCCGGGCGCGAGCTCGACAAGCTCAAGAGCAAGGACAAGGACAAGGACAAGGAGAAGGATAAGGGGAAGGAAGCCAAGGCGTGATCGCGCCGCTCTTCATCCTGGCTGGAATGGGGCTCGGACCGGTGCAATCCGGCGCCCCCGCGGCGCCGGCCCAGGCGCAGAATGCTCCCGGCGCCGACGAGGCGCGCTCCGCGATCTCCAAGGCCGTGGGCTTCCTGCTCTCGAAGCAGAACCCCGACGGCTCCTGGGGCACCAGCACGGTCGAGTCCCTGTTCGAGTTGAACTACAGCCACGCCAGCTTCTACGCCTGGAAGATGGCCGGCGGCGCGCTGTGCTGCATGGCCCTGATGGTCTCCGAGGAGACGCCCGAGCGCCGCGCCGCGCTCGAGCGCGCATTGACCTGGCTGTGCGAGCAGCCGATCCCCAAGCGCGGGAGCGACTGGGACATCGACAACACCTGGACTTCGCTCTACGGGTTCAACGCGCTCGTCATGGCGACCAAGGATCCGCGCTTCCAGGGCAAGGAGTGGAAGGAGAAGGTTCACGCCCGGGCGCTCGGGTTCTACGCCTACCTCGAGTCCGTGCAGGACCCGAAGGGTGGATGGGGCTACTACGAGGGCCCGGTGATCTCGCACCGGCCGACGTGGTCGACTTCCTTCGCGACCGCGTGCGTGATCCCCGCGCTGGTCGACGCCAAGTCGATGGGCTGGCCGATCGACCAGGGTCTCGTCGATCGGGCCATGCGCTACGTGCAGCAGTGCCGCCTGCCGAGCGGCGCCTACACCTACGACCTCGACCCGATCCCGCGCATCACCGGCGGCGAGGACATCAACCAGGTCAAGGGCTCCCTCGGGCGCATCCAGGTCGGGAACTGGGCCTTGCGGCGCGCGGGCGATCCCAAGATCACGGACGAGACCCTGCGCTGGGGCCTGCAGCAGTTCTTCGAGAACCACAAGTTCCTCGACGCCGCGCGCCTGATGCCGATCCCGCACGAGTCGTGGTACAGGAACGCCGGCTACTTCTACTACTTCGGGCACTACCACGCCGCGCTCGCGATCAACCAGCTCCCCGAGTCCGAGCGCGAGGCCTGGCACGCGAAGCTCCGGCGCGAGCTCGTGAAGACGCAGTGGGAGGACGGAGCCAGCCAGGACTTCCCGGGCTCGTTCTACAACGTCACCTACGCGACGAGCTTCTCGACCCTGGCGCTCGCGGCGGGGCTTCCGGGAGGAGAGCGGATCCGGTGAGCGGCGCGCGCGAGCTTCTCGAGGAGATGCTCGCGAGCCGGCTGACAGGGCAGGCCGCCAGCTGGCTCGGAGGGGCGCGCACGGGGGTCGCCCGCGGCGTCGATCCCGAGCGCTTCTGCGGCCTGATCTCGATCGCCAGCCGCCACGTGCCGAAGACGCCGCTGGCGCCGGCCGAGGAGGAGATCGCCCGTGCCGCGAAGGCCTGCGAAGGTTGGAACCCGGAACGCTGGACGCTGCTCGAGGGCTCGCGCGTCGGCCTCGTGCTTGCCCGGGCGGACCTCGCGGAGCCGACGCTGTCGCAGGCGCTCGAGGAAGCCTTCCGCTACGCGGACGTCGGCGAGCTCGTCGCCCTGCACCGTTCGATCCAGCTCCTTCCGGGACCCGAACGCTTCGTGTGGCGGGCGGGCGAAGGCTGCCGCAGCAGCATGCGCGCCGTGTTCGAGGCCGCGGCCTGCGACACGGGATTCCCGGCCCGGAACTTCACCGACCTCGCCTGGCGGCAGCTCGTGATCAAGGCGCTCTTCGTCGAAGCGCCGCTGTGGCGGGTCCACGGCCTGGACACGCGCCTCGATCCGGAGCTCGCGCGCATGGCGCTCGACCTCGCCGACGAGCGGCGCAGCGCGGGGCGGCCGGTGCAGCACGAGCTGTGGCTGTGCCTCGGGCGCCACGGCGGCGAGCGCGGGCGCGCTGCCCTGGAGCGGGAACTGCAGGGTTCGAATAGGATCGGGAGGCAGGCCGCCGCGATCGGCCTCGCGCGGGCGGAGGCGATCGCCCGCTTGTCGGAGCTCGCGCCGATCGAGAAGGACATGCAGGTGGCCGAGACCATGCGAGCGGCGCTGAAGGGCCGCATCTCCCAGACCGCCTTCCGCGACCTCGACCCGGCGATGAAACCATGAGATTCTTCGACCCTCACATCCACATGACGAGCCGGACGACGGACGACCTCGAGGCGATGTCCGCCGCGGGGATCCGGGCCGTGATCGAGCCGGCCTTCTGGCTCGGACAGCCGCGCACGCAGGCCGGAGCCTTCGTCGATTACTTCTCGGCGCTGGTCGGCTGGGAGCGCTTCCGCGCTTCCCAGTTCGGCATCGCGCACTACTGCGCGATCGGCCTCAACTCCAAGGAGGCGAACAACGAGGGTCTGGCGAAGGACGTCCTCCAGATCGTGCCGCGCTTCGCGCTCAAGGAGGGCGTCGTCGCGATCGGCGAGATCGGCTTCGACGAGATCACGAAGGCCGAGGAGAAGGCCTACACCTGGCAGGTCGAATTCGCGGTGAAGCACGACATGGTGGTCATGGTCCACTCGCCGCACCGCGACAAGAAGAACGGGATCCGCCGCTCGATCGCGATCGCCAAGGACTGCCGGATGCCGATGGCGAAGCTCGTGATCGACCACAACAACGAGGAGACCGTCGAGGACGTGCTCGAGTCGGGGGCGTGGGCGGCCTTCACGATCTATCCGCACACGAAGATGGGCTCGGAGCGGATGGTGGAGATCGTGAAGAAGTACGGGCCCGAGCGGCTGATCGTCGACAGCTCGGCCGACTGGGGCGTCAGCGACCCGCTGGGGGTGGCCAGGACGGCGAAGCGGATGCTCGAGCGCGGGATCTCGAAGGAGTGGGTCGAGAAGACGACCTGGCAGAACGCGCTCGACGCCTACGCGCAGTCGGGGCAGATCGACGTCGAAGCGCTGCTCCAGGCTCCGGTGATCGACCAGAGCCAGCTCTTCAACGACAACTCCGTGCTGCGCGGCCAGGAGCCGCGCGTCGACGCAGCGGTGCCGAACTAGGAGGCTCGACGAGGGAAGAGCAGTCCCGTTCCGTCGTCGCAGTGGGCATGAACGCCCTCTTTCTCCTCGCCTGCGCGCTGCTCGACCTGCCGATCCAGAGCCACCGACAACCCGCCGGTCACGATCTAGCCGCGCTCCGGGCCGAAGGCCCTGCCGCCCTCGAGCGACTGCTCCGGAGCTTCGACACGCTCGATCCAGGCGCGGAGAAGGACTCGCTCGAGCTCGTGATCGACGCCGTCGCGGCGCAGCGCTACGCGACCTTCTCGCGTCTCTATTGGTACACCGACCTCGAGGCCGCGGAGGCCGCCGCCCGCGCGAGCGGGAAGCCGATCCTCTCGCTGCGCATGCTCGGGCGGCTCGACGAGGATCTCTCCTGCGCGAACAGCCGGCTCTTCCGCGTCGTGCTCTACGCGAACGCCGACCTCTCGCGCTTCCTGCGCGAGAACTTCGTGCTCCACTGGAGCTCGGAGCGACCCGCGCCGCGACTGACGATCGACTTCGGCGACGGCCGGAGGATCGTGACGACGGTCGCCGGGAACAGCGCGCATTACGTCCTCGACCAGGACGGCCGACCGCTCGATGTCCTGCCTGGCCTCTACAGCCCGATCGCGTTCCGTCGCGAGCTCGAGGCGGATCTGCCGCTCGCGCAGGACAGCCCGCGGCTCGGCGACGACGAGCGGGCGGCGCGTATGAAAGAGCACCATCTCGGTCGAGAGCGCTGGAGCCAAGAGCTGTGGGCCGCGAGCGGCGACCCCGTCCCGGTCCAGCTCCCCCTGTGGTCGGACATCCTCCAGTCCGAGCGCGTGTCGCGGGGGAAGGCTGCCATGGAGATGACCGCCGTCCTCGGAGCGGGCCTCGGCGGCGCGCGCCGGGATCCGGTGTACGGCGGGGCCTCTGCGAGCACCCTGCTGTTCGTCCGGCGCCTGGACGAGGCGCGGCTCGACGCAGCCAGCCGCGCGCTCCTGCTCCGCCTCGCTCCGACGGACTGGGGACGCGAGCCCCGCCCTCTCGAGGGCGAGGCCCTCGCGCGGGAGATCACCGGCCTGGAGGCGCTCGTCGCGGCGGACACGGAAGCGAACGAGCTGAGCCGCCACGTCAGGATCCATCGGTGGCTCGCGTCGGCCGGGGGCCTGCCCGACTTCGCGACCTTGAACGAGCGGGTCTACCGCGAGCTGTTCCTCGCGCCCGAGGACGACCCGTGGCTCGGGCTCTCGAGCCCCGGCATCTTCACCGCGCTGCCTGGTGACGGCGCGACGAGATAGACGTCTCCCGCGGGGAGGGAGCACCCACTACCATCTGGGGATCATGAAACGAGCCCTCCTCGCCCTCCTGCCCCTTCTTCCCGCCTGCGTCCTGGTCCTGCATGGGGAAACGTCCCTCGAGCCTTTTTCGCGCGCGGCGCCGGTGTCCCGCGGCGAGGAGTCGATCACGGCGCAGGGGCTGCTCTCGCACATCCGGACCCTGGCCTCGGACGATTTCGAAGGGCGCGGGCCGGGCACGCTCGGCGAGGAGAAGACCGTCGACTACCTGACCCGTGAGTTCCAGGCGGCGGGCCTCGAGCCCGGCAACCCCGACGGCACCTGGACGCAAGCCGTCCCGCTGGTCGGCTTCACGGCCGAGCCGAGCGGCTCCTTCTCCGTCGGGAGCGGGACGATCGGGCTCTCTTTCCAGAAGGATGCCGTCGCGCTGACGCGCCGGCTCGTGAACGAGGTCGACGTGCGCGACTCGCCGGTCGTCTTCGTGGGCTATGGCGTCGTCGCGCCGGAGTACGGCTGGGACGACTACAAGGACGTCGACGTGCGCGGCAAGACGATCGTGATGCTCGTCAACGACCCGGCCGTGGTCGATCCCAAGGATCCGACGAAGCTCGACGAGTCCATGTTCAAGGGCCGCGCGATGACCTACTACGGCCGCTGGACGTACAAGTACGAGATCGCGGCGGAGAAGGGCGCCGCCGCGGCGCTGATCGTCCACGAGGAAGGGCCGGCCGGGTATCCCTGGGAAGTCGTGTGGAGGAGCTGGGGCAGCGAGGGCTTCGAGATCGACCGGCCCGACAAGAACATGGGCCGCGCCAGCGTCGAGGGTTGGCTCCATCTCGACAAGGCCCGGGAGCTCCTGGCTGCGTGCGGGCAGGACTACGGCGCGCTCAAGAAGGCCGCCTGCTCGAAGGACTTCCGCCCCGTCCCGCTGGACGCCAAGGCGAGCTTCCACGTGAAGAACGCGCTGCGCAACGTGGCGTCGAGGAACGTGGTCGCGAAGATCCCCGGCCGGAACGCGGGTGCTGGCGACGAATTCGTGGTCTACACGGCGCATTGGGACCACCTCGGGAAGAGCGCGAAGGCCGAGGGCGACGCGATCTACAACGGCGCGGTCGACAACGCCTCGGGCTCCGCGGGACTGCTCGAGATCGCGAGAGCCTTCGCCAGCCTGCGGGAGCGGCCGCGCCGGACGATCGTGTTCCTCGCGGTCACCGCCGAGGAGAAGGGCCTCCTCGGCTCGAAATGGTATGCCGAGCACCCGCTCTACCCGCTCGCGAAGACGCTGTGCGAGATCAACATGGACTCCCTGAACCCGTGGGGTCGCACGAGCGACATCGTCAGCGTGGGCTACGGCCAGTCGACGCTCGACGAGGTCCTGGTCTCCCTCGCCGCCGAGCAGGGCCGCACGGTGAAGCCCGACGCCCAACCGGAGAAGGGGAGCTACTACCGCTCCGACCACTTCGAGTTCGCCAAGGTCGGCGTGCCGGCGCTCTACGCGGACTCCGGCACCGAGGTCGTCGGCCGGCCGCCCGGCTGGGGTCTCGCGAAGGTGGACGAGTTCACCGCGAAGGACTACCACAAGCCTTCCGACGAAGTGAGGCCCGACTGGGACCTCTCGGGCGCCGTCCAGGATCTGTGCCTGCTCTTCCACATCGGGCGCCATGTGGCCGACGGCGACCGCTGGCCCGAGTGGAAGGAAGGCAGCGAGTTCAAGGTGCGGCGCGAGGCGATGCTCTCCTCCTCCGCCGCTCGCTGAAGCATGGGACGCCTGCTCGCGTGGACCCTGGCCGGCGCGCTGGCCGCCGGCCTCTCCTGCGATCCGCCCGCGAAGCGGCCGAACCTGCTCTTCCTCAGCATCGACACGCTGCGAGCCGACCACCTCGGCCTCTACGGCTACAAGAGGCCGACCTCGCCGAACCTCGACGCCTTCGCCGCGAGAGCCGTCGTCTTCGAGAATGCGCAGTCGGCCTCGTCCTGGACGCTGCCGAGCCTGGCTTCGCTGATGACCTCGCTCCAGGAGTCGACCCATCGCTGCGAGAAGGACGCCGCGCGCCTGGACCCTTCCTACACGACGATGGCCGAGGTCCTGCGCGACTCCGGCTACGACACGGCCTTCGTCGCGAGCCACCTGTTCCTGAACGCGGGCCACGGCCTCCAGCAGGGCTTCACCCACGTCGACACGCGCATTCTGCAGGACGATGTGGCGATCACGTCTCCGGCGGTGACCGACTGGGGCCTGCGCTGGCTGGAGAACAAGGCCGCTGCGAGGGACGGCATCCCCTGGTTCCTGTGGCTGCACTACTTCGATCCCCACATGCCTTACCTCGCGCACGTCGGCGTCTCGGAGCGGTTCGGGACTGAGTCGGACCTCGATCTCTACGACGGCGAGATCGCCTTCACCGACCAGCACATCGGCCGCCTCTTCGAGACCTTCGAGCGCTTGGGCTTCGCGGAGAACACCGTCGTGGTCGTCGTCGCCGACCACGGCGAGGAGTTCGGCGAGCACGGCAACAAGGGCCACGGCTACGATCTCCACCAGGAGGTCGTGCGCGTGCCGCTCCTCGTGCGCGCGCCGGGCCTCTCGCCCCGGCGGATCGCCGAGGTCGTGCCGACCGTCGACGTGATGCCGACGCTGCTCGAGATGTGCAGCGCGCGCGCGGAGCACGAGGTCGCGGGCCGGAGCCTCGCACCGCTCCTGCGCGGCCTTCCCGATCCCGAGCGTGAGGCGGTGTCCGAGGTGCGCTGGAAGTACCAGCAGGACATGAAGAGTCTTCGGCAGGGCCGATGGAAGTACATCGACAACCGCTGGGGCGAGAAGGCCTCCCGGATGCTCTTCGACCACGCGAGCGACCCGGATGAGACGTCCAACGTGCTCGTCCAGCATCCCGACATCGCCGGGCGGATGCGCGACGAGCTGCGTGCACGGCTCGACAGAGCTGGAGCGCTCGCCTCGAGCTACGAGCGGCGCGAGACCTCCGATCTGACGCCGGCCGAGCAGGAACGGCTCAAGAAGCTCGGCTACACGGGGGAGAAGTGAGGAGCACGCCGCCCTTGGCCGTGCTCGCGCTGCTGCTCGCCGGCGCCTGCAGCCGTCCTGCGGAGATCCGGCGCACCTTCTACGCCGGCGGGCGGCCGTGGTCTGAGCTGCGCTACCGGAACGGCAAGCCCGAGGGCCGCTTCGCGACCTGGCACGAGAACGGGCAATTGGCGAGCGAAGGCGGCTACCTGGCGGGACGCCTTCACGGGAGGATGACCGAGTGGCACGAGGACGGGACGGTCGTCCTCGAGTGCAGCTACGACCGGGGCTACCTGGACGGGCCCTGGCACGAGCGCTGGCCGGACGGCGAGGACCGCTGCCGCGCGACCTATCGTCGAGGTCGCCTCGAGGGCCTCTACTCCGAGTGGGGCCGCGAGGGCTTCAAGATCCTCGAGGGTTCCTACCAGGAGGGCCTGCGCGAAGGGGAGTGGTCGGGCTGGCGTCCCGACGGTACGAGCCGGAGCACGTTCGTCTTCCGCCGCGGAGAGCTCGAGAGCGACCTCGAGAAGAGCGGCTCACGCAAGCCCTAGCAGCTTGCGAGCGTTCCCGCCGAGGATCCTCTCGCGATCGGACGCGGACGCGCGGATGGAGACGAGCGCCGCCCGCTGCTCCTGGAGTCGGTCCGCGCGCCATCCGGCGGGGAAGGTGTTCGAGTCCGTTCCGAAGAGGATGCGCTCGGGGCCGAACACCTCGAGGGTCCGCTCGAAGACCCCGGCGAGATCGAGCCGCGGGACCTGCGTCGCCATCCAGGAGTTCGATGACGAGGTGTCGACGAAGACGTTCGCGCACTGCGCGCCGGCCATCAGGGTCTCTCGGAAGAAGCCCGCGCCGAAGTGCGGGATCACGAAGCGCACGCCGGGGAAGGCGTTCGCCGCCGGGATCAGGGAAAGCGGGTCGGCGTAGGCGAGGTCCTGCGGCCGCGGGAGCCCGAGCAGGTCGCGCAGCTTGACCACCAGGAGCCCGCAGTGGACGAAGATCACCGCTCCGTGGTCGGCCAGCGCGCCGAGGAGCGGCCGTGCTTCAGGCCCCCCGACGAGGAAATGGTGCATCGCCGGAAAGACGAGCACGCCCCGGATCCTCTTCCGCTCGAGCAGCTCGCGCACCTTCGCCGCAGCGCCCTCCGCCCGCGGATCGACCAGGGCGAACGCCGAGAGCCGCCCCTGCGAGAGCGCGGCGGCCTCGCACACCGCCGGGATCTCCTCCGGAGCGCTGGCGAAGGTGCACAGGTGCTCGACGCCGTGACGGTCGAGCTCGCCGATCCAGCGCGCGAGATGCGCGGCGGTGTCGTCGGAGGGCAGCTCGATGCCGGCCTTCCCGGCGACCGCGGCGAGTCGGCTCGCGGGATCCCCGGGGAGCGGCGACCTCTCGGCCAACGCGCGAAAAAAAGTCGCCGAGAAGAAGTGCGAGTGGAAGTCGACGACACCCATCATCCCGTCTCGCCCATCGGCCGCGAGTGTAGCCACCGCGGCCCGTGTCGTTCTAAGCTCTGGCGGAATCCCGGCCCCGAGGTTCCCAGAGGCACACGCGATGGAACGCTGGTCGATCGAGCTCGAGAAGGAGTACTTCAAGTTCTCCGCGGCGCACTTCCTCATCTTCCCCGACGGCAGCGCCGAGCGCCTGCACGGTCACAACTACCGCGTCCGCGTCCGCCTGGGCGCGGGGCTCTCGCCCTTCGGCCTGGTCCTCGACTTCCAGGCGGTCAAACCGGTCGTCCGCGAGATCTGCGACCGGCTCGACGAGCACTGGATCGTGCCCGGAGAGCATCCCGAGCTGCGCGTCGCCGCGCGGGCGGACGGTGCGACGGAGGTCCGCTACCGTGATCGCGCCTACTCGGCGCCCGGCGGGGACGTGCTCGTCCTGCCGATCAACAACACCAGCGCCGAGAACCTCGCCGCCTGGTTCGGCCGCGAGCTGCTGGCGCTGCTGGGCCGTCGCTTCCCGGACGTGCGCGTGATGCACCTCTCCGTCGCGGTCGAGGAGACCGCCGGGCAGAGGGGAGTCTGGAGCTACGAGGTCGGTGGCTGAGACGTGCCGGGAGACGGGTCAGGACCCGGCTCTCACGCCGGCCTCGTACCGTCCGGATCGCTCGAGGTCGATGCTCCCGTCGGGGAGCCAGAAGGTCCACGGGCCCTCCATCCGGCCGGCCGCGTAGCTCCCTTCCGCCAACTTGCGGCCGTCGGCGGAGAAACGTCGGCACTCCCCTTCGCGGTGCCCGTCGCGGATCGCGCACTCGGTCTCGACCTGACCGTTGGCGTAGTAGGTCGTCTGCGAGCGGGTCTCTTCCGTGCCGCGGGCTCCCTCCAGAGCGCGCACCGAGACCGTCAAGCCGGCGACGCCGGCGAGGAGGATCATGGCGGGGATCTTCAAGGCCGCCGGTGGACGCCGGCGCCGGAAGGATCTTCCCGGCATCCCTTCAGCTGCGGCCGACCCTGCCAGGGTCAGCCGGGCTGCCTACGGGAGCCCGGTCGAGGTGGCGAGGCTCGTGACGAGCCGGATCGACGCGGTGGCGGATCGGCTGCGGGGGTCGGCCGCGTCGGGCGCCAGGCTCTCGGGTTGCATGCGGGAGAGCTCGGCGATCTCCGCCGGGCCCAGGGCCTCGGCGATCGCCCGTCTCCAGTCTTCGGGCTTGCGGCTCAGCCCGGCCGCCGCGAGGAAGGCTTCGGCGGCCCTCTCGGGATTTCCGCGGTACGACGCCAGGTCGTGGAGCCCCGCGACACCGCGGCGGTCGACGATCCTCTGGGCGACCACGAACGCCAGACCGTACAGGGCCTTCTTGCGTTCGCCGGACATCGCCGAGGTCGAGAGGCCCGCGTGGGCGCGGAAGACTTCGAGGGGATCCAGAGCGAAGGACCGATCCGGGGTCGGGAGCACGCGTTGGACGAAACGGACCTCGCTTCCGGGATCCCGAGCTCCCCCTCCCGGTGCGCATCGGACCTCGAGGTCGAGTCCGCCGACCGCGAGAGCCGCGGCCAGGAGCCTGCCCGAGCGCAGTCGCGCTGCGGACCGCGGGCACAGCCGGGCGGCTACGACGTCGCAGAGGCCTTCCTCGATCGTGCCCGGCAACGTGCGCCACGATCGCCCGAGGCTGGCGTGAACGAGCTCGTGGACGAGCGTGCGTTCGACATCGTCCGCGCCCGCGCGCAAGTGGATGCGCGCGAGCCGGTCCGAGAAGAATCCGTCCGCGTCGCGGTAGGCCGAGGTCAGCGGGAAGCGGTACAGAGCGGGCTCGTCCTGCACCCAGATCTCGAGCCGGCGCGTGCGGGAATCGGGCAGCTCGGAGAGCACCGCGGGGAGGAGCGCGTCCAGGGCGGTCGCGATGCCGCGCGCCTCCTCAGGGCTACCGGCGCGCACGACGCCCTCGCGGGCGTCCGCGCGCGCCGGGGGCGGCAGCGCCTGACAGGAGGCCGTGCCGATCGCGAGCACCACACCCAGGATGGCGGCCCGGATCGTGGTCGGATGGTCGGGCGGCGAGGTCGGCACGTCGAAGCGTACCTTGGCGCTCCGATCCGGGTCGAAGCTCGTCCGTCAGGGCCGAGGGCGTGCGAGGACGACCGGGTAATCGCTTCCGCGCCGGTCGGGCCTCGAGGGCGCACGGGATCCGCTCGAGGCAGGTTCCTTGGTCGAGGCCGGCGCGATCCGTACGATCCCGTGGATGCTCGACCGCGCGGCGATTCGGAGCATCCTGTTGATGCGACTCTCGGCCGTCGGGGACGTCGTGAACACCCTCCCGGCGGTCTCGGCCGTGCGCGCTGCGTTTCCGGAAGCGCGGATCGGATACCTCGTCGAGGACAAGGCGGCGGAGGTGGTCGTCGGCCACCCCGACCTCGATGAGGCGATCGTGTTCCCGAATCGGCGCTGGAAGGGCCGCGCGCTGCGGCCGGCGACCTGGGTCGAAGCGGCGCGGCACGCACGCCGGATCCGCGCCGCGGGCTACGGCGTCCTGGTCGACTTCCAGGGCAACCTCAAGGGCGGCCTGCACGCCGCGCTGTCGGGCATCCCGGTGCGCATCGGGTTCGCGCGCGGACACTCCAGGGAGGGCAGCCACCGCTTCACGAACGTCCACGTCGCGCCGCCTTCCGAGCGCATCTTGCGCGCGGAGAAGTTCCTGTCCCTCCTCGCGCCCCTCGGCGTCGTCGCGCCGGACCTCGTCTGGAAGCTGCCGCCGCGCCCGGAGAGCGAGCGCGCGGTCGGGGAATTCCTGCGCGGGCTCGGCTGCGAGCACGGCGGCTACGTCCTCCTGCACCCGGGCACGAGCGCGCACGGAGCCGAGAAGCGCTGGCCACCGGAGCGCTTTGCCGCGCTCGCGCGGCGGATCGACGAGGAGCTCGGTCTGCGCGTTCTGGTCGCCTGGGGCCCGGGCGAGCTGCCGATGGCGGAAGAGATCGCGCGCGGATCGCGTGCGAGCGTGGCGATGGAGACGCGCTCGCTGCTCGACCTGGCCGAGCTGCTCTCCCGTGCCCGGCTCTTCGTGGGAGCGGACTCCGGCCCGCTGCACCTCGCCAGCGCCGTGGGCGCACCGAGCGTCGCGCTGTTCGGTCCCAAGGACCCGGCCGTCTACGCGCCGTGCAACCCGAAGAGCCGCGTCGTCCGCAGGATCGGTGCGGACGGGGCGGGGAGCATGCTCGCGATCGAGGTCGGAGACGCCTTCGAGGCCGCGCGCTCCCTTCGAGAGGAGACGAACGCTACTCCGCCAAGTGGAGCACGAGGCCCAGCGCGAAGCGCTCGCCCCGCGTGACCGCACGCATCCCGTGGTGCAGCTCGGCGAAGAGCGCGCGTCCCTTCGCGGATGGGCCGGCTCGGGGACGGCTGTAGCCGCGCGAGGCGAAGACGAGAAGATCGCCGGCGTCGAGCGCGAAGGCGCGTTCGCGTGAACCTTCCCCGGGCGCCTCCTCGAAGAGCACGAACTCGCCCCCTTCGAAGTCCGCGCCGCGCCGCGAGAGGACCGCCACGGCCTGGTAAGGGAACCACTGCCGCCCGTAGATGTCGCGGTGGGGGAAGTTGATGCCGCCTTCTCCGTAGCGCAGCAGGATCGAGGCTGCGCGCTTCTGGCCGCTGGCCCGGCAGCGATCCCAGAACTCCGCGAGGCTCGGAGGATACTCGACCGCACCGGGAGCCTCGCCCGCCGGAGCGCGCAGGCGATCGTACAGGCCCGCGCGCAGCGACCGCGCGGGTTCGGGGATCGGCTCCTTCCAATAGCGGTAGGTCCCGACCCCGTAGCCGCGCGGGCCCATCTCGATCGTGCGCTCGAAGCGCGCGTCGTCGTCGTACGCCGCGATCAGCGACACGCATTCCGCCTCGGCGAGAAGCCCGGGCGCGACGAAGGCACCCTCTGCGCGCAAGACCTCGACCGCCCGCGTCCAGTCGAGGGCGGCGAGGCGGGCCTCGAGGGAAGCGGATGCGGGTGACGCCGCGCGCGGCCTTCGCTTCGGGCGCGGCACGGACCGAGCTCCCTCCGCGGCTCGCGCCGCCACCTTTTCTGCGCCGGACGCAAGAACGCCTTCCGCCTGGAGTCGTTCACGCTGCGCCCTGGCGCGCTCGCCATCGCGGGCCAGCGATCCGTCGCTCGAGACGACGCGGTGCCAGGGATGGGGCGCGTCGATCGGGCAGGCGGCGACCGCCCGCCCTGCGGCGCGGGCCGCGCCGGGTCGACCCGCGAGCGCGGCGAGCTCGGCGAAGGTGCGGGTCTCCCCCGCGGGGATGAGGTGCGTCGCTTCCAGGTACGTGTCGGTTCGCGGTCCGGTCATGGCATCGGGACGAGGGGCGCCCCGAAGGACGGTTTCAGGCATTCTCGGCTTTTTCGCGCCGGCCGGGTTCTGGCACAATCCCGCGCTCCCGTGACCCTCACCCGCTTCCAGTCCAAGCCCTCGGCCCCCGATCCGGCGATCCCGGCGACCCCTTCGCGAGAGGCCGGGATGAAGGTGCACGTCGTCACCTTCGGCTGCCAGATGAACAAGTACGACTCGCTCCTCGCCGAAGGTCGCTTCCGACGGGCGGGCTGGGAGGTCGCCGGGACGATCGAGGAAGCCGACGTCGTGGTCTTCAACACCTGCTCGGTCCGCGACCACGCCGAGGAGCGCGCCTGGTCGTGGATCGGCGAGCTGAAGCGCGCCAAGACGCGCCGGCCCGACCTCGTGATCGGGGTCATGGGCTGCATGGCGCAACGCGTCGGAGAGGAGATCTTCGCGCGCGCCGGCCACGTCGACATCGTCGCCGGCACGCGCCAGTACCACAACCTGCCCGAGCTCGTCGCGCGCGTGCGCGCGGCGAGATCGGTGCGCGCGCGGGCAGACCGCGGCGCCCGGATCCTGGCGCTCGAGATGGACGATCCGGTCGCCGTCGACCGCTCGGACGAGACCTACCCGGGCGAGCCCTGCGCGTGGCTCACCGTGATGCGCGGCTGCGACCTGAACTGCGCCTTCTGCGTCGTGCCGACCGTGCGCGGGCGTGTGCTCTCGCGGCCAACCGAGGACGTCGTGCGCGAGGCGCGCTGGCTCGTGGAGCGCGGCGCTCGCGCGATCACCCTGCTCGGGCAGACGGTCAACAGCTACGGCGAGGACTTTCCGGCTCCGGGGCCGGGTGAGAAGCGACATCTCGGGCGGCAGGGTCGCCCGAGCCTCGCCGATCTGATCTACAGTCTGCAGGCGATCGAGGGTCTCCTGCGCATCCGCCTGGTCACCCTGCACCCGGCCTACCTCACGCCCGCGCTCGCGCGCGCGATCCGCGAGTGCGACAAGGCCGAGCGCTTCCTGCCCTTGCCGGTGCAGTCCGGCTCGGACCGGATCCTCCGCGCGATGCGGCGCGGGTACACGACCGATCTGTACCGCCGGCGCACGGAATTGCTGCGCCAGGAGGTCCCCGATATCGAGATCGGCAGCGACTGGATCGTCGGTTTCCCGGGAGAGGTCGAGGAAGACTTCGCCGCGAGCGAGGCGCTCCTCGCCGAGCAGGGCTTCGCGGTGAACTACGTGTTCAAGTACGACCCGCGGCCGGGGACGAGCGCCGCGGAGAAGCTCGGCGACGACGTCGCCGAGGACGTCAAGAAGGAGCGCAACCAGCGGCTCTTGAAGAGGTCCGAGGAGGTCGCGCTCGCGCGCCTATCGCGGCACGTCGGCACCGTGCGCAGGTCGTTCGTCGAAGGGTGTTCCGACCGGGAAGGTGGGCGGCTGATCGCGCGCACCGTCCACGGCCTGCCGGTGAGCTTCGCCGGGAGCGCGGACCGGGTCGGCCGCGAGGTCGATCTCGCGATCGATGGCGCGAGCGCCTACGGCCTGTCCGGGGTCATGGCTTCATGATCCTCGCGAGCACGATCCCGGTCAGCCCGAACTTGCCCACTTGCTCGAGGAAGTCGGCCATCATCCAGCCGGTCGGGAATTCGTACCAGTTCCACTCCGCGACGCTGAAGGCCAGCCAGACGAGCACGCCGAACAGGGTGACGAAGAGCACCCGCGAACCGTACGCGGGGAGGCTTGCGCTGGCCTTGCACAGGAGGTAGCCCGCGATCAGGGCGCACAGGACGTCGCGCAGGAACTCGATCACCATCATCCGTGACATCGAGATCTCCCCCCCACGGGGATGGTAGACGAGCATTCCGTGCGGGCCGGAAGCGTACTTCTCCTCCCACTTCTTCAGGCCCTCCTCGCCCTTGAAGTGGTCCTCCCAGGGGAAGAAGTAGAGGCCAGGCTCCTTCATCAAGCCCTGCAGGGTCGCCATCACGCTCTCCTCGCCCGGGATCGTCGAGACGTTCCGGTAGTGGAGCCTGACGCCCTCGTGGAAGAACGCTCCCCACAGGAACATCACGGCTCCGCCGAGGATTCCGCACAGGAGCAACTTCATCTCGATCGACCTCCGCTGCGAATGGGACTGAGGGAGCGCGCGAGGCGTCCGTCCTCGCGCCGGACCGGTCGGCTCCGCCCCTACTCCATCGGCGGCGGCGCAACCCGCGCGGACTAGAAAGGTCCGTCGATGTCGACCGGGTCGTCGAAGAAGCGGAACGGCGCGATCCGACGAGTCCAGGCCATGCCGTCGGGCACGTTCCCGGTCGCGATCTCGCCAGAGACCACGGCCTTCTCCAGGTCGATCACCGCGACCTTCTTCGCCCCGGTGCAGGCGACGAAAGCGAAGCGGCCCCTGGGTTCGATCAGGATCCCGATCGGCTGGGCATCCTGTCCCGGGATGAGGATGCGCCCGATCTCGCGGCGCGCGCGCGCGTCGAGGACGGCGATCTCGCCCGAGGTCGCGCACGAGACCAGCACGCGAGCGCCGTCGGGAGTGAACTTCAGGCGGATCGGCATGCGTCCGCAGGGGATCGAGGCGAGCTTCTCGAGCGTCCGCGCGTCGAGCACGGTGAGCGTGTCCTCGCCGCGGTTGCCGACCCACAGCTCACCGCCGTCGGGGGAGAGGTCGATCGCCTCGGTCTCCTTGCCGGTCGGGACGGTCCTCTCGAGCCGGCCGCTCGAGAGGTCGATCGCGCTGACCGAGCCCGAGCCCAGGTTGGCGGTGTAGACGCGCTGCCTGTCGGGCGAGATCACGAGCATGTGCGACCCCTCCGCGCCCGTGTCCATCGCGCGCACGACGCGGCGACCCCGCACGTCGACCTCGAGCACCGCGCGGCTCGTCTCCGAGGTGACGAGCACCGTGCTGCGGTTGTCGAGGAACGCGATCCCGTGAGGCCGCTCGTGCGGCGCGAGGTCGATCGTGTCGAGCACGCGGCGCTCGCGGAACCCGTACACGGTCAAGGTGTGTCCGGGTTCCTTCTCGCCGTAGTTCGCGGCCACGGCGATCGAGCCGTCGCGCGCGGCGGCTGCCTCGTGAGGAGCGGTGCCCGTCGCGACCGTGTCCTTGCTCCAGCCGCTGTTCGGCTCGACCACGGACAGCGTGGAGTCGGCCTTGTTGAGCACGACCAGGTAGCTGCCCGGCCGGGCGGAGGCTGCGCGATCCTGCCCGGCACAGGCGGCGAACACGGACAGGAAGAAGACCGGAACCAGGAGAGGAAGCCGTTGAATCCGCGCCATGGTCCTTCTCGCCGCGCGTCCGCTGTCAGCGTTCCGAGAACGCCTTCCAGGCCAGGAAGCAGCGCTCGGCCTCGTCCGCGAACCCGGCGTGGCGCGGCTGCCAGCCGAGCCGGCGCACCGCCTTGCTCGAGTCGACGTGCTGGTCGAGCGTCAGGCACTCCGCCATCGGCCCCCAGGTCTTGGCCGCCTCGGCCACCGTGACGGAGACGACCTTCCCTTCGCGCCCGGCCGCGCGGCACGCCGCCTCGGCGCACTCCCGCACCGTGAACCGGCTGCGGTCGGTCGCGTTGAAGATCTCGCCGCCGGAGGGGCACTCCGCGGCGAGGACGTAGAGCTCCGCCAGGTCCTCGACGTGGATCATGCTCCAACGGAAGCTCCCGTCGCCGACGATCCGCGCGGCACCCTCCTTCGTCGCGCTGTCGAACCATGCGGCCGTCATGCCTCCGCGGCCGCCGTAGACGCAGCCGGGGCGGATCACGAGCGTGCGCACGCTCCCGCTGCCGGCGGAGAGCACCGCGCGCTCGGTCTCGACGCGCGGGGCGACGAAGGGATGCGGCGTCGACTCGGTCGCTTCGTCGACGCGCCTCGCGCCGGTGTTTCCGTAGGCCCACACGCCGCTCGTGTAGAGGACGAGGCGTGGCCCGCGGCTCTTCCGGGCCGCGTCGATCAGGGTCTCGGCGATCCGCCGGTCGAGCTCGAGGAAGCGCGGGGTGTACTCGGCCGCCAGGTGGATGAGGACCTCGCACTCCTTCGCGCGAGCGGTCCAGCTCTCGGGGGCGTCCAGCGTTCCCACGACCGTCGCGACCTCGGCCGCGTGGAGCGCGCGAGCCTTCTCGGGGTTGCGCACGAGCCCGACGACCGAGTGGCCGGCTCGGGACAGCGCGGCCGCGACCGCCGACCCGATGGTCCCGCTCGCACCGGTGACGAAGACCCGCATCCCGCGCCTACCCGAGGAGATCCGCCACGACCGAGCGCTCGAACTCGAGCTCCTTGACGCTGGCGGCGATCTTCTCCTTGAGGAACGGGTTCATCCCCAGGCCCGGGACGATCTTCCATCCCCCTCGGCCGTCGCTCCGGACCGGGAACGAGCAGATCAGACCCTCCGGCACGCCGTAGCTGCCGTCGCTCGCCACGGCCGCCGAGCGCCACTCGCCCTCGGGAGTCGGGTTCGCGAGGTCGCGCACGTGGTGGATCAGGGCGTTGGCGGCCGAGGCCGCGCTCGAAGCGCCGCGCGCGGCGATGATCGCCGCCCCGCGCTGCTGCACGGTCTTCAGGAACTCGCCCTTGAGCCAGGCCTCGTCGCCGATCACCTCCGCCGCGGACCGGCCGTTCACCGTGGCGTTGTAGAAGTCGGGCACCTGCGTCGACGAGTGGTTGCCCCAGATCAGCATGTTCTTGACCGCGGTCGTGGGCACGCGCGCCTTGTGCGCGAGCAGCGCTTGGGCGCGGTTCTGGTCGAGGCGCGTCATCGCGCTGAAGCGCTCGCGCGGAACGTCGGGAGCCGAGTGCATCGCGATCAGGCAGTTCGTGTTGCACGGGTTGCCGACGACCGCGACCCGCACGTCCTTCGCCGCGCCGTCGTTGATCGCCCGCCCCTGGCCCGTGAAGATCGGTCCGTTGACCTTGATGAGGTCGTTGCGCTCCATGCCCGGTCCGCGGGGCCGGCTGCCGATCAGGAGGCACCAGCTCGCGTCCTTGAAACCGATCACGGGGTCGCTCGTCAGCACCATCCCCTCGAGCAGCGGGAAGGCGCAGTCCTCGAGCTCCATGGCGACACCCTTGAGCGCGAGCTGCGCCTTGTCGTCGGGGATCTCGATCATCTGGAGGATCACCGGCTGATCGGGGCCGAACATCTCGCCCGCGGCGATGCGCGGCACGAGCGCGTACCCGATCTGCCCGGCGGCGCCGGTCACGGCGACTCGGATGGGGGGCTTCTTCATGGGTCTCCTGGGTGGGGCTTCCACCGGGTCCGCACCAGAGCCAGTCGGCAGTAGTGTGCCCCTCCCGCCGGCGAAGGGAAGGCCGGCCCTGCGACATTTTCCCAGGCCGCGGGCTGTGCGGGCGGCCGACCTCCCTTGCGCCGCCCGCGTATGCTAGACATGCGCGAACCCACATTCCGGGAGGCCCTCTGGACAGAACCGCAATCCGCGCGATCGCTGCGCCCTTCTCCGAGGAGCGCTGCGCGCTCGTGCTCCGCGAGCTGGGCCAGCAGGCCCGGAATTTCCGCTTCGAGGTCGCGCCCAATCCCTGCGTCGGCGCGGCGGTGTTCTCCGGGGATCGCGCGCTCGCGCGCGCTTTCCACGAGGTATGGGGCGAAGCCCACGCCGAGGTGCGCGCCCTCGAGGCCGCGCGCGCGAGCGGCGTGCCTCCCAGCCGCTGGGACGCCCTGATCGTCACCCTCGAACCTTGCTCCTCGCACGACAAGACCCCGCCCTGCGTCGAGGCCATCCTGGCCAGTGGAATCCGCCGCATCATCGTCGGCGAGGTCGATCCCGATCCGCGCCACCGCGGAGAGGGGCTGCGCGCCCTGCGCGAGGCCGGACTCGACGTCGTCCTGCTCGAGGGCGCTGCGCCGCTCGCGGACGTCGCGCCCCACTTCCAGGCCTGGATCGGCGACGACCGCCTGCGGAGGCCGCGCCCGTGGACGATCGCCAAGTGGGCTCAGACCCGCACCGGCCAGCTCACGCCTCCGCCCGACGTCGGCGGCGGGCGCTGGATCTCCGGTCCCGAGGCGCAACAGGAGGTCCAGCTCCTGCGTGGCCGAGTCGACGCGATCGTCAGCGGCGTCGGCACCGTGTTGCGCGACGACCCGCGGCTGACGGTGCGGCCTCCCGGCGACGCGAACCGTGCGCCGCTGCGGGTGATCCTCGACAGCCGCTTGCGCACTCCACCCGGCGCGACGGTGCTGAAGAAGCCCTCGCCCGGCGAGGGCGGCGGCGAGGTCCACATCCTGTGCGTCGGCGGCAACGACGAAGGGCGGCACCGCGCGCTGGTGGAGGCGGGAGCGCAGATCCACGAGCTGCACGCGGCGACGGACGACGGCGTCTCGCTGCGCGACGCGCACACCTGGATGTGGGAGCGCGGGCTGCGGCGCATCGTGATCGAGGCCGGGCCGCGACTGCTGACGCACCATCTCCAGTCGGGCTTCGTCGACCAGGTGCGCGTCTACACCGGGCTCGTGAACGGAGGCGAAGGCGTGTCGATGGCCGAGTGGTTGACGCGCCTCTCCTTCTGCGAGCGGCTCGATCGCGAGTGCGGACCGGACGCGGTGCTCGAGGCGTTCCTGCGCTAGGGCTCTGGCGACGGCGCCTCGCCTGCTTTACAAGGGCGGACATGTCCCCTTGCGGCCAGGCTCCCGGGAAGCGTGGCTTGCGGATCGAGGCCCTGGTCGCTCTCGGGCTGTTCTCGGCCGTCGCGCTCTCGGCGGTCGCGTGCCGGACCCTTCGCAGGGTTTCCGTCCGGCCGGTTTGCGCCGAGGCCTCGCAAGCCTACGCCCAGGCGCAGGCGGTCCTGCGCACGATCGGCTCCGATCCAAGTGGGACGAGCCGGAGCGCCCGCGATCGGGTGCGCGAGCTGACCCGGGCCGCGCAGGCCGCCGCACCCGATTGGGTCGCGCCCGCGCGCGTGCAGGACGACCTCTTGCGCGGGGAGCTGCGCGGCGTCGAGGCGCTCGAGGCGCATCGCCAACGCCTCGCGCGCTCGGGTGAGGATGCCCGCGAGCTGTACCTGG
Organism: Planctomycetota bacterium; assembly: GCA_041488095.1. Lineage (GTDB taxonomy): Bacteria > Planctomycetota > UBA1135 > UBA1135 > DASYPQ01. The sequence continues at coordinate 127,657 of JBGPOP010000008.1, forward strand.
CCGGGCGTCTGGAGGGGATCGATGGCGAGGCGCGATTCTCCCGTGCGGCCGAGATCGAGCCCGACCTCGCCTGGGCGCGCCACGGCCTGGCCTGGTCGGCCGATCGACGCGGCGACGCGCGCTCCGCCGTGGCGCACGCGCGTGCGGCGCTCTCCCGCGCGCGGGATCCGTGGGAGCGCTCGTTCTTCGCCTCGTCGCTGGCGCGCTTCTTGTCGCAGGCCGGCCGGCGCGAGGAGGCGCTCGCGGTCCTGGCCGAGAGCCTGGCGGCTCCCGACCTCTCCGCGGGGGACCGCATCCGGCTCGCGGTCGAGTCGATCGGCATCGGGCTCGGCGACCGCGGATCGCCCGAGAGCACGGCGGCCTTCCGTCGCGGCCTCGATCTCCTGCGCGAGGAGGACCTCACCGACGCCGAGGTCGACAACCTGGTCGCAAAGATGCGCGCGCTCTCGGGCCGGGAGGAAGGCGGCCTGCTCGAGCTTTCGACCGCCCTGGCGGGCAAACGCAGCCCCGCGCGCGACCGGCTGCGCGCCGAGCTGATGCTCGCCCATGGTCCGACTCCGCTCGCGCTCGGGCTGCTCGAGCGCTCGCTCAAGAGCGAGCGACGGCTGCAGCCCGCCGGACCCTTGCTCCGGGCTGCGCGGTTCGCGGCCGGCGAGTACGCCAGCGCCGTCGAGCTCTGGCTGGCGGATCTTCCCGCCTGCCTGCGCGATCACGACGGGCTGCCGAGGGACGAGCGACTCGCGCGCGTCGTGCGCTGCGCGCGCGCCGTCGCAGGGAAGGAGGCCGGCGAAGCTGCGGCGGAAGCCGCTCCCTGGTTCGACTTCGGGGAGGCGCTCGTCGCGGCCGGGTGGTTCCGGGAGGCGCGCGCGCTGGCCGGGCGCCTGGCGCGCGCGGACCTCGACCGCGCGCTGGACCTGGAGGGGCGCGCGGCCGCGGGGATGCAGCTCCTCGACTCGCTCGACGATCTGATCGGCGGGGCCGGATCCCGCCGGACGTTGCGCCCCGCCGCGGCGCAGGCCGAAGGCGGGCGCGGAGAGGGGTCGGGGGCACGGCGAAGCTTCGGGGGGAGCCGGGAGCCGCCGGTCGACGTGCGCGACCTCTCGGCGCTGCTCGCGGCGATGGGGCCGCTCTTCGCGCGCGCGGATGCTCTGCTCGGCGGCGAGCGCGACGGTGCCAAGCGCGCGCGCGAGCTCGCGGCCTCGCCGCGCCTCGACTATGGCTGGATCGGACAGATCGTGCACCCCGGCCCGGTGTTCTCGAGGGCCGACGAGCGGGAGGGGCTCGGAAAGGCCGGCGAATCCGTGCCGGGGATGGCGCGTGAGATGGACCGGATCGGCCGCTTCGCGCTGATCGGCGAGCTGTCCGGGTCCGGCGGGCCCGACGGGACGGTCCTGGCGAAGCTGATGACCGAGCCGCGCCAGGGCGCGCACCTCGGCATGCCCTGGTCGGGATCGGTCGCGTGGTGCGAAGGGGCCGACGTCAGGAGCCGAACGGAGCGCTCGGGCGCGCGAATCAGCGCCGCGGCTCTTCACGAGGGCTACTGGCTGGACGTCGATTCCGTGCGCGGCGAGCGGGCGATCTTCACCGCGCTGGCGGCGGAGTTCTCGGGTCCGGACGCGGCCGAGCAGGTGGCGCAGGCGCTGGCGGTGACGGGGCTGCCGCTCGAGACCTCGGGCGACGGGGAGGCGCGCCGGCGCGAGCGCACGCGGGCGGGCGCGGCCCTGGGCGAGGCGAGCCGGGTGCGCCTGTCGATCCTGCGCGACCGGGCCGGAGCGCAGAGCGGAGAGGGAGCGGGCCTCGGCCAGGTGTCGCTCGACGAGCTGGTCGAGACGACCGCGACGCACGAGCAGGGGCACCTCGTCGACCGGGCGCGTTTCCTGCCGCTCTCCAAGCACTGGCGCGAGGCGCTGATGTTCCTGTTCGAGTGCGGCCTCTCGCCGACGCGGGTCGAGCAGAGGCTCGAGTACCGCGCGGAGCTCGTGGCGCTCTGCGACTCCCCCGACTCGCGCGTGACGCTGGCGCAGGTGCTCGACGCGGCCGAGTCGGACGGGCGCGGCCCGACGGCGCATGCGGCGGGGTATGAGGAGCTGCTCGAGGATCTGCTGGAGGTCCTCGACCAGGAGATCGCGAAGAACCCGGACAGGTTCCCCGGGATCGATCTCGACCGCACGCTCGTGCACCAGCTCCACCGGCTGCCGGCGGAGGAGGTGCGCGCGCTGGCGCGGCGGTTGGCCGAGAAGCGGAAGCTCGTTCGCTAGCCCGGATCTCTCACGACATGTGAGCAACACGCCGTCGCCTCGTTCGTAAGTGGAGTTGGTTACACGAGCTCCAACCCACAAACGAGGGCGGACGGCGATGACAGATTGTACTCAGCGCGAGATGCGCTTTGAAGG